>NZ_NEVI01000016.1:0-198265 GCF_002261415.1 Bordetella genomosp. 7 | reverse complement strand
ACACCGAACGCCCGCATAGCGCGCTGGGATACTTAACGCCGGAGCAGTTTGCTCAGGCGCATCGACAACAACGGTTTTTAACCCTGGACTCTATGTCGGTGCCGTACTAAGTCTGGGGGCAGGTCACAGCCATTTCAGGTCGGGTGGATTGGGTTCGAGCTGGGGCGGACGCGTATCGGGATGCCAGGTATCGAGCAGGTACTGCAGCTCGTCGAGCACAAAGGCGCTATAGCGCGACCGCATCAAGGCTTCAGCGGTGGGCGCCATCAGGCGGCGCGGCCCCTGGTGCCAGAGCTGGCAGCATTGCTGGTAGCTGGAGCCACTGCCGCACGGGCAGGGTTGTAGGGCGGGTGGATGGGCTTTGTGCATGGCCCCGGCCCCGCCTTAGCGGTACATCAACAGCATGACCCAGACGGCGATCATGGCCACCAGGCCCACCCAGCACGACGCCCAGAAAACGACAACCGGCGCCTTTACGCTGAAGGGTGTGCGTTTGGGATCGACATGGCTGAGCAGCGCGTTGGCGCGGCCGAACAATCCGAAATTCAACCCGGGAAACGCCAGGCGGAAAAAATAGTCTTGCAGGATTGCTGTCTTGACCGCGAAAGGAAAACGTCGGAATGGCCCGTGCTTGAGCAGCGGGTGCTGCAGCGTATTGTTGATGTGATCGGCGCGCACAAAGAACACCAGCACGGCGCATATTGTGCAGACCAGGAAGCAGAGAGTGACCAGGCTGAAGGCGTAGGCAAGAACTTGCGTGGGCATGGAAATGATACGTTTGGTACGTGACTGGGCCGGATAATGCCGGTTATCCGCGGGTCTGGCCTTCGCCGCTGAGTACCCATTTCAGGGTGGTGAGGCCTTCGAGCCCCACCGGACCCCGGGCATGCAGGCGATTGGTGGAGATGCCGATTTCGGCGCCGAGGCCATATTCGAACCCGTCGGCAAAGCAAGTGGGCAGGTTGACGTAAACGGAACTGGAGTCGACCTCGCGCTGGAAGCGCTGGGCTGCCGAGAGATCTTCGGTGACGATCGCGTCCGTGTGCCCCGAACCCCAGCGCGCGATATGTTCGATGGCTTCGTCCAGGGAATCGACGATGCGCACGGCCAGGATGGGAGCCAGGTATTCGGTGGCCCAGTCTTCGTCGGTGGCCGGCTTGGCTGCCGGGACGATGTCGCGAGTGCGGGGGCACCCGCGCAATTCGACGCCATGGGCGGCGAAGGCCGCGGCAATGCGCGGCAGGATGGACACGGCGACGCTGGCATCGACCAGCAGCGTTTCCATGGCGCCGCAGATGCCGTAGCGGTAAGTCTTGGCGTTGAGTGCGATGGCAAGCGCTTTTTCGGGGTCGGCGGCCGCGTCGATGTACACGTGGCAGTTGCCGTCGAGGTGCTTGATGAGCGGCACGCGGGCTTCGTTGGCCAGGCGCGCGATCAGGCCTTTTCCGCCGCGCGGCACGATGACGTCGATGTGTTCCGTCATGGTGATGAGCTTGCCTACCGCGGCGCGGTCGGTGGTGTTGACGACCTGTACGGCCTCGGCCGGCAAGGCAGCCGCGCGCAGGCCTGCCTGAACCACGTCGCCCAGCGCGAGATTGGAATGCACGGCTTCGCTGCCGCCGCGCAAAATGGCGGCGTTGCCGGATTTGAGGCAAAGCGCGGCGGCATCGATGGTGACGTTGGGCCGCGATTCATAAATGATGCCGATAACGCCGAGCGGGACGCGCATCTGCGCCACCCGCATGCCGTTGGGCCGCAGGGTGCTTGCCGTGATCGTGCCGACAGGATCAGGCAGCGCGGCTATCTGGCGCAGGCCGCTTATCATGAGGTCGAGGCTTTTGTCGGACAGCGTCAGGCGGTCGAGCAGGGCGGGTTCGAGTCCGGCCGCGCGCGCGGCGTCGACGTCCTGTGCGTTGGCTGCCTTGAGCCCGGCCCGGCTGTCGCCCAGAGCGTCGGCCATGGCGTGCAGCGCCTGGTTTTTGGCGGCGCCGCTGGCGCGCATCATGGCGCGCGAAGCGCGGCGGGCGTTTTCGCCCAGGGTCAGCATGGCGGTGTCGATGTCAGTAGCGGGCATCACGTATCTTGCATGGTTGGTGTCGGCGGCGCGGCGTGCCGTCGGCGTAGAGTTCGAGTGTAGCGTGTTGCGTCGGGGCTCAGGCCCGGCCGGCCGCCGCCACACGCAGCGCCAGGCGCGTCATTTCTTCCCAGGGATCGGCAAGCCGGCCGGGGACGTGCAGGCCCTTGATCAGACGGTCGACCTCGTGGGCATGTTGCACCGCCGAGGGCCAGGCTCGCGCGGGCACGCGGCCCAGGGCCTGCAGGGCCAGCCGTTCGTGGGCGCCGAATATGCGCAGCCGTCGCATCATGGCGCCGGTGTCTTGCCCCGCGGCACGCGCCTCGGCGACACGCGCCAGCAGGCGGATTTCGTCGCCCACCGCCCATAGCACCAGCGGGAGCGCTTCGCCTTCGTCGCGCAGGCCGGCGATCATGCGTACGGTGCGCGGGACATCGCCCGCGAGCATGGCATCGCGCAGGCCGAAAACGTCGTAGCGGGCCACGTTGAGCACCGCGCGTTCGACGTCTTCGGCGGCCAGCTGGCCTTCGGGATAGAGCAGCGCCAGCTTTTGGATTTCCTGGTGGGCGGCAAGCAGGTTGCCTTCGACCTTGTCGGCCATCCATTGCAGTGTGGCGTTGTCGGTGCGCTGCTGCTGGCGCGCCAGCCGTGCGGCGATCCAGGCGGGCAGGCGGCTGCGTTCGATGGATGGCAGTTCGACCATGACGCCGGAGGCCGCCAGCGCCTGCGCCCATTTGGTGTCGCGCGTGGCTTTGTCCAGGCGGGGCAAGGTGACCAACAGCAGCGTGTCCGGGTCGGGCTGGCGCGCGGCCTGCTCGGCCAGGCGAGTCAGTGTGTCGCCGCCGGTTTTGCCGGGTTTGCCGGTGGGCAGCTTGATTTCGAGTATGCGTCGGTCGCCGAACAGCGACACGCTCTGGGTGGCGGCCGCCACGGCGCTCCAGTCGCTGCGGGCATCCATGACCATCGTGGTGCGGTCGGTGTAGCCGGCCGCTCGCCCTGCGGCACGCAAGGCGTCGATGGCCTCGGTGACCAGCAGCGGTTCGTCGCCCGACACCGTGTAGAGGGGCGCAAGCTGCCCGCCCGCGCGCTGCAGGTGGTCGGCCAGCCGGTCGCCATCGAGCGCCTGCGCCATGGCTTACCAGGCGCCGGTGCCGGGCGAGGCCGGCGTCTGCCAGGTTTCCGGGTTGGCGTCCGACGGCATGGCGTTGGGGTCGTAGACCGGCAGGTCGGGATCGGCATCGCCGCGGGCGGCGGCTTCGGCCGCCTCGCGCACATCGGGCGCCGTGAGGCGGCGTATCAGGCGGCTGACCAGGGATTGCTGCATGGACTGGTAAAGGCTTTCGATCTGGCCCTGCTTGGCCTGCACGACCTGGTCGTCATAGGGCATCTCGCGGTACACCGACAGCGTGGTGTCGGGCAGGAGCGCCACCCCCTTGTTGGTGATGAGCCGGAAGGTGAAGTCGATGCCGAGTTCGTATTCCTCGACGCGGCCTTGCGCATTGAGCGAGACTTCGCGCAGCGTGCGCCGGTTGCGCACTGACTGCAGGATGGCCTGGGCGTCGCCCGGCTCGTCTACAAGTGTGGTGTTGGGCGACGCGGCACGCAGCGCGCGCCGGATGTCGGCGCCGAACCGGGTGTTGTCGGGAATGCCGACATACATGGTGTCGAAGGGCAGCGGCGTGGTGCCGCGCAATGCAAACCCGCACGCCGCAAGCAGCATGACGGCCGCCAGGCCGGCCGCGCGCAGCAGCCAGCGGGATGGAAAGCGTTGCGGACGATGCGGTGCGGGATGCATGCGATACCTCTTCAGCCTACGACATTGACCAGCTTGCCCGGCACGACGATGACGCGCTTGGGCGGCCGGCCCTCGAGGAAACGGGCCACTTCGTCCTGGGCCGCGGCGATTTGCTCGATATCGGCCTTGGACGCCTGCGCGGACACCCGGATGGCGCCGCGCAGCTTGCCGTTGACCTGCAGCACCAGCTCGATTTCGTCGGCGACCAGGGCGGCTTCGTCGACCTGGGGCCAGGGCGCGTCGAGCAGGTCGCCCAGGCTGCGAGCGTACCCGAGTTCGCGCCACAACAGCCAGGTGACATGGGGCACGACGGGGTACAGCACCCGCAGCAGCACACCCAGTGTTTCGGCGCGCGCGGCGTCGGCGTGCGTGCCTTCGGGCAGCTTGGCGTCGTCCATGGCGTTGAGCATTTTCATGCAGGCCGACACCACGGTGTTGTACTGGATGCGCTGGTAATCGTAATCGGCTTGCTTGAGCAGGCCATGGATTTCGCGGCGCAGGTCTTTGACGGCAGCGGGCGCCTGGGACCAGTCGGCACCGCCGTCCAGGCCGCGCGCGACGGCATCGCGGTGGGCATGGCAGTGCGCCCACAGGCGGCGCAGGAAGCGGTTGGCGCCTTCGACCCCGGAGTCGGACCATTCGAGCGTCTGTTCCGGCGGGCTGGCGAACATGACGAACAGGCGCGCCGTGTCGGCGCCGAGCGTGTCGATCAATGCCTGGGGATCGACGCCGTTGTTCTTGGACTTGGACATCGTGCCCACGCCGCCGTAGTTCACCTCGGAACCATCGGCCTTGTGGCGCGCACTGGTGATGGCGCCTTTGGCGTCATAGACGTTTTCGACTTCGTCGGGCCAGAAGTACTCGATGCCGCCCTGCGGGTTCTTGCGCGAGTAGATGTGGTTGAGCACCATGCCCTGGCAGAGCAGGCGAGTGAAGGGCTCGTCGAACTTCAGCAGGCCCAGGTCGCGCATGACGCGCGTCCAGAAACGCGCATACAGCAGGTGCAGCACGGCGTGTTCGATGCCCCCGATGTACTGGTCCATGGGCATCCAGTAGTCGTTGCGGGCATCTACCATGGCCTGGTCGTTGTCGGGCGAGGTATAGCGCATGAAGTACCACGACGAATCGACGAAGGTGTCCATGGTGTCGGTCTCGCGGCGCGCGGGCTTGCCGCAACGGGGGCACGAGCACGACAGGAAGGCTTCGTTCTTGGCGAGCGGGTTGCCGGTGCCGTCGGGAATGAGGTCGTCGGGCAGCACGACGGGCAGGTCTTGCTCGGGCACCGGCACGGGGCCGCAGTCGGCGCAGTGGATGATGGGGATGGGGGTGCCCCAGTACCGCTGGCGCGAGATGCTCCAGTCGCGCAGGCGCCAGGTGGTCTGCTTTTCGCCCAGGCCTTGCGCGGCGAGATCCGCGGCGATGGCGTCGACCGCCTGGCTGTACGACAGGCCGTCATATTTGCCCGAGTTGACCGTGCGGCCAATCTGCTTGTCGGCATACCAGTCTTGCCAGGCGTCGGTGGAGTACGTCTTTCCTTCGACGCCGATGACTTGCCGGATGGGCAGCTGGTACTTGCGGGCAAAGGCGAAATCGCGTTCGTCGTGCGCCGGCACACCCATGACGGCGCCGTCGCCGTAGCTCATGAGCACGTAGTTGCCCACCCAGACATCGACGGGCTCGCCCGTGATGGGGTGCGTGACGGCAAGGCCCGTGGGCATGCCGGCCTTCTCGCGCGTGGAAACTTCGGCTTCGGTGGTGCCGCCGACCTTGCATTGCTCGATGAATTCTGCAAGCGCGGCGTTGTCGCGGGCGGCATGCGTGGCCAGCGGATGCTCGGGCGCCACGGCGCAGAACGTGACACCCATGATCGTGTCCGCGCGGGTGGTGAATACGTAGAGCTTGCCATCCTGGATGAGCTTTCCGTCGGCGCCGGCGATGGTGTGCGGGAACGCAAAGCGCACGCCCTCGGATTTGCCTATCCAGTTTTCCTGCATGATGCGCACGCGTTCGGGCCAGCCCGGCAGCCCCGATTGGACCTGGTCGAGCAGTTCGTCGGCGTAATCGGTGATGCGCAGGTAGTAGCCGGGGATTTCACGCTTTTCGACCGGGGCGCCCGAGCGCCAGCCGCGGCCGTCGATGACCTGCTCGTTGGCAAGGACGGTCTGGTCGACCGGGTCCCAGTTGACCACCTGGGTCTTGCGGTAGGCGATGCCTTTCTCGAGCATCTTCAGGAACAGCCATTGGTTCCATTTGTAGTACTTGGGGTCGCACGCGGCGATTTCACGCGACCAGTCGATGGCCAGCCCCATCGCCTTCATTTGCTTTTTCATGTAGGCGATGTTGTCGTAGGTCCATTTGGCTGGCGGCACCCTGGACTTGATGGCGGCGTTCTCGGCCGGCATGCCGAAGGCGTCCCAGCCCATGGGCATGAGCACGTTGTAGCCGCGCATGCGCAGCTGGCGCGCCATCATGTCGTTGATCGTGTAGTTGCGGACGTGGCCCATGTGCAGCTTGCCGCTGGGGTAGGGCAGCATCGAGCACGCATAGAATTTGGGCTTTTCGGAGCCGTCGGCGGCGCGGGCGTGCTCGGTGACACGATAGACGTCGCGGGCCTGCCAGTCTTGTTGGGCGGCCGCTTCGACGGCGGTGGGGCTGTAGCGTTCCTGCATGGACCTGTGCGCGATTCTAGTAGAGAGGAAAGGCCGCAGCGCGCCAGGCGCCGGCGGTTAAACCATTGATTATAGAAGTACCTAGCCTTGGGCAGGCGGTGACGGGTTTTCGGGCAGGCGCGCGGCGCGGGCGCGCCATGCGTAGGCCAGGGCGGCCGCGCTGACCGCCGTGCCGCCCGCGACCACCCCGGGCCAGCCCGTATGGGCATAAAGCGCGGCGGATGCCAGCGAGCCGGCGGCGCCGCCCACGAAGTAGCACGTCATGTATCCGGCGGTAAGGCGGCTGCGCGCATCCGGGCGCAGCCGGTACAGGGCGCTCTGGTTGGTGACGTGCACCCCCTGGATCGCCATGTCGAGCAAGAGGATGCCGCACAGCAGGGCGGCCAGGGAGTATTGCGCCATGCCCAGCAAGGCCCAGGAGCCAAGCAGCACCGCCAGGCCCGCGCGCGTGGCCAGGTTGCCGCGCCCGCGGTCGCTGAGGCTGCCGTAGCGATTGGCGGCAACGGCGCCGGCAGCGCCGGCAAGGCCGAACAGGCCGATGGTGGCGTCGCCGTACGAGTAGGGCGGATTGGCCAGGAGGAATGTCAGCGGGGTCCAGAGCATGCTGAACGCCGCGAAGATCAGCGCGCCGATCAGCGAGCGGGCGCGCAGCAGCGGCTCGCTTGCATAGAGGTGGAAGATCGACGCCAGCAGGCCCGGGTAGTTGTGGGTGTTGGGCGTGCGATAGCGAGGCAGCACGCGCCACAGGGCGCCGGCCATGGCCAGTACCAGCAGCGCCGCCACCCAGTACACGGTGCGCCAACTGCCCAGTTCGGCCAGCATGCCGGCGAAGGTTCTTGCGAGCAGTATGCCCAGCAGCAGCCCGCTCATGATGGTGCCGACCGCCTTGCCACGCTGGCTGGGCGAAGCCAGCGTGGCGGCAAAGGGTACGAGCACCTGGGCCACGACCGACAAGAAGCCCGTGATGGCCGTGCCGGCCAGCAGCATTGAAATGCTGGTGGCGCAAGCCGAGAGTAGCAGGCCGACCGCGCCGAGCGCCGTCATGAGCACGATGAGAACCCGCCGCTCGACCATGTCGCCCAGCGGCACGAGCAGCAGCAGGCCGGCGGCGTACGACAGCTGCGCGGTCGTGACGATACTGCCCGCCGCGGTTTCGGACAGGGCGAATTGCTGCCCAATGGTGTGCAGCAGCGGTTGAGCGTAGTAGTTGCTGGCGACGACCAGGCCGGTGGCCGCGGCCATCAGCAGGGTGACGGGCGTCGTCAGTGCCGGTGTGACGCTATCGTGGTGCGGGGACGGACGGGACATCGGAAACGGAAAAGGCGTGAAGGCCGGACGATACGGCGGCGCGGCAGGCCCGAAAACGGCAAGGCCCGCCTCTGGCGAGACGGGCCTTGCCGGTGAGGCTGTCGGACGGGGCGCTTATTGCGCGGCGTCTTTCAGCTTCTTGAGCGGACGGACCTTGACCTTGACCGAAGCGGGCTTGGCCGGGAACCAGCGCTCTTCGCCGGTGAACGGGTCTTTGCCGAAGCGCTTGGGCTTGGCAGGCACCTTCTGGACCGACACCTTGAACAGGCCGGGCAGGCTGAATTCGCCTGCGCCCTTCTTGTCCACGGAACCGAGCACGGCGCCTTCCAGGCCCGCCAGCACGGCCTTGACCGACTTGGCTTCCACGCCGGTCTGTTCAACCAGGTGAGCGATCAGTTGCGATTTGTTCAGGGCTTGCTTGATGGCGCGGGGAGCGGCCGCTTTCTTCGCGGCGGGCTTGGCGGCGGTTGCCTTCTTGGCCGGAGCCTTGGCGGCGGTCTTGCTGACTTTCTTGGCGGGAGCTTTTGCTTTGGTAGCCATGGTCGAAATCCGTATGTTGAGGACACGAGATAGCGCGGCACCGAAGATCGGCACTTGGCACCTCGCGCCCGATAATAGCGGAACTTCCCAATTGCGCGCGTATTTCGGGACGCGGTATTTGCAAAACCTGTTGTTTTCCGGCCAAAAACGCGTGTTTTCAGCTTTTCGGCCCCCTATGCGGATCCATGGCTGCACAGTGTTTGCGGCAAGCTCGCGGCGCGCTGCCGAAGGTGGGCCGCAGACGATGTATGTACCGCGTTCAGGCGCTATGCTTGCCGGAAGCCTTGGCGAACGCGCGATGGCGGTTCGCGCTCTTGCGAAACGCGCGCGAGGCGCTTTATCCGAACGGCAATCCAGAAAGGCAGAATCATGGCTATGCATATTCCCGGGTTTTCGACGCCGGCGGCGGGACCGGACCAGCCCCTGGCGCTGCTGGCGGCCTGCCACGAGCGCATGGAGCGCCAGTGCGCGACCCTGCGCCGGCTGGCTGCGCATGTGGCCGCGCACGGCGCCGACGACATGGCGCGCACGGCCGCGGCCAGCGTGCTGCGATACTTCGACACGGCGGCCGTGCATCACCACCAGGACGAGGAAGAAGACCTGTTTCCGGCGCTGATCGAGTCGATGGCGGGGTCCGATGCGCGCTGCCTGCATGCGCTGGTGGATGGCCTGACGCAGGAGCATCGGCAGCTTGAAGCGGCTTGGAGCGGGCTGCAGGCCGTGCTGCAGGCGTGGAGCGACGGCCGGCCTGCCGAGTTGGATCCCGCGCGCGTGGAGGCGTTCTGTTCTTTGTATGCGGAGCATATCCGGCGCGAGGACGAAGAGCTCCTGCCCATGGCGCAACGGCTGATCGACGATCACGCCCTGGCCGACATGAGCCGGGCCATGCGCGCGCGACGCGGCGGAGGCGCCGCCTGACTGCGGTGCGAACGTTGCATTGCACGAGGCTGTGGAAGGGTTTACGCTAGACGCCCGCCGTGCCGGGCCTTGCGGCCTGCCGGCACGGATTCGATAACGACAACGGGGAGATGGCGGCGCGTGGGCAAGCTGGCAAGCAGGTTATTCGGTGCCTGGGTGTACGAGGTCGATCGTCACACGCTGCGCGCGGATGCGCTCGCCGGGCTGCTGGGCGCGCTGCTGGTGTTGCCGCAAGGCGTTGCATTCGCCACGCTGGCCGGACTGCCGCCCGAATACGGCCTGTATTCGGCCATTGTGCCTTGTGTGGTGGCGGCGCTGTTCGGCTCGAGCCGCCATGTGGTGTCCGGCCCCACGAACGCCAATTCGCTGGCGCTGTATGCGGTGCTGGCGCCGCTGGCGATAGCCGGCAGCGAGGCCTATATCCAGCTGGCGCTGGCAGTGACCATCCTGGTCGGCATACTGCAATGGCTGGTGGGAACCTTGCGCCTGGGCTCGCTGGCCAACTTCATTTCTCCGTCCGCCCTGTTCGGCTTCACCAGCGGAGCGGCCCTGCTGATCTGCGTGCATGCGCTGAAGGACGCGCTGGGTCTGGCGCCCGTCCAGGGACATGGCGCCGGCGCCGTCCTGGCGGCGGTGGCGCGGGGGATAGGCCAGTTGCACTGGGGCGCCTTGCTGGTTGCGGTGGCCACCATCGCGGCGTCACTGGCCGTGCGCCGCGCAAGCCGCCGCAAGCCGCACATGCTGATCGGGCTGGCGGTGGGCACCGCATTGGCCGCCGCGTTGAATGCGTGGGTGTTCGAGCCCGCCGGGCGGCCCATTTCCGTGTTGGGCAGCCTGGCGCAGCCCTGGCCGCCTTTTCACGTTCCCGATATCGACTGGGGCAAGCTGCCAGACCTGCTGGGCCTGGCTTTCGCGCTGTCTATCGTGGCGCTGGCGCAATCCATTTCCATTGCCAAGGCCGTGGCAATGCGTTCGGGCCAGCCTATCGACGCGAACCGTGAATTCGTGGGCCAGGGCCTTTCGAATATTGTGGGCGGCTTTTTCTCGTCGTACCTGTCATGCGGGTCGCTGAACCGGTCGATTCCAAACTATGAGGCGGGCGCGCGCACGCCCATGGCGGCAGTCTTCGCCGCGCTCTTGCTGATTGTGCTGGTGACTGCCAGCGCATCATTGCTGGCCCTGATTCCCCATGCCGCGATCGCGGGGCTGCTGATCCTGGTGGGCTGGAACCTGCTCGACCTGCCGCGCTGGCGCGCGACCGCGCGCGTGCAGCGCAGCGAGTGCATGATCGCGCTGGCCACCATGGTGGCCACGGTGACTATCCGCATGGAAATCGCCATTTTGCTGGGCACATTGTTGTCGCTGATGGTCTACCTGCACCGTACATCGCATCCGGCCATGCGTACCATGGGTTTCGATGCCCGCGATCCGGATCGCCATTTTGCAGTGCTGGATGGGCTGCCCGATGCGTTGCCCGAATGCCCGCAACTGAAGCTGCTGCGCATGGAGGGCTCGGTGTATTTCGGCGCGGTGGCGCATGTGGCCGACAGGCTTCAGGCCATGCGCGCCGCGCCTGCCGCGCCCCGCCACTTGCTGATCATGGCCAAGAGCATGAACTTCATCGATCATGCGGGCGCCATATTGTGGGAAGACGAGCTGCGCAAGCGGCGAGCGGCCGGCGGCGATCTGTACTTCCATCGGCCCCGGCCGGCCGTGCTGCAGATGTGGCGTCAGACCGGCTTTATCGACCGCCTGGGCGCGGACCACGTGTTCCCGGACAAACGCACTGCCATTGCTGACATCTACATGCGCCTGGACCCCGATATCTGCGCAAGTTGCAGCGCACGCATTTTCCACGAGTGCGGGCCGATGGGGTATGCGGGGCAGCGCGCGGCCTGTGCCGGGGGCCGGGCCGGGGATGCCGATGGCGCCGCGGGCGCGCCGGCGCCGCAGGCCGGCGCCTGACATACCGGTCAGTTCAACGGATCGAGCGGATCGGAGCCCAGGTAGGCCGCCTTGACGCGCGGATCGGCGGCGATGGCCGCGGGCTGGCCTTCTGCAAGCACCTGGCCACGCACCAGCACGACGATGCGGTCGGCATGCTGAAATACCACGTCGAGACTGTGCTCGGTGAACAGCACGGCGATGCGGCGGGTGTCGGCAAGATTACGGGTGAGTTGCATCAAGGCGTGCCGTTCGCTGGTAGCCATGCCCGCCGTGGGTTCGTCCATGAGCAGCAGGCGCGGCTCGTGCGCCAGCGCCATGGCCAGTTCGACGCGCTTGACGTCGCCATAAGCCAGTTCGCCGCAGGGTCGGTGCGCCTGGGCGGCCATGCCGACCTGGTCGAGCAGGGCCAGGGCGGCGTCCGTGCCGTGGCGATCGGCGCGCCGCCAGCTTGCGTACAGCTTGCCGTCGCGGGCGAGCAACGCTGTCTGCACATTTTCCTGGGCGCTCATCGAGCGGAACGTGGCGGCGGTCTGGAAGGTGCGGCCGACGCCTTGACGCCAGATCTGCTGGGGACGCAGGCCGACGAGTTCGCGCCCATCGAGCAGTACCGAACCCGAATCCGGACGCATCTGCCCGCTCAGCGCGTTGAAGCACGTGGACTTGCCCGCGCCGTTGGGGCCGATGAGCGCCAGCATGTGGCCGGCAGCCAGCGAGAACGAAACGTCGTCCAGCGCATGGATGCCGCCGAACGACTTGCGCAGGCCGCGCACCTGCAGCAGCGGCGTCGTCATGATGTGGCGCTCCTGCGCACAAGCCCGGCCAGGCCATCGGGGCGTGCAACGACCAGCGCAAGCACGGCCAGGCCCAGCACGGCGTGCCAATATTCGGTAAGGCGGGCCGCCGTGTCCTGCAGCCAGGTATAGGCGAATGCACCGGCCAACGGCCCGACGAGCGACTGTACCCCGCCCAGCAGGACCATCACCAGGCCGTCTACTGAGCGGCTGACGCTGAGCACGTCGGGCGCGATGCTGCCTTTGGAATACGCATAGAGCGAGCCGGCCAGGCCGGCTGCCAGCGCGGCCGCAGTGAACCCGGCCCACTGCACCCGTTGCACGTCGATGCCGATAGCCTGTGCACGCAGCGTCGAGTCACGTGCGCCGCGCAGGGCGTAGCCCAGGCCGGAGAACACCAGCCGGCGCAGCCAGGCGATACCCGCCACGCTCAGCAACAGCGTGGCGTAGTAGTAAGCCGTGCCGCTGGACAGCCAGTCGGAGGGCCACAGGCCGATCAATCCGTTGCTGCCGCCTATGGCGTCCCATTGGTATGCCAGCGCCCACAGGATCTGCGCGCAGGCCAGCGTGAGCATGGCCAGGTATACGCCCGACAGGCGCACGCAGAACCAGCCGAAGAACAGCGCGCCCATGGCGGCAACCAGCGGCCCGGCGAGCAGCGCGGCTTCCATGGGCAGCGCCGCCAGCTTCATGAGCAGTGCGGCTCCGTAGGCGCCCAGGCCGAACCAGGCGGCGTGTCCGAACGAGGTCATGCCGGCGGGGCCGATAAGGAAATGCAGGCTGGCCGCGAAAAGTGCGGCGATCAGGATTTCGGTGAACAGTACGGTGAGATAGGGCCAGGCGGCGGCGATCCACGGCAGGGCCACCAGCCCTGCCAGCACGACGCCGTAGGCCAGCCGCGCGCGGCGCGATGCGCGAGCCACCGGGCGGCTTGCGGTCTCGGCCGCGCCGGCGGGTTCGGGCGGCTTGCCCAGCAGCCCCCAGGGGCGCAGCACGAGCACCACGGCCATGATGGCGAACTCGGCGACCAGGGTGAGTTTGGACAGGTTGAACGTCCAGGGCCCTATCTGCGTCTGGCCCATGTATACGAACACGGCCTTGGCCAGGCAGATCAGCAGCGCGGCGAGGAACGCGCCAGGCACGGAGCCCAGGCCGCCCACTACCACCACGACGAAGGCGCTGGCGATGATTTCGAGATCGAGCCCGAGCGTGGCCGGCATGCGCGGCGCGGCCATGGCCCCGCCCAGCCCGGCCAGCAGGGCGCCCAGCGCGTATGCCGAGGTGAACAGCCATGCCTGGTTGACGCCCAGCGCGGCGAGCATCGTGCGGTTTTCGGCCGCGGCGCGCAGCAGCCGGCCCCAACGGGTGCGCATCAGCAGCAGCCACAGCAGGCCCAGCACCAGCGGCCCCAGCAGGATGAGCAGCAAGTCATACTGGGGAAAGCGGCGGCCCAGGATCTCGACGGCGCCGTCCAGGCCTGGCGCGCGCGCGGCGAACAGATCGGTGGGGCCCCATATTGCCAGCGCGGCATCGCCGATGATGAGCACCAGCGCAAACGTCGCCAGCAACTGGAAGAGTTCGGGAGCCTGGTAAATGCGCCGCAGCACCAGGATTTCGATGAGCGCGCCCAGCACGCCCACGGCCAGGGCGGCCAGGGGCAGGGCGATCCAGTAGCCCCATGCGCTGCCGCCCAGCCATGAAGTGAGCGTGAACGCCAGGTATACGCCCAGCATGTAGAACGACCCGTGCGCGAAATTCACGATACGGGTAACGCCGAAGATGAGCGACAGCCCGGCGGCCACCAGGAACAGCGCGCTGGCGTCAGCCAGGCCGTTGAGCAGCTGCAGCAGCAGGCCGGAGGCGTTCATCAGGGCGCGGGGCGCAGCTGCCGCACGTATTCATCGGGGGGCTGCAGGCGGCTGCCGTCCAGGTAGGAGAAATCTTTCATGATGCCCTGGCCGTCCTGGACAGCCGTCACGCCCACATAGACGCCCATGGTGGATTGATGATCGATCGGGCGGTAAGTGATGGGCCCGAAGGGCGATTCGAGCTGCAGGCCCGAGAACGCCTCGACCAGTTTTTCGGTATCGGTGCTGCCCGCGCGCTTGATGCCCGCCGCAATGGACATCAGCGACGCATAGCCCACCACCGAGCCGACTTTGGGCGTTTCGTTGAAACGCTTGCGATAGGCGTCGGCGAAAGCCTTGTGCTGCGGCGTGTCGATGGCATACCAGGGATAGCCGGTGACGATCCAGCCTTCGGGCGTGTCCGCGCCCAACGGCTCGAGGTATTCGGGCTCGCCCGTCAGCACCGACACCACGGCGCGATTCTCGAACAGCCCCCGCGTGTTGCCTTCGCGCACAAAGCGGGTGAGGTCTGCGGCAAACAGCACGTTGAAGATGGCGTCGGGCCTGGCATCGGCCAATGCCTGCACCACGGCGCCCGCGTCGATCTTGCCCAGCGGCACAGCCTGCTCGGCAACGAACTCGATGTCGGGCTGGAATGAGGTCATCATGGCCTTGAACGTGGCGATCGCCGACTGGCCATATTCGTAATTGGGATAGACCAGGGCCCAGCGTTGCTTGCGCAGCGCCAGGGCCTTGGGCGCCAGGGCCGCCACGTGCATCCAGGTCGAGGGGCGCAGCCGGTAGGTGTAGCGGTTGCCGTCCTGCCAGGTGATCTTGTCGGTAAGGGGCTCGGCGGCCAGGAAGAACACCTTGCGCTGCTTGGCGAAATCGGTCAGTGCCAGTCCGGTGTGCGACAGGAAGCCGCCGAACAGCAGTTCGACCTTTTCGCGGCTGATGAGCTCTTGGGCGGCGCGCACCGAATCGCCCGGATTGCCGTTGTCGTCGCGCCAGATTACCTGCAGCGGCCGGCCCAGCACGCCGCCCTGCGCGTTGATTTGCTCTTGCGCCAGCTGCCAGCCCATTTTATAGGGCGCCAGGAACGCCGGTATGGCCTTGTAGCTGTTGATTTCGCCGATGCGGATCGGGGCGGCATCGTTTTTGGCGTGGGCCGTGGGCGCTATGGCGAGCGCCGCGGCGATCACGGCGGCATGCAACAGGGTCGGGATTCGGAACATGGCGGTCTGCGAGGCGCGTGGAAGGTGGGTGAACCGGGCGGCAACGCCGCGCAAAAAAACGGCCCCGCAGGGCAGGGCCGTATAACTATACCTAAACCAGCCGGATTACTTCAGCTTGGTTTCTTTGTAATCAACGTGCTTGCGAGCGACGGGATCGAACTTCTTGATCAGCATCTTCTCGGGCATGTTGCGCTTGTTCTTGGTGGTGGTGTAGAAGTGGCCCGTGCCAGCAGTGGACTCGAGCTTGATCTTTTCGCGGATGCCTTTGGCCATGTCGTGCTCCTAGATGTAGATGAGGGAGGGCCGGGTCAGGCCACTTCGCCGCGGGCGCGCAGATCGGCCAGTACGGCGTCGATGCCGACCTTGTCGATGATGCGGATGGCCTTGGCGGAAACACGCAGGCGGACCCAGCGGTTTTCGCTTTCAACCCAGAACCGGCGCGTTTGCAGGTTGGGCAAGAAGCGACGCTTGGTCTTGTTGTTGGCGTGTGAAACGTTGTTGCCCGTCATCGGGGCTTTGCCAGTTACTTGGCATACGCGTGCCATGTTTTTTACCTCTGTTCTGGCCGCGATGGGGAAGGAAAGACAGGTGGATGGGCTTGCGCCCGTGCTTATACCCGCTGCCTGCCGCCCAATACACGGGTGGTGGTCAAAAAGTGGCGGCCGCAAAGCATAGCGACCGCACACGGGAAAACTTAACGTGAAGCTCGCCATTCTAGCCTGAAAAACCCAATTAAATCAAGCGGCGGGGCGGTGTTCCGCTGGGGCGGCGTGGCCCGATAGCCACGACAGGCAGGCGCAGCCGGCCAGAACCGCTGCCAGGGGCAATGGGCCGGCGCCCTGCCAGGCGCTGACCACGAAGCCCGCCAAGGCCCCGCACGACAATTGCAGCGTGCCGAGCAGGGCGGATGCGGCGCCCAGCCGGGAGCCTTGCTCGGACAGGGCCAGCGCGGCGGAATTCGGGTTGACGAAGCCCTGGCTGAACATGTATCCGATCAGGCAGGCCATGAGCAGCGGCAGGGTCATCAGGCCCGCAAGCGCCAGCGCCAGCGCCGCGAGGCTGGACGCGGCCAGCGCGGCCAGCGCCCGGCGTTGCAGCTGCCTTGGCGTATGCGAGCGCAGCAGCCGGGCGCTGACCTGCGAGCCGGCGATCAGGCTGGCGGCATTGGCGCCGAACAGGAACCCGTAGTGCTGGGGATCGACGCCGTACAGCTCGATGAATACGTGGGGCGAACTGACGATATAGGCGAACATGCCGGCCTGTCCGAAGCCGCCGGCCAGGCTGTGCGAGACGAACCCGCGATGCCGCATCAGCGCGGCGTAGTTGCGTGCGATGGGCGCCGCGCCCAGTGGCTGCACGCGCGACGGGTCCAGGGATTCGCGCATGATCAGCGCCGTGGCCACGAGCAGGGCCAGTGCGCCGGCCGCCATCAGCCAGAACAGGCTGCGCCAGCCCGACACCATCAACAGCTGGCCTCCCGCGATGGGCGCCAGAATCGGCGCGAGCCCCATGATGAGCATCAGCAGTGACATGGCCCTTGCCGCGTCCTGTGTTTCGTAGTGGTCGCGGATGACTGCCCGGGGAATCACCACGCCCGCGGCGCCGCCCAGCGCCTGCAGCACCCGGAAGACGGTCAGGGCCTGCACACTGCCCGACAGCGCGCAGCCGACTGATGCGGCAACATAAAGCACCATGCCGGCCAGCATGGGCTTCTTGCGGCCGTAGCGGTCGGCCAGCGGCCCATACACCACCTGCGCCAGCGCCATGCCCACCAGGTACGCGGCCAGCGTGCGCTCGATTGCGCCGCGCGGCACTTGCAGATCGCTGGCGATGGCCGGGAAGGCCGGCAGGTACATGTCGATGGAAAACGGCCCGATAGCCGTCAGGGCGCCCATGAGGATGAGCCAGCCTGGCAGGTAGCGGGTGAGAGAGCGGGGCAGCATGCGGCGAGAAGCGTCTGTGCCGCCCCGGTACGTGGGAGGCGGGCGGCAAGCCGACGACTGTATCATGAGCGCCAGCCTCTTACGGGCTGCAATGGTTTCCGATAAAGTTGCCAAGTTCTTTCATATCGGGGAGAAGCTGTGAATCCTTTGCTGTCTGTTGTAGAACGCAAATTGCAGTCCCTGCCGGTTACCGTGCAATTGGAACTGCCCGATGGAACCACGGTCGGCCAGGCCGACCCACAGGTACGCTTCGTGGCGCGAGACAAGTCTGCGCTTGCTCACCTGGCAGAGGGGGCGGTGGGCGTACTGGGCCAGGATTACGTCGAGGGCCGCGTCGATATCCAGGGCAATATGCGTCACGTCATGCAGGCTGCCGCGGCGCTGTTGCCCGGTTCGCCGGTCGAGGCGGCCCGCGGAGGCTGGTTGACCGAACTGGTACGCAAGGTGATTTCGGTATGGCGGCATTCGATCGAGCGGGACGCCAGGCAGATCGAATTCCACTACGACCTGTCGGATGACTTCTACGCCTTGTGGCTGGACCCGCGCAGGGTTTATTCCTGCGCTTATTACCGCACCCCCGACCTGAACCTTGCCCAGGCCCAGGAGGCGAAACTGGATCACATCTGCCGCAAGTTGCGCCTGCAGGCAGGAGAGCGCTTCCTGGACGTGGGCGCCGGCTGGGGAGGCCTGCTGCTCTGGGCAGCCGAGAATTACGGCGTGGACGCCACCGGCATTACGCTTTCGCGCAACCAGCACGCCTATGTAAACAAGCTGATCCAGGAAAAGGGCCTGTCCGGGCGGGTTCGCATGGAACTGCTCGACTACCGCAAGCTGGACGAAACGCAGCCGTACGACAAGCTCGCGTCGGTGGGCATGTTCGAGCATGTGGGCCGCGCGCAGCTGCCGGGATATTTCGCCAAGCTGCATCGCCTGGTCAAGCCCGGCGGGCTGATCATGAACCATGGCATCACGGCGGCCGGCCTGTACAACAGCGAACTGGGCAGCGGCATGGGCGAATTCATCGAGAAGTACATCTTCCCCGGTGGCGAACTGACCCACGTGAGCAGCGTGCTGGAAGCGGTGACCAACGGCGGCCTTGAGACGGTGGATGTCGAAAACCTGCGCCCGCATTACGCCCGTACGCTGTGGGCCTGGAGCGACGCGCTGGAGGAAAGGCTCGCGGACGCCGCACAGGTGTTGCAAGGCGAGCAGGGCGCGCGGTCGCTGCGTGCGTATCGCCTGTACCTGGCGGGTTGCGCCATGGCCTTCCAGCACGGCTGGATCGCCTTGCACCAGATTCTTGCGGTCAATCCGCCTGCTGCCGCCCGGCCCGATGAGCTCGACAACCCGGCTGACCTGGCGTATCCGTGGCGTCGGGACTACATGTACAGCAAGGCGTAAAGTGGACGGCGACCGGGGCGGGATGGCTTTGCCGGACGACGCCGCGCCCCGGCTCGTTTCCGGCGATCACGGAAACGAAGTTTTATCCAACAGGAATTAAATGAAACTAAAAGTTTCTGGCTGAAAGTGGCCCACGCGCCCCGGAGAAATGGGCGCTTCGTCCCGGTGGCGCCGGTCGCGTTCCCGCCTGGATCGGTGCGAATATGTCTGAATGTTACGGCGTTGATCTTGGTCGTGAGAGCAAGATCGGCTAAGATGCCGGCTTCTTCATTCAGTTTCGCTCAATTTTCTGTCAGGTCGCCAGCTGCCCGTGCGGCAGTCGTCCGGCCTGCTGTCTGAATAGTCGCCGCCGCCTTGGCCGCGATTCGTTGCTAGTGTCGGTTTGTATTGGCGGTTCTGCCCGTCTTCCGCACACCCCCTTAGCTCCACGGCATAGCGCAGCGTAGTTTGCTGACGTTGTGTCCCTGAACCTATGGAGGCAAAAGCCATGCGTTTTATCCCCGTCAGATCCCTGGCCGTCGCGGCGGCGTTTCTTGCATTCGCCGGTTCCGCACAGGCCGCCGATGCTCCCAAGTGCGAACTGGACCGCCCGGTGCGGTTCGGCGGCATGAACTGGGAGTCGAACCTGGTGCTGGTGGATGTCCAGCGCTTCATCATGGAAAAGGGTTACGGCTGCAAGACCGAAACCCTGCCCACCGAGACGCTGCCCGCTCTTGCCGCCCTGGAACGGGGCGATCTGGACATCAACTCCGAGGTCTGGCTCAACAGCGTGGCCGAACCCTGGAACCAGGCCGAGAAAACCGGCAAAGTCAAGCGTATCGGCGATGTTTACATGGGAGGGGAGGCCTGGTTTATTCCCCGTTATACGGCCGAACGCCTGCCGGACCTGAAAGCGGCTGCCGACCTGCCCAAGTTCAAGGATGAGTTCAAAGACCCCGAAGAGCCCAGCAAAGGCCGCTTCTATGGCTGCCCGGCCGGATGGGGTTGCGAAGTTGTCAGCACCAACCTGTTCCATGCGCTGAAGCTGGGCGACACCTACACCCTATATTCGCCGGGCACGGGCGCGGCGCAGAAAGCGGCGCTGATGTCGGCGTACAAGCGCAAGCAGAACGTGGTTTTCTACTACTGGTATCCCACCCCCCTGGTGGGCGCGCTGGATCTGGTCAAACTGGAACTGCCGCCGTACGATGCAGAAAAGCACAAGTGCCTGACGGCGCCCAAATGCGCCGACCCGCAACCCAGCGCCTACCCCGAAAACCCGGTGTTCACCGCAGTCAATACCGAGTTCGCGCAGCAGGCTCCGCAACTGACCGAGTTCCTGTCGAAGGTGTCCATCCCGCTGCCCCAGGTCGATGAAACCCTGGCCCACATGGAAGAATCCGGCGACGATTCCGCCGCGGTTGCCCAATGGTTCCTGAAGAACAAGTCCGATGTCTGGACCAAATGGGTGCCGGCCGAGGTGGCCACCCGCGTGCAGGGCGCGCTGTAAACCAGCGCACGCCGCGCGTGGCGGGCGGCGTTCGCCGCCCGCGCGAGCGCATCGCCCGGGGCCTTGCCGATGAACGGGCGGCCCGGGCACGCAAGGAGTTGCTATGTTTCCTGAAATTATTCCGCCGCGCGCTGTGCGCGGCGCTATCGACACCTTTGTCGATCATCTGGTCACGCGCTACGCCGATACGCTCGAAGCGATGTCGCAGCCGTTCTTGCATGTGCTGGTCTGGCTCGAGCAAGTGCTGCGCAGCACGCCATGGTGGATTGTCGTGGCCGTCACGATTGCGATTGCGTGGGCGGTGAGCCGCCGCATCGGGCTGAGCGTCGCGATGGGGGCGCTGTTGTGCGTGATCGGGGTGCTGGGCCTGTGGGATGCGGGCATGCAGACCCTGGCCCTGATGATCATGGCCGCCAGCCTGTCTGTGCTGATCGGCATCCCGGTGGGCATCCTCATGGCGCGGGCCAACTGGCTGCGCTCCATCATGCTGCCCATCCTGGACATCATGCAGACGATGCCCAGCTTCGTTTACCTGATTCCGGTCGTGATGCTGTTCGGGCTGGGCAAGATTCCCGCCATTATCGCGACGGTGATCTATGCCGTGCCTCCGTTGATCCGCCTGACTGACCTGGGCATACGGCTGGTTGACCGAGAGGTCCTGGAAGCGTCGCGCGCGTTCGGCGCGACGGCCCGGCAACAGCTGTTCGGCGTGCAGCTGCCGCTGGCGCTGCCCAACATCATGGCCGGCATCAACCAGACCACGATGATGGCCTTGTCGATGGTGGTGATTGCCTCGATGATCGGCGCGCGCGGCCTGGGCTACGAGGTGCTGCTGGGCATCAACCGCCTGGAAGTCGGGCGCGGGCTGCTGGCCGGGCTGGGCATTGTGGTGCTTGCCGTCCTTTTCGACCGCATCACGCAATCGTACGGACAGCGCGTGCGCAAGGGAGGCCAGCGATGAGCAAGATCGAAGTCAAGAACATCTACAAGGTCTTTGGCCCCCATCCGGCCAAGTGGCTGCAGGCCGCCCAGCAAGGCATGAGCAAGGAAGAGTTGCTGGCCAAGAGCGGCCATACGCTGGGCCTGCGCGATATCAGCCTGTCGATCGAAGAAGGCAGCATCTATGTGATCATGGGGCTGTCCGGTTCCGGGAAGTCGACGCTGATCCGCCATTTCAACCGGTTGATCGAACCCAGCGCCGGCCACATCCTGGTCGATGGCGTGGATGTGGTCAGCCTGGGCCGGCGCGAACTCGAGGCCTTCCGGCAAAAGAAGATGAGCATGGTCTTCCAGCGCTTCGGCCTGTTTCCGCACCGTACGGTGCTCGAAAACGCGGCCTACGGCCTGACCGTGCAGGGCGTCGCGCGCGCCGAGCGCGAGCAGCGGGCGCGACACTGGCTCGACCAGGTGGGCCTGACAGGTTTCGAGGCGCAGTATCCGCACCAGCTGTCGGGCGGCATGCAGCAGCGCGTGGGCCTGGCCCGCGCGCTGGCCACCGATGCCGAGATCCTGCTGATGGACGAGGCGTTCTCGGCGCTGGACCCGCTGATACGCCGCGAGATGCAAGACCATCTGCTGCAGCTGCAAGCCCGGCTGAACAAGACCATCGTGTTCATTACGCACGACCTGGACGAGGCGCTGCGCCTGGGTAACCGCATTGCCATCCTGAAGGACGGCGAGCTGGTGCAGGAAGGGACGCCGGAAGACATCTTGCTGAATCCTGCCACCGACTATGTGCAGGCGTTCCTGCAGGACGTCAACCGAACCAAGGTGCTCAACGCCGCGCATGCCGTGAACCCGCCGCGCCTGACGCTTACCATGCGTTCGCGGCCCAGCCACGCACTGGAACGCATGCGGGCGCTGAGCTTTGAGTATGCGCCCGTGCTCGACGGCAAGCGCCTGGCGGGCGTCCTGACAGCGGAAATGGCCCGGCGCGCCGTCGATACGGGCGCGCGCGACGTGTCGCCCTATGTGGAAGACCTGGCCTCGGTGCCCGCCACGGCTGGCCTGGACGAGGTGCTGGCCCGCCTGGTACACAGCGACCAGCCTGTAGCCGTAACCGGCGAGGACGACGAGTTCATCGGGATGCTGTCGCGCAAAAAAGTGGTGGACCTGGTGACGCCGGCGCTGACCGAACACGTAGGCGACGCCGAGCCGGCGAATTCGGATACGCCCTCGGCCGCCTAGGGCGAAAAGCGCGGCCTAGCGTCCCGCGGCCTGCGCGGTGATCCCGCCTGCCACGCCCATGTCGGTCTTGGGCACATCGGCGAGGATTACCCGCACGTCGTCCTGCGAGATGTTCACGCTGGTGTGGATGGCGCTGCTCAGGGCCGCGATCAGCGCGGCCTTTTGAGCGTCGGTGCGGCCTGCTATCAGGCGTACCACGACCAGGGCCATGGCCTTGCCGATTTCGCCCGCCACGATGACATGCTCGGGGGCGACCTCTTCGAGCACGATGCGTATCGAGGGCAGGGGCGCGCCGATGCTGTCCACCACGGCGGTGGAACAGTTCTTCAGCAGGGCTGCCTTCTGCCGGGCGTCGTGGCCCTGCATGATCTGTATGTTGAGGATGGGCATCGCGGCTCCTTGGTGGAATGGCGGGCCCGGGGCCCGCGCATGGCTGGGATGCGCGCATCATAGCAATCCGCACGGCCCGCCCCGCCGGGTGGCGGCGCGCACGTTATCATCGTTTTTATCGACGTCAGCCGGCATGGTGCCGGCAATTGCCTGGGAGATCACCATGAACGAAGTCGTTGTCGTTGCCGCCGCCCGTACCGCCATTGGTGATTTCGGCGGCGCGCTGAAAGACGTGCCGCCTGCCGACCTGGGGGCGACCGCCATTAAAGAGGCATTGTCGCGCGCGGGCGTGCCAGGCGCCGAAGTGGGCCATGTTGCCGTGGGCCATGTCATCAACACCGAGCCGCGCGATATGTATTTGTCGCGGGTGGCGGCCATGAATGCGGGCATTGGCAAGGAAACGCCGGCGTTCAACGTGAACCGGCTGTGCGGGTCGGGCCTGCAGGCCATTGTGTCGGCCGCGCAGACCATCATGCTGGGCGATGCCGACATTGCAGTGGGCGCGGGCGCCGAAAGCATGAGCCGCGCGCCGTATATCGCCCCGGCGCAACGCTGGGGCGCGCGCATGGGCGATGCGGCGCTGGTCGACATGATGACCGGCGCGCTGTCGGACCCCTTCGGCCGCATGCACATGGGCGTAACGGCCGAAAACGTGGCCGCCCGCTTCGGTATCAGCCGCGCCGACCAGGACTCGCTGGCGGCCGAGTCGCATCGCCGCGCTGCCGCGGCGATAGATGCGGGGCATTTCCGGGAACAGATCGTGCCCGTCGTCATCAAGACGCGCAAGGGCGAGGTCACGTTCGATACCGACGAACACGTGCGCCGCGATGTCACCGCCGAGAGCCTGGCCGGCCTGAAGCCGGTGTTCAAGAAAGAAAACGGCACGGTGACGGCCGGCAACGCCTCGGGTCTCAACGACGGCGCGGGTGCGGTGGTATTGATGAGCATGGCGGCGGCCGAGCGGCGCGGCGCCAAGCCGCTGGCGCGCCTGGTGGCCTACGCGCACGCTGGCGTGGATCCCGAAATCATGGGCATCGGGCCGGTGCCGGCCACGCAGGCGGCGCTCAAGCGGGCGGGTCTGACGGTAGACCAGCTGGACGTGATCGAGGCCAATGAAGCCTTCGCGGCACAGGCTTGCGCGGTGGCGCGCGAACTGGGCCTGGACCCCGCCAAGGTCAATGCCAACGGCAGCGGCATCAGCCTGGGGCATCCCATCGGCGCCACGGGCGCCATCATCACCGTCAAGGCGCTGTATGAGTTGCAGCGGGTAAAGGGCCGCTATGCGCTGGTGACCATGTGCATAGGCGGCGGGCAGGGCATCGCCGCGATATTCGAGCGGGTCTGAATAAAGGCGGCGCCCGGCGCCGCTTTTGTTATTGGGCGGCGCACGGAAATCCCTGTGCCGCCCATAATGGGGCCGGCTTACCCCTGCATGCCGTGTTGCCGCGCCCAGGCCTGGCATTCGCGCGTGAGCAACTGCCCCATTTCGATGCAACGCGCGCTGTCCAGGCGGCTGCTGATGGCGCCGAAACTGAAGGCCACCCAGGTCAGCGCCGACACCGGGAATGCCGCGCCTACGCCCGCCACGCCCGGCGTAATGCTGTCTATCGTGGTGGAATAGCCCGCCTGCCGCGTCTGCCGCACCATTTTCATCAACGCCGCGCGGCTGAGTCCCGCCTGTGCATATGACCCGGCGTGCCGCTGGTAGAGCGACGCGATCTCGTCATCGGGCAGCGCGGCCAGCAGCGCCAGCCCCCCGGCGCCCACACCCAGCAGACGCCGTTCTCCCTGGTCGATGGTGAATACCTTGACGGGGAAGCTGCCCGCCTCGCGCAGCAGGCAAAACGCGTAATCCCCTTGCCGTATCACCAGGAACACTGTGTCGCCCGACAGGCGCGCCAGCCGTTGCGCGAACGGGCGCAGGGCGTCCAGCAGCGGCGTATGGCGCAGCGACGCAAACCCCAGTTGCATGGCGTCTATCCCTAAACGGTAATGGCGGGTGGCCGGGTCGCGTTCGGCGAAGCGTTCTTCCAGAAGGCCGCTCAGCAAGCGGTGCGCGGTGGAGCGTTCCAGCCCGGTAAGGGCCATGACGTCCTGGAGCCCGATGCCGGTTTCCTGGTGCTGGGCCAGGACTCGCAGCAGCCCGAGCGCGCGCCGCATGCTTTGCGCGCCGGCTGTGTGCTTGTTGTTCATATTGTGGGAAATTAATGTCGATTATTTTGTATTTTAGGAATCATGGGCCTTAAATTCAATGCTCGAGGCAGCTGCATTGAGGAGACACCATGAACTATCAGACCCTGACTGTCGAACAGCACGGCGCGGTTCGCCGCATCAGCCTGGCGCGCCCGCAAGCCCGCAATGCGCAAAGCCAGCAGATGCTGGATGAACTGGATGACGCCCTGGCGGCGGCCGAGGCTGACGCCCAGACCAGGGTGGTGGTGCTGGCGGGGCAGGGCGCCCATTTTTCCGCCGGCCACGACCTGAAAGAGGCGCAGGCCAAGCGCGCCGACTTTACGGTTGAAGAGCGGTGGGAGTATGAATCGCGCCGCTATTACGGCTATTGCCTGCGCATCTGGGATTTTCCGAAACCCACCATCGCGCAGGTGCAGGGTGCATGCGTGGCCGGCGGATTCATGGTGGCCAACATGTGCGACCTGGTGATCTGCGCCGACGATGCCTATTTTTCCGATCCGGTGGGGCATACGCTGGCCGCGGCTGCAACCGAAGTGCTGATCCACCCATGGGTGATGGGGCTGCGCAAGGCCAAGGAGATGCTCTATACCGGCGAGAAGATCGAAGCGCAGGAAGCATTGCGTATCGGCATGGTCAACCGCGTGGTGCCCGCCGCCGAACTGGACCAAGCCGCCCTGGCGCTTGCGCAGCGCATCGCGCAGGCGCCGCCGTTCGGCCTGAAGCTGTTGAAGCGTTCGCTGAACCGCGCGGCCGATGCGCAAGGCTTTCGCACGTCGCTGGCGGCGCATTTCGACACGCACCAGCTGTCGCACCTGACCGAAGAATATCGCGCCGTGCGCGAGCGCGGCCTGGCGCAGGCGATCCAGCGCAACAAATCGGGCGGCTCGGCATGACGCATCGTCTGGAACCTTTGCTCAACCCCGCATCGATTGCGCTGATAGGCGCGAGCGACAACGCCGGCCGCATTGGCGGCCTGCCGCTGGATCTGCTGACGCGCTTCGGCTATGCGGGCCACGTGTACCCGGTAAACCCGAAGTACCAGGAAGTCTTCGGGTTGCGCTGCTGGCCCGATATCGAGTCGGTGCCGCAATCGGTCGATCTGGCCGTGCTGGCCATTGGCGCCGGCGACGTGACGCCGATGCTCAGGCGCTGCCACGCGCGTGGCGTGCGCGCGGCGATTGTGTACGCAGCCGGCTTCGCAGAAGCAGGAGAAGAAGGTACACGCCTGCAGCGCGAACTCGAGGAATTTTCGGCCGCATCCGGCATGCTGGTTGCCGGGCCGAATTGCATGGGCTTTGCCAACCTGAATACGCAGGCCCACACGGCCTTTGCATCGGTATTCAAGACCGCCCCCATGCAGCAGGAGCCGGGCATTGTCAGCCTGCTGACACAAAGCGGCAACGTCTGCGCGGCGGTGTATGCGCTGGCGCGGCGCCAGGGGCTGCCGTTTTCGCAGTTCATCAATACCGGCAATGAGGCGTGCATCGATTTTTCCGAGTATCTGGAATACCTGGCACGCGACGAGCATACCGAGATCGTGCTGGGTTACATCGAGCAGCTGCGCGATGGCGGCCGCTTCGTGCAGGCCTGCCGCGAGCTGCAGCGGCGCGGCAAATTGCTGATCGCCCTGAAGGCGGGGGCAACGGACAAGGGCGCCCAGGCAGTACGCTCGCATACCTCGGCCCTGGCGGGTGACCGGCGCGTCTACGGCGCCGCATTCCGGCAGCTGGACGTGATCGAAGCGCATGACTTTGCGCAGATGGCGCAGCTGGCGTATCTGGCTACGTTGCGTCATCGCAGCGCCGGGCGGCGCGTCGCGGTATTGACGATGTCGGGTGCGCTGGGCGCTATCCTGGCCGACCGGTGCATTGTGGCCGGCCTGGAACTGCCCGAGCTGCCCGCCGAGCTTCAACAGGTGTTGCGAGGCGGCATTCCCGATTACGGCATGGTGGGCAACCCGGTGGACGTGACGGGCAACGTAGTAAACGATCCGGGCTTCGTGCGCGCGGCGCTGGGCGCGCTGGCGACATCTGAGGCGGTGGATGCCGTGGTGGTGTATGCCCCGGGCTACATGCTGGACCGTATGGCGGATGCGCTGGCCGAGGTGGCGCGCGCGCATCCGCGCCTGTTCGCCGCGATCGACACCGGTGCGGCGCAGTGCCGGCAAGCCTTGCGCGACGCGGGCGTGGCCGTGTTCGATGATATCGGGCTCGCGGTGTCGGCGCTCGCGCCCTTTTTGCTTTGGTGCGACGCTCGCCGGCAACGCAACGGCAAAGAGCCCGCCGCTCTGGTCGAGGCCGACGCGCAGGCCGCGATCGCGCTGCCTTGCCACGAAGCGGCAGCGCGCGCTTACTTGCAGCATTTCGGGTTGGCGGATACGTCCCGGCATGCCCGGGATGCCGATCAGGCGGTGGCGCAGGCCGACGCCCTGGGCTACCCCGTGGCGCTGAAGATTGTCAGCGCGGATCTTCCCCACAAGACCGAGGCTGGCGGTGTGGCCTTGCAGCTTGGTGATGCCGACGCCGTGCGCAATGCCTACGATCGCGTTGTCGCTGCGGCCGCGCGCCATGCGCCGCGGGCGCGCCTGGACGGCGTGCTTGTGCAGCGAATGGAGCAGGGCGTGGCCGAACTTATCGTGGGCGCCACGCGTGATCCGGTGTTCGGCCCGGTGCTGACAGTGGGGCTGGGGGGCGTACTGACCGAGCTGTATCAGGACACGGCCCATCGGCTGCTGCCCATCGATGCCGACGAGGCCGAAGCCATGCTGCGGGAGCTGAAAGTATTCCCGCTGCTTGACGGCTACCGTGGCAAGCCCAAGGCGGACCTGGCCGCCGCATGCCGGGCAATCGTGGCCGTGGGGCAGGCTTTACTGGCCACGCCGCAGGCGGCGGAAATCGAAGTCAATCCGCTGCTGGTCAAGGAGGCCGGGCAGGGTGTCGCCGTGCTGGATGCCCTGATCCTGCCGATATCGCAGTCGTTCATCGATCCATAAACAGGAGGAGACATCATGCTGAAGAAAATGCTGGCCGGCATCGCACTGGCCACGACAACCATCAGTGCCGCAGCCTGGGCGCAGGGCGCCTATCCGTCGCAGCCAGTGCGCATCATCGTGCCGTTCTCGCCGGGCGGCGCCACCGACATCATGACGCGCCTGATCGCCGACCAGTTGAGCGGAGAACTGGGCCAGCCCGTCATCGTCGAGAACAAGCCTGGCGGCGGCACGATGATCGCGTCGGACTATGTGGCTCGCGCCCAGCCCGATGGCTATACGCTGCTGATGGCGGCGTCGTCGCTGGGAATCGCTCCCGCCATCTACACCAAGGTGAATTACGACCCGGTCAGGGACTTTGCGCCCGTGAGCCAGGTGGCGTCGGTGGTGCATATCCTGGAAGTGCATCCGTCTGTGCCGGTCAAGACGGTGGGCGAGCTGGTCGCATACCTGAAGGCCAATCCGGGCAAGGTCAGCTATGGGTCGGTGGGCACGGGCAGCTCTACGCACCTGGAGGCCGAGCTCTTCAAGCACATGGCCGGCGTAGAGATGGAGCATATTCCCTACAAGGGCAGCGCGCCCGCGCTGACGGACCTGGTGGCGGGCCGGCTGCAGGTGATGTTCGACGCCTGGGCGTCGTCCGGCCCGTTCGTCAAAGAAGGCAAGCTGCGGGCGCTGGCGGTCACCACGTCGCAGCCGTCGGCCTCGGTGCCTGAGTTGCCCACGGTAGCGGCGTCGGGCCTGCCGGGCTATTCGGCCATGCCCTGGCTGGGCCTGGTGGCGCCTGCCGGCACGCCGCCCGCCGCCATCGACGTCATCTACGGGGCGCTGGACAGGATCTTGAAGCGCGACGAGGTCAAGCGCAAATTCGCCGACCTGGGGCTGGACATTATCGGCAGCGATCCGCAGACCTTCGCGGCGTTCATCAAGCAGGACATCGGCACGTGGGCCAAGGTGGCGCGCGACTCGGACATCCGCCTGCAATGAGCGCCGCAGAACTTGATCCGCTCGCCCTGGACGGGCAGGCCGACGATGCCGCGTTCCGCGCTGCGCTGCGCGTCTGGCTTGCCAGCCGCTATGCGCGCTTTATTGCCGCCTGGCAGGGCGAACCCGACCCTGCCAGCCTGGATTTCCGGCAAGCCTGGGAAGACACGTTGTGCGCAGAGGGATGGTCTGGCATGGGGTGGCCGCGTGCGTACGGCGGGCGCGAACTGTCGTTGCAGCGGCAGGCCATCTTCCATGAAGAGCATGCGCGCTGCGGCGCCCCGCTGGGGGTCAACCTGATCGGTCATGGCATCCTGGCGCCGACGTTGCTGCACTTTGGCTCCGAGGCGCAAAGGCAACGGTTCCTGCCCGGCATTCTTTCCAATCGCGATGTGTGGTGCCAGGGGTATTCCGAGCCGGGGGCGGGTTCGGACCTGGCCGCCGTGCGTACGCGCGCCCAGGCCGCGCCGGGCGGCTATCTGTTGAACGGGCACAAGATATGGACCTCGTTCGCCGATCGCGCAGCATGGTGCTTTGTGCTGGCGCGTACGGATGCGCAGTCGCAGCGGCATCGCGGCCTGAGTTTTCTGCTGGTGGATCTGCGCCAGCCCGGCGTGCGGGTCGAGCCCATCCGGCAGTTGACCGGAGAGGCAGAGTTTTGCGAAGTCTTTTTCGAGAATGTGCACGTGCCGGCCGATTGCCTGCTCGGCGACGAAGGCCAGGGATGGAAAATTGCGATGGCGGCCGCCAGCTTCGAGCGCGGCACCTATTTCATCCCGCGACTGGTGCGCTTTGCGCAAGAGCTCGACCAGGTTCGCGCCCTGGCGCTGCGGGCGGACGCGTCGGGGCAGGCCCGCGCGGACGACGCCGCCGTGCGGCACCGGTGGGCCAGGCTTGCCGCCGATAGCCACGTGCTGGCCCTGAAATCGCGGCGCGCCTTGCAGGCCGCCCAGCGCGGCGACCCGCCCGGGCCCGAGGGGTCGTCCACCAAGGTTCACTGGAGCGAGGCGCACCAGCGGCTGCTCGAGCTGGGCCTGGACCTGCTGGGGCCGGACGCCTGCCTGGCGGGCGGCTCGGCGGGTCGCGAAGAACAAGGCCTGATGCGCGCCTACCTGTGGTCGCGTGCCGAAACCATACTGGCCGGCACGTCCGAAATCCAGCGCAACATCATCGGGGAACAGATACTTGGCCTGCCCAAGGGCTGATCGCATGGGATACGCCGAATTGAACGATATCGACAGCATGATGGAAGCGTCCGCGCGGCGCTTTCTCGATGAACGGCATCCGGCAACGGTTGCATGCCGCATGGCGGGCGACCCCGCGGAGCAGTCGGACCTGTGGGCCACGGTCGCACAACTGGGATGGCCGGCGCTGTTGCTGCCCGAGCCCGCCGGCGGCATGGGGCAGGGGCTGGGCGCCGCCTGGCCCCTGGCAGTGCAGGCGGGCCGACATTTGCTGACCGCGCCGCTCGTGGCCAACATGACTCTTCTGCAGCGGTTGCCGGCCGAGTCGCATGACGGCGGCAAGCTGGCGGCCTGGCTGGAACCCGTGCTGACGGGCAGTGCCGCGTACGCGCCCGCGCAACGTCGCCCCGACGGCAGTCTGCTGGTGGAATACGCCTTGGCGCAGAGGCAGGCGTTGGCATGGCGGTACAGCCAGGCCGGCATTCGGCTCGAATTGCACGGGCCGTGCGCCGGCCCCGCAGGCGTCGGCATCGACCCGACCGTCGGTTCACTGCGGCTCGCGGCAGGGCGGTCGGCTGATATCCTGGACGTGTCCATGAGCGATGGGCAGCGTGCCGCATGGCTGCAGGGCTATCGCCTGCTGCGCGCGGCGGAAATGCTGGGGGCGGCCTGGGCAGCGCTGGACGCGGCTGCCGCACACGCGCGGCAACGGCAGCAGTTCGGACGCGCAATCGGCGCAAACCAGGCCGTCAAACATCGGCTGGCCAACGACTGGATGGCGCTGGACGATGCCGCCTTGGCCGGCAAGGAAGCGGCGCGGCTGCTTGACGACGCCGCGGACCAGCCCGCCGCGCGCGCCTGCGCCGTGTTCGAGTTGCTGGCGCTGGAAAGCGCGCCGCGCGCCGCACAGCACGCAATTCAGCTGCATGGCGCGCTGGGCATCGCCTGGGAAAGCGGCATGCATTTGTACCTGAAGCGCGTGCTGCACATTGCCGCCATGCTGGGCGGCGGCCGGCGCCGCACCGAACTGCTCGACATCCTGTGGAACGACGGCGGCCAGGCCGCTGCGGCATGACGCCCGTCAGCCGCGCGGCGGCTCCGGCGCCACGTCACCCCATGGCGCCATGATTTCGGTGCAGCCTTCGTTCTCGCCGCCATCACGCAGCACGGCCGACGGGCAGGCATACGCATAGGGGTAGAAGGTGCGCGGCGCCTGTGCATGCGGGTATGCGGCGGCCACGGCCTGGTAGGCCTGAACGGGCAGGCCGGGATCCAGCGTCACGATGTCGGTGCTGGCGTCCAGCCGGGCATGGTGGAAGGCGTCTTCCAGGCTCATCCGGTAATCCACCAGGAACGACACCAGCTGCATGACGGCAGGCAGGATCTTGCGCCCCCCCGAGGCGCCCAGCGCAAAGCGGCGGCCGTCCGCCTCGCCGATCACGGGGCAGATATTCATCAGGCACCGCCGCGCTGGCGCCAGGGAATTCGCCTTGCCGGGTTCGGGATCGAACCACATGATGCCGTTGTTCAGCAGCATGCCGGTCGATGGCGAGACCACATGCGACCCGAAAGCCGACAGCAGCGTCTGCGTGACGGCGCACTGGTTGCCATGGCGGTCTACGACGCTGAAATGCGTGGTGCAGGCGGGCGTGCGCGGGTCTTCGTTGTCGCCCATGTTGGACAGCCGCCACCGGTATTCTTCGCGCAATACGTCGGCATAGGCGAGGAATGCACCGGCATCGGGCGCCTGCCCGGGTTGCAGCCGGGTCTGCAGGCGCTGCAGACAGCGGGCCAGGCTGGGGCCCGCCGTCATTTCGGGCGTGGCGTAGACCCGTCCGCCGCGATATGGAATAGACAGCGGCTCCTGGATCGACGCCCGATAGTCGCGCAGGTCTTGCGGGGTCAGGCATCCGCCCTTGTCCCGCACGTCGCGCGCCAGTTGCGCGCCGATGTCGCCTTCGTAGAATGCGCGTGGCCCGTCCTCGGCCAGGCAAGCCAGCGTGTCGGCGGCGCGGGCCATCATGATGCGCTGGCCCGCGGCGGTGGCCCACCCGCCGGTTTTGGGCCAGATGCCGTCATCCAGGAACATCTGCGCGGCATCGGCGTCGCGCGCGAGCCAGCGCGCCGAGCCCGCGATCATCAAGGTTGTGTACCAGTCGACCGGCAGGCCTTCGCGCGCCAGCGCAATTGCCGGCTGCAGCAACTCGCGCCAGGGCAGGCGCCCGTGCGTGGCATGGGCCAGCTCCATGCCCGCCACCGTGCCCGGCACCGCCACGGCGGTCGCGCCGCGCGCATTGCGGTCGTCTACCACCGCCGGCCAGGGGAACAGGTCGGTCGACACGGCGCCCGTGCCCGCCAGCGGATAGTGGGCGGGGTCGAGTCCCGCCGGCGACCGCATGCCGAAATACACCACCTGGGCGCGGTTCTGGTCTGCCCGGTACAGGGTCATGGCGCCGCCGCCCATCGGGCCGCTCATCCAGGGCTCGGCCACGCCGGCGGCAAACGACACCGCCACTGCGGCATCGACGGCGTCGCCGCCCGCAGCCAGCACCTGCGCGCCCGCTTCGGCCGCCCTGCGGTGTTGTGAGGCCACCAGTCCACCGGCGGTGCGAATGACGGTTTTACGTACGACTTGCGTGCTCGAGAGCGCGTTGGACATCGACATGGCTCCATCAACAGGGACAAGCCACAGGGTACCGCGCTGGCTACAATCGCGCGATGCCTGTCCGACCCGCTCCCCATACTCTCGACCAGCCCACGCTTTCTGAAGCCGACGGCATCCGCTATTTGCATTTCGGCACCGAATGGATCCAAGGCGCCATGCGCATCAAGACGCCCGCCGCCCTGGTGCTGGAATACACCGCGCAGATGATGGCGTGGCTGCTGTTTCTCGAGCCGCCCAAAGAACAATCCATCGGCCTGTTGGGGCTGGGGGCCGGTTCGTTGGCCCGCTTCTGCCTGAAACACACCCGCAGTCCGGTGGTTGCCGTGGAATGGAACCCGCAAGTCACGGCCGTATGCCAGATGTTCTTCCGCCTGCCGGCGGCAGAGCGCCTTTCGGTCGAGCACGACGACGCCGCCGCCTGGGTGGCGGACCCGCGCCACGCGGGTCTTTGCCCGGTGCTGATGGTCGACCTCTACGACGCTTCGGCGCGCGGGCCGGTGCGTGATTCCGTGGCCTTTTACAGTGGCTGCCGGCGCGTGCTGGGCGAAGTAGGGGTTCTGTCGGTGAACCTGTTCGGCCGGCACGAAAGTTTCGGCCGCAATATCGAGAACCTGCGCAAGGCGTTCGACGACCGCATCCTGTTGTTGCCCGAAATCGACGCCGGCAACCAGATCGTGCTGGCCTTCACCGGGCCGCCCCTGGCGGTCACACCCGCGCAATTGCTCGCCCGCGCCGAAGACGTAGAGGGGCAATACGGCCTGCCGGCGCGGCGCTGGGCGCGCGCCCTGATGCGCCACGCCGTGGACGGCATGCTGCATTTCTAGCCGCCCGCCACGGCGGTATCGGGATAGTACCTATGGCGCGGGGGCTTCCCGCGCCGGGGGGAGGTCGGTATGATGGGTGTTCATAATTATGAATTACGGCATCCCGCCTCATGACTGCTCCCATCGTCCGGCAAGCGCTGTACCTCGAGGTTGCCGACCGCCTGCGCGCCATGATCCGTTCGCACGCCCTGGCCAGCGGCGAATGGATAGACGAAACCCGGCTGACGGGCCTGCTCGGCATTTCGCGCACCCCCTTGCGCGAGGCGCTCAAAGTCTTGGCCACCGAAGGCCTCGTACGGCTGGAACCGCGGCGCGGCTGCTTCGTCAACGAACTGTCGCTGCAAGACCTCGAAGACATCTTTCCCCTGATGGCCATGCTGGAAGGGCGATGCGCCCACGAGGCCGCCATCAAGGCTTCGGACGCAGACCTGGCGGCGCTTGAACCGCTGCACCGTGCGCTGGCCGAACATGCCGCGGCCGGCCGCATCGACGCGTATTACGACACCAACGCCCTCATCCACGAAGCCGTGCAGGCGCTGGCCAGGAATCACTGGCTGTCGGACATGGTGGGCAACCTACGCAAGGTGCTCAGCCTGTTTCGCCACAAGAGCCTGGTATTGCCCGGCCGCATGGCCGACTCGTGCGCCGAGCACCTGGCGATCTTCGCGGCCCTGAAGGCCCGCGACCCCGAAGCGGCCGAAGCGCTGGCGCGCAAGCACCTGCTGCGCCAGCTCGACGCATTGCGCGTATTGGCCAGCCAGGCCGAGGCGGCGACCGAATCTTCCCCCACTTACACGCAGGAGCCCGCTCATGACCGCCCTAGACTCCAGTCCGTACGCACGCGGCACCCGGCAGCCTGAGCCGGACGTCGCCGTCGACGACAGCGCCGCGGCAGAAAGTGCCGGCCTGATGGCTCGCCTGGGGCGTTGGTGGGATCGCGGGCGCCTGCCGGGCGCCGCCGAGCTCCTGCCCCTGTTCCAGGCGCGCCTGACCGATGTCGCGGCCAACAAGCTGGCGCGCGGCTGGTGCAGCGGCTATACCGCAGCCGACAGCAAGCGGCGGCGCGAGCTGCTGGCCGGACTGGCCGGCGTCAGCGGCGGGCTGGAACCGCGCGGCGACCAGGGCCTGAGGCTTTTCAGGCGTTTCAACGCCTTGCCCGACGGCTTGCGTTTCCTGGTGGCGCTGCGCGCCGACATGCTGCGCTGGCGCAAGCAGGTGGCCGGGTTGCAGGCGCTGGAAAAAGACCTGGAATCGCTGCTGTCGGCATGGTTCGATGTCGGCCTGCTCGAACTGCGTCCGCTTACCTGGGATTCGCCCGCTTCACTGCTTGAAAAGCTCATCCTGTACGAGGCCGTGCACGAAATCCGGTCATGGGATGACCTGCGCCACCGGGTGGCGGCGCCCGACCGGCGTTGCTACGCATACTTCCATCCGCAGATGCCGGACGTGCCGCTGATCTTCGTCGAGGTCGCATTCGCGGCGCAGATCGCCGACAACGTGCAGACGCTGCTTGACACCAATGCGCCGTCGCACGACCTGGACAAGGCGCGCTGGGCAATCTTCTATTCCATCTCGAACACCCAGCCGGGCCTGCGCGGCATCAGTTTCGGCAACTTCCTGCTCAAGCGGGTAATCGAACGCCTGCTTGAAGAAGTGCCCAAGGTACGTTCGTTCGCCACTTTGTCGCCGATACCGGGGCTGGTCGACTGGCTGTCGCGCCTGACGGCGCAAGAGGTTGAAGACATTGTGCGCGATAAGGGTCGTACGCGCTCGGGCGCACCCGATGGCGCGCGGTGGGCGGCCCGCCTGTCCAAGGCGGCCACCGGCAAGCCGTCGGAAATCGTGCAGCGCACGGGCTTGAAGCTGGCTGCGCATTACCTGATGGCGATGAAAAACGGCCAGCCGCTGGATCCGGTGGCGCGCTTTCACCTGGGCAACGGCGCGCGCATAGAACGCCTGAACTGGGCGGCCGACACGTCGGCCAAGGGGCTGGCCCAGTCGTGCGGCATGATGGTGAATTACCTGTACGACCTGGATGACCTGGACGCGAACCTGGCCGAGCTGGGCGAGGGCAGGCCACGCGTCAGCCGCGGCATCGCACGCATCGGGTAGGGCGGCATGCAAGAGAAACCGACATCAGGGCAGGTATTGCTGGAACGCGAAGGCGAGCTGGCATGGGTCACCCTGTCGAACCCCGGCCGCCTGAACGCCATCAGCGTGGCCATGTGGGAACAGTTGCGCCACGTCTTTGCCAGCCTGGCCGCGGATGCCTCGGTGCGCTGCGTGGTCGTGCGCGGGGCGGAAGGTAACTTTGCCGCCGGCGCCGACATCCGCGAATTTCCTCAGGTGCGCGGCGACGCGCAACAGGTGCGCCATTATCACCAGCATGTGCTCGCGCCGGCGCTGGCCGCCGTCGCGCAATGCCCTCATCCCGTGGTCGCGCAGATCGAAGGGGTATGCGTGGGCGGCGGCCTGGAAATCGCCTGCCAATGCGACCTTCGCATCGCCGGCGCATCGTCGCGTTTCGGGGTGCCGATCAATCGCCTGGGTTTTCCCATGGCGCCCGACGAAATGCGCGGCCTGCTGGCGTTGGCTGGCCGGGCGGCCACGATGGCTATCCTGCTCGAGGGGCAGGTGTTCGACGCGGCCCAGGCGCAGGCGCTGGGGTTGCTGACCCGGGTGGTGCCCGACGCCGACGTGGCCTCCCAGGCGCGTGCCAGCGCCGAACGCATTGCGCGCGGCGCGCCGCTGGCCGCCCGCATCAACAAACGCCAGGCGCAAAGGCTGCTGCAAGGTACGCCGCTGTCCGAAGCCGACTATCAAGATTTCTTTTCTTATGCCGAAAGCCGTGACCATCGCGAGGGCGTCAGCGCCTTCCTGGCGGGGCGGCCGCCCGTATTTACTGGAGACTGAACAAGGTGAGCAACGCCAATCTGTATAGCGTGCTGGCCGGCGGTTTTCCGGCCGACCGCAGCAAGGTCGCGCTGGAGACGCCCGACCAGCAGTACACGTGGGACGATCTGGACCACGCCAGCGCCCGCATGGCCAATCTGCTGGCCTCGCTGGGCTTGCCCGAAGGCGCCCGGGTGGCCGTGCAAGTGGACAAGTCGCCCGAGGCGTTGCTGCTGTACCTGGCCACGCTGCGCGCGGGGTACGTATACCTGCCGCTGAACACGGCTTATCGCGAAAGCGAAGTGGCGTACTTCCTGGGCGACGCCGAGCCATCCGTGGTGGTGTGTTCCAGCAAGAACGCCGAATGGATGCGCAAGCTCGCCGAGCAGGCCGGCACGCAGCATGTGTACACGCTGGACGATGACCGCAGCGGTTCGCTGCTCGAGGCCAGCGCCGGCCTGGGCACGAGCTTCCAGGCGGCCGTGCGCGGCACAGACGACCTGGCCGCCATCCTATATACGTCGGGCACCACCGGCCGCAGCAAGGGGGCGATGCTCACGCACGGAAACCTTGCCTCCAATGCGCAGGTGCTGCACCGCTATTGGGGCTGGCGTTCCGACGATGTGCTCTTGCATATGCTGCCTATCTTCCATGTGCACGGCCTGTTCGTCGCGTCGCACGGCGCACTGCTGGCCGGCGCGCGCATGATCTGGCTGCCCAGGCTCGACGTAGACCAGGCGTTGCAGTATCTGCCGCGCTGCACGGTGATGATGGGCGTGCCCACCTACTACGTGCGCTTGCTGGCCGACGCGCGCTTTACCCGCGACGTCTGCGCGCGCATGCGCCTGTTCATCTCGGGTTCGGCGCCGCTGCTGATGGAAACCTTCAGCGAATTCCGCGAGCGCACCGGCCATACGATTCTGGAACGCTATGGCATGAGCGAAACCGTCATGCTGACGTCCAACCCCTATGATCCGGCCGACGGCGAGCGGCTGGGCGGCACGGTAGGCAAGCCGCTGCCCGGTGTGCAGGTGCGCGTGGTGGACGATGGCGGCGCGGAACTGGGCGAAGATCAGATCGGCAATGTGCAGGTGCGCGGGCCCAACGTATTCAAGGGATACTGGCGCATGCCCGAGAAGACTCGCGAAGAATTCACCGCCGATGGCTGGTTCCGCACGGGCGATGTAGGCCGGTGGGGCGGCGAATCGGGCGGGCGCAAGGTGCCCGGCGATTACCTGTCTATCGTGGGCCGCAGCAAAGACCTGATCATCTCGGGCGGCTACAACGTCTATCCCAAAGAGATCGAACTGATCATCGACGAGATGCCCGGCGTGCTCGAGTCTGCCGTGATCGGCGTGCCTCATCCCGATTTCGGCGAGGCGGTGGTGGCGGTGGTGGTGCCGCGTGCCGGCGCGACGGTGGACACGCTTGCCATGCAGGCCGAGCTGAAGTCGCGCATCGCCAATTTCAAGGTGCCCAAGCAGATCCACGTGGTCGAGCAGCTGCCCCGCAACACCATGGGCAAGGTGCAGAAGAACGTGCTGCGCGACACATACAAGGCCGCCTAGCAGAACCACGGGGAACGGCCGCGGGGCCGTTCCTTTTCCAACCTCGACAGAGGAGAAGATCCACCACACGAACCAGCCGACACAGCGTCCCGTAGCACCGTATAACAAAACTACATGCAAGCAGCCTCGCGAGCTGTTTTAACTGAGGAGATGAAATGAACCGCAACGCAATTCACGCGCTGGCCGTGGCGGCCGCGCTGAGCGTCAACCTGGCCCTGGCGCCCAGCGCCGCCGCCGCAGACTGGCCCGACCGCCCCATCACCCTGATAGTGCCGTTTCCCGCCGGCGGAGGCACGGACACCTTTGCCCGCCCGCTTGCCCAGCAGCTCAGCATGCAGCTGGGGCAGACCATGGTTGTGGACAACAAGGGCGGCGCGGGCGGCACTGTAGGCGCCGGCGTAGCTGCCAAGGCGAAACCGGATGGCTACACGTTCTTCATGGGCGGGGCGCATCACGCCGTGGCGCCGTCGCTGTACAAGAACCTGAGCTACGACATCCAGAAAGATTTCGTGCCGGTCGCGCTGCTTGCCCAGCCGCCGCAAGTCGTGGTGGTCAACGCGTCGAAGCTGCCGGTCAATAGCCTGCAGGAGTTCATCGAGTATGCGCGCAAGCGGCCGGGCGAGATCAACTTCGGCACGGCAGGCAAGGGCAGCACGCACCACCTTGCCGGCGAGCTGTTCGCCCTGCAGACCGATATCAAGCTGGTGGACGTGCCCTACCAGGGGGCGGGCCCCATGCTGTCGGCGCTGATCGGCGGCCAGGTGGACCTGGCCTTCGATGGCCTGGGTTCGTCGGCCGGCCATATCCGCGCCGGCAGCATCAAGCCGCTGGCCGTCGCCGCGGCGCAACGCTCGCCGTCGTTCCCGGACGTTCCCACGGTTGCCGAGGCGGGGCTGCCTGGCTACGAAGTATCGACCTGGTACGCGATGTGGGCGCCGGCGGGCACGCCCCAGCCCGTGGTGGACAAGATGATCGCCGAAGTGACCAAGGCGCTGAACACGCCCAAGATCAAGGAAATCTGGGCGGGCAACGGATCCACCATCCCCAGCGTCACGGGCGCGCAATTCGGCAGTTTTGTCGACAGCGAGATCGAGCGCTGGGCCAACGTGGTCAAGCAATCGGGCGTTACGCTGGACTGATCGTGCCGCTTGGCCCGGGCCTGCCGCGTCGGTGCGGCGGGGCCGGGCCCGGGGCGCGTGCACCATTTCAGGGATTTCCCGCGCCACAAAGCCGGCGCCAACACGTTAGACTACGCGGTTTCACCGGCTCGAGCGCCGACGGGAAGCCGTCGCGGGGCCGTGACAACAACGATACCTACACGGTGCAAGGAGTATCCCTATGCTGATCGGAAAAAAACATTTTCTGACGCTGGGCGCAGTGGCGGCGGCGCTGGCTATCCACGCTGTTCCTGCTGCGGCGCAACAAAAATCGGTGGCGGTGACCGCCATCGTCGAGCATCCGGCCCTTGACGCCGTACGCGACGGCGTGCAGGACGCCTTGAAGCAGGCCGGCTACGAGTCCGGCAAGAACCTCAAGTGGCAGTACCAGAGCGCGCAGGGCAATACCGGCACCGCCGCACAGATCGCGCGCAAGTTCGTGGGCGACCGTCCCGATGCCATCGTGGCCATCGCCACGCCCTCGGCCCAGTCGGTGGTGGCTGCCACCAAAGACATTCCGGTCGTATATTCGGCCGTAACCGACCCGGTCGCCGCACAGCTGGTGCCCTCCATGGATGCGTCCGGCACCAACGTCACCGGCGTTTCCGACCTGCTCGCGCTCGACAAGCAGATCGAGCTGATCAAAAAGGTGGTGCCCGACGCCAAGCGCGTGGGCATGGTGTACAACCCGGGCGAAGCCAACTCCGTGGTCGTGGTCAAGCAGCTGCAGGAACTGCTGTCGAAGTCCGGCATGTCGCTGGTAGAGGCCGCCGCGCCGCGCACCGTGGACGTCGCTTCGGCCGCGCGCAGCCTGATCGGCAAGGTCGATGTCATCTACACCAATACCGACAACAACGTGGTGTCGGCATACGAGTCGCTGGTCAAGGTCGGCAATGATGCCAAGATCCCCCTGGTGGCCTCGGACACCGACAGCGTCAAGCGCGGCGCCATTGCGGCGCTGGGCATCGACTACCATGACCTGGGCGTGCAGACCGGCAAGATCGTGGTGCGCATTCTCAAGGGCGAAAAGCCGGGCGCCATCGCATCGGAAACCAGCTCCAATCTGCGCTTGTTCGTCAACCCGGGCGCTGCTGAAAAGCAGGGCGTCACGCTGTCGGACGAGTTGCTCAAGTCGGCCGCCGAGGTCGTCAAGTAACAATGTGGCACGGCGGCCGGCGGGCCGCCGCGCTTTTTCACTGAACATACCCAAGGCTGCGCCCGCCGCGTTCACGAGACACGCCGGGCCCGACTCTCCATGTCCTTGTTTTCCTTGCTCGGCGCCCTGGAAATCGGTTTGATTTTCAGCCTGGTCGCGTTGGGCGTCCTGATTTCCTTCCGCCTGCTGCGGTTTCCCGACCTGACCGTGGACGGCAGCTTCCCGTTGGGCGGCGCCGTGGCCGCCACGCTGATTTCGGGCGGCATGGACCCGTTCCTGGCGACGATTGCCGCCACCGTGGCAGGGGCCGCCGCCGGGCTGGTGACGGGTTGGCTCAATGTGCGGCTGCGCATCATGGATTTGCTGGCCAGCATCTTGATGATGATCGCCCTGTACTCGATCAACCTGCGAGTCATGGGCCGGCCCAACGTGCCGCTCATCACCGAGCCGACCGTGTTCACGATTCTGCAGCCCGACTGGATCAGCGACTACGTGGCCCGGCCGCTGATTCTGGTGGTGGCGGTGATCATCGTGAAGCTGCTGCTCGATTGGTTCCTGGCCACGCAGACCGGCCTGGCCATGCGCGCCACGGGGTCCAATGGCCGCATGGCGCGCGCCCAGGGCGTCAACACGGGCGGGATGGTCCTGGCCGGCATGGCGCTGTCCAATGCGCTGGTCGGCCTGGCGGGCGCCTTGTTCGCCCAGACCCAGGGCGGCGCAGATATATCGATGGGCGTGGGCACTATCGTCATCGGCCTGGCCGCGGTCATCGTGGGCGAAAGCATCCTGCCGTCTCGCAAGCTGGTGCTGGCCACGCTGGCGGTCATTCTGGGCGCCATCGTATACCGGTTCTTCATCGCGCTGGCGCTCAATAGCGACTTCATCGGCCTGAAGGCGCAAGACCTCAACCTGGTTACCGCAGTGCTGGTCACCATCGCCCTGGTCATTCCCATGATGAAGCGCCGGCTGCTTGGCAAGAAAGGAGCCTGACCATGCTGCGCGCAGAAGACCTCAAAATTACCTTCAATGCCGGTACGCCCATCGAAACCCGCGCGCTGCGCGGCCTGTCGCTGGAGATTCCGAGCGGGCAGTTCGTCACCGTCATCGGTTCCAATGGCGCCGGCAAGTCCACGTTTCTGAATGCCGTCTCGGGCGACCTGCCCATTGATTCCGGCCGCATCGAGATCGAGGGCGCCGATGTCACGCGCGAGCCGGTCTGGCAGCGCGCCCGCCGCGTGGCGCGGGTATTCCAGGACCCCATGGCCGGCACCTGCGAAGACCTGACCATCGAAGAAAACATGGCGCTCGCGCAGCTGCGTGGCGCGCGCCGCGGCTTCGGCCGCGCGGTAAAGGCCTCGATGCGCGAGGGCTTTCGCGAACGGCTGGCCACGCTCGGGCTGGGGCTGGAAAACCGCCTCACCGACCGTATCGGGCTGCTGTCCGGGGGGCAGCGCCAGGCAGTCAGCCTGCTGATGGCGGCGTTGCAGCCTTCCCGCATCCTGTTGCTCGACGAACACACGGCGGCGCTTGACCCGCGCACGGCCGATTTCGTGCTGCAGCTCACTGCCCGCATCGTGGCGGAAAGCAGGCTTACCACCATGATGGTCACCCACAGCATGCGGCAGGCGCTGGACGTGGGTGATCGCACCGTCATGCTGCACCAGGGCCAGGTGGTGCTCGACGTGTCGGGCGACCAGCGCAAGGGCCTGGACGTGCCCGACCTGCTGGCCATGTTCGAGCGGGTACGCGGCGAGAAGCTGGCCGACGACGCGCTATTGCTGGGCTAGGGGAAAAGGCCGGGCCGCGTAGGCCGGGCCGCACGGGCCAGTTGCGGCACGGCCCGCAACCGGCCGGTTCAGGCAACGACCCCCAATATGACGCTGGACGCGTTGAATGCCGCCAGCGCCGGCAGGCCAGGCGCCAGTTCCAGGGCGCGCGCGCTGTCCTGGGTGATCACCGCGGCGACCGTTCCGCCGCCATCCAGGTCCAGGATCACTTCGCAATTCACTGCGCCTTCGCGCACCTGCGCGACGGTGCCGGGCAGTTGATTGCTGGCCGATATGCGCAGGCCGCCAGGCAGGGCGATCAGCACCGACGGCGCCTTGATGAGCGCAATCGCCTCGCTGCCCACGGCCAGGCCCAGTTCCGCCGTGCTTTCTTGCGTGATCGTGGCCACGACGTCGTGGCCGCCGCCGATGCGCAGCACGATTTCGTCATTCACCGCGCCGGGGCGTATTTCGGTGACCACGCCCAGCAGCTTGTTGCGGGCACTGGTTTTCAACATGATGCGCCTCATCAGGTTCAGGTTGCCGGCGTCGTCCAGGCCTGCCTGCGCCAGGTGCGCCATGATGCGCTGATGCTCGGCCTGCAGAGCCCTGAAGGTGGCCACCAGCTGGCGGGCGCGCGGCGTCAGTCGTGCGCCGCCTCCGCCTTTGCCGCCGGTGGCGCGCAAGACCAGCGGTTCGCCGGCCAGGTTGTTCATGGTGTCGATGGCGTCCCAGGCGCCCTTGTAGCTCATGCCCACGGCGCGCGCCGCGGCGCTGATCGAGCCGGTATCGTCGATCTGGGCAAGCAGGTCGATGCGGCTGCTGCCGCCCCAGGTCTGGGCGCCGGCGCGCAGCCAGATCGAGCCGTCGAGTTCAAGTGGGGCAGGGGACATGGCGGTCAGGAAAAAGCGTCGCGCATAGTTTAGCGGCGCGGCCCGTGCAGGGGTTGCCGATGGGTCCGGTGCGCCGCCCCGCCTGCCCACGCCGCGCCGCGTCCGCAGGACCTGCACAATGAGAATGAGATTGCATTGCAAGTTTGCCCGCTTCGCGGCATGATGCGCACGGTACTCACATACGGAGACCTTGATGAAATGCCATGCGTTCCTGCCCGCCCTGGCGGTCGCCAGCCTGTTGTCGGCCTGCGCCTCCGGCCCCACCATCCGTAGCGACTACGACCACAACGCCGATTTCGCTCAATATCGCAGCTTCGGCTTCATGTCTGCGCTGGGCACGGACAAATCGGGCTACAGCACGCTGCTCACCGAACGCCTGAAGACCGCGACGCGCAGCCAGATGGAAATGCGTGGCTACACCTATAACGAGCAGTCGCCCGACCTGCTGGTCAACTTCAACGCCAAGCTGCAGCAGAAAACCGAGGTCACCCCCGGCATGCCGATGCCCGTGCCGTACTACGGCTATCGCGCGGGCTTTTATGGCGGCTGGCCGGGCTACGGCTGGGGCAGCGATGTATATCAGTACAACGAGGGCACGCTCAATATCGACCTGGTCGACGCCCGCCGCAAGCAACTGGTCTGGGAAGGCGTCAGCGTCGGCGTCGTAGACAACGTCGCCCAGGCCAATTCGGCTTCCAGCGTCGAAGCCAACGTCGCCCAGATATTCAGCCGCTATCCGTTCCGGGCCGGCAGCGGTGTGGCGCAAGTGCCCGCGCCCAAGTAATGGCGCGGCGGAATCCGCGACACGGGGCGCGCAAGCCGGGCCAGGCCGCCTACGATACGGTGGCGCTGGTCCTGCAGGGCGGCGGGGCGCTGGGCTCATACCAGGCCGGCGTCTACGAAGGCCTGCACGAGGCCGGCGTGCGCCCCGACTGGCTGGCCGGCATTTCGATCGGCGCCATCAATGCGGCCATTATCGCCGGTTCGCCACCCGATGAACGGGTCGAGCGCCTGCGCGGGTTCTGGGAAAGCATATGCCGGCCCACCGGATTTTCGGCGCTGCCGTGGGGCGACACGATGGCGCGCATGTTCCAGGGCGTGCCGTTCGGCTACGGTTCGCCCGCCATGAATGCGCAGCTCGCCGCGTTCCAGGCCCTGACAGTAGGCCAGCCGGGATTCTTCCGGCCGCGCTACCCGCCGCCGTACTGGCTGCGCGGCGGGCCCGCAGCCACCAGCTTCTATGACACCGAGCCGCTGAAGGCCACCCTTGGGCAGTATGTGGATTTCGACCTGCTCAATCGCGGCGATGTGCGCGTCAGCCTGGGCGCGGTCAATGTGCGCACCGGCAATTTTTCCTATTTCGACAATACGCGTGTGCAGCTGCGACCCGAGCACATCATGGCTTCGGGCGCCTTGCCGCCGGGCTTTCCTGCCGTGGAAATCGACGGCGAACACTATTGGGACGGCGGTGTGGTGTCGAACACGCCGCTTGCGCACATTTTGTCGGCGCACCCGATGCCCGATACGCTGGCCTTCCAGGTCGACCTCTGGCCTGCGCGCGGCCCCTTGCCCACCAGCCTGGAAGAAGTCGCCGAACGTCAGAAAGACATCCAGTATTCCAGCCGCACCCGCGCTGTTACCGACATGTACAGGCGCGTGCTCAGGCTGCGGCGTTCGCTGCAGCGCCTGCTCGAACGCCTGCCCGAGCACGAGCGCAACAGCGCCGCGCTGGCCGACATCCGCGAGCAGGCCTGCACGCCGGCGGTCAATGTCATCAACCTGATCTACGAAGCAAAACACTACGAGCGCCAGTCCAAAGACTACGAATTCGGCTCCGAGGCCATGCGTGACCACTGGCAGAGCGGCTTGGCCGACATCCGCCGCACGCTGGCCGATCCGGCGGTGCTCGAACCTCCTTCGGCCGACGAGAGCTTCATCACTCACGATGTGCATCGGCGCCCCGACTGACCGGCGCGCAGGGCTTTGGTATCTGTAGTGGGTAACTTGGTCTGATTTCTGCAGGGGCGTGCCCGGGCGTCGCGCGACGCCCCGTACAACTCCGGTAGCCTTTCGGGCACACGGGCAACTCCATGTGATGTTGCGCCGCGCTTATTTCAACTCGTTGCCCTCTCCGCATTCCGAATTCCGCATGTCCACGCTTGCATCCGCTTCCCCTGTACCCGCCTTTCACCCGCCTGCGCATGCCGCGCAGGCCGTGGGCAGCGGCGCCGACGGCTGGTGGGGCCTGCTGTACCAGGGCTGGATACTCAGCACACCCGATGGCCAGCGCCTGCACCTTACAGCCGTCGAACGCGCATGCTTTCTGTGCCTGCTGGCCAGCCCGCAGCGCGAACTCACGCGAGACGCGCTCGCGCAGCGCGTTCCCCATGCCAGCATACGCACCATCAATGTCGCCATCAGCAGGCTGCGCAAGAAAGTGGCGGCGCTGGGCGCCGCATTGCCGTTGCACACGGTGCATGGCATGGGCTATGTATTCCTGGGCCACCTGATCGCCGAAGGCATGCCCTCATAGCCGGCATACAGGCCGCAATACAGCGCCATTGCGCGAAAAACTGCCGTTTTGCCGCAAAAATACGGTACAGTAACGGGCTTCTCGGACGCGTCTCCTGGTGTCCGATCCCGTGTGCACCGGCTGGCGTGCCCACGGTTCTACTCCGTGAGGAATCCATGCGTTTTTCGCCTCATCGTGTCTCGGGAATCGGGGCTGCCGCGCTTGTGGCGCTGGCTCTGGCAGGCTGCAAAGAACAGCCGCAAATGAACCCGGGCATGCCGCAGGTCAGCGTTATTACCGTTCAGCCCAAGCCCGCTTCCATCGTGTCCGACCTGCCCGGCCGGGTTGACGCCGTGCGCGACGCGCAGATCCGTGCGCGCGTGACGGGTATCGTCCAGCGTATCGAGTTCGAACAGGGCGGCGATGTCAAGGAAGGGCAGTTGCTCTTCAAGATCGATCCCGCGCCATACCGCGCAACGCGCGACCAGGCGGCCGCCCAGCTCAAGCAGGCGCAGGCCGATTTGTTCAGCGCCAAGGCCCTGGCCAATCGCTATGCGCCGCTGGTCAAGGCCAACGCCGTCAGCAAGCAAGAATACGACAACGCCGTGGCAAACAGCCGGCAGGCCGAAGCGGCAGTGGCTGCGGCCAAGGCCAATCTCGACGCCGCCGAGATCAACCTGGGCTACACCGATGTCACCTCGCCCATTGATGGCCGCATCGGCAAGCCGCTGGTTACCGAGGGCGCGCTGGTGGAAGGCACCTCGGCCACCCAGATGGCCGTGGTGCAGCAGCTCGACCCCATCTACATCGACTTCACGCAAAGCACGGTAGACCTGGCCAAGCTGCGCAAGGCTTTTGCCAGCGGACAGATGCAGCGGGTGGGCGATAACGCCGCCCGCGTCGAAGTCGTGCTCGAAGACGGTTCCGTCTACGAGCACGCCGGCAAATTGTTGTTCACCGGCATTACGGTCGATCCCACCACGGGGCAGGTCAACCTGCGCGCCGAGGTGCCCAACCCCGACAGCATTCTTCTTCCCGGCATGTACGTGCGCGTGCGCGTGAACGAAGGCATCGACCAGAATGCGCTGCTGGTGCCCCAGCAGGCGTTGCAGCGCACGGCCGATGGCCTGCAGAGCCTGATGCTGGTCAAGGACAACAAGGTCGAGCAAGTGCCGGTGACCACCGGTCCGGTCATCGACAACCAATGGCTCATCACCAGCGGCCTGAAGGGCGGCGAAGTGGTCGTGGTGGAAGGCTTCCAGAAGATCCGTGCGGGCGCGCCTGTGCAGGCCTCGCCGTGGCAGCCCGGGGCCAAGCCGGCTCAACCGGGGGCGGCGCAACCGGGCGCACAACCCGGCAAGCCGGCCGATGGCCAGGCCCAGCCCGCGGGCGACGGGGAAAAGTCCGCAAAACCGGCCGCGGGGCAGCCGTCCTGAACGGCACGCGGCCTTGCGCCGCATGCCGCTTTTCGTGAGCACTTCCTGAGTCAGCCCACATGCCGCAATTTTTTATCGATCGTCCAATCTTCGCCTGGGTAGTCGCCCTGTTCATCCTGTTGGCCGGGCTGTTGGCGATTCCCAACATGCCGGTCGCGCAGTATCCCGACGTGGCGCCGCCCGCAATCACGATTACGGCGACGTACCCGGGCGCCTCGGCCAAAGAAGTGGCCGAGTCGGTGACCAGTATCATCGAAGACCAGCTCAACGGCGCCAAGGGCCTGCTGTATTACGAATCCGTCAGCGACTCGTACGGCCAATCCACCATTACCGCCACCTTCGCGCCGGGCACCGACCCGGACATGGCGCAGGTCGATGTGCAGAACCGCGTGTCCAACGTGTCTGCGCAGCTGCCTGTCGCCGTGAACCAGCAGGGCATCACCTACGAGCAGACCAGCGCCGGGTTCCTGATGATCGTCACGCTGTCGTCCACCGACGGCTCGCTGGACCAGACCGCCCTGGCCGACTACATCGCCCGCAATGTCCAGAACCCGGTTTCGCGGGTGCCCGGCGTGGGCCAGTTCCAGCTGTTCGCGGCGCCGCGCGCCATGCGCGTCTGGATCGACCCTGACAAACTGGTGGGGTTCAATCTCAGCCCCGCCGAAGTCAACGCCGCCATCAGTCGCCAGAACGTGCTGGTATCGGCGGGCAGCATGGGTGCGCCGCCCAACCCGGCCAGCCAGCGTTCCACCGCCACGGTCATCGTCAACGGCCAGCTTTCCACGGTCGAGGCCTTCGGCAATATCGTGTTGCGCGCCAACACCGACGGTTCCACGGTGCGCCTGCGCGATGTGGCGCGCATCGAGGTCGGCGCGGACAACTATCAGTTCGGCGCCCGCCTGAACGGCAAGCCCACCGCCGCGTTTGCCATCGTGCTGTCGCCCGACGCCAATGCGTTGGCCACCGCCGAGGGCGTGCGCGCGCAGATGGAGACCCTGTCTCAGTATTTCCCCGGCAATATCAAGTACGACATCCCGTACGACACCGCGCCGTACGTCAAGATTTCGATCGAGCAGGTGCTGCACACATTGGCCGAAGCCATGGTGCTGGTGTTCCTGGTCATGTATCTGTTCCTGCAGAACGTGCGCTACACGCTGATCCCGGCCCTGGTGGTGCCGGTGGCCATGCTGGGCGCCTTCGCGGTGATGCTGGCGCTGGGTTTCTCCATCAACGTGCTGACCATGTTCGCCATGGTGCTGGCGATCGGGATCCTCGTCGACGACGCCATCGTGGTGGTCGAGAACGTCGAGCGCATCATGACCACCGAAGGCCTGCCGCCCAAAGAGGCCACCAAGAGAGCCATGCCGCAGATCAGCGGCGCCATCGTCGGGATCACGCTGGTGCTGGTCACGGTGTTCCTGCCGCTGGCTTTCATGAGCGGGTCCGTGGGCGTCATCTACCGCCAGTTCTCGGTGGCGATGGCCGTGTCCATTTTCTTCTCGGCCTTCCTGGCGCTGACCTTCACGCCCGCGTTGTGCGCCACCATTCTCAAGCCGGTGCCCAAGGGCCATCACGAATCCAAGAAGGGCTTCTTCGGCTGGTTCAACCGCAAGTTCGACGCCACCACCCACCGCTACCAGAACTGGGTCGCGCGCATTCTGCACAAGGGCGGCCGCATGATGCTGTTCTTCCTGCTGCTGGTGGTATTGCTGGGCTGGCTCTACCTGCGCCTGCCCTCGTCGTTCCTGCCCGAGGAAGACCAGGGCTACGTAGTAAGCAACATCGAACTGCCCACCGGCGCCAGCGCCAACCGCACGGTCGATGTGATCGAACAGGTCGAGCAGTACTTCATGGCGCAGCCCGCGGTCGAGAACATCATCACGGTGCAGGGCTACAGCTTCAACGGCAACGGCCTGAACGCCGCTATTGCGTTCTCTACCTTGAAAGACTTCTCCGAGCGCAAAGACCGCGCCGACTCCGCCGGGGCGATCGCATTCAAGGCGATCGAGAAACTCTTGATGGGCGTCCATGACGCGCAGGTATTCACCCTGGTGCCGCCCGCCATTTCGTCGCTGGGCAACGCCACCGGGTTCGACTTCCGCCTGCAGGATCGCGCCAACGCGGGTTCGGCGGCGCTGGCGCAAGCCACCGGCCAGCTGATGGGCATGGCCATGCAAAGTCCGGTGCTGTCGCAGGTGCGCATTACCGGCCTGGGCGAGGGCCCGCAGCTGAACCTCACTGTCGATCGCGACAAGGCCGCGGCGCTGGGCGTCGATTTCGATGCAGTTGCCACGCTGTTGTCCACGGCGCTGGGGTCGGCCTACATCGACAAGTTCCCCAACATGGGGCGCATGCAGAACATCTGGGTGCAGGCCGAGGCGCGTCATCGCATGCAGGTCGAAGACATCCTGCGCATGAACGTCAACAACAACCAGGGCGGCATGGTGCCTCTGTCCAGCTTCGTCACCGCGAAATGGACGCAGGGGCCGGTGCAGGTGGTCCGCTATAACAGCTACGAGTCGATGCGCATCAGCGGCGACGCGGCGCCGGGCTACACCAGCGGCGAAGCCATGGCCGAAATGGAGCGCCTGGTGGGGCAGCTGCCGGCCGGGTTCGGCTACGAATGGAACGGCCTGTCGTACCAGGAACGCCAGGCGGGTGCGCAGGCGCCTATCCTGCTGGGCCTGTCGCTGCTGATTGTGTTCCTGGTGCTGGCCGCGCTGTACGAAAGCTGGGCGATCCCGCTGTCGGTCATGTTGGTGGTGCCGCTGGGCATGCTTGGCGCGGTCGCCCTCGTGTCGGCCATGGGCATGTCCAACGACGTCTATTTCCAGGTGGGGATGGTCACCGTGATCGGCCTGGCGGCCAAGAACGCCATCCTGATCGTGGAATTCGCCAAAGACCAGTACGCGCGCGGCATGGGTCTCTACGAGGCCACAGTCGAGGCGGCACGGTTGCGTTTCCGCCCCATTCTCATGACCTCGCTCGCGTTCATCCTGGGGGTGGTCCCGCTGGCGATCGCCACGGGCGCCGGCGCCGCCAGCCAGCGTGCGGTGGGCATCGGCGTGCTGGGCGGCATGCTTGCGGCCACGCCGTTCGCCGTCATTTTCGTGCCCACTTTCTTCGTGGTGGTGCTTAGCCTGTTCAAGACCAAGCCCCGCCTGCTGGGCAATGAACTCAAGGAATTCGAAGCCGAGCAGGCCGCCAAGCGCGCCCGCGAGGCGCAGTCCGAACAATCCGGCCATGGGCCCGACGCGGCGCCCGGCCAGGAGGGCAAGCAATGACAGCCCTGATCCATAAACGAACCGCCCTGTCGGCGTGCCTGGTCGCGATACTGGCCGGATGCTCGCTGGCCCCCGATTACCACCGCCCCGCGTCGCCGGTGCCCGGCGACTGGCCGGCGCAGCCCAAGGTGCAGTACGGCGGCTATGACCGGCCCACGTCCCTGTCGGAGCAGTCCGCGCAGGCCGTGGCGCCGCCCGGCGCCGTGCCCGCCGCCGATATAGGCTGGCGCGAGTTCTTCCGCGATCCGCGCCTGCAGGCCCTCATCGAGCTCTCGCTGGTCAACAACCGCGACCTTCGTATCGCCGTCGAGCGCGTGGAAGAGGCCAGGGCCCAGTACGGCGTGCAGCGCGGGTCCCAGTGGCCCAGCATCGGGCTGGGCGGCGAAGGCACGCGCCAGCGCGTGCCGGCCAACCTGAGCCCGCAGGGCCGCGACACCGTGGGCAACACCTTCCAGGCAGGCATCGGCCTGACCTCGTTCGAGATCGATCTGTTCGGGCGCCTGCGCAATCTGTCCGAGGCGGCCTACCAGCAGTACCTGGCCACCGAACAGGCCCAGCGCAGCGTGCATATCACCCTGGTCAGCGCGGTGGCGCAGGCGTATTTCACGCTGCGCGCGGCCGAAGTGCAGCTCGATCTTACCCGCAAGACGCTTGCGTCGCGCCAGGAATCCTACGACCTGGTCAAGCGCCGTTACGACGGCGGCGTGGCGTCCGAGCTGGAGCTCAATCAGTCCAAAGGCCTGCTCGATTCGGCCTCGGCCGACCTGGCGCAACTGGCGCGGGTGCGTGCGCAGTCCGTCAACGCGCTGACGGTGCTGGTGGGCACGCCATTGCCCGATAACCTGCCTGCCCCCGTCGAATTCGGCCGCGACCAGCTGCTGGCAACAGTGCCGGCCGGCCTGCCGTCCGACCTGCTGGTGCGCCGGCCCGACATCATCGGCGCCGAGAACCAGCTCAGGGCTGCCAACGCCAATATCGGCGCGGCGCGCGCCGCGTTCTTCCCCACCATATCCCTGACCGGCATGCTGGGTTTCGCCAGCACGTCGATGGGGTCGCTCTTCGAAGGCGGGCAGCGCGCCTGGAACTTCACACCGTCGATCACCACGCCCATCTTTGCGGGCGGCAGTATCCGGGAAGGTCTGAACCTGGCCACCGCGCGCAACAACATTGCGGTGGCGCAGTACGAGCAGACCATCCAGCAGGCGTTCCGCGAAGTTTCCGACGCCCTGGCGGGCGAGGCCACCTATGCGGCGCAGCTCGACGCGCTGCGCTCGTTGCAGGAATCCACCTCGCGCACCCTCGAACTGTCGAACCTGCGCTATACCAATGGCATCGACAGCTACCTGCAGGTCCAGACTGCGCAGGTCGACTTTTTCAGTGCGCAGCTGGGGCTCGTCCAGGCCGGTCTCGAAGCGTTGAACAACCGCGTGGAGCTGTACAAGGCGCTGGGCGGCGGCTGGACCGAAGCCACTCAGGTTTCTTCTGCAAAAACACCATGATTGAACTAGGCGTCAATATCGATCACGTGGCCACGCTGCGCCAGCAGCGCCACACTGCGTATCCCGACCCGGTGGCGGCCGCGCTGCGCGCCGAAGACGCCGGCGCCGATCTGATTACGCTGCACTTGCGCGAAGACCGCCGCCATATCCAGGATGCCGACGTCCATGCCATCCGGCCGGTATTGCGCACCCGTATGAATCTCGAATGCGCGATCACCGACGAAATGCTGCAGATCGCCTGCGCCGTGCGTCCGCAGGATGTCTGCCTGGTGCCGGAAAAGCGCACCGAGCTCACCACCGAAGGCGGCCTCGATGTGCTGGGCGCGCAGGGCACGGTGCGCGACGCGGTGTCGCGCCTGCACGATGCCGGTATCCGGGTGTCGCTGTTCATCGACCCTGATATCGCCCAGATCCAGGCTGCGGCGCAGGCGGGCGCGACGGTCATCGAACTGCACACCGGCGCCTACGCCGAAGCTGGCCAGGGCCAGGCCGAAGCCGAATTGCAGCGCCTGCGCGCGGCCGTGGCCGAAGGCCTGCGCCACGGCATGCGGGTCAACGCCGGCCACGGCCTGCACTACGGCAACGTCGGGCCCATTGCCGCGCTCGATGGCGTTGCCGAGCTCAATATCGGCCACGCCATCGTTGCCCAGGCCGTGTTCGACGGCTGGGAAAAGGCCGTGCGAGACATGAAAGCCCTGATGGTGCAGGCGCGCCTGCAGGCGCAGCGGGGCCGCTAGGGCTGTCCGGCGGCGCGGCGGGGTCGCGTATGATCCCGGATATGGGGCGATAGGCGCCCCGCATCCGCGTGCGACCCGTATTCCATGTCTGATACGCCCACCCCATCGCCATCCATGCCTGCCGGCGCCATCGCCGGCATCGGCATGGATCTGATCCGCATCGAGCGCATCCAGGCGGCTCTTGCGCGGCACGGCGACCGCTTTGCGCAGAAAATCCTCGGCGAGCAGGAACTGCAAAAATTCCACGCGCGCCGGGCCCGCGATGCTGCGCGCGGCGTGCGTTTCCTGGCCACGCGCTTTGCCGCCAAAGAAGCTTTCTCGAAAGCCATCGGCCTGGGCATGCGCATGCCCATGACCTGGACCCGCGTGCAGACGCTCAACGCACCGGGCGGCAGGCCGGTGCTGGTGCTCGCGCCCGACCTGTCCGAATGGTACGAACAGCGTTTTGGCTCCGCCCACGTGTCCATCACCGATGAATCCGACCTCGCCGCCGCCTACGTGGTGGTCGAGCGCAAGCCCTGAGGCGGCTCGCGAAACACGCATAACCCAAGGACAAGCCAATATGGCAAAGAAACGCAAAACTGCGCTGCCCCCCGGCCCCGTCATGGTCGATATCGCCGGCGCCACCCTGACCAAAGAAGAAAAGCGGCGCCTGCGGCATCCGCTGGTGGGCGGCGTCATCTTGTTCGCCCGCAACTTCGAAAGCCGCGAACAGTTGCGCGCGCTGACCCGCAAGATCCATCGTGCGCGCCAGGAGCCCTTGCTCATTGCCGTCGACCACGAGGGCGGCCGGGTGCAGCGGTTCCGCACCGACGGGTTTACGCCGCTGCCGCCCATGCAGGCGTTGGGCAAAGTGTGGGACGCCGATCCGCTGGCCGCGATGCGCATGGCCACCGAGGCTGGCTATGTGCTGGCCGCCGAACTGCGAGCCTGCGGGGTAGACCTGAGCTTCACGCCGGTGCTCGACCTCGATTACGGCGTCAGCCAGGTCATCGGCAACCGGGCATTTCACCGGGACGCGCGGGTCGTCACCATGCTGGCGCGCGCGCTCGCGCAAGGCCTGGCGCTGGCCGGCATGGCAGCCTGCGGCAAGCATTTTCCGGGGCACGGTTTCGTGGGCGCTGACTCGCACCACGAAATTCCCGTCGACCCACGCACGCTCGAGCGCATCCTGAAAGACGACGCCGCGCCCTATGCGTGGCTGGGCGACGCGGTGTTGCCTGCCGTCATGCCGGCGCACGTCATCTACCCCAAGGTCGACAAGCATCCCGCAGGCTTTTCGCGCCGCTGGGTGCAAGACATCCTGCGCGGCCAGCTGGGCTACGACGGGGTGGTGTTCTCAGACGATCTCACCATGGAAGGCGCCTCGGTCGCGGGCGACATTCTGGCCCGGGCGCAGGCCGCGCTGCAGGCAGGGTGCGATATGGTACTGGTGTGCAACCGTCCCGACCTGGCCGATGAGCTGCTCGAACGCCTGGATGTCGCCCATCCGCCGGAATCGGTCGAGCGCATCCGGCGCCTGATGCCGCGCTTTGCCGCCCCCGACTGGGACACTTTGCAGGCCGAAACCCGCTATCAGAATGCCCGACGAATTCAATCTCAAATCGTTCCTGGCTGATCTTCCGCACCTGCCCGGCGTCTATCGCCATATAGACGCCGACGGTGTGGTCATGTACGTAGGCAAGGCGCGCGACCTGAAAAAGCGCGTGTCGTCGTATTTTCAGAAAAACCTGGCCAGCCCCAGGATCGCCCAGATGGTGGCGAAGGTGGCGCGCGTCGAAGTCACGGTGACGCGCTCCGAGGCCGAGGCGTTGCTGCTCGAGAACAACCTCATCAAGAGCCTGCGCCCGCGCTACAACATCCTGTTCCGCGACGACAAGTCATACCCGTACCTGTGGATCACCGGCCACGAGTGGCCGCGCATCGCCTATTACCGCGGCGCCACCAATAAGCGCGGCCAGTTTTTCGGGCCGTTTCCCAATGCGTGGGCCGTGCGCGAAACCATACAGATCCTGCAAAAAGTATTCCGCTTGCGCACCTGTGAAGACACGGTGTTCGCCAACCGGTCGCGGCCCTGTCTGTTGCACCAGATCGGCCGCTGTTCGGCTCCCTGCGTGGGCGCCGTGCAGGCCGACGAGTACGCGCGCGACGTCGAGCGCGCAGCGCGCTTTCTCAATGGCGAAGCGCGCGAAGTCATGGGCGAGATCGAGCAGCGCATGCTGCAGGCTTCGAGCGAATTGCGCTTCGAGGAAGCCGCCGCGGCGCGCGACCAGATGGGTTCGCTCGCGCGCGTCCTGCACCAGCAAACCATGGAAGACACCGCCGGCGAAGACACCGACATCATCGCCGTGGCCTCGGCCGGGGGCAAGACCTGCGTCAACCTTGCTATGGTGCGCGCGGGCCGCCACCTGGGCGACAAGCCGTTCTTTCCCGTGCATGTGGATGGGCAGGACGCGCCCCAGGTGCTGGAGGCGTTCATTGCGCAACACTACACCGACAATCCCTTGCCGCCCGTGCTCGTGTGTACGCACACCTTGCCCGATCCCGCGCTGATGACCCTGCTCGCCGAGCAGGCGGGCGCGCGTCCCGCGCGCGTGCTGACGCGTCCGCAGGGCGTGCGCCGGTCTTGGCTGGAGCAGGCCGTCAAGAATGCCGAGATGGCGCTTGCGCGCGCATTGACCGAGTCGGGCGCGCGCGCCGCCCGCACCCTGGCCCTGGCCGAGGTGCTCGACCTGGATACCGATGAAACGGCGCTGGACAGTCTGCACATCGAGTGCTTCGACATCAGCCACACGGCTGGCGAGGCCACTCAGGCGTCGTGCGTGGTGTACCGGCATCACGACATGCAGCCATCGCTTTACCGCCGCTACAACATCGCCGGCATCACGCCGGGCGACGATTACGCGGCCATGCGTCAGGTATTGACGCGCCGCTTCGGCAAGGTGGCCGACGGCGAGGCGCCGATGCCGGGCCTGGTGCTCATCGATGGCGGCAAGGGGCAGGTCGAGGTCGCGCGCCAGGTATTCGCCGAACTGGGCCTGGATATCCAGACGCTGGTGGGCGTGGCAAAGGGCGAAGGGCGCAAGGTGGGCCTGGAAACGCTGGTGTTCGCCGATGGCAGGCCCCCCGTGGCGCTGGGCCCCGGGTCCGCCGCGCTGATGCTCATCGCCCAGGTGCGCGACGAGGCCCACCGGTTTGCCATCACCGGAATGCGGGCGCGCCGCGCCAAGTCGCGCAACGTGTCGCGCCTGGAGGAAATCGAAGGCATCGGGGCGCGCCGCCGGCAACGCCTGCTGGTGCGGTTCGGAGGGTTCGCCGGGGTGGCCGCAGCCAGCGTGGAAGACCTGGCATCGGTCGAGGGCATTTCCCATGAACTGGCCGAACGCATATACGAAGCCCTGCGCGGGTGAGCCCCGGCCTTGCCGCGCCGCACGGGGCAGGGCGCCGGGCAACGCGGCCCGGGCTCTTTTCCCGCCGGTGATGTAGCATACGTTCATTATGCCTATCAACGTGCCTATTATCCTCACGTGGCTGCGCATCGCCATGATCCCGCTGGTGGTGGGGCTGTTCTATATCCCGCCCGGCTGGATGGCCGAGCCCACCCGCGACACGCTGGCTGCCTGCGCTTTCATCATCGCGGCCCTGACCGACTGGTTCGACGGCTGGCTGGCCCGCCGCTGGAACCAGACTTCGGCATTCGGCGCGTTTCTCGACCCCGTGGCCGATAAGCTCATGGTATGTGCGGCGCTGATCGTGCTGCTGGATCTGGGGCGCGTCGATGCGTTCATCTCGCTCATCATCATCGGCCGCGAGATCACCATTTCGGCGTTGCGCGAATGGATGGCCAAGATAGGCGCCAGCGCCAGCGTGGCGGTGCATCGCCTGGGCAAGTTCAAGACGGCCGCACAGATGGTGGCCATCCCGTGCCTGCTGTACAACCAGCCGCTGTACGGCGTGCCGAGCCGCCTGGTCGGCGACGTGCTGATCGTCATCGCGGCGGTGCTTACCGTCTGGTCCATGCTGTATTACCTGCAGCGCGCCTGGCCCGCCATCCGCGAAAAGTCCCAGTAACCAGCGCGCCGGCGCGCTGGCGCCGCGCTTGTTTTTCCCGGCCCCTGGCCGCCTCTTGCCATGTCTTCAGGTTCAGATAGCAGCTTCCTGGATGCCCCGGACATACGCCGCCGCGACTGGTTCACCATTCTGCTGATCGGTATCGCCCACGGTTCGTCGCATTTCTTCCAGTTGGTGCTGCCGTCGTTGTATGTGTCGCTGGGCGCCGCGTTCGATCTGGACTTTGCGCGACTGGGCCTGCTGGTGTCCACGTTTTTCGTGGTGTCCGGCATCGGGCAGGCGTCCTCGGGGTTCGTCGTCGATCGCATCGGCGCGCGTCCCGTGCTGTGGTTCGGGCTTTCGTGCTTCGTGCTGTCGGGCATCATGATCGGCTCGGCCAACGGGTACGCGATGTTGCTGATGGCCGCCGCCATTGGCGGAGTGGGCAATTCGGTGTTCCATCCGGTTGACTACTCCATCATGAACCACCGTGTCAGCGCGCCGCGCCTGGGGCATGCGTTCAGCACGCACGGCCTGACCGGCACCCTGGGTTGGGCCCTGACCCCCGTCTTCATCACGACCATCACCCTGCTGGCCAACTGGCGCGTGGCCGCGTTCAGCGCGGCCGGCCTGGTGGCCGCGATACTGCTGCTGACGGTACTGGGACGCGACCTGCTGGCCAGCCCGGGGTCGCGCGCCCGGCCGGCCGCAGCGGCGGGCAAGGGCGATGCGCCGGCCCAGGACGGCGTGCTTCCCACCCTGCTGGCGCTCCTGGCCAAGCCTGCGCTCTGGGGGGCCTTCCTGTTCTTTGCCTGCACGTCCATCGCGCTTTCGTCGGTGCAGAACTACACCATCCCCTTGCTGGACCAGCTCTACGATTTGTCCGGGGTCGTCGCCAGTTCCGCATTGTCCGGCTACATGCTCGCATCGGCCGTGGGTATGGCGGCGGGCGGGTTCCTGGTGTCCGATTCGTCGCGCACCGAACGCACCGTCACCGTCTCGCTCATTCTCGCGGGGCTGACCCTGGTCGTGCTCGCCGCAGGCTGGGTGCCCGCCGCCCTGGCCGCGCCCGTGGTCGGCCTGGCGGGATTCTGCTCGGGCGTCGCGGCTCCCTCGCGCGACATGCTGATCCGCCGTGTCACGCCCAAGGGCACCGTGGGGTCGGTGTACGGCCTTGTGTATTCGGGCATGGACGTGGGTTCGGCGCTGGGTCCCCTGGCTTTCGGCCTGCTGCTCGATGCGGGCCTGAGCCGCGGCCCCTGGATCGGCGCGGGCCTGGCCTTCGCCATGGCCGCCCTGCTGGCCCAATGGGTGGCGCTGCAGGCGCGCCGTTCGCCGCCGGTGGCGACCACGCCCGCCACCTGACTCTGCGGCGGCATGCCGCCGCGCTGCGGGCGGCCGGGCTTGACGCCCCGCAAGGTGCTTCCTGCAGGATATTGCTGTAATAACCCTACCGCCGATAAGGCTATCGTAGGAAAGCACAGCATGATCATTACCCGCCTGTTCCGGGCTGCCGCGTTGTCGACCATCGTCGCCACGGCAGCATATGCCCAGCAACAAGAACCCATTCAGCCCATTGAACCTGCCGTCATCAAAGACCCGGCGCAGGTCGAGCTGGGCAAGAAGCTCTTCTTCGAGCCGCGTTTGTCGAAATCCGGATTCATCTCCTGCAATTCGTGTCATAACCTCAGCCGCGGCGGGTCAGACAACCTGAAGGCTTCCATCGGGCACAACTGGCAGCAAGGCGGCATCAACTCGCCTACGGTGCTGAACTCCAGCCTCAACTTCGTGCAGTTCTGGGACGGGCGCGCCAAAGACCTGCGCGAACAGGCCGGCGGCCCCATCGCCAATCCCGTCGAAATGGCCTCGTCGCACGAACTGGCCATCCAGGTGCTCAGTTCCATACCGGGCTATCGCGCCGAATTCAAGCAAGTGTTCGGCACCGACAACATCACGATCGACGAAGTCACCCGTGCGCTGGCAGCATTCGAAGAAACGCTGGTCACCCCCGATTCGCGCTTCGATCAATGGCTGCGCGGCGACCAGGGGGCGCTCACCGTACAGGAACTGGCAGGCTACAACCTGTTCAAGAACAGCGGCTGCGTGGCTTGCCACAATGGGCCCGCCGCCGGCGGCAATTCATTCCAGAAAATGGGTGTGGTCGTGCCGTATGCCACCGACAACGCCGCCGAGGGGCGGGCGGCCGTCACCGGCGCCGATGCCGACCGCTTCATGTTCAAGGTGCCCACGCTGCGCAACGTGGAACTCACCTATCCGTACTTCCATGATGGCGCGGCCGACACGCTGGCGCAGGCGGTGGACGTCATGGGGCGCCTGCAATTGGGCCGCACCTTCACGCCAGAAGAAAGCGCCCAGATTGTCGCCTTTCTTAAAACCCTCACCGGCAAGCAGCCCAGCCTGCAGCTGCCTGTCCTGCCTGCGTCGGCCGACGATACGCCCAGGCCCGTGCCATTTGCAAACTAGGGCGGGTTGGCGCGGCTATTGCCGCGCCGTGCGTGCCTGGGCCGGTGGCGCAGCGGCAGCGTTGCTGCGCCACGGGTTGATGTCCAGGCCGCCGCGGCGGGTATAGCGTGCATATACCGTCAGCTGCTCGGGCCGGCAAGCCGTCATGATGTCCGTAAAAATGCGCTCCACGCAGTGCTCGTGGAACTCGGCATGGTTGCGGAACGACACCAGGTAGCGCAGCAGCGCCGCGCGGTCCAGGGCGCGGCCCTGGTAACGGATCTGCACGCTTGCCCAGTCGGGTTGCCCCGTGACCGGGCAGTTCGACTTCAACAGGCGCGAGCTCAGCGTTTCCTGGACGACTTCGTTGCCCGCACAGGCCAGCAGTCCGGCGTCGGGGGAATAAGCGTCTATCTCGATATCCTGTTCATCAAGGCTGTCGCCCTCCAGTTCGGCCATCGGCGCCAACGCAAACCGGTCCGGCAATATCAGGTCTACCTGCACAGGGGCGCCGGCGGCTGCAGACAGGTCGGCGACAAGTCGCTGCCGCACGGTGGCGGCGTCGCGCACGCGATCCTGGTTGTACGAATTCAAGTACAGCTTGAACGATTTGGATTCGATGATGTTGGGGCTTTCCGCCGGCACGGTGAACGTCGCCATGGCCACCTGGGGCTTGCCCTTGGGATTCAGCCACGACAGTTCGTACGCATTCCAGATGTCGGCTCCCGTGAAGGGCAGGGTGTCCGACACATTCAGGCTTGCCCGGTTATGGGCGCGCGGAATCGGAAAGAGCAGGCCGGGATCGTACTGCGCCGGGTAGGAAACAGATTGGCCCAACGGGGCGTTCGACAAAGACATGGACAGGGCGGCACGGGCACTAAAAGACGCATTGTAGGCCGTCGCCCGCCGCTTCGTTCCCGTATCGTGAAATGGGCATCGCGCATTATGAAAGGCAGTGCTGCGCAGCAGCGTCGCGGCATTTCACGGCAGGGAATTTCATTCCACGATATAAAAATAACCAAGTAAATAGCTGTTTTTTAACAAGAAAATTTTTGGTCTTATATAAGACATAAGTTCACATTGCTCTGCAGCACAGGCATAGACTTTTATCCAACGCGGGCGCTGCCGCGGCCGCCACAGGTTTCTGTCTTCTTTCTAACTGGAGCACATCATGAGCAATCGCGAAACCGAAATCCGCAACCTGCAGAAAGACTGGGCCGAGAGCCCGCGCTGGCAAGGCATCAAGCGCGCCTACAGCGCCGAAGAGGTGGTGCGCCTGCGCGGCTCGGTGGCGGTCCAACACACGCTGGCGCATCGAGGCGCCAGCCGCCTGTGGGACCTGCTGCACAGCGAGCCGTTCGTCAATTCGCTGGGCGCGCTCACCGGCAACCAGGCCATGCAGCAGGTCAAGGCGGGCCTGAAGGCTATCTACCTGTCGGGCTGGCAAGTGGCGGGCGACGCGAACCTGGCCGGCGAGATGTATCCCGACCAGTCGCTGTACCCGGCCAATTCGGTTCCGCAGGTCGTGCGTCGCATCAACAACGCCCTGGCGCGCTGCGACCAGATCCAGTGGATGGAAGGCAAGAATCCGGGCGACGCCGGCTACATCGACTACTACGCGCCCATCGTGGCCGATGCCGAGGCCGGCTTCGGCGGCGTACTCAACGCCTTCGAACTGATGAAGGCCATGATCGAGGCCGGCGCGGCCGGCGTGCACTTCGAAGACCAGCTCGCCTCGGTGAAGAAATGCGGCCATATGGGCGGCAAGGTGCTGGTGCCCACCCGCGAGGCAGTGTCCAAACTGGTCTCTGCCCGCCTGGCAGCCGACGTGATGGGCACGCCCACCGTGCTGCTGGCCCGTACCGATGCCGATGCGGCCGACCTGGTCACCAGCGACGTCGACGAGAACGACCGTCCTTTCATTACCGGCGAGCGTACTGTCGAAGGTTTCTTCCGCACCCGGGCCGGCATCGAACAGGCCATCTCGCGCGGCCTGGCCTACGCGCCGTACGCCGACCTGATCTGGTGCGAAACGTCCACGCCCAACCTGGAATACGCGCGCAAGTTCGCCGAAGCCATCCATCGCCAGTTCCCGGGCAAACTGCTGGCCTATAACTGCTCGCCCTCGTTCAACTGGAAGAAAAACCTGGACGACGCCACGGTGGCCAAGTTCCAGCGCGAACTGGGTGCCATGGGATACAAGTTTCAGTTCATCACGCTGGCCGGGTTCCATGCGCTGAACTACGGCATGTTCGAACTGGCGCATGGCTACGCGCGTCGCCAGATGAGCGCCTTTGTGGAACTGCAGCAGAAGGAATTCGCCGCGGCGGAGCTGGGCTTTACCGCGGTCAAGCACCAGCGCGAAGTGGGCACAGGCTACTTCGACGCGGTAACGCAAGTGATAGAAGGCGGCCAGTCGTCCACCACCGCGCTCACGGGCTCTACCGAAGAGGCCCAGTTCGAACATGGCGATCCGGCCGCCGTACGAGCCGCGTGATGCCTGGGCGTCCGGCTCTGGCCGGGCGCCATTGTGTGCTTAGCTGTAGCAGGGTGGTTGGGGTGCCTTCGGGCACCCTTTTTTTGCTGGCCGTTCTCGCGCCGTGCTCGGGATGAATCCGGTATTGGCCGTTTCTTGACATATATCAAGCGTAAGGCCGCGCCTACTCGCTACGATCGGGCGCATGCGCGCTAAATCCATCTTCGCGGTTCCCCCCGGCCTGCCGGCCCACCTGAAACAAGAGCGGCGCCATGCCTTGCTGCGCCTGGGCTGGGCCTGGCTGGCCATGATGCAGGTCATGATGTTCGCCTGGCCGGGTTACGTGCGCCACGAGGGCATTGCGCCCGACGCCCTGGCCACGCTCGACTGGGCCATCGTGCTCATGAACTGGGCCAGCCTGGCGCTCACGGTGCCGGTCGTGCTGTATTCGTCCTGGCCCATCTGGCAGGGGGCGGCCCGCAGCCTGCGCCGGCGCCAGGCGGGCATGGACGTGCCCGTGGCGCTGGGTATCGTGGCCGCCTTCGTGCCCAGCGTGTACACCACGCTTACCGGGCGCGGCGAAGTCTATTTCGACTCCGTCACCATGTTCGTGGCCTTCCTGCTCACGGCCCGCTACCTGGCCCTGTGCGCGCGCCAGTCCGTGGCGCCGTGCGCCGGCGCGGCGCCCGGGCGTTCCTATGTCCGGCTCGAAAGGCGCCAGCGCGCGCTGGGGTCGGCCGCCGACCGCCTGGCGGCGCGGTTCACCGCGGCACAGGTGGCGCTGGCGCTGGCGGCCGGCGCGGCATGGTGGTGGCTCGACCCCAGCCATGCGGTGCCCGTCATGGTGGCGCTGCTCGTCATCAGTTGCCCCTGTGCCATGGCCATGGCAGTGCCCACCGCGCTGGCCGCGGCACACGGGGCCGCCCAGCGCGGCATGGACGCCGCGCGCCTGCGGGCCTTGCTGGCGGCCACCACGCGCGTGGCGCGACTGAGCCTGTATGGGTCGCTTGCCTGGCACCTGCTCATGACGCCGCTGGCCCTGGCGGGCTGGGTTGCGCCCTGGCTGGCCGCGCTCACCATGCTGCTGTCGTCGCTGGCGGTGGCCGGTCACGCCTGGCATCTGTTCCGCCGCTACGCGGCGCCGCAGCATCCCGGCGGTCACCTGGCTGGCGAAGCCGCCGCTGCCCCATGACCATCCTCTATCTATTGCTGCCCCTGTCGCTCGTCTTTGTGCTGGCCATCGGCGCCGCGCTGGGCTGGGCCATCTTCAACGGCCAGTTCGACGACGCCCAAGAGGCCGGCAGTTCCATTTTGCGCGATCCCGATTTGTAGGAATTGTCCTACGCTTGATCGAAATCAAGACGGGCGTTTTCGAGTCGGCGGATCATTCAATCTCCGTATCAACTGGGGGACAGACCATGATTGATAGCAGTAATACTGCCGATCGACTCCAAGCGTTCAACTACAAGGTCGTCAGGCAGTTTGCTGTCATGACGGTCGTCTGGGGCATAGTGGGCATGGCCGTCGGCGTGCTGATCGCCGCGCAGCTCGTATGGCCGCAGCTCAACTTCGATATTCCCTGGCTCAGCTACGGGCGCCTGCGTCCGTTGCATACCAATGCAGTGATCTTCGCCTTTGGCGGCAGCGCGCTGTTCGCGACGTCTTATTACGTGGTGCAGCGCACCTGTCAGGCACGCCTGTTCAGCGACAAGCTGGCCGCCTTCACCTTCTGGGGCTGGCAGGTCGTCATCGTGGCGGCGGCCATCACCCTGCCGCTGGGCTACACAAGCAGCAAGGAATACGCCGAGCTCGAATGGCCCATCGACATCCTCATCACGCTGGTGTGGGTGGCCTACGCGGTGGTGTTCTTCGGCACGATTGTGCGGCGGCGGGTGCGGCATATCTATGTCGCCAACTGGTTCTTCGGCTCCTACATCCTTACCATTGCCATCCTGCACATCTTCAACAACATCGAAATGCCGGTGTCGTTGTGGAAATCGTACTCGGCGTACGCCGGCGTGCAGGACGCCATGGTGCAGTGGTGGTACGGGCACAATGCGGTCGGCTTTTTCCTGACCACCAGCTTCCTGGGCATGATGTATTACTTCGTGCCCAAGCAGGCGGGGCGTCCCATTTATTCGTACCGCCTGTCCATCGTGCACTTCTGGGCGCTGGCCTTCACCTACATGTGGGCCGGGCCGCACCACCTGCTGTACACCTCGCTGCCCGACTGGACCCAGTCGCTCGGCATGACCTTCTCGCTGATTCTGCTGGCGCCTTCCTGGGGCGGCATGATCAACGGCATCATGACCCTGCAGGGGGCGTGGCACCGCCTGCGCACCGACCCTATCCTCAAGTTCATGGTCACTGCGCTGTCGTTCTACGGCATGTCCACGTTCGAAGGCTCGATGATGTCCATCCGCACGGTCAACGCGCTGTCGCACTACACCGACTGGACAGTCGGCCACGTGCACTCCGGCGCGCTGGGCTGGGTGGCGATGATCACGTTCGGGTCGCTGTACTACCTGATTCCGCGCCTGTATGGCCGCACCGCCATGCACAGCACCAAGGCCGTCGAACTCCACTTCTGGGTGGCCACCATCGGCGTGGTGCTGTACATCGCCTCCATGTGGATCGCCGGGGTGCAGCAAGGCCTGATGTGGCGCGATACCGCCGCCGACGGCACGCTGGTCTACAGCTTTGTCGAAGAGCTCAAGACCCGGGTGCCGTACTACCTGATCCGGCTTGCCGGCGGCGCCCTGTATCTGTCGGGCATGGTCATCATGGCCTGGAACGTCTGGATGACGCTGCGCGGCCAGCGCGCCGTCAATCCGGCCATCCCGGCCGACCGCCCGCAACAGCCGGCCGGCCCTGCAGCCGCCACTCCCGCCATCGCCTGACGAGATTTCCATGGCCAACAAGCAACACGGTTTTTTTTCGCATCAGACGCTCGAGAAGAACATCGGCCTGATGATCATCGCCAGCATCCTGGTGGTGTCGTTCGCGGGCCTGGTGCAGATCATCCCGCTGTTTTTCCAGCATTCCACCACGCAGGCTGCGCCCGGCATCGAGCCATACAGCGCCCTGCGCCTGATGGGCCGCGATGTCTATATCCGCGAAGGCTGCGTGGGTTGCCACTCGCAGCAGGTGCGCATGCTGCAAGCCGAAGTGCAGCGCTATGGGTCTTATTCCGAAGCGGCCGAGTCCGTGTACGACTACCCCTTCCTGTGGGGCTCCAAGCGCACCGGCCCCGACCTCGCGCGCGTGGGCGGGCGCTATTCCGATGAATGGCATCGCATTCACCTGCGCGATCCGCGCCTGGTGGTGCCCGAGTCGAACATGCCCTCGTACCCTTGGTTGCAGCACGCCAGCCTCGATGGCCAGAACGTGCAAGACCGCATGCGAGCACTGCGCAAGCTGGGCGTGCCCTACACCGACACCGAGATCGACGCCGCGCCCGGCGACATCGCGGGCAAGACCGAAGAAGACGCCCTGGTCGCCTACCTGCAGGGCCTGGGCGTGGGCTTGCGCCAGGCGCGGCAGGCCGAAGCCGAGCAGGCCCGGCAGGCGGCCGGGCAGGGCGCCGGCGCACAAGGAAACTGATCCATGCTGATCATCACAGGAATCATGACGGCCATTTCCATGGCCACCTTTCTGGGCATAGTCTGGTGGGCGTACTCGCGCGGCCGCCAGCGCGCCAACCAAGAATCGGCGCTGTTGCCGTTCGCGCTGCCCGATGAAACCGGACCCGCAAAAGGAGCAACGCGGCCATGAGCGATTTCAGCCACGCATTCTTTGGCTACTTCATCGCCTTCATTGCATTGGGCGGCATTGCCTGGTGTATCTGGCTGCTTTACACGCAGCGGCGCTGGCTGGGCAGCCAGCCCACGGCAGGCGCGGTGGAAGACACCGGCCACGTATGGGATGAAGACCTTACCGAACTCAACAACCCGGTGCCGCGCTGGTGGACCTGGATGTACCTGCTCTTGTGCGTGTTTGCGCTGGGTTACCTGGTGCTGATGCCCGGCCTGGGAATGTTCCAGGGGGTGCTGGGCTATACCACGGCGGACGAGGTGCGGCGCCACCAGGAGCAACTGGCCGAGCAGGTGCGGCCCGTGTATGAACGCTATGCCACCATGCCGGTGGCCGACATCGCGGCCGACGCGTCCGCGCGCCAGATCGGCGAACGCCTGTTCCTGAACACGTGCGCGCAGTGTCATGGCTCGGACGCGCGCGGCTCGCGCAGCTTTCCCAACCTGACCGACGGCGATTGGCTGTATGGCGGCACGCCCGAAGCCATACAGCAAACCATCGCCCAGGGCCGGCACGGCATCATGCCCCCCTGGAAGGGCACCATCGACCCGGCCTCGGCCAGCGACGCGGCGCATTATGTGCGTTCGCTGTCCAAGCTGGCGGCCGACCCGCTGAAGGTACTGCGCGGCCAGCGTGTCTACGCCAACTACTGTGTGGCCTGCCACGGCGTGGACGGCAAGGGCAACCAGGCCCTGGGCGCGCCCAACCTGACGGACGGCACCTGGCTGTACGGCAGCTCCGAGGCCACAATCGTGCAGACCATCCTGGAAGGGCGTGACAACATCATGCCGGCACACGATACGGTGCTGACGCCCGAGCAGATCCGCATCCTGACCGCCTGGGTGTGGGGCCTGTCGAACGCTGCGACGGTTGCACAGGCCGGCGCGCCGCAAACGACGGAGCAGTAATGTCCGTAACCGATGCCTCGGGAGCCCCCGGCTCTTCATCGCCGCAGCAGGGCGCCGACGGCGGCGCGCCGCCCTGGCGGCCCTACCTGCGTGCCGATGACCGGGGCAACGGCGCCAACGCGGTCGAGGTCGCGCTCAACGAGGTGCGCGGCAAGATCTACCCGCGCTCGGTCAGCGGCGTTTTTGCGCGCTGGCGCGTCGTGTTCGTGCTTCTGACGCAATTGGTGTTCTACGGGTTGCCCTGGTTGCAATGGGAAGGCCGGCAGGCCGTGCTGTTCGACCTGGGCGCGCGCAAGTTCTACCTTTTCGGGCTGGTGCTGTGGCCGCAAGACGTCGTGTACCTGGCCGTGCTGCTGGTGATATCCGCGCTGGCCCTGTTCCTGTTCACCGCCGTGGCGGGGCGCCTGTTCTGCGGATACGCCTGCCCGCAAACGGTCTATACCGAAATTTTCATGTGGATCGAGCGCAAGGTCGAAGGCGACCGCCTGGCTCGCATCCGCCTGGACGAATCTCCCTGGACGGCGCGCAAGCTGCGCCTGAAGCTCACCAAGCACGCGCTCTGGATACTGGTGGCATGGTGGACGGGCTCTACCTTCATCGGCTACTTCGCGCCCATCCGCGGCCTGGGCCACGATCTGCTTACCCTGCAACTGGGGCCGTGGCAATGGTTCTGGATGCTGTTCTACGGCTTTGCCACGTGGGGCAATGCCGGGTTCATGCGCGAATCGGTGTGCAAGTACATGTGCCCGTACGCGCGTTTCCAGAGCGTCATGGTCGACCCCGACACCTTCGTGGTGACCTACGACAAGGGGCGCGGCGAACCGCGCGGCGGACGGTCGCGCAAGCTCGACTACAAGTCCGCCGGCATGGGGGACTGCGTCGACTGCAGCCTGTGCGTGCAGGTGTGCCCCACCGGCATTGATATCCGCAACGGATTGCAGTACCTGTGCATCGGATGCGGCGCCTGTATCGACGCCTGCGACCAGGTCATGGACAAGATGAAGTATCCGCAGGGGCTGATCCGCTATGCCTCGCAGCGCGCCGTGGAGCAGGGCTGGTCGCCGCGCCAGGCCAGGGCGCGCCTGCTGCGCCCGCGCGTGCTGGTGTATGCGGCGATCATCACGGCGTTGGCGGTGGCGTTCGTGGCCGCCCTGGCGTTGCGCAACCCCTTGCGGGTCGATGTCATACGCGACCGCGGCGTGCTGGCGCGCGAAGCGCCAGGCGGCATCATCGAGAACGTGTACCGCATCCAGTTGATCAATACGTCCGAATCCAGCCTGGTGCTGCAGCTGCAGGCCAGCGGGTTGCCGGGCCTGGACGTGCACGTCGAGCGCCAGGCCGCGCAAGCCATCGAACTCGAGCCCTATGCCAACAAGCTGGTTCCCGTGGTCATCCGCGCGCCGGCGCAGGCGGCGGCGCCCGGCGCGCATCCCATCATGGTGCGGGCAAGCGGACGCGACCGAGCCGGCAACACGGTACAGCGCGACGAGAACGCCAGCTTCTATATGCCCGAATGAACCAATCCCGGAGCCTTGCATGACAACTTCTTCATCGCCCAAGCCCTGGTATCGCGAGCCATGGCCGTGGTTCCTGATGGCGGGCCCGCTGCTGGCCATGGTGGGCTGCATCATCACCATCTATCTGGCCGTAACGCGCTTTGACGGACAGGCCATTGTCGAAGGCGCCGTCAAGCGCGGGCTGGTGGTAGAGCGCGCGGTGCCCGCCGTGGTCGACGGCTCCAGGCCGGCGGCGCAACCATGATCATGCTCGCCCGGCGCTGGCGCGTCACCATGCGCATTCTGTGGCCGTCGTTCCTGGCCGCGGGGGTCGGCAGCGGCGTGATCTTTGCCCTGATCGACCCGCTGGACGTGCTGGTGCTGGGACGCTGGCAGCCCGCGCGCATGGAGTTCTACACCGTGTCGTTCTTCGTACTGTGGTTGATGGCCGGCCTGGCCAGCGGCCTGACCGCCTGGCTGACGCCGCGCGACGCCGAAGAAGACGACGACTTCTAGCCCCTTTTGCGGGGCGGGTGCGCCAGCCCCGGGCATGACAGCCAGGCGGCGGCGCCGGACGGTGGCCGCAGTCCATCACCCAGTACCTGACGCCGCCCTGACGCACGGGGGGCGGCGGAACAGTGTAGTGCCGCCAGCGGAATGATCCGCGCACAACGACCCAGTAGAATGTGACGTCCAACGTCAAGCAGAGATCCGTGTGCAGCCCGTCATTTCCGTGCAGGGCCTGTCCAAGACGTACGCGTCGGGACACCAGGCCCTGAAAAACGTCAACCTCGATATACACCGCGGCGAAATATTCGCGCTGCTGGGCCCCAACGGCGCGGGCAAGACGACGCTTATCAGCATCATCTGCGGCATCGTCAACCCCGGCCAGGGCACGGTCTACGCCGACGGGCACGATATCGTGTCCGAATACCGCGCGGCGCGCTCGCGCATCGGCCTGGTGCCCCAGGAAATCTCGACGGACGCGTTCGAAAGTGTGTGGAACACCGTGACGTTCAGCCGCGGGCTGTTCGGCAAGCCGGCCAACCCGGCCTATATCGAGAAGGTGTTGCGGGACTTGTCTCTCTGGGACAAGAAAGATTCCCGCATCATGGCCCTGTCGGGCGGGATGAAGCGCCGGGTGATGATCGCCAAGGCGCTGTCGCACGAACCGCAGATTCTGTTCCTGGACGAGCCCACCGCCGGGGTGGATGTGGAATTGCGCCGCGGCATGTGGGATATGGTGCGGCAACTGCGCGATAACGGCGTCACCATCATCCTGACCACCCACTACATTGAAGAAGCCCAGGAAATGGCCGACCGCATCGGCGTGATACGCAAGGGCGAGATCATCCTGGTGGAAGAAAAGCACGCGTTGATGAAGAAGCTCGGCAAGCGCCAGCTGACGCTGGCCCTGAAAGAGCCGCTGGCCGCCGTGCCGGCGGGGCTGGCGGGCTATGGGCTGGAGCTGTCCGACGATGGGCACGCGCTGGTTTACACGTACGACAACCAGCAGGGGGGCGGCGAGATCGCGCGGCTGCTGCGGCAACTGGACGAGGCAGGCATCGAGTTCAACGACCTGAGCTCGTCGGAAAGTTCCCTGGAGGAAATCTTTGTCAGCCTGGTGAGCGCCAAATCATGAATTTCTACGCTATTCGCGCCATCTATATGTTCGAAATGGCCCGCGCATGGCGCACGCTGATGCAGAGCGTGGCTTCGCCGGTGATTTCCACTGCGCTGTATTTCGTGGTGTTCGGCTCGGCCATCGGGTCGCACATGGTGCAGATCGACGGCATCAGCTACGGGGCGTTCATCGTGCCCGGCATGATCATGCTGTCGCTGCTGACGCAAAGCGTGGCCAATGCGTCGTTCGGCATCTACATGCCGCGGTTTTCGGGCACCATCTACGAGATCCATTCGGCGCCGATTTCTTACATCGAGATCGTCACCGGCTATGTGGGGGCCGCTGCCAGCAAGTCGGTGATCCTGGGCTTGATCATGCTGGCCACCGCGCGGCTGTTCGTCGATTTCCATATCGAGCATCCGGTCTGGATGCTGGGCTTCCTGGTGCTGACTGCGCTGACGTTCAGCCTGTTCGGGTTCATCATCGGCGTGTGGGCCGATGGCTTCGAGAAACTGCAGATCATCCCCCTGATGATCATTACGCCCCTGACCTTCCTGGGCGGCACGTTCTACTCCATCAACATGCTGCCCCCCGTGTGGCAGACGGTGACGTTATTCAACCCGGTGGTGTACCTGGTCAGCGGCTTTCGCTGGAGCTTTTATGGGGTGTCTGACGTCAACGTGGCGATCAGCCTGGGCATGACGCTGGGCTTCCTGGCAGTATGCCTGGTGACCATACGGTGGATTTTCAAGACGGGGTATCGCCTCAAGACCTAGGAGACGGCCATGGCATGGCATGCAGTGCAGGCGCTGGTGTTCGATGTGTTCGGTACGGTGGTCGATTGGCGCAACGGCGTGGCTCGCGAGGCCGCGCCATTTCTTGAGCGGCATGCGCCTGGCAGGGTGGATGCCCATGACTTTGCCGACAGATGGCGCAGCCATTATGTGCCGTCGATGCAGGCCGTGAGCAGCGGCCGGCGCCCTTTCGTCAGGCTGGACGTACTGCATCGCGAGAATCTCGAAGCCGCCCTGCGCGACGTGGGCGTCGACCCGGCCGGCGTGCCTGCCAGCGAACTCGATGCGCTGAACCTGGCCTGGCACCGCCTGGACCCCTGGCCCGATTCGGTGGGCGGGCTGGCGCGCCTGAAAACGCGCTACATCATCGCACCGCTGTCCAACGGCAACATACGGCTCATGCTGGACATGGCCAAGCGTGCCGGGCTGCCCTGGGACGCCATCCTGGGAGCCGAGGTCGCGCAGGCGTACAAACCCACGCCGCAGGCTTACCTGCGCACGGCGGAAGTGCTGGGCTTGCAGCCCGCGCAGATCTGCATGGTGGCCGCGCACAATGGCGACCTGGCGGCTGCCCGGCAATGCGGGTTGCGCACCGCCTTCGTCCGGCGGCCTGCCGAGCACGGCCCTGGGCAGACCACCGACCTGCACCCGCAACAAGACTGGGACGCCGTGGTCGGCAGCCTGGATGAGCTCGCCGACCTGCTGGTGGAATAACAGCGCCACGCCGGCCGCGCGAGGCCTTGGCGGCGGTGGCGATTACGGCGCCGGGTTGGGGTTTTGCCGGTGGATGGCATCGACGGCGTCGAGCACGTCCTGCGATAGCGTGACGTCGACACTGTCGATGTTTTGCTTGAGCTGCTCGAGCGTGGTGGCCCCGATCAGATTGCTGGCGACCGAAGGCTGCTGGTTGACCCAGGCCAGGGCCAGGTGCACCGGCGACAGTCCGTGCTGGCGCGCCAGCTGCACGTATTGCTGCGTCGCGGCCTCGGCGCGTTCATTGCTGTAGCGTGTAAACCGCGTGAACAGCGTCAGGCGTGCGTTGTCGGGCCGTGCGCCGCCCAGATACTTGCCCGACAGCACACCCATGGCCAGGGGAGAATACGCCAGCAGACTGACCTGTTCGCGGTGGCTGAACTCCGACAGTCCGCTTTCATACGTGCGGTTGAGCAGGCTGTACGGGTTCTGGATGCTCTCGATGCGCGGCAGGCCCAGGGCCTCGGCATGCTTGAGAAACTGCGCCACGCCCCAGGGAGTTTCATTGGATACGCCGATGTGGCGCACTTTGCCGGCGCGCACGAAATCCTGAAGGACTTCCAGCGTTTCCTGTACCGGCACCGTGTAGTCATCGTCGACCCAGGGGTAATCCCGGCCGAACGTGGCGGTGGTGCGATCGGGCCAATGCAGCTGGTAGATATCCAGGTAGTCGGTCTGCAGGCGCCTGAGGCTGGCGTCGAGCGCTTCGGTAAGGTTCTTGCGATCCAGGAAGGTTTTGCCGTCGCGGATATGGCCGGGGCGCTTGGCGTCGCGCACGGGGCCCGCGGCCTTGCTCGCCAGCACGATGTCCTGCCGGCGGCCGGTCCTGGCCAGCCAGGTGCCGATGTAGGTTTCGGTGCGGCCCTGGGTTTCGGGCTTGGGCGGCACCGGATACATTTCTGCGGTATCCACCAAATTGATGCCGCGCGACAATGCGTAATCAAGCTGCTGGTGCGCTTCGGCTTCGGTGTTTTGTTCGCCCCAGGTCATGGTGCCCAGGCCGATCAGGCTGACGTCAAGATCGGTACGGCCGAGTTTGCGGTATTTCAATGCGTGCTCCCCGGTAAAGTGGTGGGTCGGGTGATGTTACTACCGTAGCATGGCCAGCAATGCGCGTCCGGCGGCGATGGCACCGGCATTCATGTCCGCATAACGGAATCATCGTATGAAACCTCGCATCAGCTTGATCACCCTGGGCGTCGACGACCTGGAGCGCGCCGTGCGTTTCTACCGCGACGGGCTGGGCCTGCCCTCGCAAGGCATCGTCGGCACGGAATTCGAACATGGCGCCGTGGCGTTCTTCGATCTGCAGCCCGGCTTGAAGCTTGCGCTGTGGCCGCGCGCGAGCCTGGCGCACGATACCGGGCTGCCGGTAGGGGCGCGCAGTCCGGCCGAGTTATCGCTGGCGCACAATGTGTCCGATCGGGCCGAGGTGGACCAGGTGATGAAGCAGGCCCGCGAAGCCGGCGCCAGCATCCTCAAGCCCGCGGCAAGTACGTTCTGGGGCGGCTATGCGGGGTACTTCCAGGATCCGGACCGCCATGTGTGGGAAGTGGCCTGGAACCCGCAGATGCTGCCGCAGGACTGAGCCCCGCGGCATGTGCGCGCTATGGGGCGGCGCCGGTTGCGCCCGCGACGTACCGGGCCAGCCGTTGCACGTCGTCATCGCTGAGCGTTTCGAAGGCGGGCATGACGCCCACGCCATTGCGTATCGCCTGGGCCACGCGCGCGGCGTCTGGCTTGAGCTCGTCCAGGTTCGGCCCTATGGTGCCGGTGGCGCCCGCATCGGCCAGGGTGTGGCATACCGCGCAGGCCGGTGTGGTGTCTTTGGTGAACAGCGCGCGGCCGGCGTCGGCGTCAGCGGGTTCGGCGGCGATGGCGCCTGCGGCACTGCACGCCAGGGCCGCCGCCCCGGCCAACATGCGCCAAGGCCTGGCGCGGTGGGCCGGCCCGCCCCGCCGCACCGCATGCATCGGTTGCGTCATGCCTGGGACACCGTGACCTTCAGGGCGTGGTCTCGCCAGCTGGAGTTCATGTATCCGCGCACGTTCTCGACGCGTTCTTCGACCTGCACGTTGCCTTCGGTATCTTCGACGCGGCTGGCCAGCAGGTGTTCTCCGGCGGGCAGCTCCACGGCCAACGCAAACTGGCGCCACGCATACTTGCCCAGGTCGGGCCCGACCAGCGCAGCCTGTTTCCAGGTCTTGCCGCCATCGATGGATACGTCGACACGCTTGACGGCGTGGATGCCGCCCAATGCCACGCCGCGCACCAGCTGCCGGCCCGCCTTGACGGCGGCGCCGTCCGCGCCCGGTGCGGTAATCCACGACTTGGGCGTCATGGCCCACGCCGACGGATACTCGGGCCCGGGCTTGGCATCCAGCGGCGCAAGACGGTAGCTGGTCTGCTGGATCTTGGCGGGACTTTGGTCGGCGGTGAACGCCAGGCGCTTGATGTACTTGATGTTGTTGACGCCGTTATACCCCGGCACGATCAGGCGCAGCGGCCCGCCGTGGGCCAGGGAAAGCGGCTCGTTGTTCATGTCCCAGGCCAGCATGGCGTCTTGCAGGGTGTCGCGCGGTACCGAGCGCTCGACGACGACGGTGTTGGGATCGAGCCCGTCGGGCAGTTTCTCGCCGCCCGTGCCTGTCAGGTAGGCCGGGTCGCCTTCCAGGCCGCCGAGGTGCTCGACCAGCGCGCGCACCGGCAGGCCGGTCCATAGCACGCAGCCGGCCGCGCCTACCTGCCAGGGCGTGCCGCTGGGTTTGTGCGGAAAGTAGCCCCGGCCGTTGCCCGAGCATTGCAGCACGGTGGCCATGGTTTCCACGCCCAGCGTCTTGAGTTCGCCCAGTGTGAGGGTGCGGGGCTGCTTGACTCCCTGGATTTCGATGGCCCAGGCGTCGCGGTCGTCGAGTACGGATTCGTCCGGGGGCGGCAGGTTGTTGCGCACGTAGAGCTCGCGCGACGGCGTGATGACGCCATCGCCGAACGCGCTGCGCCGGGTCTCGATGGTGTTGGCGCTATGGACGATGACGCTGTCGGGGTCTTTCCAGGCGGCGTAGGGCGGCAGCGGCTTGGCAGCGGGGGCGGCGGATGGGGCCGCCGGCGTTGCCGAACTGCCCCGTGCGAGGCCCGTGGCGCCCATGCCGGCGGCAGCCAGCGCGCCGGCGCTGCCGGCCAGCAGCCGGCGGCGTGCAAGGTTGGTAAGCGGTTTTTGCATTGCGGCTCTCCGGTTGCCGCGCGCTGCCGGGGCAGGCGCGGTTTCTTTATGATGGATACCAGCCTGGCCGCATGCAAAGCCGCCGCCTGCGCGCCCCTTCGGTGCAGCACGCCCAAGGGCAGCCGTGCACCCGCCGCCGCATGCCATTATGCTGGCGGCTGTGTGTCATCATCGGCAAAGCCGGCCCATATGTCAATCGGTCGCAGGCGGGCCGATTCCTACGAAAAAATAGTTATATATTGTTCTTACTCTGCAGGAGCCGCCCATGTGCCGCTGGCTGGCCTATACCGGAAACGCGATGCAGCTCGAAACCGTGCTCTTCAAGGCGAAGCATTCGCTGATCGACCAGAGCCTGCATTCGCGGCTGGGCGCCACCACCACCAACGGCGACGGCTTTGGCGTGGGCTGGTACAGCCACGACCCCGCCGAGCCGCCGTTTCGCTATCGCAGCGTGCACCCGGCCTGGAACGACCGCAACCTGCGCGAGGCGGCGCGCGCCATCCACGCGCCGCTGTTCGTCGCGCATATCCGCGCGGCGACCGATACGCCGGCCCAGGAAACGAATTGCCACCCGTTTCGCCACGGCCGATGGCTGTTCGTGCATAACGGGTTGATCCGCAACTACCCCGTGCTGCGGCGCGAACTGATGATGCAGATCGCGCCGCGCTACTTTGCTTCGCTGGAAGGATCGACGGATTCGGAAGTGATGTTTCTGCTGGCGCTTACCCTGGGGCTGGAGTCCGAGCCGGTGACGGCGCTGCAGCGCATGGCCGCGGTGGTGGAAGAAGCGGGGTACCGGCACGGGGTCGAGCATCCGCTGAACATGACGGTATGCGCGCTGGATGGCAAGCATCTGGTGGCGGTGCGCTATTCGAGCGAGCGCAACTCGCGTTCGCTCTTTCACAGCACGGATGTGCGTCACCTGAAGCACCTGTATCCCGACGAGCCGCGCATCGCGGCCCTGGATGACGACGCTTACCTGTTGTTGTCGGAGCCGCTGGTCGAGCTGCCGGGGGCATGGGAAGAAGTGCCCGAATCGACGGCCATTGTGGCCGGCGGCGGCCAGGTGCGGCGTTACCCGTTTGCGCCGGACCGTGGCTGACGGGCCGTCAGGCGGCCGGGGGCACCGCGTACCACAATGCGGCAAGAAAATGGCACGCCGTGCCCGCCAGCACGAACAGGTGCCACACAAAATGGGCGTAGCGCCAACGCGAATCGAACACAAAAAACACGACCCCGCCGGTATAGGCCAGCCCGCCCGCCAGCAGCAGCCATAATCCGCCGGGCGGCACGTGCCGCAACACGGGATCGACGGCGATCGCCACCAGCCAGCCCATGGCCAGGTACAGCCCGATGGAAAGGGCGGGGCGGTCCAGGCGGCGGCTGGCCTTGAGCGCCACGCCCATGGCCGCCAGCCCCCACACCAGGCCCAGCAGGGTCCAGCCCCACGGGCCGCGCAGCGGCCCCAGCGCAAAGGGGGTATAGGTGCCGGCGATCAGCAGGTAGATGGCCGAATGGTCCAGCACGTTGAAGAGCCGCTTGGCGCGGCCGCGCGGCAGCGCGTGGTACAGCGTGGAAGCCAGGTACAGCAGGCACATGCTGGCCGCGAAGATGGCGGCCGCGGCCACCAGGGCGGCATCGCCGCGGCGTGCCGCCACGACAATGAGCAGGGGAGCGGCCAGCATGGCGCCGAGCGCGCCCATGCCGTGACTGACACTGTTGGCGATTTCTTCGCCCCGGGTCTGGGGGCGGTCGGCTGCAAGCATGGGCGGGGTGTCCGGCGGATGGATGATCAAACACCTTAGGTGCGGAAGACCGGGGGTGCAAGATATGGACGACGCAGGGGTTGACGTCGAACAAGGGCCGGCCCCGAGCGCCGGCCCTTGCATCGGTGCGGCCGGGGCGCGGGGGCGGCCGCCGCCGGCCAAGCCTAGGGTGCGTCGGGTTTGCAGCCGTGGCCGTCTTCCTGGGCGAACGCGGCCTGCATGTTTTGCTGCACCTGTTCAGGCGTGAGGTCCTGCTTGTGCGTGGCGATCGACCACTTGTGCCCTAACGGGTCGGTCAGCTGGCCATAGCGGTCGCCCCAGAACATGTCGGCCGCGGGCATGGTGATGGTGGCGCCGGCCGCCTGTGCCTGGGCCATTGCCGCGTCCACGTCTTCGACATACAAGTGGAGGTAGACGGGCGAGCCCTGCAGCGCCTTGGGGCCCGCGCCCCCGCATTCGGGAAAGGCGTCGGCCAGCATGAGCGTCGAATCGCCGATGCGCAGGCAGGCATGCATGATGCGGCCGTCCGGGCCGGGCAGGCGGGCGAGCTCCACCGCGTTGAATGCGCGCACATAGAAGTCGATGGCCTGCGCCGCGCCTTCGCACATCAGGTGGGGAGTCAGCGAATGCATGCCGTCGGGAATGGGCTTTACTTGGGTCATGTTGAGCTCCGGTAGAGTGGGCCGGGATGGTGGCCCGTTGAACCTACGACGATTGGCGCGGGCCCGGATCGACAGGCCCAGGCCGGTTATTTTGATGCCATCGGGAAACAGCCGCCTTTCAGGCAGCGCGCCGGTCGAACTCGGTGCGCGCCCGTTCGATCGTGTCCAGGTTTTGCTGGGCCCATTCCCAGACGCCGCAGAACGCGTCGCCCAGGCTGAGGCCGAGGTCCGTCAGGTGGTATTCGACCTTCGGCGGGATCACCGGATATGCCGTGCGGATGACCAGGCCTTCGCGCTCCATTTCGCGCAGCGTCTGGGTCAGCATTTTCTGGCTGATGCCGCCCACGAGCCGGGACAGCTGGGTAAAGCGCAGCGCGCCGTGCTCGGCGAGCACGTCGAGGATGATCATCGTCCATTTGTCTGCCACCCGTGCGATGACCTCGTTGACCAGCGCCTGCACGCGCGGATCGGGTTTTTTTTCGCGTTGCAGCTTGCGCTGGACTTCTTTGTGCCTGGCGACGTCGATGGACATGCTTGCTCTCTTGCGGGGCGGTATTAACGGGGCGGTATGGCCTGGATGCGGCGGCGTCTGTGCATGCTGTGCCCGGATGCGGGTTTGGTCAAGCGCGGCCGTACCCGGTGCTGCCGCAATAGTTTCTTCCAGGTAACTACGGCACTTTTCGGTGCCTACTTCCCAAAAGTATGTGACCTACTTATTCTGCACGACATCACCTTCCTGGATGCAATCTCATGCCTGTTTCGTCCAGCCCGCCGAGACCCGGCGCCATGGCAAGACTGTTCAATGTAGAACAGCGGGAAGTGCCCGCCGTGGTGGCCGGGCTGCTGATGTTCTTTTTGCTGTTCACGTCTTATTTCATGCTGCGGCCGGTGCGCGAGACCATGGGCGTGGCAGGCGGCGTTCGCAATCTGCAGTGGCTGTTTACCGCCACCTTCGTCGCCACGCTGGTCGTGCTGCCGGTGTTCGGGTGGCTGGCTTCGAGATTGCCGCGCCGCACCCTGCTGCCCTGGCTGTATGGCGGCTGCGCGCTGGTGCTTGGAGGGTTCGCCGCCGGCCTGCAGGCCGCGCCGCAGGACATCTGGATCGCGCGCGCTTTCTACATCTGGCTGTCGGTGTTCAATCTGTTTGCGATTTCGCTGGCGTGGAGTGTGCTGGCCGACGTGCTCGTGCCCGGCCAGGCGCGACGCACCTTTGCGCTGATCGCCAGCGGCGCCAGCATAGGCGGGCTGGCCGGGCCCATATTGGGCGCGGTACTGGTAGGCCCCCTGGGCCACGCGGGGCTGCTGGCGATGTCGGCCGCGCTGTTGCTGGGCAGCGCGGCGGCCGCGGCGTGGCTGCACCGCTGGCGCGATGCGCACCCGGCCATGGCCGCCGGGCAAGACGAGGCGGCGCGGCGCAAGCCGCTGGGGGGCAACCCCTTTGCGGGCGCGACCGAGACGCTGCGCTCGCCGTATCTGTTGGGCATTACGGCGTTTGTGCTGCTGCTGGCAAGCATCAACACGTTCCTGTACTTCGAGCAGGCGCGCCTGGTGGCCGAGTATTTTCCGGACCGCACGACGCAGACCCAGGTTTTCGGGGCGATTGACGCGGCCGTGCAGGCCTTGTCGCTGTTCATTCAGGCGTTCATCACGGGGCGGCTGGCCAGGCGCCTGGGCGTGGGCGTGCTGCTGGTATCGGTGCCGGTTGCCATGGCCGTGGGATTTATCGCCCTGGCCATCGCCCCGCTGTTCGCGGTGTTTGTCGTCGTGATGGTCATCCGCCGGGTAGGCGAATACGCGCTCGTGCGCCCGGGCCGCGAGATGCTGTACGCGGTGGTGCCGGCCGAGCAGAAATACAAGGCGAAGAACTTTATCGACACAGTGGTTTACCGCGGCGGGGATGCCGTCAGCGGCTGGATCAAGCGCGCCATTGACGTGGTGAGCGACAGCCCCGCGGCGGCCATGATTTTCGGCGCCGTGCTGGCGGTGTGCTGGGGGCTGTGCGGTTTTTTTCTCGGGCGCCGGGAGCAGGCGCTCGAGGAGCGGCCGCCGGCCGCCTGAGCCAGGACGCCGGCCCCCACGTCGTGACCGACGTGCAACCCTGACAGGAGCTCTGTGATGCCAACTGAAACGCTGTCTTTTTCGAGCGGGATATCCCGATGGCTGCGCCGCACGTTGTTTGCGGCCACGGCGATGTGCGCCGTCGCACTGCCCGAGGCCGGCTATGCAGTCGAAAAAGCCCGCGCCACTGCGCGCGCGGGCCAGCCGACCATGCATGCGAGCGGCAACACCATACTGATCACCGGTGGCGGGTCCGGCATAGGACGCGAGCTTGCCTTGCGCTTCAATGACCTGGGCAACACCGTCATCGTGGCCGGACGCCGGCTGCAGCCGCTGCAAGAAGTGATCTCGGGGCGCCAGAACATGTACGCGGCCGAGCTGGACGTCACCGACCCCCAGGCAATCGATGCGTTTGCACGGCAGGTGGTGCGCGAGCATCCGCAATTGAACATCCTGGTCAATAACGCGGGCATCATGCGCTTCGATAATCCGGGGGCGGCGGGCGACCTGGCCGATGCCCAGGCGCAGGTTGCCACCAATCTGCTGGGCCCGATCCGCCTGACCAATGCGCTGATCGAACATCTGAAGGCGCGGCCGAATCCGGCGGTGGTGAATGTATCGTCGGGGCTTGGTTTTGTACCGCGTCCGGATGCGGCCGTATACAGCGCCACCAAAGCGGCCGTCCATTCTTACAGTGTGTCGCTGCGCGAGCAGTTGAAAGGCCGGGTAAAGGTGGTGGAACTGATTCCGCCCGCGGTGCAGACGGAGCTGACGCCTGGGCAGTCGGTGCGCGAAGGCTATATGCCGCTGGATCTGTTCATTGACGAAGTCATGGCGCTGTTCGGCCAGCAGCCCACCCCCGACGAGATCGTGGTGGAACGCGCCCGCGTGTTGCGCTGGGCCGAGCGAGACGGCCGCTTCCGGCAGGTGCTGGACCGCCTGGCGGACGCGGCGGCCCAGCAGCGCTGACGCGGCATGCATCGGGCGCGCCTCAGGCGTGCACCAGCGTGCGGAAACCGCCCCATGCCATGCGTTGGGTATCGAACACGCCTTCGCAACATTGCAGGCGCGGGTCGGCCATGACTGCAGCGTTGATGCGGTCGCGGTCGGCCCGGGACGGATACAGGATCCAGGCAAAGATCACGACTTCATCGTCGTTGGCGCGGGCGGCCTGCGTGAACGATGCAAACTGCGGGTCGGTGTTCAGGTCGTCGGCGACGCATTCGCGGTAGTCGAGCGCGCCGTGTTCCTTCCACACGGCGCCTGCCGTCGTGGCCATGGCGCGGTACGCGTCCAGCTTGTCTTGGGGAACGGCAAGCAGGAAGCCGTCTACGTATTGTTCGCTCATGGCAATGCTCCTTGGTTGGGATGTCGGCGCGCGAGGCCGAAGCGCCACTGTAGCGATAATTTTGCCCGCTGCGCATGGGGAATTGCGACAATCTAGCGGGTGGATTGCGACAGCGGCCGGGGGTATGCTGCACACATGAAAAACATTGCTTTCCTGCTGCCGCTGGGGGCCAACATCGCGTCGCTGGAGAACGCGCGCCAGGGCTTCCTGGTGGCCAACCAGTATCTGCAGTCGCAGGGCCGCGCGCCGCGCTTTGCGGTGCGCATCCTGGCCGCGACGCCCCAGGTGCAGCTGGACCAGGGCCGTATCCACGTCCAGGCCGACGCGCTGCTGGATGACGCCGGGCCCGTGGACATCTGCATCGTGCCGCCGCTGCAGGGGCCGGCGCCCGACGCGGTGGCCCGCAACGGCCCGCTTATCGACTGGCTGGCGCAGTACTACAAGAATGGCGGCGAGCTGGCATGCCTGTGCCTGGGCGCCGCGCTTGCGGCGGCGGCCGGCCTGCTCGACGGCCGGCAGGCGGTGGTGCACTGGGCCGCGCAGGCATCGTATGCGCAATGGTTTCCGGCGGTGCGCTGGGTGTGCGACCGTGTCGTCATCGCCGAGCGCGGCCTGTATACGAGCGGCGGCGCTTTTTCGGCGGCGCACCTGGTGCTGCACCTGGTCGAGAAATACACCGACCGCGATACGGCGATCTGGTGCGCCAAGTTCTTCCAGCTTGACTGGAGCCGGCAAAGCCAGCTGCCGTTCGCGGTGTTTGTGGGGCAGAAGGAGCATGCCGACGACACCGTACGGGCCGTGCAGCAGCACATCGAGTCGCGCTATGCCGAACGGCTTACCGTGGAGGGCCTGGCGCGACGCCATGCACTGGGCCGCCGCACCCTGGAGCGCCGCTTCCGGCAGGCCACCGGCAACAGCATCGTGGAATACCTGCAGCGCATCCGCGTCGAAGCGGCCAAGAAGCAGCTCGAAAGCTCGCGCAAGACCGTGGCCGAAGTGATGTACGACGTGGGCTACAGCGACAGCAAGGCGTTCCGGGAGATCTTCAGCAAATATTGCGGCATGTCGCCGGTGGAATACCGCGCCCGCTACGTCTAGCAGGGCCGGGCGCCTGGGGCGGCAAAACGGCTAACTGCCCGCCTGGTGCGCAGCCAACAGATCGCGCAGGCTGCGCAACGCCGGGGATTCCTGCCCTTCGTGCCAGAGCAGATGCGTACGGCTGTGTGCCAGATGTTCAGGCAATGCGTGCGCGCGCACCGATGCGGCCGACTTCAGGCCGGCAAGGACAGAGCGCGGCACGATTGCCACCCCCGTGCCGGCCGCGACGCAGGCCACGATGGCGGGATAGGACGTGAACTCCAGTACACCAGGGGTGATGATTCCACGTTCGCCTTGCCATTGTTCGAATATCCGGCGGTATGAGCACCCCCTGGCAAATGCAATCAGGGTGACGCGCTTCGTGTCGCCGATGCCGTTCAATGAACGGATGTGCCGCGCGGTGATCAGCACCAGCTCTTCTTCAAATACCGGTTGAGAGAGCAGGCCCGGCGCATGGAAAGGCTCGGAGACAAAGGCGGCCTCGACATCGTGGCGCGTAAGCCTGCCGATCAACGCGCCGGTGGTTCCTGTGACGAGCTCGATGCGCACGGCCGGGTTTTCGTGGTTGTAGCGCGTCAGGAGATGGGGCAGGCGAGTGCCCGCCGTGCTTTCGAGCGAGCCCAGTCGCAATGTGCCCAGGAGCCGGCCTTCTACCAGCGCCGATTCTGCTTCATGCGCCAGCCGAAGCAGCCGGTCGGCATAGCTGGTCAACAGGCGGCCTTCTTCTGTCGGCACCAGGTTGCGCCCGCGTCGCGCGAACAGGTGGACGTCCAGGCGCGCTTCAAGCTGCTTGATGCGAGTGGTGACGTTGGAAGGCACGCGGTGCAGCGCCTTGGCGGCGCGCGTGACACCGCCGTGCGTGACGACGGCGCGCACGATGGCCAGATCTTCCAGGTCGAACTTTCTCATTTCAAGAACCGTAATTCTTAAATATTCAATATACAAGAATATTATGCGGAGCAAGAATGACGCATGGCCACGTCACCGGCAACCCCATCCAGCAAACAGGGCATCGCCCTGCGCGGACTCGTCGCGCTGGCCGTTGCAATGGGCATCGGCCGGTTCGCGTTTACCCCGCAGCTGCCTGTCATGCAGGCGGACTTGGGGCTGTCGCTGCATGCCGCGGGGTGGCTGGCGGGCGCCAACTATCTTGGCTATCTCGTCGGCGCCGTACTGGCGGGCCGCAGTGGGGCGTGCGCCGCGCGCTTGATGCGATGGGGGCTGGCGCTGGTCGTTGCCGGCACGGCGGCGATGGCGGTTTCCGGCCCATTGGTGTGGTGGCTGGCAATGCGCTTTATCGCGGGGGCCGCCAGCGCCTGGGTGCTCGTGGGAACGGCGTCCGTGGTGCTTGCCCGGCTGGCGGAGCTTGACGGCGCCCGGCTGGATGGCGTCGTGTTTGCGGGCGTGGGGGCTGGCATCGCCCTGGCGGGCCTGGTGTGTCACGCCGGTCTTCTGGCGGGAATGCGCTCGACGGGTCTCTGGATGGCGCTGGCCGTGCTCGCGCTGGCAGGCGTGTCGTTCGTGTGGTCGGGCGGTCAGCCCGCGGTGGCCACCGAAGCGGGCGCGGCCCCGCATGCTCATCCCGCCAGCGGAAATGCAAGGGGCGCGTGGCGGCTGGTGCTGTGCTATGGCCTGTTCGGCTTTGGCTACATTTTGCCGGCTACCTACTTGCCCTCGCAGGCGCGCGCGCTGTTGGACGACCCGGCGCTGTTCGGCTGGGTCTGGCCCATATTCGGCCTGGCGGCGGCGCTGTCGACGCTGGCCGTCACCGTGCTTGCGCGCTGGCCGCGCAAGCACGCATGGGCTGCCGCCCAACTGATCATGGCCGCGGGGGTATTGCTGCCCATACTGGTTCCCGGCCTGTTCGGGCTTGCACTGGCTGCGCTGTGCGTGGGCGGCACCTTCATGCTGATCACCTTACTCGGCCTGCAGGAAGTGCGTCACAGGCTTGGACCCAGGGCGCGTGAATGGCTGGCAGCCATGACCGCCGCGTTTGCCGTCGGGCAACTCGCCGGGCCGCTCATTGCGAATGCGTTGATGGGCGCGGGATGGCCGTTCAACGCTGCACTATGGCTTGCCGCTGCCGCCTTGCTGGTCAGTAGCGGCCTGCTTGTTTTCACTCACCACGAAGACCGCATCATCAGGAGAAAGGAATGAATGCCGCTATACATCAGGGGTTCGGCCCGGACACTACCGAGCGTTTGCCTTTGCCGCCCCAGGACAGCATGAACGATGCACAGCGCGCCGCTGCGCAAGCGCTGATTGCCGGGCCCAGGAAAGGCGTGAAGGGGCCTTTTATTCCGTTGATGCGCAGCCCGGTTCTGCTTGAGCGCCTGGCCAGTGTCGGAGAGTACTTGCGTTTTGAGTCGACACTGCCGGGCAACGTCAACGAGTTTGTCATGTGTATTGTTGCGCGCGAGCTGGGCAACCAGTTCGAATGGGCGACCCACTATCCGCTGGCGATCAAGGCGGGCGTATCGGAAGCAACACTGAAGGCCCTGGCGCAGGGCGCGCGGCCGCGCTCCATGACGGACGAAGAAGCGCAAGCCTGGGCATTCACCGTTGAGCTGTTGCACCGGCACGGCGTCAGCGACTTGACGTATGACGCGGCGCTCGAGCGCTGGGGCGAGCAGGGCGTGATAGAGATCGGGGCGCTCATCGGCTATTTCGCCTGCATCTGCTGGATCATGAACATCGCCCGCACGCCCGCGCCGGGCGGTGTCACCGCTTTGGCGGGGTTCCCGGCTTGAGATCGCCGGGCGCGCCCGCCAGCAGGGGCGATCAATCGACCGTGGCGCCGGATTTTTCAACCACTTCGGCCCACCGCGGAATTTCGCTGGCCATCAGGTCGCGCAAGGCCTCGGGCGTACTGCCGACCAGCTCCATGCCCATGGTCTTGCCCAGTTTTTCCTGTACGTCGGGTTCTTTGAGAATGGCCGAGATTTCCTGAGACAGCCGGTCGACCACGGCTTTGGGCGTGCCCTTGGGCGCATAGACGGCCTGCCACGACGCCATCTGGAAGCCGGGCACCCCGGCTTCTTCCATGGTGGGCGTATCGGGCGCCAGCGCAATGCGCCTGGGCGTGGTGACCGCCAGCAGCTTGAGCCTGCCGTTTTGCAGCAGGGGCAGCGCGGCCGTCATCTGGTCGAACATGAAGGTAACCGCGCCCGACGATACATCGACCATGGCGGGCGGCGTGCCCTTGTAGGGCACGTGCGTAAGAGGCACGCCTATCGTGTCGGCGAACAGTTCGCCGGCCAGGTGTGTGGACGTGCCCGGGCCGGACGAGGCAAAGGTGCGTTTGGCCGGCTCGCGCTTTAACAGGTCGATGAGCTCGGCCACGGAATTGACGCCGAGGTTGGGATCGACCAGCAGCACATTGGGCAAGGTCGCCACCAGCGATACGGGCTCGAAATCCTTTACCGGGTCGTAGCGCAGGTTCTTGTACAGGCTGGCATTGATGGCGTGCGTGCTGATGGTGCCGCCGAACAGGGTGTAGCCGTCGGCCGGCGCCTTGGCGACATACGTTGCGCCGATGGCGCCCGCCGCGCCGGGCTTGTTCTCGACGACGACGCTCTGCTGCAGGCGATCGCCCAGCTTCTGCGCCAGCAGCCGGCCCACTACGTCGGTGGAGCCGCCCACGGTAAAGGGCACGACATACGAAATGGGTTTGGCGGCCGGCCATTCGGCCGCGTGAGCGGCAAGCCAGCACGATGCCAGCGTGGCGGCGGCCACGATCAGTGCCGTGCCGCGTCGTCGGATTGGGTTCATGAGTTGTCTCCGTAGTTGTTGGTGAAAGCGTTTGGGCCGGGGGCGGCGCGGTCAGCGCCCGTGTTGCGCGCGCCAGGCCGCGTAGCGCTCGCGAGTTGCCGGGTCGGTGGGCGGGTATAGGCCGACGATGCTGCGGCCCGCCTGGACTTCCGCGGTAACGAAATCTTCGAAAGCCGTCATCTCTTCGGCTTCGCGCGCGATATCGTCGGCCAGGTGCGCGGGGATCACCACCACGCCTTCGGCATCGCCCACGATGATGTCGCCCGGAAACACGGCCACGTCGCCGCAGCCGATAGGCACGTTCAGGTCCATGGCCTGGTGCAGGGTAAGGTTGGTGGGCGCTGACGGACGCTGGTGGTAGGCCGGAATGCCCAGCCGCGCGATTTCAGGCGAGTCGCGGAAACCGCCATCGGTAACCACGCCGGCCACGCCGCGCTTCATCAGCCGCGTCACCAGGATGGACCCCGCCGATGCGGCGCGGGCGTCCTTGCGGCTGTCCATGACCAGCACGGCGCCGGCGGGGCAGGCCTCGATGGCGACGCGCTGCGGATGCCGGGGGTCTTCGAATACCTGGATGGGGTTCAGGTCTTCGCGCGCCGGGATGTAGCGCAAAGTGTAGGCAGGCCCCACCATGTTGGGCAGGCCAGAGGCCAGCGGATGTACGTCCTGGATGAACTGGTTGCGCAGGCCGCGCTTGAACAGCGCCGTGCACAGGGTCGCGGTGCTTACGGCCGACAGGCGGGCGCGGGTTTCTTCGGACAGGGCAGTCATGGCAATCGTGGGTCTCGTGTCGGTCGGGCCAGGCAGGCCCGGTCAGAAAATGTCGGGTTCGGCCACGGGGGCGCCGAAGCCGGTTTCAAGGAAATCGAAGTCGCATCCGTCGTTGGCCTGCAGGATGTGCTGCGAGTACATCCAGCCATAGCCGCGCTCGTAGCGCCTGGGGGGCGGTGTCCAGGCCGCGCGGCGCGCCTGCAGTTCGGCGTCGCTGATATTCAGGTGGATGTGGCGCGCGGGCACGTCTACGGTGATGAGGTCGCCGGTGCGCACCAGCGCCAGCGGGCCGCCTATATAGGCCTCGGGCGCCGCGTGCAGGATGCATGCGCCGTAGCTGGTGCCGCTCATGCGCGCGTCGGACAGGCGCAGCATGTCGCGCACGCCCTGCTTTACCAGCTTGGCCGGGATCGGCAGCATGCCCCATTCGGGCATGCCGGGGCCGCCTTGCGGGCCGGCATTGCGCAGCACCAGGATATGGTCGGCCGTGACGTCCAGGTTCTCGTCGTCTACCGCGGCTTTCATGCTGGGGTAGTCGTCGAACACCAGGGCGGGGCCGGTATGCTGCAAGTACTGCGGCGCACATGCGCTGGGCTTGATGACGCAGCCGTCCGGCGCCAGGTTGCCCTTGAGCACGGCCAGCGCGCCTTCCTGGTAGATGGCGTTGTCCAGCGTGCGGATGACGTCATCGTTGTACACCGCCGCGCCCGCGATGTTCTCGCCCAGCGTGCGGCCTGTGACGGTGCGGGCCGACAGGTCCAGGTGGCCGTCGGCCAGGCGCGACATCAGGCCGGGCAGGCCGCCGGCGTAGTAGAAGTCTTCCATCAGGTAGGTGTCGCCGCTGGGCCGGATGTTGGCGATGACCGGCACCTTGCGGCTGGCGGCATCGAAGTCGTCCAGCCCCACGGCGCAGCCGGCACGGCGCGACATGGCGACCAGGTGCACGATGGCGTTGGTCGAGCAGCCCATGGCCATGGCCACATTGATCGCGTTCTTGAAGGACGCATGGGTCAGGATCTTCTGCGGCGTGAGGTCTTCCCACACCATGTCGACCACGCGTCGGCCGCATTCGGCCGACATGCGCATATGGTTGACGTCGGCGGCCGGGATGGATGATGCGCCGGGCAGCGTCATGCCGATGGCTTCGGCGATGGCCGTCATGGTGCTGGCCGTGCCCATGGTCATGCAGGTGCCGTAGCTGCGCGCGATGCCGCCTTCGACTTCCGTCCATTCCTGCCTGGTGATGTTGCCGGCGCGGCGTTCGTCCCACAGTTTCCAGGCGTCGGAACCGGAACCCAGGACCTTGCCTTTCCAGTTGCCGCGCAGCATGGGGCCGGCGGGCAGATAGATGCAGGGCAGGTTGGCGCTGGCCGCGCCCATGAGCAGCCCGGGTGTGGTCTTGTCGCATCCGCCCATCAGCACCGCGCCATCTACCGGATGGCTGCGCAGCAGCTCTTCGGTTTCCATGGCCAGGAAGTTGCGGTACAGCATGGTGGTGGGCTTGACGAAGGATTCCGAAACCGAAATGGCGGGCAGTTCGACGGGAAAGCCGCCCGCCTGGAATACGCCGCGCTTGACGTCATCGACGCGCTGCCTGAAATGGCTGTGGCAGGGGTTCAGGTCGGACCAGGTGTTGATGATGGCAATGACCGGGCGCCCGGCCCAGTCTTCGGGCGCGTAGCCCATTTGCATCATGCGCGAGCGATGGCCGAAAGAGCGCAGGTCGTCATGTGCCATCCAGCGGGCGCTGCGCAGGGATTCGTAGGAACGGGGCATGGAAAGGTGTCCGCCAAAAGGTGTGGCAAATTAAAACACTAATATATTAGTACGTCAATGAGCTCGCGGCGGTTACAATCCCGGTCTCATCTTTGTCTCTGCCTATGCCTACATTGAGCTTGCCCGTTGACTTGCGCCTGGACCGTTCGCGCCACGCGGCCCCGCAGGTGTTCGAGAAACTGCGCGAATTGATTGTGTCGCTGGAATTGAAGCCTGGCGCGCCCCTGGCGCGGGCCGAACTGGCGGAGGCGTTCGGCCTGAGCCAGACGCCGATACGTGATGCGTTGATCCAGTTGCGCGACGAGGGGCTGGTGGACATTTTCCCGCAGCACACGACGGTGGTGAGCCGCATCGATATCGCGGCGGCGCGCCAGGCGCATTTTCTGCGACGCTCGCTGGAACTGGAAATAGTGCGCATGCTGGCCGAGCGCGACGACCCGGCCTTGGTCGAGCGGCTGCGCGCGCATATCGATATGCAGCGGGCCAACCGCGGGGCGGACCGATACCAGGCGTTCCTGGACGCCGACCGGGCGTTTCATCGCGAGATGCACCAGGCCGCGGGCGTGGCGGGCTTATGGGAATTGGAGCAGCGCTATAGCGGGCATGTGGATCGGCTGCGCAGGCTGCACTTGCCCGAGGAGGGCAAGGCCGAGCGCATTCTGCGTGACCATCAGCGGATCGTGGACGCTGTGGCGCGCCATGATGCGGCGGGCGCGCAGGAGGCCTTGCGGGAGCATTTGTCGGGCACGCTCAGCCAGGTGGACGAGATTTGCGAGCGGTATCCGGAGTTTGTGCGGCGGTGATGGTGGTCGACACCCGTGATTCGTGCATCAGATGTGTGGTGTCTGACACCCGAGGGTGTCAGACACCGGGGCAAGGCCGAGCGCCTTTTTCCGTGTCCGGGTGTCTGACTCCGGAGGTGTCAGACACCGTCCGTGGCCTTGAACGCGCAGGTGTCACGGCATCTGCCGATGCCTGCCATTGCCGCGTGCCGGATACGTCGGAGTCTGCGGCCGTGTTATCTGCCTACTGCATAGGCCTGCATCAGCCGCGGGGTTGCGGCGGCGTGCAGCAGGCCGTCGGGGTCGCGGGCGGCGGCGGTGAGGCGGCCGGTGGACCATTCCGGTTCTTCTTCGACGAGATGGCCGCGCCGGCGCAGGTCGGCGATGACGTCCGGGCCGAATGAGGCTTCGACGGCCAGATGGCCCGGCTTGCGGTCGCGCGGATAAAAGGACGACGGAAAATGCTGCGTGTGCGACATGGGCTGGTCGATGGCTTCCTGCAGGTTCAGGCCATGGTGCACGTGGCGCAGGAACAGGAGCAATTGCCATTGCTCCTGCTGGTCGCCGCCGGGCGTGCCGAACACCATGTAGGGTTGTCCGTCGCGCAGGGCCAGTGAAGGGGTGAGCGTGGTGCGTGGCCGCTTGCCCGGCGCCAGCGTGCCGGGCAGGCCCGGTTCCAGCCAGAACATCTGGGCGCGCGTGTTCAGCGGAAAGCCCAGATCGGGAATGACGGGCGAGGACTGCAGCCAGCCGCCGGACGGCGTGGCCGACACCATGTTGCCCCAGCGATCGATGACGTCCACGTGGGTGGTGTCGCCGCGCCTGGCCGAAGCACGCATGTCGGCCGGCGCGGGTTTGCCGCCCGTCTCGCCCGGCTGCGCGACTCGCGACAGGCGCGACAGCACGTCCATGACGCGCTCGACCTGCGCTTCGTGGCCGGGCACGCTTCCGGGCCGCAGCTCGTGCGAGGCGTGTTCGCCGATCAGGGCGCGCCGCGCCTGGTTGTACGGATCGGACAGCAGGTGATCCAGCGGCACACGCACGAATGCCGGATCGCCGTAATAGACTTCGCGATCCGCGAACGCCAGTTTCATGGCCTCGGTGACACGGTGCACGAATTCGGCGTCGTTGGGCCCGGCCGATTGCAGGTCCAGGCCCTTGAGCAGCGCCAGCGTCTGCAGGAACACGGGCCCCTGGCTCCAGGCGCCCGCCTTGGCGACGGTATGGCCGTGGTAGTCGTACGTGACGGGCGCGTCGTAGCTGGCGGACCAGCCCGCCATGTCGTGCGCGGTGATGACGCCTCGTTGGGGGCGGCCGCTTTCGTCCATGACCTCGTGGCTGCGCACATAGCGGTCGATGGATTCTGCCACGAACCCGCGATAGAACGCGTGGCGCGCGGCTTCGATCTGGCGCTCGCGATCGGCGCCTGCCGCTTCGGCTTCACGCAGCACGCGCCGCCAGGTGGCCGCCAGCCATGGGTTGCGAAACAGCTTGCGCGCCTGTGGCGGCGCGCCGCCGGGCAGATAGACTTGGGCCGTGGTGGGCCAATGCGTGGTGAAGAAATCTTTCAGGCCCGCGATCGTGTTGGCGATGCGGGGCATCAGCGCATGGCCGTGGTCGGCGTAGTAGATGGCCGGCTCCAGCACGTCGCGCACCGTAAGCGTGCCATGGTCGCGCAGCAGCAGCATCCACGCGTCGAAGGCGCCCGGGATGACGGCCGGCAGCAGCCCGTTGCCAGGTATCAGGTCCAGGCCGAGCGACCGATAGTGCGCCAGCGTGGCGCCGGCCGGCGTGGGGCCTTGCCCGCACAGGACTTCGGTGCGCCCCGTGCGTACCGAATGGAACACCACGGGCACTTCGCCGGCGGGGCCCACCAGATGCGGTTCGACCACTTGCAGCACAAAGCCCGCGGCCACGGCTGCGTCAAAGGCGTTGCCGCCACGTTCGAGCAACGACATGCCGGCGCTGCTGGCCAGCCAGTGCGTCGAGGTCACCACGCCGAAGGTGCCCAGGATTTCCGGGCGCGTGGTGAACATGCGGTATCCGGAATCGATGCTCATTGCCGGGCCACCGTGACGCCTTTCAGACGGATCAGGCCGTCGGGGTAGGGCACGAAACCCTGCACCTTGGCCTGGGTGCCGAAAATCCAGGGCAGGTAGAACAGATAGATGCGGGGGTCGTCTTCCTGCATGATCTGCATGGCCTGCGCGTACAGTTGCCTGCGTTGGTCTTCGTCCGCGATGCTGCGCGCCTCGTTCATGAGCCTGTCCATTTCGGCATTGCAGTATTTGCCGTCGTTCAGGCTGCCCTTGCAGGTGATGTACTGGTAGATGTTGCCGCTGGGATCGACCCGCCCGGACCATCCCGTCTGGCCGACCTCGAAGTCGCCGCGCGGCAGGGCGGATTGCAGGGCGGCGAATTCCATGGGGCGCAATGAAATATCGAAACCCGCCTCGGCGCCCATGGCCTGCACCAGCTCGAATACCTGCTGCATGGTGGTGTTGTTGCCGAAGGTCAGTTCGAACTTCACGCGGTCGTGGCCCGCCTGCCTGAGCAGTGCCTGTGCCTTCTTGGGGTCGCGGCCAGGACGCTCGACGCTTTGGTCGTAGGCGAAACTGGCGGGCGGAAACGGCTGGTGCGCGGGCTGGAACATGCCTTCGCCCACCACCTGATTGATGATGTCGCGGTCGATGGCCAGGTCCAGCGCCTGCCTGACCCGCTTGTCTTTGGCCAGCGGATTGTCGGCGCGCGCGCCGTTGGCGATGTTGACCGATATGGCCTGGTAGCCCAGCCCGGTGACGGGCGCCAGGCGCAGCTTGGGGTCGTCCTTGACGGTCTTGACGTCGCTGGGCGCGACGCGCTCGATGATGTCGAGCCCGCCCGAACGCAGGTTGTTCAGGCGTACCGTGGTGTCGGGCATGGGCGTGAAGACCACCTGGTCGAAGTGGTAGTTGGCCTGGTCCCAGTGTTTGTCGAATTTCTCGAGCACGATGCGGTCGTTCTGCACGCGCTCCTTGAATTTATAGGGCCCCGAGCATACCGGCGCGCGGCCCGGGTCCTGGTCGAACGTCGCGGGCGACAGCATCATGCCGGCCCGGTCGGATAGCTGCGACAGCAACGAGGCATCCGGTGTTTTCAGCCGCAGCACTACGGTGCGGGCGTCGGGCGCCTGTACGCTGGCCACTGACGCCAGTTCGCTTTTGCGGTTGCTGTCGGGCAGCGTCATGGCGCGGTCCAGGTTGGCCTTGACCGAGGCGGCATCGATGGGAGTGCCGTCGTGATACACCGCCGCGTCCCTGAGCGTCAGCGTCAGCGTCAGGCCGTCATCGCTGGTTTGCCACGACTCGGCCAGCTGGGGCACGATCTTCAGGTCGGGCGAAATATCCACAAGCTTGTCGCACAGCGATGCAAATACGATGCGGCCTACAAAGGTGCGGGCGCGCGCCGGGTCGAGCACGTCGGGGTCGTCTTGCAAGCCGATGCGCATGGTGGATTGCGCGGTGGCGGCGGCGCTGGCAAGCAGGCCGGCGGCGGCCAGGGCTAGGCAAAGGCTACGCATGGGTATTCCTTTCAGACAGTTGAACTCCAGGGCAATTCCGACGGCGTTGCGCCGCTGGCGTCAATCTATCAAATTGGCGGCGGTTTGGCGCGGGTTTATGCGGACGGGCAGGCGGGCAGCATCAGCACGGGCACTGTCTGCCACACGATCGCGATGGCCGACAACAGGCCCAGCGTTGCGGCCACCCAGGGGAAGAAGCCCTTGTCATCGGTGGCCGGCCAGCGGCGCCGGTAGCGCCAGTTGACCAGACCGATGACGGCCAGCGCCAGCGCGGCCGCGATGCCCATGAATGCTGTGGCCAGGCCGCCCATCCACAACCCGTGCAACGCCGGGCGGGCGCAGAAAATGCCGTTGGCCGCGTAGATTAGCGTGAAGTGCACTGCCCATGCCAGGGGCCCCGTCAGCAGGGGCAGCAGCAGGGCTATGGATCGTGTTTGCATGCCGGTTTCTCCTTCCGGGACGTCGCACGGACCATCTACCCGGTCCATTGCGCAAACCCATGCAGCACCCAGGTTGCGATCAGGCCTTGCACGACGGTGTAGTGCCACAGCACCGAGGTGTTGTCGTAGCAGGCGCGCCGCGCAGGTCCCAACCGGCCTGCCCATGAGCGGGCGGTTGTGAACAGCGCCATCGAAGCCGCTGCCAAGGTCAGCACCCCCTGCAGGCCGATGATGGCGTAAACGGCAGCCGCGTAGGCGCTGTCTTGCGGACGCAGGCCCATGTGCCAGTGCGCAAGCATTTCGCGCGCGACCACTGCCGCCAGCAGCGCGCAGCCCGCCGGCAGGCCGACGCGCAGCCACGACTGCCGGCCGCGACGCAGCGCCCGCGAGCCTGCCCATATGCAGGCGCTGCCGGCTATCAGCAATGCCGAACTGCCCAGCGGCCGCGACCAGGCGCCGAACGGGCCGGCATCCGGCCACGCCTCTGGCGAGACGGTCCACAGGAAGAAGTAGGCAAACAGCAGCGAAGCGAAAATGCTTGCGCACACCATGATCAGCATGACCATGGCCCACCAGGAATGCGAGCTGCTGCCGGTGCACGACATCGGCAAGCGCAACCCGCCGCCCACGTCCACGGCTGCCTGGTCCGGCGCCGGGTCGGCGTCCCATAGCCAACGAAGAATCATCGCCAGGGCCAGCGCGCCGAACAGCGCGGCCGGCACCATCAGCTTGACCGTCAGCAGCAGGAAAAAGCCCGCCGTGCCCAGCGCCGCGAGCACGGGCGGCCAGCCCGGGCCGGGCAGGCGCAGCACATACTGGGGCCGGGCCTCGATGGCGCTGGTGACGAGGGTGCTGCGCCAGCCTCCCGGGGCGCCCGGCAGGTAGTAGCGCCCCGCGTCCACGTCTGCGGCCAGGCCGGGCTGGTCCCACAGGGGTTCGCGGCTTTGCACGATGGGCACGCTGCGCGGGCCCGCCGAACCGCCGGGCAGCCATTCCAGCGTGCCGGCCTGCCACACGTTGCCGGCATTGCTTGCCACCGACGGCCGGCAGTTGCGCGCCAGGTCTATCAAGAACACCAGGACGCCGGCCGCGATGACATACGCTCCTATCGTGGACACCATGTTCAGCATTCCCCAGCCATAGCTGTCGGCATAGGTGTAGACGCGGCGCGGCATGCCCGCCAGGCCGGTCAGGTGCATGGGAAAGAAGCTGACATTGAAGCCCACGAACATCAGCCAGAACGCCCAGCGGCCGAGCCGCTCGGACAGGGGGCGGCGGCTGACGAAGGGCATCCAGTAGTAGAAGGCTGCGAAGAGCGGAAACACCATGCCGCCCACCAGCACATAATGCAGGTGCGCCACGATGAAGTAGGTGTCATGGGCCTGCCAGTCGAACGGAATCACCGCCACCATGACGCCGGTCAGGCCGCCCAGCACGAAGATGAAGAAAAAACCCAGGATGAACAGCATGGGCGTCTTCAGCGGCCGCACCTTGGGCGCGGCCGCGATCGTGGCGATCCAGGCGAAGATCTGAATGCCGGTGGGGATCGACACGGCCATGCTGGCTGCCGACGCAAAACTCAACGACAGCTGGGGAATGCCCGTGGCGTACATGTGGTGCACCCACAGGCCGAAACTGATGAAGCTGGTGGCGACCACCGCCATCACCACGGCCCGATAGCCCACCAGCGGACGTCCCGTCATGGCCGGAACGATCATGGACACCATGCCTGCGGCGGGCAGGAAAATGATGTAGACCTCGGGATGGCCGAACAGCCAGAACAGGTGCTGCCACAGCAGCGGGTCGCCGCCCTTGTCGGCAATGAAGAATGGCAGGCCGAAGGCCCGTTCGAGTTCAAGCAGCGCGGTGGCCACGATGACCGCGGGAAACGCGATGATGACCATGCCCGAGAACGCCAGCATGATCCAGGCGAAGATCGGCAGCTTGTCCAGCGTCATGCCCGGGGCCCGCGTGCGCAGGATGCCCACCGCCAGCTCGATCGCGCCGGCGATGGCCGAGATCTCGATAAAGCCTATGCCCAGCAGCCACAGGTCGGCATTGACGGCGGGAGAATACGCGCTGCTGGTCAGCGGCGGATACATGAACCAGCCGCCGTCCGGCGCCAGGCCGGCGAAGATGCTGCAGAAAAAAACCAGGCCGCCGATGGCGTACGCCCAGTACGCATAAGACGACAGGCGGGGAAAGGGCAGGTCGCGCGCGCCCAGCATGTTGGGCAGCAGCAGCACCGCCATGGCTTCGACCGCCGGCACGGCGAACAGGAACATCATCACGGTGCCGTGCATGGTGAACAGCTGGTTGTACAGCGTATGGCTGATCAGGTCGTTATCGGGCACCGCCAGCTGCGTGCGCATCAACAGCGCCAGAATGCCGGCCAGCAGAAAGAACAGCAGCGCCGTACCGATATACAGCAGGCCGACGTAGTTGTTGTTGACCACCGTGATGGCTCGCCAGCCGGTGGGCCGCCGCCAGATGCGTTCGAGTTCTTCCCGTTCGCCCTCTGGGCGGGGCAACGGATTGGGCAGCGTATCCGTCATTGCAGGCTTTCCAGGTAATGGGCGACGGCGCGCAACTGCTCGCCGGACAGGTTCCGGAATGAAGGCATGGCATTGCCCGGCTTGATGTGCTGGCTGCCGGCGATCCAGCCGGCCAGGGTGCCGACGTTGTTGGGCAGCATGCCCGAGGCCAGCGAAGTGCGGCTGCCTATGTGGGTAAGGTCGGGCCCGCTGGCGCCGGCGGCCGAGGTGCCGCGCACCGTATGGCATTGCGCGCAGGCCTGGGCGAACACCTGGCTGCCCGCGCGCAGCCGCGCGTCGGCGGGGTTCGCGGTTGCGGGCTGGCGTTGCGCATGCAGCCACGCCTGGTAGGCATCCGCCTGCAGTACGTGCACATCGAACATCATGTTGGCGTGCTGCGCGCCACAGTATTCGGCGCACTGGCCGCGCCAGGCGCCGGTCTCGCGCGCCTGCAGGCGCAGGCGGTTGACATGCCCCGGCACCATGTCGACTTTGCCCGACAGATTGGGCACCCAGAAGCTGTGGATGACGTTGCGTGAACTCAGCAGCAGCTCTACCGGCTGGCCCACGGGAATGCGCATTTCGTTAGCCGTCTCGAACAACACCTGCCCCTGCTCGTCCAGGTATCGCACGCGCCACCACCACATCTCGCCGATGATCTCGATGCGGGCCGCGGCCGGCTCGGCGTGGCGCAGCATGTTTGCCGCCAGCCCCACGCTGTACACCAGCAGCGCCGTCAGCACCACGACGGGAAACACCGCGCCGGCGGCCACCAGCCATCGCCGGCCGGCCAGGACGCGGCGCCAGGCGGGCGGCCCGTACATGGCCAGGGCCAGGATCATCATCACCAGCAGGAAGATCGCAGCGCCGGCCGTGAACATGACCGCGCCGATCTCGGCGCTGGCCGCGGCCTGGTCAGCCCTGGGATGCAGGGCAGATTGGCGGTCGGCCCATAATGAAGCAAGCGGGACGGCCAAGGCCGCAAAGGCGCTGGTATCGGGCATAGATGACGGTGGCCAAAAGGGTTCCGGGCGATCCGGGGTGCGCGCCAGCAACGCACGCGACGTGCCCGCGCGCAGAGCAAAGCCGGCAGGGTTTGACGGCGCTGCAATCGGAAAAATTTACCGACGCGCTGACGTTTCGATGCAAGCGGCGTGCCCGCGCGCAATCACACGCGCAGGCACGGCAAGGAAATTGCTGTGGGGGGCGAAAAGGAGACTTATGCCGCTCGTCCAGTTCCCCAGTACGCGCGAACGCTGCCCGGGGGCAGCCCGCCAGCCCCGGTGGCGCGCCGCCGGCCGGTCGTGCGCCGGTGCGTGCCTGGTGGCGCTGGCGTTGGCCGCGTGCGGCGATCCGGCGCCGCCGCTGGCTGCGGCGCCTGCGCCGCAAGACCTGCCCGAGGCCGACATCGGCCGCGGCAAGGCGCTGGTGGCTCGCTACGCCTGTGCCAGCTGCCACGAAATACCGGGCGTGCGCGGCGCGAGCGCCCGCGTCGGGCCCACCTTGCGCAATCTTGGCGAACGGGCCTACCTGGGAGGTGTACTGGCCAACACACCCGCCAATCTGGTGAGCTGGCTGCGCGATCCGCCTGCCCATGCGCCCGGCACGGCCATGCCCGACGTCGGACTCACCGCCGACCAGGCGCGCGATATCGCCGCCTACCTGCTCACGCTGCGCTGAACGGAGGCCACCCATGAGACCCTGGATGCGCGTTGCGGCCCTTACCCTGGCGGCAGCTGCCGTGGTCGGACTGGCGGTGATTCTGGCGGTGGTCTACAGCGGCTGGTATGACAGCCGCGCCACGCGCCCGCACACCGCGCCGATCAACGCCTTGCTGGAAGTCGCGCTGGAACAATCGATCAAGACCAGCGCCGCCGATGTGCAGGTGCCGAAGCTGGACGACCCTGCGCGGGTGCGCAGCGGATTCGAGGTGTTTCGCGCACATTGTGTGCAATGCCATGGCGCGCCCGGCGTGGCGCCCGAGCCTTTCGCGATGGGCTTGATGCCGGCGCCGGCGTCACTGGTGACCACGGCGCGGCACTGGTCTGCCGCCGAGATCTACTGGGTGGTGCGCTATGGGATAAAGATGACGGGCATGCCTGCCTGGCAATATCGCATCAGCGATGCAGCCATATGGGACGTGGTGGCGTTCATGCGAGTATTGCCGACGCTGTCGCCCACCGATTATCGCGCCTGGAACGAGCGTGCGGCGGCGCCGGCGAGCGTGGCGTCCGCGGACGCTGCGGCAGACTCCGGGCGCGGGCGGGAACTGAGCCTGGGCGACGCACAGGCAGGCCGGGATGCATTGCAACAGTACCTGTGCGTGACGTGCCACGCCATCCCTGGCGTGGTGGGAGCGAATTTTCACGTGGGGCCGCCATTGCAGGGCATAGCCGGGCAACAGTACATTGCCGGCATCTTGCCCAACACGCCCGAAAACATGGTGCGATGGCTGCTCGATCCGCATGCCTTCGACCCGGCCTCGGCCATGCCGGGCCTGGGCCTGAGCGTGCGCGACGCGCGCGATATCGCGGCATACCTGTATACGCTCGATTAGCGGTCTGCCGGCCCGGTTTGCGCTGCATTACAGCGCCGGCGGGGTGGCTGCCGCCGCGCGCGCGGCAAGCAGCGCGCTGAGCACCGCGGCCAGGTCGTCCAGCAGATAGGGCTTGGGCAACAGGGGAATGCCGGACTCCTTGGCGCGCCGCGCCTCCTCGCCGGGATAGCCGGTGGTCAGCACCACCGGCAGCCCGGGCCTGCGTTCGCGCAACGCCTGAGCCAGGTGTACGCCGCTCATGCCGCCCGGCATCATGATGTCGGACAGCACCGCGTCGATTGCCCCGGCCGCATCCAGCGTGTCGAGCGCCGCGCCCGCGCTGCCTACGCAGGTCACTTCGTAGCCCAGCTGCACCAGCATATCGGTGGTCAGCGCCGCGACTTCGTTGTCGTCTTCTACCAGCAGCACATGCAATGGCGATGGGTGTGCGTGCGCGGCCGGCGCGATCGGCTGGGGTTCGTCCAGGGCCATGGCCGACCTGGGCAGCACCAGCCGCACGGTAGTGCCGCGCCCGACTTCGCTGTGGATCTGCAGGGTGCCGCCCGATTGGGTCGCGAACCCGTAGGCCTGGGGCAGGCCCAGGCCCGAGCCCTTGCCCACGTCCTTGGTGGTGAAAAACGGCTCCAGAATGCGTGCCTGCACGTCGGGCGGTATACCCATGCCGTTGTCGATGATCGAAAGGCCGACATGGTCGCCCTGCAATTCGCCGTGCGGCGAGCCGGGTATGTTGGCGGTGCGTATGGTTATCGTGCCGCCGCGCGGCATGGCGTCGCGCGCGTTCAGCGCAAGGTTGATGATGACCAGTTCCAGCTCGCCCGGGTCGGCCTCGACCACCCAGAGGTCATCGGCCAGCTGCAGTTCGACGTTGATGTCTCCGCGCAGGCTGCGCTGCAGCATCTCGAGCATGCTGCGCACCTGCTGGCTCAGGTCCAGCGCGCGCGGCTGCAAAGTCTGGCGCCGTGCAAAGCTCAGAAGCTGGCGTGTCAGCCCGGCGCCACGGTCTACGGCGCGCTGCATCGCCTGCATGGTGCGCTGCCGGCGTTCGGCGTCGACCGGCCGCTCCAGGATCTGCAGCCCGCCGGACACCACCATCAAGAGATTATTGAAATCGTGCGCCACCCCCCCGGTGAGCTGGCCCAGCGCTTCGAGTTTCTGGGCCTGGCGCAATGAGTTTTCGATGCGTTCGCGTTCGGCAATCTGGCGCTGCAGCTCGGCATTGGCGGCCTCGAGCTGGCGGGTGCGGTGGATGACGATGTCCTCGAGCTCCGCCGCGGCTTCTTCCCGCGCGCGCAGCAGCGCCCGTATCTGATATTGCCGCTGGCGCGAACGGGCCGCGGTCCGCACCATGGTGGTCAGCGCCAGGCTTTCCATCGGCCGTTCGAGCAGGGATACGTTGCCCAGCGCGTCTACCATTTTTTCGCGCCACGCCGCGACCGCGACCTGGCGCACGCGGCTGGTCAGCACCACGAAGGGCGGGTCCGACCACGCAGGCTCGGTGGCCAGCCATGTACGCACCGCCTGCAGGTTCTTGCCGAACAGCGCTTCTTCGGTAACGCAGATGACCAGAACGCCCGCATGGGCCTGTTGCACCAGGCTGTCGATATCGGCGCATACGTGGGCGTCGAGCCCATCGCGCTGCAACAGCCGCGCACAGGCCGCACCGTCGCGGCCGATGGGCGCATAGACCAATACGCGCCCCTCGGGGCCTTCAGGCCAATTCATTGTCGGCCTTGGGCAGCAGGCGCAGATCGTCGCCCGTGTAATGCGGTGTGCCCGTAAGGATGCCGCTGAAGGAAGTCAGCGGCTGGCCGAGCATCAGGCCCCGCGACGACAGCGTGAATTCGCGGATAGATTGCTCGTGGGCGCCACTGCGTTTTTTCACCACCGAAAGCGCGCGCCTGACCTGGCCGGCATGTTCGAAATACCGCAGCATGATGACCGAGTCGCTCAGGTAGCTGATGTCCAGCGGCGTCTGCATCGGCCCCATTATGCCCTGCTGGGCCAGCACCATGATGGTGGTCACGCCTTGCTGGCCCAGGTAGGTCAGCAGTTCGTGCAATTGCAGAACCAGGAAGCGTCCGTCCGGCATGGCGTTCAGATAGCCGTTCAGGCTGTCGATGACGATGACGCGCGTATCGGATTGCTCGACGCTATGGCGCACGAGCGAGGCGAACTCGCCCGGCGACAGTTCTGCCGGATCGATCTGTTGCAGGTGCAGTAAACCCTTGTCCAGCGCGGGCTCCAGGGGCATGCCCAGGTTGCGAGCGCGCAGCTGCAGCGTGATGCGGCCTTCGTCGAAGGCGAAAATGGCGGCATGCTCGCCGCGCTGCGTGGCGGCCAGCGCATAAGTGATGGCAAGTGACGACTTGCCCACGCCAGCGGCCCCGATCAGCAGGGCGTTGGTGCCGCGTTCGAGTCCGCCGCCAAGAAGCTGGTCGAGCTCGGCGTTGCCGCTGGGGGTGGGTATGGGGTCGAATGTTTTATGGTGTTCGGCGGCCACCAGGCGAGGATATACGACCAGGCCGCCTTTCCTGATGGTGAAGTCGTGATAGCCGCCGCGATATTCCACCCCGCGCATCTTCAGCACACGCAGCCGGCGGCGCTGTGCGCCGTAGTCGATGGCCAGTTGTTCCAGCGCGATCACGCCGTGGGAAATGGAGTGCAGCTGCAGGTCGTCGTCGCGGCCGCCGCGATCGTCCAGCAGAAGCACCGTGCATTGCCGGCTGGCGAAAAAATGCTTCAGGGCCAGGATCTGCCGCCGGTAGCGGAGCGACCCCTGGGCCAGCAGCCGCAATTCGGAAAGGCTGTCCAGCACCACGCGCGTCGGATTGGCGGATTCGACCTTGTCGAGAATAAGCCGCGTCGTTTCGCTCAGTTCCATCTCGGCCGGGTGCAGCACCGTCAACTCGTGCTCCGGATCCAGGATGTCTTCCGAGACCATCTCGAAAATCTCGATGCCGTCCAGTTTCCAGCCATGGCGCTTGGCCACCAGGCGCAGTTCGCGGGTGCTTTCGGACAGCGCGATGTACAGCACGCTTTCGCCGTTCTTCACGCCTTCGAGCAGGAACTGCATGCCCAGGGTGGTTTTTCCTGTGCCCGGATGCCCTTCGCACAAGTACATCCGGTTCGCGTCCAGGCCGCCCGACAGGATGTCGTCGATGCCGGAGTTGCCTGTCGATATGCGCGGGGGGTCGTCATCTGAAGAAAAGTGATCGCCGTTAATCACCTTGCCCATGGATGTTGGTCCTTTTACTTGAATGGGTCGACAAACCTTCACGGTGCACTCACTGGCGGCGCGTGAACTGGCATGGCCTGCGTTGCGGGCAAGGCCGGCCCGACACGCACGCGTCTGTGCTCCGGGCACTATATAGCAGGTTGCGCGCGCGCACATCAGGGCGGCGGAAGGTCCTGTAACCAAGTCATTACAACCGGGCGCGCAGGGTTGAAGCCCGCGCAGCGCGACGATAAATTGATCATGCGATATGCGGCTCGGCCGCGCCGGGCCCGCGACACTCGATGGAGGACGCATGGAGATCTTCGACACTATCGCCACGCACAGCGCCGCGCAGCAACTGCCGCTGTATGCCGTCACCGCTACTGCCATCCAGAAGTCCGATACGCCGATCGTTGTGATGCTTCACTGGCATGGTTTTACCCGGGAGCAGGAAAACACCGTACGGCGCTCGGTGGCGGGTTCGGCGGTGCAGATCAACGCGCGCTGGAACGAGCCTGCCGACATCGACCGGGCAGTGCTGGACGCAGGCTGGAAGCTGGGAGCCTGGGACGTCGAGCGTGTGGCCAGGCCGGCATGGATGCGCCTTAACGCGCCGGTATCCGAGGCCGTGGCGTGCCACCGCGCCTTTGGCGATTATTCCGATCTGCCGGATGGCAGCCGCGCCGTCATTATCGATGCGCCTGACCAGCAGGAACTGCTGGCCCTGGCGGCGCGCCGGGGCTATCTGCGCTGGCTGTTCCGCCCTCGCAAGGGCGGTGTGTGGAGCCAGCTGGACGGCGACGATTGCACGCTTGACGCCGATGGCGGCCGTTCTTCGCCGTGCCCGGTGGCGCTGCAGCCGGAAGGGCGCACACTACGCTGCCTGGTGCGGTATCGCCTGGGTCGTGGAAGAAGCATACTGATACAATAAGTTTCGTTTTGAATATCAAGCTGCCTCTTGAAATGGGGGCGGCCAACCCTACCTTCATGCCGCGCCCCGTTCTGGGGACGCACGGCGCCCGCCATGCCAGTGCCTGGCCGCCAAAGCGCCGGACTTCACTTTCTGATGATCAAGACTAAGGAGATTGAGTCATGAAGATCCGTCCCCTTTACGACCGGATTATCGTGAAGCGAATCGAACAGGAACGTACCACCGCGTCGGGCATCGTGATCCCGGATTCGGCGGCCGAAAAGCCCGAGCAGGGCGAGGTGCTGGCGGTGGGCAGCGGCAAAGTGCACAGCGATGGATCCGTGCGCGCGCTGGAACTGCAGGTGGGCGACCGCGTGCTCTTTGGCAAGTACGCGGGCCAGACCGTCAAGGTCGACGGCGAAGAACTGCTCGTGATGCGCGAAGACGACGTATTCGCCGTCCTGACGCGCGCCGAAGACAGCCTGAAGAAGGCTGCCTGATCCACCGTTCCAGATCGTTGCAGGAGCTAGACATGAGCGCCAAAGACGTTAAGTTCCATGACAATGCCCGCAGCCGTGTGGTCAAGGGCGTCAACATCCTGGCCGAAGCCGTGAAGGTAACCCTGGGCCCCAAGGGCCGCAACGTGCTCATCGAGCGCAGCTTCGGCGCGCCGGTCATCACGAAGGACGGCGTGTCGGTCGCCAAGGAAATCGAGCTGAAAGACAAGTTCGAGAACATGGGCGCGCAGATCGTCAAGCAGGTCGCGTCCAAGACCGCCGACGTGGCGGGCGACGGCACCACCACCGCCACCGTGCTGGCCCAGTCCATCGTGCAGGAAGGAATGAAATACGTGGCTTCCGGCATGAACCCGATGGATCTCAAGCGCGGCATCGACCAGGCCGTGTCGGCCGTGGTGGACGAATTGCACAAAATGGCCAAGCCGATTTCCACCAGCAAGGAAACGGCCCAGGTCGCCGCACTGTCGGCCAATTCCGACCAGGACATCGGCAAGATCATTGCCGATGCCATGGAAAAAGTGGGCCGCGAAGGCGTGATCACGGTCGAAGACGGCAAGTCGCTGGACAATGAACTGGACGTCGTGGAAGGCATGCAGTTCGATCGCGGCTACATCAGCCCGTATTTCATGACCGACCCCGAAAAGCAGGTGGCCCAGCTCGAAGACCCGCTGGTCTTGCTGTACGACAAGAAGATATCCAACGTGCGCGAACTGCTGCCTGTTCTCGAGGCCACCGCCAAGGCAGGCAAGCCGTTGCTGATCGTGGCCGAGGATGTCGAAGGCGAAGCGCTGGCCACCCTGGTGGTGAACGCGATGCGTGGCGTGCTGAAGGTGGCTGCCGTGAAGGCGCCCGGTTTCGGCGACCGCCGCAAGGCCATGCTGGAAGATATCGCGATATTGACCGGCGGCACCGTCATTTCTGAAGAAACCGGCAAGCAGCTCGAAAAGGCCACGCTGCAGGACCTGGGCAGCGCCAAGCGCGTCGAGGTGCGCAAGGAAACCACCACGATTATCGATGGCGCCGGCGGCAAGGACGCCATCGAAGCCCGCGTGAAGTCGATCCGCAAGCAGATCGACGATGCAACCAGCGACTACGACCGCGAGAAGCTGCAGGAGCGCGTGGCCAAGCTGTCGGGCGGCGTGGCGGTGATCCGGGTGGGCGCGGCCACCGAAGTCGAGATGAAAGAAAAGAAAGACCGTGTCGACGACGCGCTGCACGCCACGCGGGCCGCGGTCGAGGAAGGCATTGTGCCCGGGGGCGGGGTGGCGCTGTTGCGCGCCCGGGCCGCCATCCAGTCGATAAATGGCGCCAATGCCGACCAGGATGCCGGTATCCGCATCGTCCAGCGCGCGCTCGAGGCGCCCTTGCGCGCCATCGTGGCCAATGCGGGCGAAGAACCGTCGGTGGTGGTGGCCAAGGTGCTGGAATCCAAGGGCAACCATGGCTATAACGCTGCCACCGGCGAGTATGGCGACCTGGTCGAACTCGGCGTGGTCGATCCGGCCAAGGTGACGCGTACCGCGTTGCAGAATGCCGCGTCTATCGCCGGCCTGATCCTCACCACTGACGCCACCGTGGCGCAGCTGCCGGAAGATACCAAGACGCCGGCCGCGCCGGCCGAGGCGATGGACTTCTGATGTCCTGACGTCGCGCGCGTGCGCATATGGGCATCGCGTTCCGCAAGGGGCGCGATGCCTTTTTTATTGGGCGCGCCGCGGCGGATCTTCCGGGGCGGGCGGGTCGCGCAGCAACTGCGCGTGCGCAGGCCCGCCGATCGGCGCGGCAAAGCGCCCAAGGGCGCCGGCCTCGTAAATGCCCTGAGCTTGCAGGCGGCCCTGAAGTGCTTTCGCCTGGGCGGCGATGCGGTCCAGGCCGGGCAGGGCGTCGCGGCCTGCCACGATGACGCGGTTGCCTTCGCGCAGATTGAAGAACGGCCCGAACACGGCGGCGTACGTCGCCGATTCGCTGGCATACAGGCGGCTGTTGGTAAACGTGTTGGCAACCACGATGCCGCCGGGCGCAAGTATTGCCCGGACGTGCCGCAGGAACTCCAGCGTCATCAGGTGGCGCGGAATGTAGTCCACGTCGAACGCGTCCAGCATGACCATGTCGTACTGCCGGCCTTCGCGGTGCGCCTGTTCGATATACGCGCGTCCATCGGCGATGTGCACGCGTTGCCGGGGGCCCGTGCGGTAGCCGAAATAGGCCTGCGCCACTTTGGCCACCGCGGGATCGATCTCCACCGTGTCGATGGTGGCCTCGGGCAGCAGGCGCAGCAGCGTGTTCTGCAGCGTGGCGCCCCCCAGCCCCACCACCAGGATGGTTTTCGGATCCGGTCGCACATACAGCGCGCTGAGCATCATGCGTGTGTAGCTGAACACCAGCGCATGGGGGTCGTCCAGGCTCATGCAGGTCTGGCGCCCGAAGTCCACCATTGTGTTGAAGTTCATGCAGCGTTCGCCATGTTCTTCAAATACCAGCACCTTGCCGAACTGCGACGGCTCGCTGTGCAGCAAGCGCGGTTCGGCATGCGCCAGCGGGCTCAGCAGGGCGCAGGCCAGCACGGCCGCGAAAACGGCGGGTAGTCGGGGCATCGCAATCATCCAGTGGGAATGCCGCCCATCATATCCGCTGCGGAATGCGTCGGCAGGCCGGGCCGCACGCTGGCCTGCGGGCGCGCTCGTCCGCTACATTAGGCGCCACATCCTTCCGTCTGCCCTGAGAGCCTGCCATGCCGCGCCGACTTCCTCCCTTGCCCGCCTTGCGCTTGTTCGAGGCCGCGGGGCGACTATGCAGCTTCAAGCTGGCGGCGGCCGAACTGAGCCTGACACCCAGCGCGGTCAGCCACGGCATCGTCAGCCTGGAGCGGGCGCTGGGGGTGGATCTGTTCGTGCGCGGCCCGCGCGGCCTGGACCTGACGCCGGAAGGCGCCGACTACCTGCTTTATGTGTCCGAAGCCTTGTCGCTGATCGCCGCGGGCACGCAACGCCTGCCCGCCGGCAGGGGCGCGCGCGGCGTCTATATCAGTTGCGCGCCTACGCTGGCGGCGCGGTGGCTGCTGCCGCGCCTGGCGGCGTTTCGCGCCCGATGGCCCGACGTAGCCATCACCCTGGACACGTCGCCGCGGCAGGTGGGGTTTCCGGCGGATGGCTTCGACTTCGCAATACGCATGAGCCGCAGCGATGTGTCGGCCGGCAACTGGATGCGGCTGTTCGGCGAACAGCTGATACCGGTATGCAGCCCGACGTACCTGGACGGGCTGGCGCGCGCGCAGGACGGCGCCGTGGATCTGGCCGCGGCAGCCCTCATCCATGTCGACCCCGCAGGCGAAGACTGGCAGGCCTGGTTCGACCGCACGAAGCAGCCCGCGCCGGACGGCGGCGCAATGGCGGGCGGCCTGCATGTGGACACGATAGAGCTGGCGTTCCAGGCCGCCGCCCAAGGCCTGGGCGTGGCGCTGGGGCGCCGGCCGCTGGTCGATCCCGACCTGGACGCGGGCGCGCTGATCGCGCTGGACCTGCCGCCTCTTCAGGCGCAGACCGCGTACTGGCTCGTGAGTTCGGATGCGGTGCAGCGGCGCACCGAGCTGCTGGCGTTTCGCGACTGGCTGCTGGGGCAGGCGGGGGCCGCCGCGCCGTAGCCTCGGGCGCGTCTGGCCGCCGTGCATGAATTGCCTTCATCCACGGCCGAAATCTTTTCCTTTGCCGGCCCGCACGGGCGCGTGCCACCATCACCGCAAAGGAGATCGCACCGTCATGCATAGCGCAAATCCCTCGCGGCCCTTGTCGGGTCATCCGGTTGTCTGGGTGGTGGTGGCCGCGGCGCTGTTACTCAGCGCCGCCATGGGCGTCCGGCAGACCTTTGGACTGTTCATCAATCCATTTTCGTTCGATCGCGGCCTGCCGGTGACGCAGATCGCATTCGCCATCGCCCTGCACAATCTGGTGTGGGGCGTGGCGCAGCCGTTTGCGGGAGCGGCGGCCGACCGCTACGGGTCGGCACCGGTGGTGGGGTTTGGCGCCGCGGCGTTCGCGGCCGGGCTGGCGCTGGCGACGGCGGCCGATTCCCCCGTACTGCTGGTGCTGGGCATGGGGGTGCTGGTGGGCATAGGCGTGAGCTGCACCAGTTTCGGTGTGGTGTTGGCCGCGGTGGGGCGCGCGGCGTCGCCGCAGCGGCGCAGCATGGCGCTGGGCATCGCCAGCGCCGGCGGGTCGCTCGGCCAGGTGGTGCTGGTGCCGTTTGCCGAGGTCTTGCGCGACAGCGGCGGCGTGTCGATGTCGCTGTGGGGGCTGGCCATCCTGATGCTGCTGGTCGCGCCATTGGGGTTGTTGCTCGACCGCCCCGCGCAGGGCGGAGGGGCGGCCACGCAGGAGCCCGTCATGTCGCTGCGCGAGGCGGTGTCGCAGGCTTGCCGGCATCGCGGCTATTGCCTGCTGACGCTGGGGTTCTTTACCTGCGGTTTCCAGCTCGCCTTCATCGCCACGCACCTTCCGGGCTACCTGGTGCTTTGCCACATGCCGGCGGGCCTGGGGGCCACCGCGCTGGCCCTGATCGGCCTGTTCAATATGGCCGGCAGCTGGGCGTGCGGCTGGCTGGGCGGCCGGTACCGGCAGCAGATCGTGCTGGGCTGGCTGTACCTGATACGCGGGGCGGCGATCGCGGCGTTTTTCCTGCTGCCCAAGAGCACGCTGTCGGTGGTGCTGTTTGCGGCCGTCATGGGGCTGACCTGGCTGGGCACGGTGCCGCTGACCAGCGGGCTGGTGGCCAAGGTGTTCGGCACCCGGTACCTGGGCACCTTGTTTGGCGTGTGCTTCCTGAGCCACCAGGTGGGGTCGTTCCTGGGCGCCTGGCTGGGCGGCCTGGTATATGACCTGACCGGGTCGTACACGCCGATCTGGGCCGCCACCGCGGTGGCCGGGCTGGTGGCGGCGCTGCTGCATTTTCCCATCGACGACCGCAGCGCGGCGGCTGGCGCGCCGGCGCCGGCCATGGCCCAACAATGAATCGAATGTTGATATAGTGACTGCTTCTGCCCGCAGGGCGAGCCGCCGTATTGACATCGATGTCCCAGGTCTGGTCAGAACCCCCGCCCGCCGCCGCGTCCGCTCAAGCGCCCGCCATCGCGGATGCCGTACGCATACTCGAAGAAGACATCGTGCTGGGCATCCTGCATCCGCGCGAACGCCTGATCGAAGACGACCTGATTCGCCGCTTCGGCTTCAAGCGCCACGCGGCCCGCGAAGTCCTGGCCGAGCTGGCCCGGCTTGGGCTGGTGGACCGCCGCAAGAACGTGGGTTGCGAGGTGCGGGCGTTCACGCCCCGGGAAGTGGCCGAGCTCTACCAATTGCGCGAATTGCTCGAAGGCGAGGCGGCCCGCATTCTGCCTTGCCCGCTGCCGGCGGCGGCCTTGCGCGAACTGACCGACATCCAGCGCGAGCATGACCGCGCGGTGGCCGACGGCGACCCGCGCGCGGTGTTTCATACCAACCAGCGGTTTCACCAGGCATTGTTCGGCTTCTGTGAAAACGGCGTGCTGCAGAAAGCCATCCAGGAATATGCGCGCCAGACGCATGCCATACGCTTCAGCTCGCTGGTCGACGCGTCGTACCGCGAGCGCGCGCGCCAGGAACACTGGGCCATGATCGATGCGCTGCGTGCCGGGCAGCGCGACGAACTGGCGCGGCTGTGCCGCGAACACCTGGCGCCGTCGCGCGATGCCTACCTGGCCGTGAACCGCCACCGCTATCCGGCGCGCGCGGCGGCCCGGCCCGCGCACGCCTAGCTCAGGTCGCTCAGCGTCGACAGCTCGCGGCCGCGTGTTTCCGGCAGCAGCAGGGTGGCAAGCAGCACCACCGCGTAGGCGCCGCCGGCAAAGATGCCGATGGCCATGGCCAGGCCGAGGCTGTTGCTCAGGTACCCCACCAGTGTCGGGAACAGCGCGCCCACGCCGCGCCCGAAGTTGTACGCAAAGCCCTGCCCGTTGGCCCGTATTTCAGTAGGGAACAGCTCGGTCAGGTAGGCGCCCAGCCCCCCGAATATGCCCGAGGCCGCAAAGCCCAGCGGAAAACCCAGGAACAGCATCTGGCTGTCTGTCAGCGGCACCTGCGTGTAGAAATACACGCACACCCCCGACAGTACTGAAAAGATCACGAAGTTCAGGCGGCGTCCCAGGCGGTCGGCCATGTGCGCGCCGGCGATATACCCGCAGAATGACCCCACGATGATCACCAGCAGGTAGCCGCCGGTATTCAGCACCGACAATTGCCGCTCGACTTTCAGATAAGTGGGCAGCCACGTGGTGACGGCGTAATAGCCGCCCTGGATGCCGGTGCACAGCAGCGCCGACAGCAGCGTCGTCTTGAGCAGCGCCGGAGAAAAAATCAGCCACGGCGATACCTTGGGATGGTCCGCGCTTTTTGTGCCGCGCACCCGCCCGGCGATTTCGGGCTCGGGCACGTGCTTGCGGATATACAGCACGAGCAGCGCCGGCAGCACGCCCACCCAGAACAGGCTGCGCCACGCCCATTGTTCCGGCAATACCGAAAAGGCGATGGTGTAGAGCAGCGCCGCTAGGCCCCAGCCCACGGCCCAGCCGCTCTGCACCGTGCCAACGGCGCGGGCGCGATGCCTAGACTTGATGATTTCCCCCATCAGTACCGAGCCTACGGCCCATTCGCCGCCGAAGCCCAGCCCCTGCAATGCGCGCAGAATGAAGATCTGTTCGAAGTTCTGCGTAAAGCCGATGGCCACGGTGCACGCCGAAAACCACAGGATGGTGATCTGCAGGATGCGCACGCGCCCGTAGCGGTCGGCCAGTATGCCCGCGCCCCATCCGCCGATGGCCGAGAACAGCAGCGTCACGGTGCCCAGCATGCCGGCCTGCCCGCGGTCTATGCCCCACAAGGTGACCAGCGTCGAGATGACGAAGGTGAACACCATGTAGTCCAGGGCGTCTATCGTCCAGCCCAGAAAAGACGCGTAGAAAGTGCGCTTGCCGGTGGGCGGCAGTTCGCTGAACCAGCTCATTTCCTTGTCTCCGGTTGGTTTTCAGGGCGCGGCATGCCCTGGCACAGGGGGAAAGTCGTAGAGTGTCTGGGGGTTGTCTACCAGTATGCGGCGGCGCAGCGCGTCGGATGGCGCCCATTTGGCCAGCAGGTTGCGCAGCACGCCGGTATCTGGCATGCGAGGGATGGCCACGTGCGGCCAGTCGCTGCCCCATACCATGCGGTCGGGCGCCGCCTCGATCAACGCCTGCGCCCAGGGCGTGACGTCGTCGTAGTGGTCGAACTGGTCGCTCAGCCGGTAGGCGCCGGACAGCTTGGCCCACCATCCATATTCCCTGACGCCATGCAGCAACGCCTGGAAGCCGGGGTGTTGCATTCCTTCGGCTACCGGCATGTGGCCCATGTGATCAAAGACGCAGGGCACGGGCAGCGCAGCCAGGCGCGGCATGGCCTCGGGCAGGTGGCGCACGTCCATCAGGAACTGCGCATGCCAGCCCAGCGCTGCCATGCGTGGCGCCAGGCGGTCAAGCGCATCCAGGCCCACGCCGCCGCCGAACAACACGTTAAAGCGCAGGCCGCGTACGCCGGCCGCGTGCAGGGTTTCCAGTTCCCGGTCGCCGACATCGGGGCCGACGACGGCCACGCCGCGCAAGGTGTCGCGATGGCGGCGCAGCACTTCCAGCATGTAGCGGTTGTCGGTGCCGTGCACGCTGACCTGAACCAGCACGCCGCGCGTCATGCCGCAGCCGCCCAGCATCGCCAGGTAGCGCGCCTCGGGCGCGGGCGGCGGCGTGTAGCTTCGGTTCTCTACATACGGGTAGCGCACGCCATCGCCGATAACGTGCGCATGCGTATCGCACGCGCCGAGAGGAACGGGGAAGACGGCTGGCGCGATGTCGGGCAGGGGGGCCAGGCACAGCGTGTGGTCGACGGGCGGAGCGCTCATATCGTGTCTGCTCGCAGGCGATGCGGTGAGGGGACGTTACACCCGTGCCGCTTTGATGGTCAATAACATTATTGATAATGCTGGATACAGGCTGCCCTTGAAGCGCCCCTTCACGGGGCGCCCCGCTACCGCTATGGTGCGCTGCGCAGCACCAGTGCCAGGCCGGCCAGGATGAGAGCCATCGCGGCCATGGCCAGGGGCGCCAGCGGGTTGCCCAGCAGCAGGTAGTCCAGCAGTGCGGTCCCGCCTGGCACCAGGTAGAACAGGCTGGTCACATTGACCAGGTTGCCGGCCTGGATCAGGCGGTACAGCAGCAGGGTGGCGCCTACCGAAATGACCAGGCCCAGCCACAGCAATGTCGCCAGCAGGCCGGCGCCGAGCGTGGCTTGCCACGGCTGCCATGGCGCGAGCGCCACGCACAGCATCAACCCGGCCAGGTATTGCAGCGGCAGGGCGCGCAATGGCGGCTGGCGCAGGCTTTTCTGCAGGATGGCGCCCCCCGTCATGCATAACAGCGCGCCTGCCGCATAAAGCATGCCGATGATGGAAAAGCGCGCGGCCTCGATGCCGTCCCACATGACCAGCACCAGTCCGGTCAACGCCAGCATCAGCCCTGCCATGCGGCGCCAGCCGAAGCGCCGCTCCACCAGCGCCAGGGTCAGCAAGGGTTGCGCGCCCAGCGCGGTGGCCAGCACGCCGGGTGTCAGGCCGCTATCCAGGGCCAGGAAATAGCACGCCGAATAGCCGCCCATCATGGCCAGGCCGGCCGCCACACTGCGCGTGCGCGCGCCGCGCTCGGGCAGCCACGGATGGCCGGCCGCGCGGGCCAGCGCCAGCAGGGCAAGCAGTGCGAGAGAAAAACGCAATATCAGGAAGGCGAAGGGAGAGGCATAAGCCAGCCCCCATTTAGAGACAATCGCGCCGCTGCTCCACAGCAGCACGAAAAGCGCCGTGGCGCCATGAGCGGCGAACGCCGTTTTTTCGTTTGTCATGAGTGTGTCACCCGTCAGTCAATGCACAGGCTCCGGCGCGCGCGTCCGGCACGGCAGTGCGACGGACGTACGAAGGAATCGGGATGCTGGAGCCGCCAGGAAAACGCTGGCAGCCGGGCTGCGGGCAGCCGGCTGCGTTCAGCCCTTGCGGGCCGCGGGCGGCGGTGGCGCCGCGCGACCGGCCGGCTGGCCGGCGGGCGGTGCGACGACGGTGACGATGAGATGAGCCGCGCCCCGTTGGCGGCCAGCGGCCGCGCAATGAACGAAATGGGTGGATGGGGCGCGCGCAGTCATGATGATGCAAACCTACACGCCGGGCACGGCAGTGTCAACACGCGCGCGGCGCTGCACCAGCAAATCGGCCAGCAGCATGATCACCAGAGAGGCTCCCACCAGCGGAAACACGATGCCCCCCGCGATCATCACCGCCATGACGCCTTGCAAGGCCCGGCGATTGTGCGGCAGCGGTGGTATGCCCAGGCCGCCCGAGGGCCGGCGTTTCCACCACATGACGGCGCCCGACACGCTCAGCAGCACCATGCCCAGGCAGGCGGCCAGCAGCACCAGCTGGTTCGCACGGCCGAACTCCTGGCCCATGTGCACGTTGATGCCCCACTCCAGGGCCTTGCCCAACGGCCCGTAGTCGGCGTAGCTCATATCCAGCAAGGGCCTGCCCGTGTACTGGTCCAGGTGCACGACGCGCTGCCGGGCGAGATCATCCGGATACACCGAAGCCGTATACACGCCCGTCGCGTCGCGCGGCATGACCACGGCATATCCGGGCGCCAGGCCAAGCCGGTCGAAGGCGGCGACGGCCTGGTCCAACCCGATGGCTTGCGCGGCATGCGCGTGCGCCGACCGGGGCACGCGGGCCTGCTCGAGCGACCAGGTGGTCGGGCCCTGGTGGGCCAGGTGTTCATCGGACATGGGCACGGCCACACGCACGCCCGCCGGGTAGCCGAAGTTGTTGCCGTTGGCCCATTGGTTGACCTTGCCGCCCCACACAATGGACCACGGCATGCCGGTGACCGCCAGGAACAGAATGAACAGCGCGACCATGGCGCCGGTCACGGCATGGGTGTCGCGCCAGAACACGCGCTGCCGCGGCTTGCCGCGCACACTGATGACGCCGTGCTTGCGCCCGCGCGGCCACCACAGGTACGCGCCGGTCAGCACCAGCAAGATCGACCAGCCGGCCGCGATTTCAATGGCGCCGTTGGCCACCGGCCCGAAATAGTCCAGGCTGTGCAGCCGCCTTATCGTCCACATCAGCGTGTCGCGCTCGGCATGCGCGCCCAGCACCCGGCCGTTGTACGGATTGACGTAGACGCTCATGTTGGCGCCGTCGGCGGGCTTGACCACCACCTGGGCGCTTGCGTCGGGCGCGGCGGGCGGCAGGTACTTGGCCAGCGTACCCGGATGGGCGCGCAGCGCCGCGTCGGCCAGCGCCGATGGCGCCAGGGCGGGGCTGTCGGCCGGCCGGACTTGGCGCAGGTCGCGGTACCAGGCGTCTTCGATCTCGTGGTGAAACAGGTACAGGGCGCCGGTAATCGCCAGCAGGATCAGGAAAGGCAGGACCAGCAGCCCGGCGTAGAAATGCCACCGCCATACGGCCCTGTACACATGTGCGCGGCGCACGGCGTCGGTGTCGGCGACGGAGTCGATCGTCTTGGTGTCAGTGTTCATGGTGTCAGGGGGTCAGAATCGATAATGGGCCGACAGCTCCACGCGGCGCTCCGCGCCCAGCAGCCATTGCGTCTGGTTGTAGTAAGCGGTCTCGGCGTACTGCTTGTCAAAGACGTTGTAGGCGCGCAGGGCAAGAGTGAGGTCGCGCCGGGCATCCCATTGAAGGGCAAGGTTGGTGGTGGTGTAGGCCGCCATTTCCAGCTGGTTGGCGCTGTCCGCGAACCGCTTGCCCACATAGCGCAGGCCGGCGCTGGCGGTCCATTGGGGCGCAAAGCGCCAGCTCAGCCACAGGTTGGCCAGGCGCTCGGGCACATCGGGCGGCACGTTGCCGCGCCGGGATACCGCGGTCCCTCCGGACGTATCGGTGTAGTCATCGTAACGGGCGTCCAGCATGGCGCCATTGAAGTCCAGGCGCCAGTGGCGGCCCAGGTCCAGGCCCAGCGTCAACTCCAGGCCACGGCTGGATTGGCTGCCGACCTGCACGCGCAGCGATGGGTCGTCCGGGTCGCGCGTGACGAGGTCTTTTTTGCGGATGTGATAGGCAGCCAGCGTCCATTCGCCGGCGTTGTCCCAGAACGTCTGCTTGATGCCGACTTCGATCTGGCGGGCCTGCGACAGTTCGAAGTCTTTGTTGGCCGGCGACATCAACAGCAGGCTGCCCACCGGGTCGGCGGCCCGGGAATACTGGCCATAAAGCGCCAGCGTCGGCAGCACGTTGTATACGGCGCCCACCCGCCAGCCCACATTGGTATAGGTGCGGCGGTAGGCCGTGGCGCCGGCCGCCAGGTCTTCGCGATGCAGGTCGATATGGTCGTAGCGCACGCCGCCCAGCAGCGACCATTGTTCATTCAACACCAGCCGGTCTTCGGCAAAAAGGGCGTACTGGGTGGCGGTATTGCGGTAGCGCGGGAATGTACCCGCTTCGTTGATGAATTCGCCATGGTCGACATCGCGCGGATCCACCAGCGAGGTTCCGCCATACGGCGAATTATTGGTATGCGTGAGCCGGCTGCGGTTGATTTCGGCGCCTATTGCCACCTGGTTGAGCAGGCCCGCCAGCTCGAGCGTGTGCACGGCATCGGCCCGCGCGCCAACCTGCGACTGGTCGTGCTGGATGGCAGTGTAGGCGCTGCGCTCGATCAGGCCGCTGCCGGGTTGCCAGGTGTAGTTCTCGACATTGCGGTAGTCGCGGTCGCTGCCCAGGTAGTACACGCGCCCGCGTACGGTCGTGGCGGCGGCAGGGGACCATTCGGCCTGCAGTTCGGTGCGGCTGTCGCGGTAGATGATCTTGCTGTCGGCCACGTTGTAGTTCTCGTGGCGCAGCGAATAATCGATTTCCCCGTCGATGAGCGGCGTGCCGAAGTAGCGGGCGGGTTCTTGCCAGGCATGGGCGTGCGTCAGCGTGAAGTTCAGGGTGGGCGATACGTCCAGCCGCAGCGCGGCCGTTATCGCGGCGTTTTGCGCATCGCCCAGGCTCATGCCGGCATTGCTGTGGTTGCCGCTGGCGTCCACGCGATACGACCAGCGCTCGTCCAGCGCGCCGCCGCTGCCGAAGGCCAGGCGCTGCGTATCGTGCGTGCCCACGGCCGCCTGCACTTCGTTCTGGATGGGGCCGCGGCCGGGCTTCTTGGGAATGATATTGACCACGCCGCCGATGGCGCCTTCACCTACCAGCACCGAGGCCGGGCCGCGCAAGACTTCAATGCGGTCGACCGACCAGGGGTCGTATACGAAGGTCTGCCCCAGTCCGCCATACTGCCGTATGCCGTCGTACAGAATGGCGACCGAATTCGAGTCGGTGAATCCGCGCGACGACAGCGACGATCCGCCATTGCCGGGGTGGCGAAATGCACTGATGCCGGGCGCCTGGGTGATGGCGTCCATGACCGAGACATCGCCGCGTTCACGCAATTGCTCGTTGGTGATGATGTCCAGGCTGGCGGGTGTCTGCAGGGGCGTCAGCGACAGGAACGAGCCTGTCGCGGCGGGCTGATCCAGCGTGGGTTCGCTGGCGGATACGGAAATGGCGGGCAGGGTGGCCACGGGCGCGTCGGCGGCGTCCTGCGCGCGTGCGCACAGGGGCGCAAGCAACGCGAGGCCCGCGGCAATAGCCGTGCGCCGCAGCAGGACGGATGTCCTGGCGGAATGACAAAGCATGGGATTTCCCGGTTAGAAACGACGAGGCCATCGCATGGCGATGGGCCGGAATCTGTTAACCGAGACGCAGAGGAGGAGCACGCGCGCCCAGAGGCGCGCAAGGTGGGACGCCGCAAGCGTGCGCGGGCGGCGCGCGCGCGGCAATGCGCATGGGCGTGGCGTCGAACACCGGGGCCACGCCCGCGGGGGCCGACATCAGCGGCAATGCGGCCAGCGCAACGCCCACCGGACACATTGCCGATTGTTCGGCATGCTGGGCGTCGGGCCGGTGATCGGCCTTGTGCGGCCCTTCGACCCAGATCGGGCCGGCCGCCGAGCACAACTGGATAAGCGTGGCGCCGGGGTCGGTGCCCGGCATGAAGCCCTGCGGCACCAGCGCCTTCAGCACGAATACGCACAAGGCCAGCCAGATGGCGGCGCGATGGCGTAGTCGTGTCGGGGCAGTCAGGCGCAACATGGTGCGGCAATTCTAAACGCTAAGCGACCGGGCTGCAGGCTCAGCCGCCTTGCGCGCTTGCCGCGGTCACACCGCAAGCGCCACGTCGCGCCGTCCGCTGCGCACCCACCAGCCCGTCATCAGGGCCGCGAGTGCCACGATGGGCAGCATGGCCACGTTGATGGCCTGCCAGCCATACAGATCCAGCGCCGGGCCCGCGGCCAGCGTGGCCAGGGCGGTGGCGCCATAGCGCAGCAGTTCGGCGGCGCCCTGGGCGCGGCCGCGCTCGGCGGGCCGGTACGACTGCGCCAGCAGCGTGGTTCCGCCGACAAACATGAAGTTCCAGCCCACGCCCAGCAGGAACAGCGCGGCATAGAAGGCGGGCAGGCTGGTCGAGGCAACCGCCACGAACGCCGACACCACATTCAGCAGCATGCCCAGCCCCAGTATGGCGGGCAGGCCCCAGCGCTTGATGAGCGCGCCCGCGAAGAAGGCCGGTGCGTACATGCCCACCAGGTGCCATTGCATGATGTGCGCGCCGTCGTCGATGCTGTGATGGCACGCCACCGCCGCAAGGGGAGCGGCCGTCATGACGAACATCATCGTCACGGAACCCACGACGTTGTTGGCCAGCGCCGCCACGAAGATGGGCTGGCGGACCACGACACGCAGCGGTCGCGCGGGCGCCTCGTCCATCTGCGGATCCGGCTGGCCGGCCACGTCGGGCAGGTCGCGGTAGGCCGCCAGTAGCAGCGCCACCGTGGCCGCGCCCAGCAACGCCACCATCAGGTAGGCGCCGGCGAAGGCCGCCAGCGGGAAGAGGTCGCGGCTCCAGGCCGCCAGCATCGGCCCTGCCAGCGCGGCGATCACCCCGCCGGCCATGACGACGGCGATCGCGCGCGCCTTGGCCGCGGCCGGCACGGCGTCGGCCGCAGCAAGCCGGTAATACTGCGCAAACGCCTGGAACACGCCCACCAGCGCGGTGCCCGCGCAGAACAGCCAGAAATCGGCGCGAAATACCGCCCATACCGATAACAGCCCGCCGGCCATGCCCGCCAGCCCGCCCAGTGCGAAGCCGGCGCGCCGGCCGATGCGCTGCATCAACACGGACGCGAACCAGGTCACCGCCGCCCCGGCCACGGTTATCAGGGCGAATGGCAGCGTGGCCAGCGCCTTGTCGGGCGCCAGCATGTGGCCGGTCAGCGCGGTGAGTGTCAGGTCGATAGAGATGGCCGCGATGTACAGCGCCTGGCATACGGCGAGTATGTGCGCATTGCGACGGCCGGCACGCGGGGTGGCGGAGGAGGGCATGGGTGTTGTGCTGTAAGGATTGACAGCGCCCACTGTAGCGATGGATGCTATGGCGTGAATGACACATTTCCCACTAAAAATGCCATGCCGATCCACGTCGCGTTCCTGATGCTGCCCGGTTTTCAGTTGCTGGATATGGCCGGCCCGCTGTCGGTTTTCCAGACGGCGGGCGAGGCGGCTGGCGGCAGGGGCTCGCCCGCCTACGTGCTGCACCTGGTGTCGGCGCGCGGCGGCCGGGTGGCCAGTTCGGCCGGAATAGAAGTCGCCACGCGGCCATGGCGCCAGGCGCGGGCCGATCTGGTGCTGGTGCCGGGCGGCGAAGGGCCGCGCACCTGCGCCATAACGGCCGGCGCACGCGCCGTATTGCAGGCCGCCGTCGAACGGCGTGCCCGGGTGGCCAGCGTGTGCACCGGCGCCTTCGTGCTGGCAGCGGCGGGGCTGCTCGACGGCCGCCGCGCCACGACCCACTGGCGCCATGCGGCCGAGCTGCAGCGCCGGTATCCCGCCGTCAGGGTCGACAGCGACAAGATCTATTTGCGCGACGGTGGCGTCTGGACCTCGGCGGGCATCACCGCCGGTATCGACCTGGCACTGGCGATGGTCGAAGAAGACCTGGGCGTGGACATTGCCCGCCAGGCCGCGCGCGACATGGTGGTGTATCACCGCCGCGCGGGCGGGCAGTCACAATTCTCGGCCTTGCAGGACCTGGATCCGCGCAGCGAGCGGATGCGGCGAGTGCTGGGCTACATCGGGCAGCACCTGACCGCGCCGCTCAGCGTCGAAGAACTGGCCGCGGTGGCCTGCCTGAGCCCGCGCCAGTTCATCCGCAGCTTCAAGGCCGAAACCGGGCAGACGCCGGCCAAGGCGGTCGAGCGCGTCCGCGCCGAGACCGCGCGCGCGCATATCGAGGCGGGCCTGATGTCCATCGACGCGGTGGCCCGTGTCACGGGGTTTGTCGATGCCGAACGCATGCGCCGCGCTTTTGTCCGCCGATACGGGCAGCCGCCCCAGGCCTTGCGCCGGGCTGCCCGCGCCTAGGCCGGCGGCTATGCGTCGGCGTCGGGTTGCGCGGTAAAGGCGCGCACCAGGCGGGCAATCTGGTCCAGTTCGTCCTGCGCCCCGGCCGCCCAGGGCGGCGCGTCGAACGGGCTGTCGGATGGCTCGTGCGCTGCGCTTTGCTTCATGTCGGCCAGGATGTCCAGCGCCAGTTCCGTGGCCTGGGGATTGCTGCGGGTAGACAATGCCAACGCCAGCGCCACGGTTTGGCGCAGCGCCAGCAGTCGCCCGTCGAGTTCGGTTTCCATGCGGTTCCTGCCGTCAAGCGGTTGAAAAGAGAACCGCCTATTCTACGGACTGCGCCGCCCACTGCGGCTTCGTGCGCGATTGCACTGCCTGCACCTTGTATCGGCGCGCGGCGGGCGGTACTTTGTGCATAGTGCCATTGACCCCTGACCTTCTTTAAAGGAACGCACCATGTCTCTCGAAAAAGTTGCCTATCGTGCTCATGCCAAGGCCACCGGTGGCCGCGACGGCCGCGCCGTGTCGTCCGACCAGGTGCTCGACGTCAAGTTGACCACGCCGCGCGAACTCGGCGGCGCGGGCGGCGAAGGCACCAACCCCGAACAGCTTTTTGCCGCCGGCTATTCGGCGTGCTTCCTGGGCGCCATGAAATTCGTCGCCAACCGCGACAAAATCGCCATTCCGGCGGATGTCTCCGTCGACGGCTCGGTGGGCATTGGTCCCATTCCGAACGGGTTCGGCATCGAGGTTGAGCTGAAGATCTCGCTGCCCGGCATGCCGCGCGAGCAGGCCGAAGACCTGGTGCAGCGCGCCCATATCGTCTGCCCGTATTCGAACGCAACGCGCAACAATATCGACGTGACGCTCACGGTGGTGTAAGCCCCCGGGGGGGCGTTGCCGGCGCGAAGCCGGCCGCTCCCGCTGCGCACGGCTCCGCCCGGCTCCCAGGGGGCTTGACGCGCCCGCCCCGGGTGGTAGGATGCAGGGCGTCATGACACGGTCTGTCCCAGCGCCCTTTGCGCTACTCGGTATTTTTGCGTTCCTGCGTCCCACGCCCGTGGGCTCGCACGACGTCGCCGTGCGCTCCGCCTACGCACGCGCCAAACCCGGCTAATCGGCCCGGCCTCAAGCCGCTCGCGCCGCGATCCCCTTACTGATTCTTTCAGGCCCGCATGCCGTGTGCATGCGGGCCTGGTTCACTGCCACCGGCGCCGCGCACGCCGGGGGCAATCGCTTTTCATCATTGCGTAGTGCCATGCAACTCACCAAGAACTTCGTCAAAGCCAAGAATCCGTGCGCCAGCGGTTACAAATGGTTTTTGCGCGACCACAATGGGCACGGCGATTACCAGGCCGTGCTGGACGCCCTGGTGGCCGACGGGCGTATCGACGACGCTTGCTGGCTGCTTGACCAGTTCGGCCCCACCGACCACGTGCTCGAGGTCGATGTCATCGACGCCACGGCAATTGTCTATGCGGGCACGATCGTGGCCCGGCAGGGCATTTCGGTCGATTCGCTGGTGCGCGCAGGCGGGCGCATTGTCAGCGGCGCGGGCGTGCGCGCGGGCACGTCCATCGCGGCAGGGGGCGACATCGAGGCGCAGGGCAGCATCATCAGCGAAGGCACCATCCGAGCGGGCGGCGACATCCAGGCGGGCTGGGGCATCAGCGCCGGCGCCAAGCTGGAGTGCGGGGGCGCGTTGCGCGCCGCTTGGGACATCCGTAGCGGCGACGATCTGTCGGCCGCCGGCATGGTGATCGCAGCCCAGGGCCTGGAAATCGGCGGCTCGCTGCGTTGCGAACAAGGCATCAAGTCGGGTGACGCCGTGCGCGTACAGGGCGAAATCTGCGCCGCGCGCGGCATTCAGGTTGCAGGCGACCTTCTCTGCGGCGACCATCTGGAAGCCGGCTGGGGCATCAAGGCGGATGGCCACGTCATGGCAGACGGCGCGATCCGGGTGGGCGAAGGCATCGAGGCAGGCGGGCGGATCGAAGCGGGGCCGGGTCATGGCGTATACGCCGGGCTGCGCGTGCGCATGGATGCCTGGGACGTCTCGGCACGCGTCATCGCCTGCGCGCCGCCCGCCGGCCTGGTCAGCGGCTTCTGGGCCGGCACCGACCCCTATGCAGTCAGCGGCGACGCCGGCAGCCATGCCACGGCGGGCGCGTCCGCCCACCGCTCGTTGGCGGCGCTATAGCGCGCCTGCGGCCGGGCACGTCCGATACGGCCGGGCCACAGCGCGATAATGTTGCCTATGGCCAAGACCCGAGCATCCAAGTCAGCCCGCGACCCCGCGCCCGACCCGCGCCCACAGCCGCCGCAGGCTCCCGAGCCGGGCGACTGCTGCCAGAGCGGCTGCATTCCGTGCGTGTACGACCTCTATGACGAAGCCATGGAACGCTATCGCGAAGCGCTGCGAGCCTGGCAGGAGCGCCAGGCCGGCACGCGCTAGGGCAGCAGCTTCAGTTCGTAGTGCGGCGCCAGCGGCCCGCTGGGGCGGGTGCCATCCTGGTAGAGCTGGATCAGTCTGCCTTCGGCCACGAAGAACGATTGTTCGTCGCCCGCCTGATCCAGCCGTATCGTGCTGCCGTCGGGCTGCCATTCGAAGTTGCCGCGCTGCACCGTGGGGGCCTGCTGCCGGTCCAGGTAGCGGGTCTGCAGCTCGTATTGGCCTTGCGGCGTGAGCTCCAGCCGCGTGCGGATGCCGGGGCAATCGGCGCAGGGCAAGGTGCCTTCGTAGGTTCCGGCCCAGTCCAGCGAATTGCGCGCATTGTGTTCGCTGGCCAGGGTGGGCCGGGCCTTGACGGGGTCTTTCGCGGGCTGCCCATCCTGGGCGCAGCCGGCCAGCAGCGCGCCCGCCAGCATGCAGGGCAGCATATAACGCAGCGTGGAAGTGTTCATTGGTCGTCCTTGCCGTGTTGCACGTGCGTTCAACCATAGCGCGTTACCCGCGCCGCAAGTGTTACGGTGCGTTGTCGGCATCGACGGGCAGATCCGCCCACCGGTGCGCCAGGCTGCGGTATGCCGCCACGGCGGCGAGCACGGTTTCCATCTGCACGGTGTGGGCCTGGCGGAACTCGGCGCCATACACCGTCTCGTCGGGATATTCCGCTATCAGCGATAAGGGCGCCATTTCCTGCACGCTTTCGACGACGACGCAGGCGATGCCGTGTCGCGTCGCGAAGGCCTTTTCAAGTGCATGGGCTTCACACAGGGCCGCCTGGCGCGCGTTGAATGCCGCCAGGCCCGGCACCTGCGCCAGGCGCCCGCACAGCGCGTCCATCAACGTGCCGGCCGCCTCGGCCCAGCCAGGGTGATGACGCAACAGCAGGAAAAAGCCCTTGGGCAAGGTCCACGACTCGAACTGGCGCGGCAAGTAGCCTGACAGGGGGCGGGTCCACTCGTGCGCCGGATAGCCATGCAGGTTGATGTGCAGGCGTGCGCCGCTGGCGCGCAGGGCGGCGCGCCGCGCCTCTTGCTCGAAGAACGGCGCATGAGTGCGGTACGCCACGTCGTCGCCCAGGGCGCTGTAGCGCGCCGCATGATGCATATGGCGGGGGTGCTGCAGGCATAGTTCGCGATGCAGCGCGTAGCCATCGGGGTTTTCGGCCGCCACCAGCGCGAAGTGAGCCTCGCCCGCGTCCAGCAGGGCATGCGCCGCGCGCAATGCGCCCACCACGCCCGAGGTCTCGTTGGCATGCTGTCCGCCGGAGATGAACACGGCCGGTCCCGGGCCGGCGATATAGGCGCCAAGTACCGGACGTCCCTGGCGCGACCGGGCCTGTATGGGCATGCCGCCCAGCGCCGCCATGTGCGCGGCGATCTGCGCGGGCTCCAGCGGCGCCTGGATGGCCTCCAGCGGCGTGGGCGCCGCCTGCACAAGGGCCGCCGGCGGGTCGAACGCGCGCGTCGACACGTGCACACGCGCCGGCCCCGTGGTATGCCGCACATCCGGAACGATCTGCCCCGGCCGCAGGCGCCGGTCGCCCGGCGGCAGGCCGGCATGGCGCTGGAAGAACTCGATCAGGGTGAAGTACACGTCTTCGTGCAGGGCTTCATAGGTGCTGACCAGGCCGCCATCGCCGCCGGCGTCGAATTCCATGCCCGGCACATCGATGCGTATGTCGAGCCGCTCGAAATGGGGCGCCTGGCCGGGCCATTCGTGGGCCCGAACCGCATCGACCGCGGCGCTGAAGGCCAGTTCGAATTCTGTGGCGTGGGCAGCGTCGGTCACGGCGTTGCCAGCCGCGTCGCGCACGCGCAACCATCCGGCGGGCGACAGCAGCGGCGTTGCGTCGTCCGCGCTGACGATGCGATTGGGCGCGTAGACAGAATGATCGCTGCGCCGGCCATCCCGATAGTGCAGCTCGATCCGGTAGTGCAGATCGTCCGTGCCCGGCACGAACTGCAATGTGGCCGTCCCCAGCAGGCCTGCCAGCGGGTAGGCCTCGAGCGTGAAGCGGTTCGGGCGCGCCAGGGGATGTACCGGGTAATGCGCAATGACGGCGGCCAGGTCTGTCGTGTCGGCCTCTTCCAGGAAGAAGTGCAGCAGGGGCTTGTAGGCGCTGCGCAGTGTCGCGCGCACGCCCATTTCGGCCAGGCGCGCTTGTGCGGCCCGGCGGGCTTGCAAGCCTTCGAATACCCAGCCTTCCAGCGTGGCGCCTGCCCAGGCGCGGTCGCCATACTGGCGCAGCCAGGCGTCGAGTGTGCGTTCAATACGGGTGTCCAGCAGGATCATGGGGATTCGGAACGGCGAGGTCGGTTAGGCTTTGTTGCGGTTTGGAACCCGCGCGGCGCGCCGCGCGGTCGCGCCGACGTTACGATAACCCTTTGCGGCGCCGGCCTGGCGCCCACGGATCATTTTGTTCAAAGGACGCATGCAAATGAAAAAGACCCTGATCGGCGGCATTGCGGCAATGGCCTGCCTGTTCGGCGCCGCAGGCAGCGGCTGGGCGCAGCAGCCCCAGCAGCTCAGCTTTCCCTCGCAAGACGGCAAATCGCCGCCGTCCACCCTGCGCATCACCGAACAGCCCGGCGCCCCGGCGGCGCCCGCCGTGCGCGACACGCCCGAAAGCGTGGCCGAATACCAGCGCTGCCGCGCGCAGGTGGACCGCGAAGCCATAGGCAACGCCCAGCTGCAGGGCGGCGTGGCGGCCTGCCTGAAAGAACTCGAGCAACGGCGCGGCAGGTAGGCCGGGGGCAGGCTGGTGGTAAGCTGCCTGGCTGTCGAATGAATCAGCCAGCCGCTCACCATGAACGCTCCCGATGCCCACCTGACCGAAACCCTGATCGACAGCCAGTCGCTGTGCGACGGCAGTTTCCTGAAAGCGCGCCGCGATACGGTGCGGCTGCCGGACGGGCGCCAGGCCACGCGCGAATACATCGTGCATCCGGGGGCGGTGGTCATCATCCCCCTGCTCGACGACGGGCGCGTGCTGCTCGAACGGCAGTTCCGCTATCCCGTGGGGCGGGTGATGACCGAGTTTCCGGCGGGCAAACTCGATCCGGGCGAAGAGCCGCTGGCGTGTGCTCGCCGCGAACTGCTCGAAGAAACCGGGTACGCGGCGCGCGAATGGGCGTATGCGGGCGCCATGCATCTGGCCATCGCCTATTCCACCGAAATCATCCATATTTTCTTTGCCCGGGGGCTGGTGGCGGGCGCCGCGCGCCTGGACCATGACGAGTTTCTCGAAGTGTGCAGCGCCGCGCCCCATGAACTGTACGCCGCCTGCCGCGACGGCGCGGTCACCGACGCCAAGACGATGACCTGCGCGCTGTGGCTGCAGAATGTGCTGGCAGGCCAATGGCCGCTCGATTGGCGCAACGTCGATGAACCCGCAAGACCTTGAGCGGCTCGTTACCCGCGAAATGCCCTACGGCAAGTACCAGGGACGGCTGATTGCGGATCTGCCCGGCCCGTACCTGGCATGGTTTGCCCGCAAGGGCTTTCCGCCCGGAGAAATCGGCCGCCTGCTGGCCCTGATGCACGAACTCGACCACAACGGTTTGTCGGGCCTGTTGCAGCCATTGCGCGGCGCGGCCGGGCCCCGCGGCAAGCGCTAGCCCGGCCTGCCGGACAGGCTGTGCGGGCCCGGGGCCGGGTCAGGGATCGACAGGCCGGCACGTTGCGGCCTGCTGGCCGACGCGAGCGGCGTCGCCCAGCAACGCGCGCGTGCCGCACAGCGACCCGAACATCGCACCCGCGTCGTGCCCCACGCCCGCGACCTGCTGGTGCTCGTGGCGCAGCACCTGTTGCCTGGCGCCGCGGCTGGCCAGCAGGCGGTCGTAGCGCAAATAGCCCTGGCCGCGCGACAGGCGGGTGGACCCCTGCGCCTCGGCGCCGCAGCGTTGGTCCAGGCCGTGGGCTTCCGGATTGGTATCGGCGCTGCCCAACAGGTATACGACGTCGCGCCGCGCATAGCGCACAAACAGGCTGGCGGGGTCGGCGCCCGCCGCATACGGGGGCAGGTTCTGCGGGCCGTATGGGTACTGGTTGTACGTCGGGCAGATACCCCGCTCGTAGGGTTCGAAGCCGGCGCCGCGGCGGCGCGGCCGTTCGTTGCCCAGATACAGGTATGACGGCGCGTTGGCGATGACGTAGCGTATCGCCAGCCCCGCCTGCCGCAGCGGGCCGTCGGCGTTGTTGAGGATGGCGTAGCGCTGCAGCAGCTGCGCGCCGCCGGAGTGTCCGGCCAGCACCACCTGCGCCAGCATGGGCAGACGCTGGCGGTCGGCAAGCCAGCCCAGCAGGTCGTCGAGCACCTGGAAGGCGCCGACCGGGCCGGGGCGGCCCGACGCGCGCACGCTCAGCCCGCCGTTCTGCCAGGCGGCCTTGCGCCACGCCGGGCGGCCGGCGTGGCCCGTGTCGACGACGCCGGGGAACTCCAGCGCCAGGACCAGTGTATCGGCGCGGCGCTCGGCATCGCGCTGCAAAAGGGTGTCGATGTGCTGGTAATGGCGGTCTGCATCGCCACGGTCGTCGGGCAGCATCACCACCACGCGGCGCACATCGTCGAGCGGGCCCGCCAGCTTGCGGTTCGCATATACCGGCATGCGGTATGTCTGCTTGCCGGCGCCCAGCCGCATATCCTGCGGGGCGGGTGCGGGACGCGGCGCCGCGGGCAGGGGTTCGTCGTAGTTGTACGGAGGCGGCAGGGGCGTCTGCGCATCGGCCTGCGCCATCAGCGCGAGGGATATCGCCATGGCCGAGACGGCACGAAGAATGCGCGTGCGCATGTCTGCGCGAGGGGTCAGCAGGCGTCCTGGCCCAGCATCTGCTTCAGGGTGGGCACGTCGAGCAAACGAACTTCGCGTTGATTGATTTTTATCAAACCTTCGCGTGCGAAACGCGAAAACAGACGGCTGGCCGTTTCCAGCGTCAGACCCAGGTAATTGCCGATTTCTTCGCGGCTCATGCGCAGCACGAATTCGGTAGACGAATACCCCAATGCGGCATAACGCTGCGACAGATTCAGCAGGAACGCCGCCAGCCGTTGTTCGGAACGCATGCCGCCCAGCGATGCCAGCATCTGGTACGACCGGCCGAGTTCGCGGCTCATCAGCCGGCGCATCTGGTGTTGCAGCGACGGCAGGTGGCTGGCGACGTGGTCGATTTGCGACAGACGTATGACGCAGACCTCGGAGTCTTCCATGGCCAGCGCCGTCGACACGTGTCGGCCCTCGAGCATGCCGTCCAGGCCCACGACCTCGCCGGGCAGGTGAAACCCGGTGATCTGCACGTGGCCCGCGGCATCTTCTATCTGGGTTTTCATGCTGCCGTAGCGTACGCTGTAGACAGCATCCAGCGGGTCCTGCAGGGTATAGAGCGCCTTGCCTTTCTCGATGCGGGCCCGTTCTTGCACGAGCTCGTCCAGCTGTTCGACATCGCCGGCGGCCATGCCCACCGGAATGCAGACATGCCCGAGCATGCAGGTGGAGCAGTTCACGGAATCTGGCGGCAGGGGGACACGTTTTTGCATGATTTACCTTGATGTCGATCAAGCCTATACGCGAACCGGCGCCTGACGACAATTAATGATGAACCCCTATTGTATTGCTTGCTGGATGTATGGTGGTTTTTGTGTTTGTTTCAGAACTGGCGGGTTTGTGGTAGGCAATGGGGGGCCCGGCGACAGATGCCGCGGAGCCGCGCGCGATGCGCACGGCGGCAGCCGTTCTGTTGCGCTCCGGCAACGGTGGACCAGGGCCCGTCTATGTCTTGAAATTGCCCGGCGCGCCCGCACATGTATGTCATTGAGCCCGCCGCGAATCCTGTCGGTCAGGCTCCCCATTCAAGCCTAAGACACCTATGCGATTCGACAAACTCACCACCAAGTTCCAGCAAGCGCTGGCCGATGCCCAGAGCCTGGCCGGCCGCAATGACCATCCCTATATCGAACCGGTGCACGTGCTGGCCGCCCTGCTGGGCGACCCGGACAGCGGGGCCGCCAGCCTGCTGGCGCGCGCCGGCGTGGCCGTCAACCGCGTCAACGCGGCGCTCGATTCGGCGCTGAATGCGCTGCCGCAGGTGCAGGGCAACGACACTGTGCAGGTCGGGCGCGAACTGCAGGCGGTGCTCACCCGCACCGACAAAGAAGCGGCGCGCCGGGGCGACACCTACATCGCCAGCGAGCTGTTCCTGCTGGCGCTGGCCGACGACAAGGGCCAGGCCGGCACCATCCTGCGCGACGCGGGGCTGCAGAAAAAGGCGCTGGAAGCCGCCATCGACGCGGTGCGCGGCGGCGAGAATGTGTCCGGCGCCGACGGCGAATCGCACCGCGAGGCGCTGGCCAAGTACACGCTCGATCTCACCGAGCGTGCGCGCGAGGGCAAGCTCGACCCGGTGATCGGCCGCGACGACGAGATCCGCCGCACCATCCAGATACTGCAGCGCCGCACCAAGAACAACCCGGTGCTTATCGGCGAGCCGGGCGTGGGCAAGACGGCCATCGCCGAAGGGCTGGCCCAGCGCATCGTCAATGGCGAAGTCCCCGAGACGCTGCGCGGCAAGCGCGTGCTGTCGCTGGACCTGGCCGCGCTGCTGGCCGGCGCCAAGTTCCGCGGCGAATTCGAAGAACGCCTGAAAGCCGTGCTCAAGGAACTGGCGCAGGACGACGGACAGAACATCGTGTTCATCGATGAACTGCACACCATGGTGGGCGCCGGCAAGGCCGAAGGCGCCATGGACGCCGGCAACATGCTCAAGCCTGCGCTTGCGCGCGGCGAACTGCATTGCATCGGCGCGACCACGCTGGACGAATATCGCAAGTACATCGAAAAAGACGCGGCGCTCGAACGGCGCTTCCAGAAGGTGCTGGTCAACGAACCCGACGTGGAATCGACCATCGCGATCCTGCGCGGCCTGCAGGAGCGCTACGAAATCCACCACGGCGTCGAGATCACCGACCCGGCCATCGTGGCTGCGGCCGAGCTCTCGCACCGGTATATCACCGACCGCTTCCTGCCCGACAAGGCCATCGACCTGATCGACGAGGCGGCCGCGCGCATCCGCATGGAAATCGATTCCAAGCCCGAAGTCATGGACCGGCTCGATCGCCGCATCATCCAGCTCAAGATCGAGCGCGAGGCCGTGCGCAAAGAATCCGACGAAGGGTCCAAGCGCCGCCTGGCCGCCATTGAAGAAGAGCTCGAGAACCTGCAGCGCGAGTACAACGACTACGAAGAAATCTGGAAGGCCGAAAAGGCGGCCGTGCAAGGCACCCAGGCCATCAAGGAAGAAATCGACCGCGTGCGCGCCGAAATGGCCGAGCTGCAGCGCAAGGGGCAATTCGACAAGCTGGCCGAGCTTCAGTATGGCAAGCTGCCGGGCCTGGAAGCGCGCCTGCAGGCGGCCGACCGCGCCGAAAAGCAGGGCGACCAGCAAGACGGCAAGCCCCGGCTGCTGCGCACCCAGGTCGGCGCCGAAGAAATCGCCGAAGTGGTGTCGCGCGCTACCGGTATTCCGGTAGCCAAGATGATGCAGGGCGAACGCGAGAAGCTGCTGCAAATGGAAGACCACCTGCACAAGCGCGTGGTCGGCCAGGACGAGGCCGTGCGGCTGGTGTCCGATGCCATCCGCCGCTCGCGCGCCGGGCTGGCCGACCCGTCGCGGCCTTATGGGTCGTTCCTGTTCCTGGGGCCCACGGGCGTGGGCAAGACCGAACTCACGCGGGCGCTGGCCGACTTCCTGTTCGATTCCGACGAGCACATGATACGCATCGACATGAGCGAGTTCATGGAAAAGCACTCGGTGGCCCGCCTGATCGGCGCGCCGCCCGGATACGTGGGCTACGAAGAAGGCGGCTACCTGACCGAAGCCGTGCGCCGCAAGCCGTACAGCGTGGTGCTGCTCGACGAAGTCGAGAAAGCCCACCCCGACGTCTTCAACGTGCTGCTGCAGGTGCTGGACGACGGCCGGCTTACCGATGGCCAGGGCCGCACGGTCGACTTCCGCAACACCGTCATCGTGATGACGTCCAACCTGGGTTCGCAGCATATCCAGAGCATGGCCGGGCAGCCCTACGATGTGATCAAGGCAGTGGTGTGGGACGAACTCAAACAGTCGTTCCGCCCCGAGTTCCTGAACCGCATCGATGAGATCGTGGTGTTCCACGGGCTCGAGGCCCAGCACATCGAGTCGATTGCCCGCATCCAGCTCAAGCGGCTGGCCGACCGGCTCGAGCAGCAGGACATGCGCCTGGAGGTTTCGGACGCCGCGCTGGCCGAGCTGGCGCGAGCCGGCTTCGACCCGGTGTTTGGCGCACGGCCGCTCAAGCGCGCCATCCAGCAGCAGATCGAGAACCCGGTCGCCAGGCTGATCCTGGAAGGCGAGTTCGGCCCGCGCGACGTGGTGCCCGTCGATTGGCGCGACGGCCAGTTCGTGTTCACGCGCACGCTTCAGTAGGGCCAGGCTGCGCGCGCGGCGCCCGCAATGCACGGCAGCCGCGCGGCAGCTCCATGCGCGCCACATGCTCGCGCAATACCTGCATCAACTCCAGCGCCGCCGGCGCCAGCGCGTGGTCGCGGCGCCGGATCAGGCACAGGGTGCGCACCAGCGTGGGGCGGCTCAGCAGCGAAAACCTCAACCCGGGCTCTTGCACGCGCTGCGCGGCCAACGCGGGCAACAGCGCCACGCCCATGCCGGCTTTTACCAAGGCGGCCTGCGATGTGGTGCTGGATGCTTCATAGAATGGCGCGGCGGCGGCAATGGGCAGGTCGGCGCGGCCCCGCAGCAGGGCCATGATGCCCGTCTCGTCTACTACCCCCACCAGCTTGTGTCCCGCCAGCGACGCCCATCGCACGTAGCCGGCGCGGTCCGGCCGCACCGCGTCGTCATCGGCGTGGTACAGCACGCCAAAGCGGTCTTCGAGCAACGGCTCGAAGTGCAGGCTGGGCGCGTCGGCCCAGTGGCTGGTCAGGCCGAAGTCCACGTCCTGCGCCGCGACCAGCCGCTGGATGCGCCCCGAGTTGTCGTCGCGCAGGTACAGGCGTATGCCAGGCCTGCGCTGCACGTATCCCGCAGCCGCCGGCGCGATGATCTCGGTGATCGCCGATGGCGCCGCGGCCACTGCCACGCGGCCGCGTTCAAGCGTGCCATAGCGCACCACGTCTTCAATCGCGCCATCGAAGTCGGCCAGCAATCGCATGACGCGCGGCAGGAATTCCTGCCCTATCTGGGTCAGCGCCACCTTGCGGCTGGTGCGGGCGAACAGCTGCGTTCCCAATGCGTCTTCAAGCTGGCGCACCAGCCCCGTAATGGACGACTGGGTCTGGAACATGCGCCGCGCCGCCAGCGTAAAACTGGCTTCCTGCGCAACGGCGACAAAAGCGTTCAAGTGCTTGAGGGTGACGTGCTTGGGCAGCCGATTCATCATGATTCAGAATAGATACATAAACTAAAACGATTTTTCCAGATTAATTCCGGGAGCGATACTCGGCGTTTTCCCACGATATGCGCACTGCGGCAGCAGTCAGCGCCCCGGCACACCGATGCAAGATACAGAAGTACTGGATGTCAAGATCACCGGCGGATGGCTGATAGACGGCGGGGGCGCGCCGCGCCGCCGCGCCGACCTGGGCATTGTCGGCGACCGCATTGCGGCGATGGGCGATCTGTCGGGCCGCGCCGCGCATCGCGAAATCGACGCCGGCGGCCGGATCGTGGCGCCCGGCTTTATTGATGTGCATGGCCACGATGACTTGATGTTCGTCGAGCGGCCCGATCTGCCCTGGAAGGTGACGCAGGGCATCACGACCGTGGTGGTGGGCAACTGCGGGGTCAGCGGGGCGCCCGCGCCCTTGCCCGGCAATACCGCCGCCGCGCTGGCGCTGCTGGGCCAGACGCCGCTGTTTGCCGACATGGCGGCCTACTTCGATACGCTGCGCACGCAACAGCCCCTGATCAACGTAGCCGCGCTGGTGGGGCATGCCAACCTGCGGCTGGCCGCCATGGCCCAGCCGGCGGGCACGCCAACCGCCGCCGAGCAGGCGGCCATGGAAGCCATGCTCGAACAGTCGCTGCAGGCGGGCGCGGTGGGGTTCAGCACCGGCCTGGCCTACGATCCCGGCGCGGCAGCCCGGCCCGCCGAACTCGAGGGCCTGGCCCGGGTGGCGGCCCGGCTGGGCGCCTTGCACACCAGCCATATCCGCAATGAAGGCGATGCGGTCGAAGAGGCCGTGCAAGAGGTGCTGCAGGTGGCGCGCGCCACCGGTTGCGCCACGGTGCTCTCACACCACAAGTGCATGCTGCCGCGCAACTGGGGCCGCAGCGCAGCCACGCTGGCCAACATCGACCTCGCCCGTGAACAGGGAGTGGAGGTGGCGCTGGACATCTACCCATATCCGGGCAGTTCCACCATCCTGATTCCCGAGCGCGCCGATGCGATCGACGACATCCGCATCACGTGGTCGACGCCTCATCCCGAATGCAGCGGGCAATACCTGCGGGATATCGCCGCAAACTGGAATTGCAGCCCTACCGAGGCCGCCCGGCGCCTGTCGCCCGCCGGCGCAATCTACTTCGCCATGGACGAAGCCGAGGTCCGGCGCATCTTCCGCCATGAATGCTGCATGGTGGGCTCGGACGGCCTGCCCAACGACAGCCACCCTCATCCCCGTTTGTGGGGCACGTTTCCCCGGATACTGGGGCGCTACGTGCGCGAGGCCAACATCATGACGCTGGAACAGGCGGTGGCCAAGATGACGGCGCTGCCCGCGCGCGTGTTCGGCCTGCAGGACCGGGGCGTGCTGCGCGTGGGCGCATGGGCCGACGTGGTGGTGTTCGATGCCGACACGGTGATCGACAACGCCACCTGGGACACGCCGGAGCGGCCATCGGCAGGCATCGAGGCCGTACTGGTCAACGGAATCCAGATTTATCCCACCCCGCGCGAGAAGCGTCGTCCGGGCCGCATCCTGCGGCGCGGCGCACAGGCGCCCCAAGCGCAAGACACTGCACCCAAGGAGTAACCATGAACATCCGCAAGACGCTGCTCTTGCTGGCCATGCTGGCGACGCTGCCTGCGGCCCGCGCCGAGTTTCCAGACCGGCCCATTACCCTCATCATCCCGTTCTCGGCGGGCGGCCCCACCGACGTAGTGGGCCGGGTGGCCGCGGCCAAGGCCGGTGAAATCCTGGGCCAGCAGATCGTGGTCGAGAACCGTACCGGCGCATCCGGCACCATCGGCATGACCGCCACCGCGCGCGCCAAGCCCGACGGCTACACCATCGGGCTGGCTACCGTCAGCACGCATGGCACCGCGCCGCACCTGTTTCCCAAGCTGCCGTACGACCCGATCAAGGATTTCACTCCGGTCAGCAACCTGGTCACCAGCCCCAACATCCTCAGTGTGCATCCGTCATATCCGGCGCGCACGCTGGCCGAGTTCGTGGAATACGTGCGCGCCCGGCCGGGCGTGGAAGGCTACGCCAATGCCGGGGCAGGAGGCGTCAATGATCTGGGCATGACGTGGTTCCTGCAGATCACGGGCGCCAAGATGAACAGCATCGCCTATCGTGGTTCGGCGCCCGCATTGACCGATGCGGTGGGCGGCATCGTGCCGGTGATTTTCGATAACTTCCCTTCATCGCAGTCGTACGTCAAAAGCGGCCACCTGCGCGCGCTGGCCATCACCGGCACGCAACGCAATCCGCAGCTGCCCGACGTGCCGACCTTCGCCGAGCAGGGCTATACCAACTACGACGTGACGGCGTGGTATGGCGTCGTGGCGCCGGCAGGGCTGCCGGCCGACATACGCGACAAGCTGGCCGACGCGTTCGCGCGCGCCGTGCGCGATCCCGCCACCGCCGCGAAGCTGGCGGATACGGGCGCTTTCCCGTTGGGCAACACGCCCGCCGAATTCGGCGAGCAGATCCAGACCGAAAAAGATCGCTGGGGCGAGGTCATCGCCAAGGCCGGCATCAAGCTGCAGTAGGCGCCCGCGCGGCGGCAGGCCCGGCGCGTCAGTACACGTCGCGCCGGTAGCGGTTGGCCCGGCGCAAGCCGGCCAGGCCTTCTTCGCCCAGTATCGCGGCCAGCGCCTCGTCCACGCCTTGCGCCATGCCCTGCAGGCTGCCGCATACGTAGATATCGGCGCCGGCCCGTACCCACGCGGCCACGTCGGCCGCGGCATCGGCAAGCGCATGCTGCACGTAGCGCCGTGTCGGCGCATCGCGCGAGAACACGGCGTCCAGGCGTTGCAGCCGGCCTTGCGCGAGCCATCGCTGGATCTCGGCGCGGTAGAACCAGTCATGCTCGGCCTGGCGCTCGCCGAACACGAGCCAGTTGCGGTCATGGCCGGCCTCGATGCGCGCCTTGAGCAGGGCGCGCAGGCCGGCAAGGCCGGTGCCGTTGCCGATCAAAAGCAATGGCCGTCCGTCGGCGGGCGGGTGGAAGTTCGCGTTCGAGCGCAGGCGCAGGTCTATCGTGTCGCCTGGCTGCGCCAGTTCGGTCAGCCAGCCGCTGCCTGGGCCCAATCGGCCCTGTGCGTCGCGCACTTGCCGCACCAGCAGGTGGAGCGCGCCGTCCGCTGGCACCGATGCAACGGAATAAGCGCGGTATGGCAGCAATGCGCCGCCGCGGCCATCGCGCGGCGCGATTTCGGCGATGTCGCCCGCCGTCCAGGCCGATGGCTCGCCCAGTGGCTCGAGTTCCAGATGGAAGCAGGGCCCGCCCTGGCTACCCGGGTTCAGCAGGCTGCGCCGTGCCAGGCGCCAGGGTTGATAAGCTGGCGCTTCCCAATCGGGCAGGCCGGCGCACCCGGTCAGTTGGCCAAGGTGGCGCTGCCAGTGGCGCAGGGCTGCCGGGTCGGCCTTGTCGGCCTCGACGCGGTCGAACAGCGGCCTTGCGCCGTGCTCGCGCAGCCAGGCGTCAACCTGCCGGCCAAATCCACAGAAATGGCGATAGCTGCTGTCGCCCAGCGCCAGCACGGCATAACGCAAGTGAGCCAGCGCCAGCGTGCCCGCCTGTTGCGCGGCCATCACCTTCTCGACGAACAAGGCGGCGTTATCGGGCGGGTCGCCCTCGCCATAGGTGCTGGCCACCACCAGCAGCCGCCTGTAGCGGCTCATTGACGCGGGATCCAGCTGGCCCAGCGCCGCGACGCGGGCGGGCAGCCCGCCGCGCCGCAAGGTTTCGGCCGTCTGCGCGGCCAGCGCTTCGGCTTGTCCTGTCTGGCTGGCGTGCGCCACCAGCACCGCGGTCTCGTCGGCCGGCGCACGCAGGTCGCGCCCGGCCTGGGCCAGCCGCGCCGCCCGCCGGCGTGACTGGCGCCACGCCCACAGGCACAGCAGCAACCATAAGCCGATGGCGCAGCAGGCGCCGAGCAGGCGCGGCGTCATGGCGCTGTCCGGCCGGCCAGCGAAGAGAACGCGTCACTGGCCTGCAGCCGCAATTGGTCGCCGTCGCGCAGCACGAACAGCGCCGCGACCTGATGGCGGCGCGCATAGGCCAGGCCGTCGCGCGCGCCCAGTACGCTTAGCGCCGTGGCCAGCGCGTCGGCCTGCATGCAACTGCCGTGCACGACAGTAACCGATGCCACGCCGCCGTCCAGCGGGCGTCCGGTGCGCGGGTCGATGGTGTGGGCGTATCGGAGGCCGGCGGCCTTGCGATAGCGGCGGTAGTCGCCCGACGTGGCGATGCTGCGGTTGAACAAGGGCAGGGTAAGCACGTGGTCTTCGCTGCCATCCGGCACCTCGACCGCTATCCGCCAGGGCAGGCCATCGGGCCTGCTGCCGCGGGCGCGCAGTTCTCCGCCCACTTCGATCAAATAGTGGGAAATGCCCAGGCCGTCGAGCGCGGCGGCCGCGTGATCGACGCCGTAACCCTTGGCGATGCCGCACAGGTCCAGGCAGGCGCCGCCGGGCTGCCACGCGCGGCCGCCGCGCTCGTCCAGCGTGATGCGTTGCCAGCCCACACGCTGCATCAACGTGCGCAACATGTCGGCCGAGGGCGGCTCGCTGGCGTACGGCGGTGGGCCGAAGCCCCAGGCATTGACCAGCGGGCCTATGGTGGGGTCATAGGCGCCATCGGTGCGGCACGCCAGTTCCAGTGCGTGCCGCAGCACATACAGGCATTGCGCGGGCAGGGGCTGCCAGCCTGCCGCGGCGCGGTTGAAGCGTGACAGGTCGGAGCCATCGTCCCAGGTGCTCATCTGCCTGACGACGGTATCCAGCGCGTTCTGGATGGCCGCTTTCGCCATGGCCGGCGTGATTCCCGGCGGCACGGCAAGACGGGCCGACCAGGTGGTGCCCATGGTGGCGCCCGCCAGGGCGGCGGGCGAGGCGAGGCCGAACGCTGGCATGGCGCCGTAGCCGGCAGGCGCCGCGGCGGGCGCATGGGGCAACGACGCCGGGCCGGCGCCGGCTGGCGCGTAGGACGGCACGGCGGCGATCAGGGCTGCAGAACTTCCAGCGTGGCGGCGTACGACAGGCGACGCTTGGTGGCCTGGGGCACTGTGGTCTGCTCGTCCTGTGCGCGGGCTTCCACCCAGTACAGGCCGGGTTGCGGCCATTGCACCTTGAACGTGCCGTCCTGGGCGGTCTGCACGTCGATCTCGTCGACCTTGTCGCGATAGCGGCTGCCGCCCGGCACAATGGTGACTTCCAGGCCGGCGGCGGGCTTGCCGTCGATCAGCATCCTGAACGTGGCCGTCTCGCCGCTGTACAGGTCGTTCGGGTGCGTCACAGGCGCCAGCTCCAGGCCCTTGCCCACTTGCTGCAATTCGGTGGGCTTGCCGGCGGTGGCAAAGGTCTCGATGCGCCCGACGTTCTGCGACACCTCTAGATCCTGCGCCTGTGCGGGCACCGCGCCCGCCAGGCCTTCGGGTTTGCCGAAATAGCGCTTGGGCTGGCCGTCCTGCGTCCAGCGCGCCAACACGCCGTCATTGACCACGGCGATGCGATACGTGCCCGGCTGATTCAGCTGCAGGTCGAACGTGCTGCGCAGCTTGCCGCGGGCCAGGTTCTGGGCCTGGGCCGGCTTGCCGTCGGGCGCGGCGATCTGCAGGTTGTCCAGCCGCAGGGGCGCGTGGTTGAAATAGAACTTGTCATTGCTTACCGCCGCGTCCACCGTGATCCAGCTGTCCGTGCCGGACAGCACGGTGGAAGACGGCAGCATCCACAGGTCGTGGGCAAGGGCGGCAGCAGGCAGGGCCAGCGCCAGGGCGGCAGCAATTCGGATACGGGTTTTCATCGGAGTCCAGTCCAAAAGTAGGGATCAGGGTTTCAGGCTGACGACAATGGCGCCAAGTTCGTGTTCGCCGCTGGCCGACATGCTTGCCGCCTGGCTGGGCGGCCAGTCGAACGGCACGCGCACCAGTTCGCGCCCGCCGACTTCGCGGGCGGCCTCGACCACTACCGCGTAGCGGCCCGGCGCCAGATCCGCCAGGGGCTTGGCGGCGCCGGAGAAGGCCAGGTCATGGCGGCCGGCCGGCCGCGTGGCGCCGCTGACGCCATCCACCGGGAATTGCTGGTTGCGGCCGCTGCGACGCCACCACTGCCGCATGTCCTTGAGCCATTCGGTGCCTTCGTTGTTTTTCATGGCGACGTCGTACCAGACGGCCAGGTCCGACACCACGCCCTGATCGGCATTCTCGAGCCAGATTGCAACGTAGGGCCGATGGTATTCGGCCACGTTCAGGCGGGGGATCTCGACATTGACGCCCAGGTCGGCGCCGTGCGCCGTCCGGGCAACCAGCCCGGCCAGCAGTGCCGACATCAGTAGCTTGCGCATGACTTCTCCAGACTTTTGCTTTTCAATGATTCAGTGGATATAGAGCAGAGCCAGCAGCAGCGGAACCAGCGCGCCCAGCCCCACCATCGGCCACGTTGCAGCCCGCTGGCCCGCATGGAGTTGCAGCAATACCAGCCCCGTCAGCGAAAACACCAGACAGGCCACGGCAAAAATGTCCAGGAACCAACTCCAGGCAGTGCCGGTATTGCGGCCCTTGTGCAGGTCATTCAGAAACGCCACCCAGCCGCGGTCGGTGCGTTCATACTCCACGGCGCCGTCGCCCAGGTCGATGGACAGCCAGGCGTCGCCACCGGCGCGCGGCATGGAAACATACAGCTCGCGGGCAGACCATTCGGCCGGGCGGCTGCCGACCTGCGCGTCCAGCTCCCGGGCCAGCCAACGGGCCGCGCCGGCGGGCACGGCCGCGGGCGATTCGGCCGCGGCCGCCTTCAGTTCGGACAGCACGGCCGGTGGCAGTTGCCCCTGCCGGGTGGTAACGTGCGGGGTCGCTTCGATCAGGCCGGCGTTATTCAGCGTCAGCCCGGTCAGGGCAAACAGCAGCATGCCCACCAGGCATAATGCGGCGCTGATCCAATGCCATTGATGCAGAGTCTTGAGCCAATAGGCTCGCCGGCGCGAAGAGGGGTGACCGTCCATGGCGTATCAGGGATGAAGGCTGCGGATTCTATCATTAAATGAGAATGAGTCTCAAAAATATGGCACAGGCATTTATTCCCTTGCATATCCTGGCGGTGGCCGCGGGCGCCGCCCTGGGCGCCCTGGCGCGCTGGATGATGGCCGTGTGGCTGAACGGGCCCGCGTGGCCCTGGGGCACCCTGGCGGTAAATGCAGTCGGCGGCTATCTTGCAGGCGTGGCGCTGGCGGTACTGGCCATGCACCCCGAATGGCCGCAATGGATCCGCCTGGCGGCGGTAACGGGCTTTCTCGGCGGGCTCACCACGTTTTCAACCTTTTCGGCAGAAGCGATCGCCATGCTCCAGCGCGGCGCGCTGGGCAGCGCACTGGGGTATGTGGCCGCCAGCCTGGCCGGCTCTCTGGCGTTGACTGCGCTGGGCGTGGCCAGCGTGCACGCGCTGCGCTGACGCGGGCGCGCCCTTAACGCCGGCGCGCCTGCAGTATCACTTGCGCGGCCTGCAGGCCGCTGCGCACTGCGCCTTCCAGCACCCCGGGATACCCGGTGTCGGTCCAGTCGCCTGCCAGGGCAAGCGTCGGCCAGGGTGTGGTGTTCAGGGGCCGGGCCAGGCCGGGCACGGCCGCGAAGGTGGCGCGTTTTTCGATGAACAGTTCGGCCGCGTCCGCGGCGGGCATCGGCGGCAGCCGTGCGGGATGGCGGGCGGCCTGCTCGGCGATCTGTGCGGTCAGGGCGGCGATGGCCGTGGCGCGGTCTGCTTCAACCAGGCTGCGCGCGGCGCTGGTCACCACGGCCAGCTCGCTGCAGGGGCCGCGCCCCGTCAGCCGCGAGCGGTCGAACAACCATTGGCCCACGTGGCCGCGGGGGCGGTCTTCGCGCAGCAGCATCATGGGCTCGGGCAATGACCAGGGCCCGGCCAGGCGCAAGTTCAGCGTGGCGATGGGCAGATAGTCAAAGGCCTGCAAGGCCTTGAGCAGCCCCGTAGAGCCCATTGCGCGCAATGCATCGCCCAGCAGCCGCGCCACGACCGACGGAGGCACCGCAAGCACGGCGGCGTCGAAACGCTCGCGGTTGACGTCCACGCCTTCGGGCAGTGGCACCAGGTGGCGCACCGTGGCGCCATAACGCATGTTGGCGCGCAGGGCCACGGCGTCGGGCCACAGGGCGGACAGGTCCACGCAGGGCAGCAGCAGGTCGCTGTCGCGGCGGCTGCCGGCAAGGCTGTCGCGCAAGGTGCGCGAATAAAGCAAGGCGCTGGCCTCGGCCGGCGGCGTATTCAGCGCCGCCAGGCACAGCGGTTCCCACATCAGGCTCACCAGGCGGGCGGGCTGGCGAAAATGCTCGAGCAACTGCGACACGGTCCAGTCGCGCGGCGGCAGCCAGTCCATGGCGCGCAGCCCCTGCATCATGCGCACCGCGTCCAGGCGTTCGCGCCAGGCCAGGCCCCGCGAAGTCAGCAGCGCGGCAAGTGCATGCCAGGGCGCCGGCAGGGTCGGCGCCGACAGCCGGAAGCTGCCGTCCAGGCTCGCCAGCCGCAGCGACCGGCGCATCAGAAGCGCGTCGGGGTTGCGGCCCACGCGGCGCATCAGGGCCAGAGTCTGGTCATATGCCCCAAGCAGGATGTGCTGGCCATTGTCGATCTGCGCGCCAAAGGCGGGATGCGCGACACGCCGGGCCCGCCCGCCCGGTGTGCGCCCCGCTTCGAATACCGTGACCTGCGCATCGGCTTCGCGCAGCGCGGCGCAGGCGGCCAGGCCGGCCCAGCCGGCGCCGATGATCGCGACCTTCATTTCGACAGGCGGCGCACCAGGCCGCGGCCTCCGCCGACCCAGGTTTTCCAGGCCAGCCACAGCTTGCGCAAGGGGGTCAGCGAAATGCGCTGATGCAGCACCTGCCAGTTGTCGCGCTCGATCTCGTCGAGCAGCGCGTGGTAGATCGCGGCCATCATCAGCCCTGGCCTTTGCGCGCGCCGGTCTGCTTCGGGCAGGCTAGTCATGGCTTCGCGGTACAGTTCGCGGGCGCGGCGGGCCTGGAACTGCATCAGCGCCGAGAAGCGGTCCGAGTACGTGCCGTTGAGAATTTCGGCCGCCTTGACATCGAACTGCTGCAGCTCGTCGATCGGCAGATAGATGCGGCCGCGCCGCGCATCGTCGCCGACGTCGCGGATGATATTGGTGAGCTGGAACGCCAGGCCCAGCTTGGTGGCGTATTCGAGCGTGCGCGGGTCGGAATAGCCGAACACCCCCGCAGACAATTCGCCGACCACGCCGGCGGCGTGCCAACAGTATTTGCGCAACGCCGGCCAATCCAGATAGCGGGTCTGGTCCAGGTCCATTTCCATGCCGGCGATAACGGCCTGCATGCGGTCGCGTTCAATGGCGCAACTGGCCAGGTGCGGCACAAGTGCGCGCATCACGGGGTGTTCGGCCTGGCCCGCGAACAGGTTGTCGACCTGCGTGCGCCACCATGCCAGCTTGATGCGCGCCACCGACGGGTCGGAACATTCGTCCACCACGTCGTCGACCTCGCGGCAGAACGCATACAGCGCGGTAATGGCGCGCCGGCGTTCGGGCGGCAGGAACAGGAACGAATAATAAAAACTCGAACCGCTCTTGGCGGCCTTTTCCTGGCAGTACTCGTCAGGCGTCATAAATTGGCGGGTATCCCATCAAATCGCTACCGTATCGGGCGCGCCGCGGCGCGGATCATATCGACCGCCACAACATGATGGCCCAGTCGCGCGCGCGCAGTTGCGGGCGGTTCATGAACACGTCGTAGCCGCAATGCTCGATGCGTTCAAGAATTCGCAGCCCGCCGTTGACCACCATGCGCAATTCCAGCCCGATGCGTCCGGGCAGCCGGCGCGCCAGCGGAGCGCCAGAGTGTAGCAGTGCGCGTGTGCGCTCGACCTGGAATGCCATCAACGCCCGCCAGGCGGGCGTAAGCCGGCAGGCTGCCAGGTCGTCTTCGGTAACGCCGTGGCGCGTCATGTCGGCGCGCGGCAGGTACACGCGCCGCTTGCGCCAGTCGATGCGCACATCTTGCCAGAAGTTCACCAGTTGCAGGCCGGTGCAGACCGCGTCCGACTGTTCGATGTTCTCGGGCGTGGCGGCCTGGAACAGGTGCAGCATCAGCCGGCCCACGGGGTTGGCGGACCTGGCGCAGTAGTCCAGCAGCTGCGGGTAGTCGTCGTAGCGGTGCACGGTGACGTCCTGCTCGAATGCCGACAGCAGGTCGAAAAACGGCGTGATGGGCAGCTGATGCCGGGCGATGGTGCGCGCCAACGGCGCGAAAATGCGCTCCAGCTCCGGCCTGGCTTCGGGCACGGTGCCGGGTTCCGCGCCGATGCGGTGCAATTCGGCGCGGAACTCGGCCAGGCGCGCAAGACGTTCGGCGTCGCTCGCATCGCCTTCGTCGGCGATGTCGTCGGCCGCCCGCGCGTACCGGTAAATGTCGGCAACGGGGCCGCGCAGCCGCGCGGGCAGCAGCAGCGACGCCACCGGGAAATTCTCGTAGTGATCGACAGCCATACAGGAAACAAGCAGCGGCCCCATGGCCACCGTACGGGTATTTTAGGGTGCTTTATCGGACGCGCCCGCGCATGGCCGGCGCCCAGCCAGATCAGTTAGACTAGGCGCCATTGGATTGTTCCCATGCCTCGTCCCATACAAGCATTCATTTCGCAGTCGGCCCTGGCCCATAACCTGGACGTGGTGCGCCGCACGCTCGACCACGCAGCGCAGGCCGCGGGGGGCAGTGCGCCCTCCATCTGGGCGGTAATCAAGGCCAATGCCTATGGCCACGGCATCGAAGCCGCGGTCGCCGGGTTCTCGGCCGCGCAAGGCCTGGCCATGCTCGATCTCTCCGAGGCCGTGCGGTGCCGCGAAGCCGGGTGGGGCGGTCCCATCCTGTTGCTCGAAGGTTTTTTCGAACCGGCCGACCTCGACATCGTCGATCGCTACCATCTTGCCGTCACGGTCCATACCCGTGAACAGTTCGACATGCTGGCGCGCGCCCGGCTGTCGCGCCGCATCGACATCATGCTCAAGCTCAATACAGGCATGAACCGCCTGGGTTTCAGCCCGGCTGCTTATGCCAGCGCGCACGCGCGCGCCCGGCAACTGCATGACCAGGGCGTGCTGGGCAGCATCGGCAAAATGACCCACTTCGCCTGCGCCGACGGTGCGCAGGGTGTGGCCGAGCAATTGCAGGCATTCAACGACGCCACGCAGGCGTTGCCCGGTCCGGTCAGCGTGTGCAATTCCGCGGCTACCCTGCGCTATCCCGAAATCGCGGTGGCCCGCGACGACCGGCCGCACTGGGTGCGGCCGGGTATCTGCCTTTATGGCGCATCGCCCTTCGCCGATGTTCCCGCCGGCAGCCTGGGCCTGCGGCCCGCCATGTCGCTGCGTTCCCAGCTCATCGGCGTGCAGCATCTGGCCGCCGGCGCCGAGGTCGGCTACGGCGCCATCTTCCGTGCCGACCGCCCCATGCGGGTCGGCGTGGTGGCCTGCGGATATGCCGACGGTTATCCGCGTCATGCGCCCACCGGCACGCCCGTGGTGGTGGGCGGCGTGCGCACTCGGCTGGTGGGGCGCGTGTCCATGGATATGCTCATGGTCGACCTGGATCCGGTTCCGGCGGCAGAGGTCGGCACGCCGGTGTCGCTATGGGGCCAGGACGGCCCTGCGGTCGATGAAGTCGCCGCGGCCGCCGGCACCATCGGATACGAACTGCTGTGCGCGTTGGCCCCGCGGGTGCCCGTTACCCACGGCCCGTGATCACTTCCAAGCGAGGAATCCCATGAAAGACAAATGCGTGCTGATTACCGGCGCCACCAAAGGCATCGGCTGGGCGCTTACCCAGCGATTGGCCGACCTCGGCTGTCATGTCGTGGGCATTGCGCGCAATACCGACCACGTCGATTTTCCCGGCTATCTGTATGGTTGCGACCTTGCCGACGCGGGCCGCACCGAAGAAGTGCTGCGCGAAATCCGCGAAAAATTCCCGGTCGATGCCGTGGTGAACAATGTGGGCATCGTGCGGCCCCAACCGTTGGGCGAAATCGACCTGGCTTCGCTCTATCACGTCATGGATCTGAACGTGCGCGTGGCCGTGCAGGTCACGCAGGCCTTCGTCGAATCCATGAAAGTGCGGCGCACCGGCCGCATCGTCAATGTGTCCAGCCGCGTCATCCATGGCGGCCACGAGCGCACCAGCTACGCCGCCGCCAAAAGCGCCCTGATAGGCTGCACGCGCACCTGGGCGCTCGAACTCGCGGAATATGGCGTCACCGTCAACGCCGTGGCCCCGGGGCCTATCGAAACCGAACTGTTCCGCGTGGCGCAGCCGGCCGGCAGCGACGCCGAAAAACGCGCGGTGGCGTCCATTCCCATGAAACGCCTGGGCACCCCCGCCGAGGTCGCCGCGGCCATTGCCTTTCTGTTGTCCGACGACGCAGGCTTCATCACCGGCCAGGTGCTGGGCATAGACGGGGGCGGCAGCCTGGCAGGCCGCTAGCAAAGCCCGGGCGGCTTATTGCTCGGCTTGCCCAAGCAGCGGCTGCAGGTCGGCGGGTAGCGCCAGCGCGGGGTGCGCGTCGTGCAACGCCCGGGCGGCGCGCGTGGCGGCCTCCTTTTCCCCGCTTTTCAGCAAGGCCCGTATGTGTTCGATGCGTGCCTCGATCTGGGCCTGCGCACTGGCCGCATCCGGGCTTGCCGTATCCGCGCTGCGCGCCTGCATGCTGGGTTCGCGATCCGCGCGCTCGATCGACGGCCGCGCCTCGGCGGGCCGGGGCGCCTGCGCATACCCTTGCGCTGCCGGCGGCGCAAGCTGACGCATCCTTGCCGGCGCGGCCGGCGCGGGTGCGGGTGCGGCGGACGGCGGCGGGGCATTGGCCACCTGGGCATCGTGCATCACGGCAGGGTCGCGGTCGTCCGGATCCACCAGCAGGAACAGGCTGGCGGTCAGCACGATGGACGCCGCCACTCCCCAGCCCGGATGCCAGAGCCGGCGTTGGCGCTGCGCCCGGCGGTCGGCCGCCAGCGCCCCCGCGGCTTGCTCGCGCACGGCCGCATCCACTTCGCGTGCGGGCTCGGTGCGCGGCAGACTGCGATACAGGGCCCGCAGGTCCAGGTCGTCATCTTCGTCGTGCGGGGGGCGGGAATGGGCCGTCATGGGCTCAGGGCCTTGCGGATGTGCTGCGTGGCATAGCGCAGGCGCGATTTGACTGTCTCGCGCGGGGCGCCGGTCACGTTGGCGATTTCGTCCAGACTCAGGTCATGCTCCAGGCGCAGCAGTATGGCGTGGCGCTGTTCATCGGGCAGTTGTTCGATGGCCAGTTGCAGCCGCCGGCGCATCTGGAAATCCGACAGTTGCTGTTCCGGCTGTTCGTGCTCGGCGACGGCCAGTGCGGCCAGCGCCGTTTCGGTTTCCTGGGGGCTGGCGTGCGCCGGCTGCCGCCGATGGGCGTCGATAATCAGATTATGCGCGATCTGCAGCAGCCAGGTGGTAAATCGGGCGCGCGGTTCCCAACGGGATCGGGCGTGGATCACGCGGCTCCAGGTTTCCTGGAAAATATCGTCCGCCTGCTGCGGATTGCGGGTGCTGCGCAGAATATAGCGGTACAGCCCCGCCCGGTGGCGGGCATACAGCGTGTCGAACGCGGCCATGTTGCCGGCGCCATAGGCCTGCATCAGGGTTTCGTCGTCGGCGCCGGGGATGTCCATGGCGGCCGAGTGTATCCGTTCGGCCGCGTGGCTGCATCCACGCGGCCGTATCCACGGGGGCCGTATCCACGCGGCCGTATCCACGGGGGCCGTATCCACGGCGGCCGTATCCACGGGGGCCGCCGCCGGCATCGCCATTGGGGTTCCCCGTGCGTGCACACTGCCGCCGGTTTCACGGCACGGCCGGCGCGCCCAGGCCCGCGGCCAGATCCACCAAGGCGGCCAGCTCGGTATTGATGCCGTGCGCATCGTCGCCGCGCGCGCGCCGCGCCAGCGCTTCGATCTGCCCCGGGGTATAGCCATCCAGGTATTTGCCGCCGCGCAGCCACTGTGCAAAAGCCGCCGCCGCGGCGGCGCGCTGCATGGCTGCCGAGCCGGCTTGCCGCGCTTGCGAGGCCGCGACGGCGTGCTCCAGTAGTTGGCTGTCGGCGGAACCAGGCAACTTGTAGCGCAGGCGCACAAAGGCCAGCTCGTCATGCCCCTGTGTGCCGATGTGTGGCGCCTGGCCATAGCGCAACGGGTCGAGCCGCGCACCCGGCGCGCCGACAGGCGTAATTTCGTACAGCGCGGTCACCGACGCTCCGGCGCCGACGTCGCCCGCATCCACGCGGTCATTGTTGAAGTCCTCGCGCGCCAGGGCGCGTTTTTCGTAACCGATCAGGCGGTACTCGGCCACCAGGGCCGGGTTGAATTCAACCTGGATCTTCACGTCGCGCGCAATCGTCAACAAGGTCGACGTCACTTCCCTGGCGAGCACGCGCTGCGCTTCGCGCAGGCTATCCAGGTAATGGTAGCTGCCGTCGCCCACGTCGGCCAGTTGCATGGCCAGCGCGTCGTTGAAGTTGCCGCCCCCGACGCCCAGCGTGGTCAGCGCGATGCCATTCTGCCGGTGCCGGGCAATGCGTTCCTTCAGGGTTTCGAGGTCCGTCGTGCCCACGTTGAAGTCGCCATCGCTGGCCAGCAGGATGCGGTTGACGCCTTCGGGCACATAGGCTTTGGCCGCCTGCGCATAGGCAAGGTCCAGTCCGGCCGCGCCGTTGGTGCCTCCCGCTGCCCGCAGACTGTCGATGGCGGCCAGGATGCGGGCCTGCTGGTCCCCCGGCGTCGATTCCAGGGTCGTCGATGCCTGGCCGGCGTAGGTCACGATGGCCACCCGGTCCTGGGGGCGCAGCTGCTTGACCAGTTGCCTCAGCGCGGCCTTGAGCAGCGGCAGCTTGTCGCGGTCGGCCATGGAGCCCGAGGTGTCGATCAGGAACACCAGGTTGGCCGCCGGAATGTCGCGCGGCGCTACCTCGTAGCCCTGAACGCCGATCTGCAGCAGTTGGCGCTGGGGGTTCCAGGGCGCGGCAGCCAGTTCGGTATGGATGTGAAACGGCCGCTGCGGCGAATCCGGTACGGCGTATCCATAGTCGAAATAGTTGATGAATTCTTCGGCGCGCACAGCGTGCGCGGGCGGCAGCCGGCCTTCGTTGAGGATGCGCCGCACGTTGGTGTACGAGCCGGTGTCCACATCCACGCCAAACGTCGAGACGGGCTGTTCCCGGGCGATCACTACGGGGTTGTCGCGATAGCGCTGGTAGTTTTCCCTGTCTACTGCGGGGGGGAGCGCCATGTCGGCAATGCTCGTGCGGCGCAGGCCATCGAGCGGGGCCGGTTCGGCGTGCGCCCGTGGGGCATACTGGTGTGCGGGCGCGGCCAACGTGGCCTGCGGCGCAGGCGCGGCAGGCGCGCGCGCGCTGTCGGCCGCCAACCGCGCCGTTTCCCGGGCGCGATCGGTGGGCGCGGACGTTGCCGGTTGCGTCGCGCGATCAGTGGGCGGGGGCGAGCATGCCGCCAGCAGAGCGGCGGACACGGCGGTGCACAGCAGGCGGGCAGGGGCGGTTCGGCTTTTCATGCGGGTTCCTGTTCAAGTGGGCCTGTACGGTTAAACGCCGCAGCCGAGCATTCGGGGTCAAGGCCCGGCGCCAATGTTGCAAGCAAAGGTATCCGCGCGCGGGCAGCGCACATTTGCAGCAGGCGTGCCGCCATGCCGGTAAACTTGCGCACATGGCCAAGCCTCGTACCGTTTATGTCTGTGCCGAATGCGGCGGCACCAGCCCCAAGTGGCAGGGAAAATGCCCGCATTGCTCCGCCTGGAACACGCTGCAGGAAACCGTCGAGGCCAGCGGCCCCGCCGCCGCCTCGCACCGATACGCCCCATTGGCCAGTTCCAGCCCGGTGCGCAGCCTGGCCGACATCGAAGCCCGCGAAACCCCGCGGCAGCCCACCGGGCTGGATGAGTTCGACCGCGTCCTGGGCGGCGGCCTGGTTGCCGGCGCCGTGGTGCTGATCGGCGGCGACCCCGGCATCGGCAAATCCACCTTGCTGTTGCAGGCCTTGGCAACCATGTCCGCGCACAGCAACGTGCTGTACGTCACCGGCGAAGAATCCGCCGAACAGGTTGCGCTGCGCGCACGCCGGCTGGGCCTGCAAACCGGCAACGTCAACCTGCTGGCAGAAATCCGTCTCGAAGCCATCCAGGCCGCAGTCTCCGAACAGAAGCCGGTGGTCGCCGTCATCGACTCGATCCAGACCCTGTACAGCGGCGAGCTTACCGCCGCGCCGGGCTCGGTGTCGCAGGTGCGCGAATGCGCCGCGCAATTGACCCGCCTGGCCAAGCAGACGGGCATCGCCATCGTCATGATCGGCCACGTCACCAAAGACGGCGCGCTGGCAGGCCCCCGCGTGCTCGAACACATCGTCGACACCGTCCTGTACTTCGAAGGCGACACTCATTCGTCGTTTCGGCTGGTCCGCGCCTTCAAGAACCGCTTCGGGGCCGTCAACGAACTGGGCGTCTTCGCCATGACCGACCGCGGGTTGCGCGGCGTGGCCAATCCCTCCGCGCTGTTCTTGTCGCAGCACGAGCAGCAGGTGGCGGGCTCCTGCGTCATGGCCACCCAAGAAGGCACGCGGCCGCTGCTGGTCGAGATCCAGGCGCTGGTCGACAGTTCCCATGCGCCCAATCCCAAGCGTCTCACCGTGGGCCTGGAGGGCAACCGGCTGGCGATGCTGCTGGCCGTGCTGCACCGGCACGCCGGCGTGTCCACCTACGATCAGGATGTGTTCGTCAATGCCGTCGGCGGGGTGCGCATCACGGAGCCGGCCGCCGATCTGCCGGTCCTGCTGGCCATCATGTCGTCATTGCGCGACAAGCCGCTGCCGCGTGGATTGATCGCCTTCGGCGAAGTGGGTCTGGCCGGCGAGATCCGCCCGGCGCCGCGCGGCCAGGAACGGCTGCGCGAAGCCGCCAAGCTGGGGTTCAACGTTGCGCTGATACCCAAGGCCAACGCTCCCCGGCAAGGCATCGAAGGGCTCGAAATCTGGGCCGTCGACCGTCTCGATGCCGCCCTGGAAAAGCTGCGCTCCGTCTAGCCGCCGATGCTGTCCTGACCGCGCCGTACCATGACCAATTCAAAAAAGGACCCGGCATGAGCCTGTGGATCATCGCGGGCATCTGCCTGGCCTGCGGGGCGTTGATCGGATTTCTGGGCGGCGTGCTGGGCATCGGCGGCGGCATGATCGCCATTCCCGCACTGGCGCTGCTGCTCGATATGCCCCAGCAACTGGCGCAAGGCACGGCCATGATCATGGTGTTGCCCACGATCATGATGGCCGTGCGCAAGTACAACCAGCAATCCCGCATCGACCGGCCCGTCGCACTGGCGGGCGCCCTGGGCGCGGTCTTGTCCACCTGGGTGGGCGCGCGGCTGGCGCTGGGCATACCCTCGGGCACATTGCGTCTGGGCTTTGCGGTATTTCTGTTCTTCGTGGCCGTGTTCTACGTCTACCGGCTCGTGCGCCGCCAGGGCCCGGCCGCGCAGCGCAGGGCCGGGCAGGGCCACGCCCCCGCGTTCACGCGCACCCGCGCTGCGCTGCTGGGCGCTGCCAGCGGGATACTGGGGGGCTTCTTCGGCGTGGGCGGCGCCGTGATGGCGGTACCCATCCTGACGACGGTATTCCGGCAGTCGCAGACCACGGCGCAGGCGCTGGCGCTTACCATGGTGATACCGGGTTCCATGGTTGCGCTGACCACCTATAGCGTGGCCGGCCAGGCCGACTGGCGCATCGGCTTGCCCCTGGCCGTAGGCAGCCTGCTGTTTGTGCCCATGGGCGTGCGCATCGCCTATCGGCTGCCCGAACGCCGGCTGCGCGCCTGCTTCGCCGCGATGCTGTTTGTCACGGTGCTGCTCTTGATACTCGAATCCTGAAACTGGCGCCCCGCCGGCCAGCGAATATTGACGATCCGTTAGCGCACGCAAAACTTTCCTGCGCGCCGCGAACCGGCCGCTTCATTTGCGCTCCAATACTGCCGGGCAATCCGCCCGGTTGTTTCAGGAGGCACTCATGACTACACCCGCTCGTATCGCCGCGTTCTTGTCCACATCGGCGCTATGCCTGGGGCTGGCCGGTGGCCCAGCCTATGGCAGTGAGCGTGGCGCCGATGCCGATCGCGAATCCCGCACACTGTCGCGCGACCGCGACGCTTCCGCGCGCGGCGCCGCGTCCGGCGTCCTTGCCGATTCCAAGTCCAATCGCCCAACGGCCGGGGCAGGGGGCGGGCAAAACCTGTCCGCGCCGGATCAGCGGGCCCGCGAACGATAGTCGCGCACGATCTTCCAGTACCAGGCGTGCAGCAGAATGGTGGAAAGGCCCAGGCCGATCATGGCCATCAGCCACATCGTGCCCGCACCCAGCGGCGAATCCGGAATCACAATGCGCCGCAGCCAGTCCAACCCGCCGCGGCCCGGCCCGAAGCCCAGCCACCAGCCGCCCAGCAAGCCCACGCCGGCCAGCGCCACGATCTGCAGCAGCAATGGCACCACCGCAACCTTGTACGCGCGCAGCACATACGAATTGATGCACTGCATCGAGTCGCACAAGTGGAACAGCGGAATCATCACCAGCAACGACCCGGCCACGGCGGCCACCTTGGCGTCGTCGGTATAGGCGGCCAGGATCAGTTCGCGCCCGGCCAGTAGCCCGGCCGCGGTAAGCAGCGCGCCCAGCAGGCCCAGCGCCATGCCAGCCATGCCGGTTCGTTGCGCCGCGACAGGCTGCCCGGCGCCGATGGCCTGCGCGGTAAGCGATGCCGTCGCCACGCCCAGGGCCATGGGCATCATGTAGCACAGGGCTGCCAGGTTCGACATGATCTGGTGGCCGCCGCTGACATAGGTGCCTTCGCGTGCCACCAGCAAGGCCATGAACGTGAAGGCCGACACTTCCACCAGGTACGATCCGCCCATCGGGACGCCCAGTCGCAGCAGTTCTTTCTGCGCGGGCCAGGCTGGCCGTCCCAGGGTCAGTCCGAAACGGCGGAAGTAGCGGTTGTGCGTCACGAACCACAGGCCCACGCCCAGGCTCATCCACGACACGATGGCCGTTGACAGGCCGGCGCCGGTCGCGCCCAGCGCCGGCAGCCCCAGGTTGCCGTAGATCAGCACCCAATTGAAAAACGCCTTCAAGCCCACGCCGGCCAGGTTGATGGTCATCACCACCTTGGGACGCGATACCGCCGTTCCCAGCGCGTATATCGTGCGAAACACCAGAGCGGCCGGCAGGGCCAGCGCCAATGCCCGCAGGTAGCCCGTCACGCGCTCGCGCACTTCGGGCGCCACATCGCCCGACAGCGACAGCCAGCCATCGGGAAACATCATCAGCACGGCGCCGGCCAATGCCAGGCCCAGCGCCATCCACACTCCCTGGCCCCAGGTGCGGCCTACATCGGCCAGACGGCCCGCGCCAAAGTGCTGCGCCAGAATGGGAATCAGCGCATGCACCACGCCCATCAGTCCCACGAAAATGGTGATGTAGACGGACATCGATAATGACATCGCGGCCAGGTCGGCCGCGCTGGCATGCCCTGTCATGGCCGTGTCGAGCACGCCAAAGGCAATGCCGGCCCATTGGCTGATCAGCACGGGCCAGGCCTGCCTGACGATGCCTCGCATCGTGGCGCCGAACCCGCTTTCAGTAGCGGGAGAAGACGTCATTGCGAAGGTGCGATACGCAGCAGGCGGAAGATTTCGTGCCGGTCGGCGCGGCGGCCGCCGCGCCACAGTTCTTGCGCGCCTTCGCTATAGGCTGCATTGCCGTCGCGCAGCCGTTCGCGCGAGGTCTGTTGCAGCACCAGCGGGCACTTCGAGTCGTAGCTCAGCGTCAGGTTGTCGAAAATCAGCAGCGACGCACGCTGGCCGCTGCCCACGCTCAGGCCGCGCACGCATTCGCCGGGTTTGCGGTATTGGGCCAGCGCCGCGGCCAGCTCGCCCGACACCGTGCGATAGCTGCGGGCATAGTCCACGGCGGGCTGCCACAGCAACACCAGCAGGATCCATGTCGCCGTCAGGCCGCTGGCCGACAGTACCGTGCCGCGCCACAGCGCCACCGGCTGCGAACGCAGCCGCCACACCACCACGACCACCCACGCGGCCGTCACCACCAGCGCCAGGGCGAAGGCCATCCATGAAATTGCCGGCTCGTATCCGGTTGTCTGGCGCGCGATGTTGCGGGCGATCTGGGCGGGCCAGCCAAAATGCAGGGCCACCCAGCCCAGCCATGCGGTGGCTACGGTAAGCGAAAAACACATCACCGCGAACCAGTCCAGCGTATTGACGACGCCGCGCCGCAAGGTGGGCAGTGAAAAGGCCGCCAGCACCGAGCCGGGCACAGCCAGCAGAATGAACTCCGCGTCGGTCGGTTCTTCCAGGAAGAACAGCATCACCGCCGCAAACACGGCCAGTGACAGCGGCAGCCAGATATGCGGCGCGAACAGCCAGTCGCGCCACCGCCACAGGGCCAACACCGCCAGCGGCCAGGTGGGCCACAAATACCAGGGAAGATCGCGCAGGGTGCGGCCGGTATCGGCCAGGCTCGGCCAGGAGAACGATGCCAGGTTCCAGGTTTTCCAGTTGCTGATCCAGTATTCGCTATGTTGCGTGGCGGGTATCCACCAAGCCAGGATCAGCGCTGCCGCCACTCCGGCGGCCAGCGGCAGCCAGCGGCGCCTTTGCCACAGCACGCTGCGCGGCACGAACGCCAGGGCGGTGCCCAGCATGATGGGCAGGGCGCCTACCCAACCCCGAGTCAGGAAACTTGCGGCAAGTGCCACGCCCAATGTCACCGCGCCGGATGCGGGGCGGTCCACCGTGCGCGCCAGCGAATAAAAAGCCAGCGCCTGCCACGCCATGATGGCGGGCACCACAGAGGTCTCGTGGGTGCGTTGCAAAATGCCGACCGTGGCGATCAGCAGCAGCAGGGCGGCGTCCGCCAGCATGCGCCCGTAGTCGCGTGGCGGCGGCTCGCCGCCAAACGGCAGCGCCAGCGGCTGGGCCTCGGCGCGGCGCCCCAGCAGATAGGTGCCGTACCATACGCTGACGGTGGCGATGCCGAACCACAGCAGATTCGGCAGACGCCCGGCCGGTATATCGCCGATCAGCGGCCCGAACAGCCACATGCACAGGGCGCCTGCCCAGGTGATCAGCGGCCCTTCTTCGGCGAAGGCCAGTTCCCCTACCTGCGGCAGCAGCCAGGTAGTGCCGCCTTCGCGTATCGCCGTGATCATGGTGGCCAGGCCGACGGCGTCGTCGGTCTTCCACGGATCGCGCATGAAGAGGCCGGCCAGGATATAGGCGAGCGATAGCCCCAGCAGCACCAGACGGGGCAACTTGGCGGTGGCTGAACTGGTCAGTCGGGCCGGGGTTGAGCGCGTTATGGGAGACACGTGGCTAATGTAACCGAGCAGGCTCGGGCCGGTGGCCCGCAAACGGGGAAGGATCGAGTTCGCGTGGAAAAAAAAGCAGCCCTAGGGCTGCTTTTTCCTGCGCCTCGGCGAGGAGCAGTTTACGACGCGGATTTGATTGCGCCGGCGGTGCGAGCGAACCTGGCGCGGAATTTCTCGACGCGGCCGGTTTCGACGATGCGGGTCTGCGCCCCGGTGTAGAAGGGGTGCGATTCCGACGTAACGTCGCACTTGAACAACGGGTAGGTCTTGCCGTCGAGTTCGATGGTTTCGCGCGTGTTGATGGTGGAGCGCGTCACGAACTTGTTGCCCGTTTGCACGTCCATGAACACCACTTCGCGGTATTCGGGGTGAATGCCTTCTTTCATGATGAATTCCGGTTCTTCCGGTCTGGCCGGAGGTTTGCGGGTCGCCAGCCGAACGGATCGCCTTGTCATAAGGTCGCCCGACAGCCACGTATCCAGGAAGTAACCCCGCATTCTAGCACGATTTCCCGTGCTGACCAGCGGGCGGACGCGCTACAAATCCGTGCGCAGCGCCCAGATTTCCGGAAACAGCACGATGTCGAGCATCTTGCGCAGGTATGCGACCCCCGATGTGCCGCCGGTGCCGCGCTTGAATCCGATAATGCGTTCCACCGTGGTGACGTGGCGGAAACGCCACAGCCGGAAAGCGTCTTCCAGGTCGGTGAGTTTTTCCCCCAGTTGGTACAGGTCCCAGTAGCGGTCAGGCTGGCGGTACACCGTGAGCCAGGCCGCCTCGACGGCGGCGTCGGCCTGGTAGGGCCGGGACCAGTCGCGCTGCAGGTGGCTGGCCGGCACGGGCAAGCCATGGCGCGCCAGCAGTCGCAATGATTCGTCGTACAGCGAGGGCGCCTCGTAGGCCGCGCGCACCGCGGCCAGCAAGTCGGGCCGGTGCTCGTGGGGCTTGAGCATGGCGGCGTTCTTGTTGCCCAGCAGGAACTCGATCTGGCGGTACTGGTAGCTCTGGAAGCCGCTGGATCTTGCCAGGTATGGGCGCAGGGCCGAGTATTCGGGCGGCGTCATGGTGGCCAGCACGTCCCAGGCGTGCACCAGTTGCTCCATGATCTTGCTGACGCGCGCGAGCATCTTGAAGGCCGGCGGCAGGCGGTCCTGGGTAACGTGCTCGATGGCGGCGCGCAGTTCATGCAGCATCAGCTTCATCCAGAGTTCGCTGGTCTGGTGCTGCACGATGAACAGCAGTTCGTTGTGCTCGGGCGACAGCGGATGTTGCGCGCCCAGCAGCTCATCCAGATGCAGATAGTCGCCATAGGTCATGTCCTGGGCGTAGTCGAGCTGGGCCTGTTCGTCGCGGACGATGTCTTCGGGGCGTTGTGGCGTATTCATCAAAGGCCTGCCTGATCGGGAACGCCGCCGTGGTGCGGCGGCATTTCCCTGGTGATGGTTCATGGTAACGGGCGAATCAGCCCAGTTCGCGCAGCACCGCGCGCACCGGACTGGCATCGGCCTGGGCCAGCGCCAGCGGAAGGGCGATGAGTTCGTAGTCGCCTTCGGCAACGTCATCGAGCAGCAGGTTTTCCAGCACGCGCATATCGCGCCGCAAGATGACGTGGTGGCTGTCCAGGGTCTTGCTGGACGCGGGGTCGATGCTGGGCGTGTCCAGCCCGATCAGCATCACGCCGCGTTCGGCCAGCCAGTCGATGGTGTGTGGCGCGTAGGCCGCGAAATCATCTGTCCACCAGTGAACCGCCGCATGTTCGGCGGTGCGCACCAGTACGCGCGGCGGCAGGTCGGCGGCCGCATGTTCCAGGTGTTCGGGCCGGATCAGCGGGCCGCAGTCCAGGGCATGGATGACCCGACAGGGCCCCAGGTAGGGTTCCAGCGGCACGGCCCCGATAGCCGCGGCCCCGTTGCGGTAGTGCAATGGAGCATCGGCGTGCGCGCCGATATGCGGCGACATCCGGATTTCGCTGACATTGACCGGACAGTCGCCGCCCAGCGACCATGTCCAGCGTTGCTGGTAAGCGGTATCGCCCGGAAAAACCGGAGAGTCGGGCGATACCGGAGGAGAAATGTCCCACAGGCGCTTCATCGATTCTCGTCCGGGCGTGCTCTGGATCGTTGGAACTTGCAGTCTAACGAAATTGCCGGCGCGCCGCTGCACCGGCGCCGACGGATTGGTTCGCGGCCTGCCATGCCGCTAAAGCAGGCCCGCTTCAGCCATGGACACCGTCGTGTCGCCGGCCACGATCAGGTGGTCCACAAGGCGGATGTCCACCAGCGCCAGCGCCTGTTTCAGGCGCTGGCTGAATTCACGGTCGGCCTGGCTGGGTCGCGCCGCGCCGGATGGATGGTTGTGCGCCAGTATCAGGGCCGCGGCATGGTGCCGCAAGGCTTCCCGCACCACTTCCCGCGGATACACCGAAGCCTGCGCCAGGGTGCCCCGGGCGAGCTCGCCGCTGGCGATCAGGTTGAGCTGGCTATCAAGATACAGCGCCATGCAGTGCTCCACGTCGCGGTGCGAGAGCGCCGTGCGGAAATAGCGCTTGACCTGCCCCGGGTCTGACATATTGTGCTGGCGCATCAATTGTTCTTCGGTGGCCCGCCGCGCAAGTTCCAGGATGGCCGCCAGCACGCCGGCCTTGGCAGCCCCCAGGCCCCGCTGCGACATCAATTCCTGGGGCGTGGCGCCGAACAGGCCGCGCAGCCCGCCATAGTGTTGCAAGAGCAGGTCGCCCATGTCGACCGCGGTGTGGCCCCGCGTGCCGGTACGCAGGGCCAGCGCCAGCAGTTCGGCGTCGCGCAGCGCCTGGGGTCCCAGGCGCAGCAGGCGTTCGCGGGGGCGCTCGTGCGGGGCAAGGTCGCGGGGCAGGGGCATGGGGGCACGCAAAGGAATCGGGGCCCGTCACTATGCCGCGCTCCCGGGGCGCAGGGTGCGCGTATGTCCATTTTGGTCCACGCGTAGTTCTACGCTGGCTCCGCCAAGGCCGGCGCTGGGCCGACATTTGCCAAGACGTTCTAAAATCAGGGTTTACGCCACTTTTTCCACGGTGACCACCTTGAGCAGTACCCCCGCCGCCGATCAGGCCGTACCCACAGTTCGGGCCGATTCCTACCTTACCTTGCACTATCGCATCGCGCTGGCGTCCGGCCCTGCCCAGGACACCGTATTCGCCGATACCTTCGATGGCCGGCCCGGCACCCTGCAAATGGGGCAGGGGCAATGGGCGCCGGGTCTCGAAACCGCGCTGCTCGGCCGCTCCGAAGGCCAGCGCTTCAGCGTCACGCTGTCGCCCGCCCAGGCCTATGGCGAACGCAATCCCGACCTCATCCAGAAGGTCACCCGCGCCATGCTGGCCGAACACGCCGGCGCCGACGCCACGTTCGAACCCGGCGATCTCGTCGAGTTCACCGCGCCCAACGGCGCGCGCTATTCGGGCGTGCTAAAGCAGCTCGATCCCGATTGGGCATTGTTCGATTTCAACCATCCACTGGCGGGCACGGCGCTGCGCGTCGATGTCCACATCCTGGGGGTCTTGTAATGAACCGACCGGTCACCGCGGCCGACGCCGAAGTCGTCCTGGCGCAGCCGCGCGGCTTCTGTGCCGGCGTCGACCGCGCCATCGACATCGTCGAGCGCGCGCTCGAACTGCATGGGGCGCCCATCTATGTGCGCCACGAAATCGTCCACAACCGCTATGTGGTCGAAGACCTGCGCGCCAAGGGCGCCATCTTCATCGACGAGCTCGATCAGGCGCCTGCGGGCGCCATCGTGGTGTTCTCTGCGCACGGCGTGTCCAAGGCGGTGCGCCAGGAAGCCGATTCGCGCGGGCTGCAGGTGTTCGACGCCACGTGCCCGCTGGTCACCAAAGTGCACATCGAAGTCGCCCGCATGCGCGCCGCCGGGCGTGAAATCATCATGATCGGTCACAAGGGGCATCCCGAAGTCGAAGGCACGCTGGGGCAGGCGCAGGGCGGCATGTACCTGGTCGAAACCGTCGAAGACGTGGCGGGGCTGCAGGTGTCCGACCCCGGCAACCTGGCTTTCGTCACGCAGACCACGCTGTCGGTCGACGACGCCGCTGCGGTGTCGGCCGCGCTGCGCGCGCGCTTTCCGGGCATTGTCGAACCCAAGAAAAGCGATATCTGCTACGCCACGCAAAACCGCCAGGACGCTGTCAAGGTGCTGGCGCCCCAATGCGATCTCGTGCTGGTCGTGGGCAGCCCCAATAGCTCCAACTCCAACCGCTTGCGCGAAGTCGCCGAACGCATAGGTACCGATGCCTTCCTGGTCGATGGCGCCGATGCCATCGATCCCGCGTGGCTCGTCGGTCGCCAGCGCATCGGCATCACCGCGGGCGCGTCGGCGCCCGAAGTGCTCGTAGAGCAAGTCGTGCAGCGCCTGAAAGAGCTGGGCGCCGTGTCGGTGCGCACCATGCCGGGCCTGGAAGAAAACGTGGCGTTCCCCTTGCCCAAGGGGCTGTCGCGCAAGGCAGCGCCAGACGCCGCCGAACCACGCTAGCGCCCGCCGCCACCACAAAAGGAGGACGACATGATGCAGTTATATAGCTACTTTCGTAGTTCGGCCGCCTACCGCGTTCGAATCGCCCTCAACATCAAGGGTATCGCGTACGAATACCTGGGCGTGCACCTGCTGAAAGACGGGGGGCAGCAGCTGTCCGACGGTTACCGCGCGCTCAACCCTTCCGCATTGGTTCCAACCCTGGTCGACGCAGACGTCACCCTGGGCCAGTCGCTGGCCATCATCGAATACCTGGACGAAACCCACCCGCAACCGCCGTTGCTGCCAGCCGACGCCGCCGGCCGCGCCCGGGTGCGGGCCATTGCCCAGGCCATCGCTTGCGACACCCACCCGCTTAACAACCTGCGCGTGCTCAAGTACCTCAAGCGCAATCTGCAGGTCAGCGACGACGCCAAGAACGAGTGGTACCGACAATGGGTGGGACTGGGGCTGGCCGCGGTGGAATCCATGCTGGCCGATTCTTCAAGCACTGGCCGTTATTGTCATGGCGATACCCCCGGCCTGGCCGACGCGTGCCTGGTCCCGCAGGTATACAACGCACGTCGCTTCGATTGCGATCTGTCGGCGTTTCCCACGGTTGTGCGCATCGACGAAGCCTGCCGCGAATTGCCGGCGTTCGACCTCGCCCAACCCGAAAAGCAGCCCGACTTCGAATAGTCGGCGCCTTTCACGGGCGCATAGTGCCGCGGCCCGCCGTTGCAGCTCGCCCGGCTGCTGTGCCATCAGACATTGCGCATCGGCAACGTCCATTCCGCCCGGGCTCAGGCAACAAAAAAGGGCAGCCCTGGGCTGCCCTTTCAAATAATTCTGGTGCCGGCAAGAGGAGTCGAACCCCCGACCTTCGCATTACGAATGCGCTGCTCTACCAACTGAGCTATGCCGGCTTGCTTCGTGCGCGATGCGCCTTCCGCCCAACGCCACGCACCGTGTGCGCCGCGTCGAAAGACCGAGATCATATCAGAGAATTTCTTGGCGCGCATGTTCGGGGTAACGAAAACAATCCCGGAACGCGTGGCGCGCTCTGTTCTGCGTTCACTTGCATTGCCCAAAAATTTCCTTCATAATCTCACTTCTTTAGCGCAGTTGCAGTTCCCCGATAGCTCAGTCGGTAGAGCGACGGACTGTTAATCCGCAGGTCGCAGGTTCGAGCCCTGCTCGGGGAGCCAAAAACCGCTAAAGAAAACAGTCAAACCGCCCCTGAGGCGGTTTTTCTTTTTGTGCGTCATGTTGGGGCACGGCCGGGTACGAAGTCGAATTCGCGCTACTCGAATACGAAGCGCTTGCCGACGCCATGCGCACCATGCACGGCAAGGCGCTGTTGAGCCTCAATGACCACCCAAAGATGCGAGAGGTGTTCGCCGGCTTTCCGGTGCACTCCCTGAGTATCCGCCACATCGTGAGCGGGGGCGCTGGCGTGCCGCGGCGTGAGATGCTGGTGCAGAGTTGGCAGGCACCGTGAAGCCGCCATTGTGCTACGCCATGGAAACTTCCAGCCGCCGGCCCAGCCGCTGTACGGCGGCCTCTACAGCCTCGATCTTCGAGGCGTGAGCCAAGTCCAGCAGCCGGTCCACCTGCGGCATGTGAACGCCCAGTCGGCGCGCCAGTTCGGCTTTCCTGATGCCTTGGTTGACCATCTCGTTCGACAGCAGAACCTTCGCGGTAACAAGGGCTCCGAGCGTGACGCTCCCATCGCCCACGGCAGCGGGCATAGGAATAGGGCGGCGTGCGTCGACATACATTTGTAGGGCAGCTTCCAGGCCCTCGAACGCCTCGCGTGCCGCGTCTTGGTCGCGCTCTGTCACGGCCGCTGCTTCCGGTACGTCCGGGAATGAAATCAGCAGCGTGCCGTTATCGTCGGGCGCCAAGGTGTAGCAGTAGGTCAACATGCCGTTTCCTCATTGTGTGCGGGGCGGTAGAGATACAGCGGAAGGAGGCGGCCCTTTTGGGCCACCTCGTCTCACTTCAGGCCCAGGTCTTTCTCGATCTTGCTCACCAGTCCAGTACCGATTTCTTTGCTGCCGTGGTCTGGGAAAACTGTCATTCGATCACCTAGGGTTGCTTTGTAGTGGCTGCTTCCTGATTTGTGGGGGTAGCGTCACCCCTGCTTCAGCAACCACCGCCTGAACTCGCTGTATTTCATTACCTTCCCTGCGTGGTTTCGATAAGTAGCTATACAATATTAAAGTTTGTAAACAAAACAAAAATGTTTTGATCTTGGGCAACGCCAGTTTCTTTTTTGCAGCGGTTTTTCTTCTGCGGCGCTTTGCTCAATGCCCGTTCCGATGCATTGCGCTGGCTGTTCCTGGGCGGGGCAGCTACCGCGCGCAATGAAGTATCGCGGCCTTGCTGCTCTAGAATACGGCCTTTCGCGCGGCGACAGAGGCGGCCATGGGGGCACCGGCAAGGATATTGGGTTTCGATTTTCTGCGAGGCATCCTTGCCATCGGGGTGATGGTTTACCACTACCTGGCATGGAGCAAGACGGCGAATCTCTATAACCTGGGCACCTATGGCGTATACGCCTTCTTCGTGCTCAGCGGCGCCAGCATGTACGTGGCCTATTCAGCCCGTATGGATCGGCTGCACGATCTCGTTCCCTATCTGGTCAATCGCATCTTCCGCATATTCCCGCTTCTGCTGGCCATCGGTATCGTTGTGCCGCTATTGCGTTGGCTGGCGCGGCTGGCGAGCGGCAGGAGTGTGAGTCTCGACGTGCCGCTTTCTACCATCCTGGGGTCGCTGCCAACCTTTGGCGTTACCCAGCCGGGCGCGGTGGGCATTGCGACGGGCGCCTGGTCTCTTGGGATCGAGTTCGTGTTCTACGCGATCTTCCCGTTGCTGCTGGCAGTGTTTCGTTCAGGGTGGGGCGCCGCGCTCGTCTGTAGCCTGGTTTTCCTGGTGGCGCAGGTAGCTTTCGTGAACATGGTCCTGGCGCAGGGCACGTTCTCGGAAAACTGGGTGTCGTACACGCAGTACGGTTCGTTCGGGTTCTATTTCGCTTTCGGCATGCTGATTGGCAAGTATGTGGATGCGGGCGGAGCAAGCCCCGGCAAAACCGGCGTGATCTTCCTGTTTGTATCCGGTCTGGCCGTGCTGGCGATGTCATCGGGCGCGACAAGAACGGATGCGCTGACAGGATTTACCGGCATATCGTTGCTGGCGCTGGTGTGTTGCGTGACTGCGGTGTCGGCTTATCTGCCGCTGGTCGGAGCATGGGCCAGAATCGCTCATACGCTGGGCGTCCTCAGCTATCCGGTGTACCTGCTGCATCCGGTCGTCTGGCACGTGGTGGGAAAGCGTGACGCTTTTGGCATGGTCACGGCCGGTGTGGCCACGTTCGCGCTCAGCTGGCTGTCCTGGCGGCTGTTGGAACAGCCCGCAATCCGATTGGGCAAACGCCTGAATCTCAGGCTGTCCGCGCCTATGCGCAGCGAGCCGGTGTAGGCGGCTGGGCGCGTCGTGCGGGCGGCAAGCCGGCAAACCGCCCCGATCAGCTCCGGTCCAGGAACAGCGTCACGAGTACCGAACAATCCTCAAGCGCGACAACGCTGTGCTCCACGCCCGGCGCCAGGTATACCAGCGTATCCGGTTCCATGCGCCGCGCCGTGCCGTGCGCGCGCAGTTCCAGCGCTCCCTCCAGGCATTGCACGGTGATGGCGCTGTGCTCGATATCGTGCGGAGGCAGCGATTCGCCGGCCGGCAGGTTCAGGCGCAGCACTTCCAGCTGGTCAGCGCGTACCAAAGCCTGCGAGGGGGTATTCTTGATGGCTGCGCCCAATGGGCGGATATCGATGAGTTCGCCCGAGCGGGCATGATGCAATGCCATGTGTACCCTCCTAGGTTTTTGTGTAATGGATAAAGCCGACGCCGCCATCGCGGCACGGCTGCCGTCTGCAAATTCCATTCCGCAGCCATATTACGCCGGCCTGTCGGCCGCCGGGCATGTGATCGCGCTGCCTTGCGAGGCGCACCTCCGTGTCTGAACAGCCCGCCGCTCCACGTATCGATCGCCGCATCGGGGTCACTGTGCTCACCGGTTTTCTGGGTAGCGGCAAGACCACGTTGTTGAATCGCCTGGTCAAGGATCCCGCATACGCCGACACGGCGGTCATCATCAACGAATTCGGAACGATCGGCGTCGACCACCATCTGGTGCGGCATGCCGATGCGCGTATCGTGGCGCTGGAGGGCGGCTGCATCTGTTGTACCGTCAATGGCGATCTGGTCCATGCCTTGCGCGACCTCTTCATGATGGCGCTGCGGCGGCAGATAAAACCGTTACGCCGCGTGTTGATCGAAACGACGGGCCTGGCTTCTCCCGCGCCGATTCTGTTCACTTTGCGGCACGAGCCGTTTCTTGCGGAACGATACGTCCACGCCGGCACGCTTGCGGTGGTGGATGCCAGCCATATCGCGCGCCAGCTTCTGGATCAGCCGGAAGCCGCCCAACAGGTCGCGTTGGCGGACCTGGTCGTTTGCGCCAAGCCGGATCTGGTTGACCAGGATGCGCTGTCCCATGCGCTGGACGCCGTCGCGCAGGTGCATCCCGGCGTGGCCATGTGCGTGCAGTGGCCCGATGCCGCGCTGGATCGCCGGCTGGCGCCTGGCGAACCGCTGCCCTTGCGCGTGGCAGGGGGCTCGTGGAGCGTCGGACTGGCGGGCCTGGCCGGGTTGAGCGGCGGGTCCCGTCATCCCCGGGTCAGCCAGGTCGTAATCGATTTGCCGCACGTCCTCAGCCGCGCCGCCTTCCTGACCGGCATGGCGCAAGTCCAGCAGGTGCATCACCAGGGGTTGCTGCGCATCAAGGGCGTGATCGGCTTCGCGGGCGAGTCTGTGCCGTGCGCGGTGCACGGCGTGCATCGCGACCTGTATCCGCCCGAGCCGCTTGCAGGCTGGCCTGCGGGCCTGGCGCAATCGCGCCTGGTGTGCATCGTGCGCGACCTCGATCCCGGCGTCTTGCAGGCTTCGCTGCGGCAGGCGTTGCGCCAACCGCCTGGCGCCAGCGCACATTAAGACAACAAAGTTAAGTCGGCGCGCAACCCGAAATACGGTATAAAGCCTGCACCGCCGCCAGAAAAGAGACAATCATGGACCGCCTGAAAGCCATGCAGGTGTTCGTCGAGGTCGTCGATCGCGGCAGTCTGTCCGCCGCGGCGCAGCATCTCGATATGTCACGGGCCATGGTGTCCCGCTACCTGGCCGAGCTCGAAGAATGGGTGGGGGCCCGGCTGCTGCACCGTACCACTCGCCGGCTCAGCCTTACCCCCGCGGGTTCCGATGCCTTGCCTCGCTGTCGCAGCATGCTCGACCTTGCAGGAGAAATCCGCCATGCCGCGACCTCTCCGGACACCGAGCCGCGCGGCGAGCTGCGCATCACCGCCAGCCTATCGTTCGGCGTGGTGCAGCTCAGCAGTGCAATGGCGGACTTCGTTGCCCGGTACCCGGGCGCCTCGGTTCACCTGCAGCTGATCGATCGCATCGTCAATCTGGTCGAAGAGCGAGTCGATCTGGCGGTGCGCATCACCAATGAACTCGATCCCAATCTCATCGCGCGCAAACTGGCGCCTTGCCGGTCGGTGGTGTGCGCCGCGCCCTCGTACTTGAGCGCGCATGGCGCGCCGGCGCGGCCGGAAGACCTGGCCAGGCACAATTGCCTTACCCATTCGCACTATGGCAAGAGTCTGTGGCGGTTCCAGCGCGATGGGTCGTGGATCGATGTGCCGGTCAGTGGAAACATCACGGCCAACGACGTCATATTGCTGGCGCGCACGGCAGTGCAGGGCAGTGGTATCGCGCTGCTGCCTACGTACCTGGTGGGCGACGATATAGCCTCCGGGCGGCTGGTGCCGCTGCTTGCCCAGACTCCCCCCGAGGAACTCGGCATCTATGGCGTATATGCGTCGCGCCGGCAGATGCCGCTGGTGCTGCGGGCCATGCTCGACTTCCTGGCCGAGCGCTTCGGGCCCACGCCCTGGGACGCGCCGGCGTAGGCGCAGCGCGCGGGCAAGGCATCGCAGTGCTTTGTCGCCACCGGCATTGTAGGTATAATCAACTGACTGTCTTCATGAAGACCAACGTCGTCCCATCCGGCGCTGCCCACAGGCAGCCATGGCGCCAGGGCATTCAATGCCACGCTAGCACGACGGGGCGCGCGCAACACCGCAGCGGCTGGCGCCGTCGCGGATCTTCCGGCCAGCGGTTCCGCCCAGGCGGTTTCAAGGTTTGCCGAAGTTGTTGTGGTGCGGGTTGGCAGGCCGCCTATGCGCCGGCCGTTCATGGGGGCGGCATGGTCGTCCCATACGTCTAAGAATTGTCGGCTCAGCGTTGCCGCAAGCCAGCCTGCTTATTTCGGGCTGGGCGCGGTTATTGTTCGGGGCAAGGGGTTTTCCGCATCTTCGTCCTCTGCCCTGGCGCCAGGCGGTTCAGGTTCATTTTTATAAGCATTGGCCGCATCGGCGGCGCTGCGCACTGATAAGCGCGGCATCGTACGGGTTCAGGTTGCCAGCCAGCTGGCGCCGCCCTCGTGCCGTTCTGGCAGGAACACTGTGAACATTAAGCAAGTCCGCATTTCGGCATGCTCCGCTTCCATCATTGGGTTGGGCGGTCGGTGGTGCGCGGGCGGGCGTGGCATTCGCGGTGGCTGCCAGGCGCGACGCCCAGCAAAAAGGCCCGGCGTTGAGCCGGGCCTTCGGAAAGCTTGGTTGCGGGGGCAGGATTTGAACCTACGACCTTCGGGTTATGAGCCCGACGAGCTGCCAGACTGCTCCACCCCGCGTCTGAAGAGAAAGATTTTATCTTTTTTGAATCCGTGACGCAAATTCGCCCATTAATAACCGACTGATAATCAATGAACGATAGCGAGGCAATATGCGTGCTGGAAGTTGCGCTGCTATGCGCGAGCCAGCCGATGCAACTGGCCGAAATGCGCAAGCTGTTCGGCGATGACCCGGAATTCGACAATGACCGGCTGCGGGCATTGTTGCAGGCGCTGCAGCAGCAATGGGCCGAGCGCGGCATGGATCTGGTGCAGCTGGCCTCGGGGTGGCGCTTCCAGAGCCGGCCGCACATGCAGCGTTATCTGGAACGCCTCAATCCCGAAAAGCCGCCAAAGTATTCTCGTGCCGTCATGGAAACGCTGGCCATCGTGGCCTGGCGCCAACCCGTCACTCGCGGCGATATCGAAGACATCCGGGGCGTGACAGTGTCGTCCCAGATCGTCAAGACCCTCGAAGATCGCGGCTGGATAGAAGTGATCGGCCATCGCGACGCGCCGGGCCGGCCCGCGTTGTTCGGCACCACGCGCCAGTTTCTCGACGATCTGGGTTTGCGTGCGCTCGACGAGCTGCCGCCGCTGGACACCGCGCAGGCGGCCGCAGCCCTCGAAGGCCTGGATCTGGGAGGGTCGGAAGTCACGCTTTCGCCTTCTGCCCAGACGCCGGACGGCCAGCCCCAGGACGGCCAGGCGCTGGCGGATGGCCCCGACGCAGGCAGCACAGTGGCGGCTGCCCCGACCGCGGACGGCCCCGCGGCGGGCGATCCCGTGGCGGGCGATCCCGCGGCGGGCGATCCTGCGGCGGGCGTCTCGTCCGCCGACGTGCCAGACATCCCGCCGCCCATGTCGGACCAGGTGCCTCAACCCGGCAAACACCCTGAAGTGCCGCAGCCTGACAATCAACCCGAGATCGCGCCGGCAACCAGCCAGCCCGAAATCACGCCGGTGGACCCCCAGCCCGAGATCGAGCCTCCCGCGCCGGGGCCCGACGTACATCCCCCGGCGCCCGAGCCCGAAGTCGAACCTCCGACGCCCGAACCCGAGGTCGACCCTCAAGATCCCGAACCCGAGGTCCCGCCTCGGGAATCGGGGCCCGACGTGCCGCCGTCCGCTCCCCAGCCGCTGGCGCCCGAGGCCCCCTCAACACCTGATGAAGACCGGTCTGCCCAGGGCGGGCTGGTGCAAGCTTGAAATCTGGAGCTGTCTCTGTGACAACGAATACAACGATGCAAGAAGATGACTTTCCTGTTCCCGGCGTGACTGCGCAGGCTGCTCCTGCGGCGCCGGCCGTTTCCGACGCAGGGCCGGACGGGGCTGAGTCCGCCGCCGCCGGCGAAGCCGCGGAAAACGGTAATGCCCGCGGGCGCGGCCGCAAGCTGCGCACGCCGTTTCGCCGCCGGCGCGCGGACGCTGCCGGCGCGGCGGCCGGCGCCCCTGAGCCGGGCGGCAATGACGCGCCGGCCGAGGCGCGCGCGGCCGGCCCCCAGGGCGATAACCGCGGGTCCGAGCACGAGGCCGAACAGGCTTTGTCTTTTCTCGATCAGGCCGCGCGCATCGAGCAACGTCTGGGCAAATATCTGAACAGCGATGCGGCCATGCCCAAGCTGCACAAGGTCCTGGCCGATGCCGGCATGGGCTCGCGCCGCGAAATGGAAGAACTGATCACTGCCGGGCGCGTATCGGTCAATGGCGAGCCGGCCCACATAGGCCAGCGGGTGGGGCCGTCGGATGTGGTTCGTGTCAATGGCAAGCCCATCGTGCGTCCCAACACCCGCAAGCCGCCTCGTGTCATCCTGTATCACAAACCTGCGGGCGAAATCGTCAGCCACGACGACCCTGCCGGCAGGGCCAGCGTCTTTGCCCGGCTGCCCAAATTGCGCACCGGCAAATGGCTCTCTGTCGGGCGCCTGGATCTCAATACCGAAGGCCTGCTCATTTTCACCACCTCGGGCGACATGGCCAACCGCATCATGCATCCGCGCTATGGCACCGAACGCGAATACGCGGTGCGGGTGCTCGGCGAAATGGACGACGCGACGCGCAAGTCCCTGGTCGAAGGCATTCAGCTCGAAGACGGCATGGCCGCGTTCGGCACGCTTGACTACCTGGGCGGCGACGGCAGCAACCGCTGGTATCGCGTCACTCTCCAGGAAGGCCGCAACCGCGAAGTCCGTCGCATGTTCGAAGCCGTGGGCGTCACCGTCAGCCGATTGATCCGTACCCGTTTCGGCGATCTGGTACTGCCGCGTACATTGCGCCGTGGCCGCTGGGAAGAGCTCGACTCCAAGCTGGTCACCGCCCTGATGGTGCAGCTTGGCCTGTTGCGCGACGACGACGATGCCGACGGCGGACGGGTGCGCCAGCCGCGCTCTCACGACAGTGCGCTGCCGCCGGGCTTTGGCACGCTGGAACGCAATGGCATGAACGGCGCGCGCATCGGCCGGCGCGGCAAGCTGCAGGGCGGCCGCGCGGGCAGTCCGGGCGCTGTGGCGTCTTCGCCGTCCGATCCATTCGGCACCGGCCTGATGATCACGGGCGGCTACGCCAATGGCCATCCGCTGGGCAAGGACGCCGGGCGCGGCAAGGGCGGCAAGGGCGGCAAGCCGGGCAAGAGCGGCGCAGCCAAGGCGGGTGGCGCCCGGCCCGCAGGGCCCAAGACGCCCAAGAATGGCAAGCCGCGGCGGCCGGGCAAGGCAGTCGGCCCGGACGCAGCCGCAGCCGCGGTCGTGGCGGGAACGGCGCCTGCCGCAGCCGCGCCGCGCAAGAGCGGCCCCGGCAAACCCGGCAAGCCCGGCAAGCCTGCCGGGCCCGTGGGGCGCAACGGTCAGCCGGGGGCAGGGCGCGGCAGCGCCAAGGCCCAGGGCGGCAAGGCGCGCGCCAAGCGCAGCTCGGCCAAGGGCGACGATTGGCAGCCCAAGAGCGCCTCGGCGCACGAGTCCCGCCTGGGATTTCTGGGCGGTTCGCGCGGGCGCGGCGGCCGTTAAGCCGCGCGGCCTGGCCTTGCAGGCGCGCGGGCCCGCAGAATCTGGCTGTAAACCCGTGAGCTAGCAGGCAATTTTCCCGGTAATCTGGTAAAATTGCTGGTTTTCATGGCGTGGGGCCATCGCACGGGCGTGCCCGTGTGGCGTCCGGTGCGGGTGGCGGCGTGTAAAAGCGGCGCATGCCTGGCGTGCGACGTGGCTTGATGTGGTGGCTTTGCGGTTTGCCAGGTTCGCGACCAGGTCGCCCCGGGCGGCTGCTACGGCCCGCGCGCAGGAACAAAAGGTCGCAATATTTGGGCTCGGGCCCGGTGGTGGGGTTTTCCGGCGGGTCGTCCCGCAGAAGGCCCTGCCCGGGTGCCGGGCAATACGGTGGGCTGGGTTTGCAGCCCATTTTTTTTGAGTGTATGGCTGATTTATACGCATTGACCCAAGAGGCGCTAGCCGGAATGGACGTCGAACTGGTCGACGTCGAACGTGCCGCGCTCGGCTTGTTGCGCGTCACCATCGACAAGGCCGGCGGGGTGCGCATCGAAGACTGCGAACAAGTGTCGCGGCAGTTGTCGCGCGTCTACGAAGTCGAAAACATCGACTACAAGCGTCTCGAGGTCGGCTCGCCGGGCGTCGATCGCCCGTTGCGCACCGAGGCCGAGTTCCGCCGATTCGCGGGCGAGCGTATCGAAATCAAGCTGCGTCAGCCGCTGGACGGCCGCAAGGTGTTCACCGGCATCCTGTCCGTGCCCGAGGCCGACAGCGGCGCGGGCGCCGACACGCAGGCCGTATTCGGTCTCGAATTCGAGGCAAAAAAAGACGACATCCAGGTCTTGAACTTCACGCTCGCCGATGTCGAGCGTGCCAAGCTGGATCCCGTTCTGGATTTCAAGGGCAAAAAGCGATGAGTCGCGAAATTCTTCTGTTGGTCGATGCCTTGGCGCGTGAAAAAAACGTCACGCGCGAAGTGGTTTTCGGGGCGCTTGAAAGCGCGCTGGCTTCGGCCATGAAAAAACGCTTCAAGGAAGACGCCGATATCCGCGTCGCCATCGACCGTGAAACCGGCAGCCACGAGGGCTTTCGCCGGTGGCTGGTGGTGCCCGACGAGGCCGGCCTGCAGGAACCCGACAGGCAGGAATTGCTGTCTGATGCATGCGAGCTGGTGCCCAATATCCAGGTCGGCGAATACATCGAGGAACCCCTCGAGCCCATCGAGTTCGGCCGTATCGGTGCGCAGGCCGCCAAGCAGGCCATCCTGCAGAAAATCCGCGATGCCGAGCGCGAGCAGGTGCTCAACGACTTCCTTGACCGTGGCGAGACCATCATCTCCGGCACGATCAAGCGCATGGACAAGGGCGACATCATTGTTGAAACCGGCAAGATCGAAGCCCGCCTGCCGCGTTCCGAAATGATCCCCAAGGAAAACTTCCGGGTCGGCGACCGCCTGCGCGCCTACGTGCTGCGCGTGGACCACGCCGCCCGGGGGCAGCAGGTCATTCTCTCGCGCACGTCGCCCGAATTCATCCGCCAATTGTTCGAAAACGAAGTGCCGGAAATCGAACAGGGGCTGCTCGAGATCAAGGCCGCCGCGCGTGATCCCGGCGTACGGGCCAAGATCGCCGTCGTTGCCTATGACAAGCGCATCGATCCCATCGGCACCTGCGTAGGCATGCGGGGTTCGCGTGTTACCGCGGTGCGCAACGAGCTCGGCGGCGAACAGGTCGACATCGTGCTGTGGTCCGAAGACCCTGCCCAGTTCGTCATCGGCGCGCTGGCGCCGGCCAATGTCGAGTCGATCGTGGTCGACGAAGACAAGCACGCCATGGACGTGGTGGTCGACGAAGAAAACCTGCCCAAGGCCATTGGCGCCAAGGGCCAGAACGTGCGCCTGGCGTCCGAACTCACCGGCTGGCAGATCAACATCATGACGCCGGAAGAAAGCCTCAGCCGCCAGGAGGCCGAGCGCGCCGACCTGCGCGCCACGTTCATGAACAAGCTCGACGTCGACGAAGAAGTCGCCGACATTCTCATCGACGAGGGCTTCACCGGTATCGAGGAAATCGCCTACGTTCCCATGCAGGAACTGCTGGAAATCGAGGCGTTCGACGAAGACACCATCAACGAGCTGCGCTCTCGCGCCCGCAATGCGTTACTTACCGAGGCCATCGCCCAGGAAGAGCGCCTTGAAACGGCACAAGACTTGCTCGAACTCGAAGGCATGACGCCGGAACTGGCTTCCAAGCTGGCGGAACGGCAAGTGCTGACGCGCGATGACCTGGCCGAGCTGGCCGCCGACGAGCTTGCCGAAATTTCCGGCCTCGACGAGCAGCAGTCCAGCGAGCTGATCATGCGCGCCCGGGCCCACTGGTTCGATGAAGAATAACCAGGCGGGTGCCGAACCAGGTGCAAGGGCGGTAACGCCGCCCGCGTACCGTTGTTGTAATCGCTGCATATAGAGGGAAGATAGCCTAATGTCGAGTAATACTGTCGCCCAGTTCGCTACCGAGCTGAAAATGCCTGCCAACGTGCTGCTGGAGCAGCTGCGTGCGGCTGGCGTTGACCTCAACTCGGTAGACGACGCGGTTACCGACAGCGACAAGGCGAAGTTGCTCGACTCGCTGCGCCGCGCCCATGGCGCGACCGAGGGCAAGAAGATCACCTTGACGCGTCGCCAGACCTCCGAAATCCGCCAGGCCGATGCCACCGGCCGTTCGCGCACCATTCAGGTCGAAGTCCGCAAGAAGCGCGTGTTCGTCAAGCGCGATCCTTCCGAGCTCGCCCTCGAACAGGCGCGTGCCGAGGCGGCGCCGGCTGTGCCCGAGGCCCCGGCCGCGCCCGTCGAGCCGGCCGTCCCCGCGCCCGCCGCAGTGCAGCCAGCGCCCGAACCCGCCGCGCCGGCCCCGTCCGCGCCTGCGGCACAAGACCAGGAACCGGCCGCCGAGCCTGCTCCTGCCCCCGCGGCCCAGGCCCAGCCTGAGCCCCAACCCGAACCGGCGGCCCAGCCGGCAGAAGCTCCGGCCGAACCCGCGCCGCCCGCTGAAGCCGAGCCCGTCGCCGAGCGCGAGGCCGAGCCGGCCTCGCCGCAACCTGCTGTGCAAGCCGAAATCGATACCGCTACTGAATCCCCTGCGCAAGCCGCCCCGGTCAAGTCCGAGCCGGCCGCAGCAAAATCCGAATCCCCGGCAGCGGCGCCCGCGCCGAGCCGCCCTGCAGGTGGCCGTCCAGAGGGCCGTCCTGCAGCAGGCCGCCCCACGGAAGGCCGCCCCACGGATGGCCGCCCCACGGCTGGCCGTCCTGCCGCCACGCCGGCGGCCGCGGCGCCTGCGCCCGATACCGCCGCCCGCGAGCAGGCTCGCCGCGCGGCCGAAGCCGAAGCCGCCGCGTTGCGCGAAATGCTGAACCGTCCGCGCAAGGTCCTGCGTGCGCCCGAACCCGAGGCGCCTGCCGCGGCCCTGTCCGGCACGCTGCACAAGCCGGCCGGCAAGGCAACCACGCCGGGCGCCAAGAAAGACGCCAAGCCGGGTGCGGTCGGATCCAAGAAAACCATCAAGACCGCCGAAGTCGCCTCCACCTGGAGCGATGATGCTTCCCGCAAGAAGCCGGCCGACACCAAGTCGGGCGCTCCTTCCCGCGACGGCTGGCGCGCCGGCGGCAAGGGCGGCAAGGGTGGCCGCAACAGCCGCAACCAGCAGGCCGACCGCCGTCACGAGGCCGCGCCGCAGGAATTCATTGCGCGCGAAGTACACGTGCCCGAAACCATCAGCGTGGCCGACCTGGCGCACAAGATGTCCGTCAAGGCCGCCGAGGTCATCAAGCAGTTGATGAAGCTGGGCCAGATGGTAACCATCAACCAGGTGCTCGACCAGGAAACCGCGATGATCGTGGTCGAAGAGCTCGGGCACGTGGCTATTGCGGCCAAGCTCGACGACCCCGAAGCCTTCCTCGACGAAACGCCGGGCGTTGCCGAAGCCGAATCCCTGCCGCGCGCGCCCGTGGTTACCGTCATGGGCCACGTCGACCACGGCAAGACCTCGCTGCTCGACTTCATCCGCCGCTCCAAGGTGGCCTCGGGCGAAGCCGGCGGCATCACGCAGCACATCGGCGCGTACCACGTCGAAACCGAGCGTGGCGTTGTCACCTTCCTCGACACCCCGGGTCACGAAGCGTTTACCGCCATGCGGGCGCGCGGCGCCAAGGCAACCGACATCGTCATCCTGGTGGTGGCCGCCGATGATGGCGTCATGCCGCAAACCCGCGAAGCCATTCACCATGCCAAGGCCGGCGGCGTGCCGCTGGTCGTGGCAATCAACAAGATCGACAAGCCCGAAGCCAACCCCGACCGCGTCAAGCAGGAACTGGTGGCCGAAGAAGTCGTGCCCGAAGAATACGGCGGCGACGTGCCGTTCGTGCCGGTTTCCGCCAAGACGGGCACCGGTATCGACGACCTGCTCGAAAACGTGCTGCTGCAGGCCGAAATCCTCGAGCTCAAGGCGCCGATCGACGCGCCGGCCAAGGGGCTGGTCATCGAAGCCAGGCTCGACAAGGGGCGCGGCCCCGTGGCCACCATCCTGGTGCAAAGCGGCACGCTCAAGCGCGGCGATGTCGTGCTGGCGGGCGCCAGCTTCGGCCGCGTGCGCGCCATGCTCGACGAGACCGGCAAGCAGGTCCAGGAAGCCGGGCCGTCGATCCCCGTCGAGATCCAGGGCCTGACCGAGGTGCCGGCTGCCGGCGACGAGCTCATCGCCCTGGCCGACGAGCGCAAGGCCCGCGAAATCGCGCTGTTCCGCCAAGGCAAGTTCCGCGACGTCAAGCTGGCCCGTCAGCAGGCTGCCAAGCTCGAGTCCATGTTCGACAACCTGGGCGAGGGCATGCAAACCCTGCCGCTCATCGTCAAGACCGACGTTCAGGGCTCGCAGGAAGCGCTGGTGGCTTCGCTTACCAAACTGTCCACCGACGAAGTGCGCGTGCAAGTGGTGCATGCGGCCGTGGGCGGCATTTCCGAAAGCGACGTCAACCTTGCCATCGCCTCCAATGCCGTGGTCATCGGCTTTAACGTCCGCGCCGAGCAAAGCGCCAAGAAGCTGGCCGAATCCAATGGCATCGACCTGCGCTACTACAACATCATCTACGACGCCGTGGATGAAGTGAAGGCGGCCATGTCGGGCATGCTGGCGCCCGAGAAAAAAGAAGAGGTCATCGGCCTGGTCGAAGTGCGCGAGGTCTACTCCATTTCGCGTATCGGCAACGTTGCGGGCTGCATGGTGCTCGACGGCTTGGTTCGCCGCGATTCGCAAGTCCGCCTGCTGCGCAACAACGTCGTGCACTGGACCGGCCACCTCGATTCGCTGCGCCGCTTCAAGGACGACGTCAAAGAGGTCAAGTCCGGCTTCGATTGCGGCCTGACGCTGCGCGGCAGCAATGACATCCAGGTGGGCGACCAGCTGGAAATCTTTGAAATCAAGGAGATCGCCCGCTCCCTGTAAGGGGCGGCGTTTCCGGGTCGTTCATGAGTCGTCACAAGTCCAAATCCATCCCCGGCCGCAACCTGCGGCTGGCCGACCAGATCCAGAAAGACCTGGCCGGCCTCATCCAGCGCGAGCTGGATGTATCGCGGGCCGGCCTGATCACGTTGTCCGGCGTCGAGTTGTCTGCCGACTACGCGCACGCCAAAGTTTATTTCACGGTGTTGGGCGCCGAGCCCGACACCGCCGCCGCGCTGCTCAACGAAAAGGCCGGCTGGCTGCATTCGCAGCTCTACAAGTTGCTGCATATCCACACGGTGCCCACCCTGCGCTTTGTACACGACGCACAGGTCGCCCGCGGCATCGAAATGTCGGCGCTCATCGACCGGGCCAATCGTTCCGGCCCGGTCCCGCACGAGCCCGACGAACCTGAAGACCAGCGCTGACCGGCTGTCGTCGCTGCTTTTTTTTTCCGGATTCGACGATGGCTAAACGACGCGGGCTTGCGCTCGACGGTGTCCTGTTGCTCGACAAGCCTGTGGGTTTGTCGAGCAATCACGCCCTGCAGCGCGCCCGGCGCACTGTCGACGCGGCGAAAGCGGGGCATACCGGCACGCTGGACCCTTTCGCCACCGGGCTGCTGGTGTGCTGCTTCGGTCGCGCCACGAAAATCTCCGGCGCGATGCTCGACGCCGACAAGGCCTACCGTGCCACTTTGCAGTTTGGCGAGGAAACCGATTCCGGCGATCTCACCGGCCATGTGGTGGCGCGGGCCGCGGAGGGTTACAGTGTTACCGAAGCCGCGCTGCGCGAGGTATTGTCACGTTTCCAGGGCGCCATCGAGCAGGTGCCGCCGATGTATTCGGCGCTCAAGCGCGATGGCAAGCCGCTGTACGAGTACGCCCGGCAAGGCATTGAACTCGAACGCCCGCCGCGCCAGGTCACCTTGTATCGTATCGAGCTGGTGCAGTTGCGCGGCAATTGCGCCGAGATCGATGTCGCCTGCAGCAAGGGCACCTATATACGCACGCTGGCCCAGGACATCGGGCGAGCGCTGGGCTGCTATGCCCACCTGTCGGCGCTGCGGCGCACGCTCGTCGGGCCGTTTTCGCTGGATCGCGCCGTCACGATCGAGGCCTTGCAGGCCATGACCGACCCTGCGCAGGCGTTGCTTGCGTTGACCGAATTGCCGGAGGGCTTGCTGCCCCCCAAACAGACCTTAAAGGACCCGCTATGACTCGCGCCCTGCGCAACGTCGCCATCATCGCCCACGTCGACCACGGCAAGACCACCCTGGTTGACCAGCTGCTGCGCCAATCCGGCACTTTCCGCGAAAACCAGGCCGTTACCGAACGGGTGATGGACTCGAACGATCTCGAAAAAGAGCGCGGCATCACCATCCTGGCCAAGAACTGCGCCGTGGAATATCAGGGCACCCATATCAACATCATCGATACGCCGGGGCACGCCGACTTCGGCGGCGAGGTCGAGCGCGTGCTTTCCATGGTCGACGGCGTGCTGTTGCTGGTCGATGCCGTCGAAGGCCCCATGCCGCAGACCATCTTCGTCACACGCAAGGCGCTGGGCCTGGGGCTCAAGCCTATTGTGGTGGTCAACAAGATCGACCGGCCGGGCGCGCGGCCCGACTACGTCATCAACGCGACGTTCGACCTGTTCGACAAGCTCGGGGCCACGGAAGAACAGCTGGACTTTCCCGTGGTGTACGCATCGGGCCTGTCCGGCTACGCCGGCCCGACGCCGGATGTGCGCGAAGGCGACATGCGGCATTTGTTCGAGGCGATTCTCGAACATGTGCCGCAACGCGAAGACGACCCGGACGGCCCTCTGCAAATGCAGATCATCTCGCTGGACTACAACAGCTACGTCGGCAAGATCGGCGTGGGCCGCATCAATCGCGGGCGCATCCGCCCCGGAATGGACGTGGCGTTCCAGTTCGGCCCCGAAGGCGATGCGGGCAAGGGCCGCATCAACCAGGTGCTGAAGTTCAAGGGGCTCGAGCGCGAAGTCGTGTCTGAGGCGGAAGCCGGCGACATTGTGCTCATCAACGGCATCGAAGACATCGGCATCGGGTGCACCGTGATGGACCCGGCCAAGCCCGAGCCATTTCCCATGCTGCGCATCGACGAGCCGACGCTCACGATGAACTTCATGGTGAACACGTCGCCGCTGGCGGGCCGTGAAGGCAAGTTCGTCACCAGCCGTCAGCTGCGCGATCGCCTCGAGCGCGAGCTGAAGTCCAATGTGGCCCTGCGGGTGCGCGACACCGGCGACGATACGGTGTTCGAGGTCTCCGGCCGCGGCGAACTGCACCTGACCATCCTGCTCGAAACCATGCGCCGCGAAGGCTATGAATTGGCCGTTTCGCGGCCCCGGGTGGTGTTCAAGGACATCGACGGCGTCAAGTGCGAGCCTTTCGAAGCCCTTACCGTTGACGTAGAAGACGCCCATCAGGGCGGGGTGATGGAAGAGCTCGGGCGCCGCAAGGGCGACCTGCAGGATATGCAGCCCGACGGCCGTGGCCGCACCCGGCTCGAATACCTGATTCCGGCGCGCGGCCTGATCGGGTTCCAGAATGAGTTCCTGACGCTGACTCGCGGCACCGGCCTCATGAGCCACATATTCCACGAGTACGCGCCGGTGCGCGAAGGGTCGATCGGCGAGCGCCGTAATGGCGTGCTGATCAGCCAGGACAATGGCGAAGCCGTGGCCTATGCGCTCTGGAAGCTCCAGGACCGCGGCCGCATGTTTGTCAGCCCCGGCGAAGCGCTGTACGAAGGCATGATCATCGGCATACACAGCCGCGATAACGACCTGGTGGTCAACCCCATCAAGGGCAAGCAGCTCACCAACATCCGTGCGTCCGGCACCGACGAGGCGGTGCGCCTGGTTCCGCCCATCCAGCTCACGCTGGAGTACGCAGTCGAGTTCATCGACGACGATGAACTGGTCGAGATCACGCCCAAATCGATCCGCCTGCGCAAGCGTCACTTGCAGGAGCACGAGCGTCGCCGCGCCGCGCGCGAGAACGCCTGACCGTCGGTAGCGGAGCGGGTCAGCAGGCGGCGCCACGGCGCCGCCTTTTTTACACCCCCGCGCGCTGGTGCCGGTATTCCTGGGTGGCGCCACCGTACCCATAGGCGGTGGCCCGCGCATCGATCACATGCACATACGAGCACTCATGCAGCCTGCCCAGCAGCTGCCCGAAGGCTGTATGAATGGCCGCGATGTAGCGGGCCTTCTCCTGCTTGGTGTTTGTCTCGTCCGTGACGCTGATGTCCAGGTGAAACGCGTGCTGCCCCGTTTCCGACAGGGGTTTTCCGGCGATGAACCAGTCATCCTGCGCGATGTACTGCAGCGTAATGGCGGTGACTTCCGGGGCCTTGCCCAGCACCGCGTGAGTAAGTTCCATGACCTTGTCGACCACTTGCCGGCTGGTCGTGGGGTCGGGCTGTCCCGACAGATGGATGACGATGTGCGGCATGCTGGCTCCCTGGACGGTTAGATGCGGTCTCGATCGACCGTGCCGCCAGTCTAGTGGCGCCTTTGACATCTGAAAAACGGGAATTTACGATAGCATCCAACGAAAAAACCGTTGGATAGATCGTGCAGGGATTCGACCTCGACCAATTGCGCACGTTCGTCGTAGTGCTGGACGCGGGCAGTTTTACGGCCGCGGCGCCGCTGGTGCACCTGTCGCAATCCGCCGTCAGCGAACAAATACGCAAGCTGGAACAGCGTGCCGGCCAGCCGCTGCTGGCGCGCGGCAAGACGGGTGTGCGCGCCACCCCCGCGGGCCTGCGCCTGCAGGCCCACGCGGCGCGCATCCTGGCCATGGCGGACGAGGCCCTGCGCGACCTGCGAGGCGTGCCGCTCGATGGTGAGCTGCGCCTGGCGCTCACCGATTACTTCCGCCCCCGCGATGTCGCCGGGCTGCTGCGGCGCCTGAACCAGCGCTATCCCCAGGTGCGCCTGCACGTGGCGATCATGAAAAGCGGCGAGGTCGAGGCGGCTTGCGCCCAAGGCGAGTACGACCTTGGCCTGACGATGCAGGTGTGCGTCCCGGGCGCCAGGCGAACGCCGGGCATCGTGTTGCGGCGCGAGCCGCTGTGTTGGATGGGCGCGCCGGGGACGCAAGTGGCGCGCGGTGCGCCGCTGCCGCTGGTGGCCCTGCCCGAATCGTGCGCCCTGCGCCAGTTCGCCGAACGCCTGCTGGTACGCCGAGGCCGCATGTACACGGTGGCGCACGTCGCCTCCGGCGTGGCCGGCGTGCAACTGGCGCTGGCCGCCGGACTGGGCGTGGCCTGCCTGAACGAGTCGGCGCTGGCTCCCGGGGTCGAACGGCTGTCAGGCGCGGGCCTGCCCGCGCTGCCCCAGGTTCAGTTTGCATTGCTGCCCGCGCGCGCCGACGAAAGCGAGTTTGTGGTGCGTGCGCGGCAGGCGTTGGCAGAAGCGCTGGCTTAGCAGGTCAGCCGGGCAGGGTGGGCGGATAATTCGGCGTGCGCCGTTGGCTATGAAAGTCCACGACGCATTGCACGACCTTGTCCGGATCGTCTTCTATCGTAAACAGCTCCAGGTCGTGTGCCGCAATCATGCCGTTGGGCAGCATCTGTTCGCCCAGCCATTGCACCAGGCCCTGCCAGTACTCGCTGCCCACCAGGATGATGGGCGCGGGCGGCACCTTGCCTGTCTGGATCAGGGTCAGGGCTTCGAACAACTCATCCATGGTGCCAAAGCCGCCGGGCAGCGCCACATAGGCAAAGCTGTGCATGAAAAAAGTGGCCTTGCGCGAATAAAAATACTCGAACGACAGGCTGATGGTCTGGTATTCATTATTGTGCGCTTCATGCGGCAGGCTGATGTTCAGGCCCACGCTGACGCCGCCAGCCTCGAAGGCGCCTTTATTGGCGGCTTCCATGATGCCGGGGCCGCCGCCCGCAATAACCGCAAAGCCGGCCTGGGCCAGCGCCGTGGAAATGGCGACGCACCTCTGGTAATGCGGCGAATCGCGGCTGATGCGGGCGCTTCCGAATACGCTGACGGCGGGGCCGATGTCGGCCAATTGTTCTGCCGCCTCCTGTATCTCTGACATAATCACCGGTATTTGCTTACCGGCGGGCGTTTCTAGTTCTGCTTTTGTAACCATGAATAAAACCTTATTGCTGGTCGACGGTTCGAGCTACCTGTACCGCGCTTTTCACGCTATGCCCGATCTGCGCAATGCGCAAGGTGAGCCAACGGGTGCGCTCTACGGCGTCGTAAATATGCTGCGCAAGCTGGTGTCGGATCATAAAGCAGACTACGCAGCGTGCGTTTTCGATGCGCGCGGCAAAACATTCCGCGACGATCTGTTCCCCGACTATAAGTCTCATCGTCCTCCCATGCCCGACGACCTGGCCGCGCAGATCGAGCCCATCCACCAGGCCGTGAAGGCCCTGGGGTGGCCGGTGCTGGCCATCGAAGGCGTCGAAGCCGACGACATCATCGGCACCCTGGCCCATCATGCCGCGCGGCAAGGCGTACACACCATTGTCTCTACCGGCGATAAAGACCTCGCCCAGTTGGTTACTCCCCAAGTCACGCTGGTCAATACCATGAGCGGCGAAGTGCTCGACGTCGCCGGCGTAGAGCGCAAGTTCGGCGTGCCGCCCCAGCGCATCGTCGATTATCTGATGCTCGTGGGCGACACGGTCGACAACGTGCCCGGCGTTACCAAGGTAGGGCCCAAGACGGCCGCGAAATGGCTGGCCGAGCATGGCTCTATCGACGCTCTGGTGGCTCAGGCCGACACCATCAAGGGCGTAGCAGGTAGCAATCTGCGTGCCGCCATCGACCAGTTCCCCCTGACACGCCAGTTGCTTACGGTAAAGTGCGATTGCGATCTTACCGGCCACGTGGCATCCATCGACGATCTGGCGCCCAGCCAGCCCGATGTCGAGACCCTGCAGGCGCTGTACGAGCGCTATGGGTTCCGCACCTGGCTGCGCGAACTTACCGGCGATGCCCAGCGAGTGCCCGCGGGCGACGCCCGCGTCATCGCCGAAGCGCCGGCTGCGCCGGCCGAACTGCGATACCAGATCATCTCGACCTGGCCGGCCTTTGATGAATGGATGGCGCAGGTGGCCGACGCCCCGCTGGTCGCCGTCGATACCGAAACCACCTCGCTCGACGAAATGCAGGCCAGCCTGGTGGGCATTTCCATGGCCGTGGCGCCCGGCGTGGCTTGCTATATTCCCGTGGCCCATCGCGGGCCCGACAGCGCCGAGCAATTGCCCAAGCAGGCGGTGCTCGAGCGCCTGCGCGATTGGCTGCAAGATCCGGCGCGTGCCAAGCTGCTGCACCACGCCAAGTACGACGCTCACGTGTTTGCCAACGAGGGCATCGCCCTGGCGGGCATCGTCGACGACACGATGTTGCAGGCCTACGTGCTGGAATCCCACCGCGGCGTGGGCCTGAATGATCTGGCGCAGCGTTATCTGGGGCGGGGCGGCATCACGTACGAGGAACTCTGCGGCAAGGGCGCCAAGCAGATCTGTTTCGACGAAGTGGCGGTCGATCGTGCCGGCCACTACGCGTGCGAAGACGCCGATTTCACGCTGCAGCTGCACCATGCCCTGCGTCCCAGGGTGGCCGCCGACCCCGGCCTCGAGCGCATCTACGAGCTCGAAATCCAGGTGTCGCGCGTGCTGACCATTATCGAGCGCAATGGCGTCAGGGTCGACGCTGCGGAACTGGCCCGCCAGAGTCACAAGCTGGGGCAGGAAATGCTCGTGCTGGAACAGCGCGCCTATGAACTGGCCGGTCAGCCGTTCAACCTGAATTCGCCCAAGCAATTGGGCGAGATCCTCTTTGGCCGCATGCAATTGCCGGTGGTGCGCAAGACGGCCAGCGGGGCACCGTCCACCGACGAAGAAGTGCTGTCCAAGCTGGCCCGTGACTATCCCTTGCCGCAGGTACTGCTCGAATACCGGGGCCTGTCCAAGCTGAAATCCACCTATACCGACAAGCTGCCGCGCATGATCAATGCGCGCACGGGCCGCGTGCATACACATTACTCGCAGGCCGCCGTCATCACGGGGCGGCTGGCGTCGTCCGAGCCCAACCTGCAGAACATTCCGGTACGTACCGAAGCGGGCAGAAGGGTGCGCGAGGCCTTCATCGCCGAACAGGGCGTGCTGGTCTCGGCCGATTATTCGCAGATCGAGCTGCGCATCATGGCGCACGTGTCCGATGACGCCAATCTGCAGCAGGCGTTCGCTGCGGGCGAAGACATCCACCGCGCCACGGCGTCCGAAATCTTTGGCGTGCCGCTGGCCGAGGTCGGCGCAGAGCAGCGCCGCGCCGCCAAGGCCATCAACTTCGGCCTGATCTACGGCATGGGCGTATTTGGCCTGGCTTCCAACCTGGGCATCACCCGCGACGCCGCGCAGGCCTACATCGACCGGTATTTCGCGCGCTACCCCGGCGTGGCCCAGTATATGGAGCACACCCGGCAACTGGCGCGCCAGCAAGGCTATGTCGAGACCGTATTCGGCCGTCGCCTGCAATTGCCCGACATCCGCGCCGCGTCCGGCCCGCGACGGCAGGGCGCCGAGCGCGCGGCCATCAATGCGCCCATGCAGGGCACGGCGGCCGACCTGATCAAGATGGCCATGGTCGCCGTGCAGGACTGGCTCGCCGCCGAACGCATGGCGTCGCGCATGATCATGCAGGTACACGACGAACTGGTGCTCGAAGTGCCCGATGACGAACTCGCCACGGTGCGCGCCCATTTGCCGGAGCTCATGTGCGGGGTGGCGCAGCTGCGGGTGCCGCTGGTGGCCGAGGTAGGCGCTGGCCCCAATTGGGAGCAGGCGCACTAGCGGCAGAGGGACGCCGGGGGTAGCTGCATGAAATGATATAATATATCTTCTTCTACCCTCCGCTAAGTCACCCATGCTGCTCTTCTGGATCTTGCTGGCCACCATGTCCGGCGGCCTTCTTGCCGTAGCGGCCGCCAGCTGGCTCGCCTATCGCGTTTTCAGCAAGTATCTGCACCACATGGTTAGCCTGTCGGTAGGCGTGCTGTTGTCGGTGGCCTTGCTGCATCTGCTGCCCGAGGCCTTCGAAAGCGCCACCGCCGACGCCCATACCTTGTTCGCCCTGATGCTGGCCGGCCTGCTCGGTTTTTTCGTGCTCGAGAAAATTGCCCTGCTGCGCCACAGCCATCACCACGAGGGCGACGGCCATCATCACCACAAGGGGCACGACCGCCACGAGGCCGGGCGCGGCGGCGTGCTCATCCTGGTGGGCAGTTCATTGCACAACCTGTGCGACGGTGTGCTGGTGGCAGCCGCCTTTCTGGCCGATCCCGTGCTGGGCGTGCTGACCGCGGCGTCCATCATCGTGCACGAGGTGCCGCACAAGCTCGGTGACTTCGTCGTGCTGATCAACGCGGGCCTGGCGCGCCGGCGGGCCTTTGTGCTGATTCTGTGTTCCGGCCTGTGCACCGCGCTGGGCGGGGTGATCGGTTTTTTCGCCTTGCAGGACGCGCAGCAGTGGGTGCCATACGTGCTGGTCGTCGCCGCCAGCAGCTTTCTATATATTTCGGTGGCCGACCTGATCCCGCAGATGCATGAGCGCGGCTCGCTGCGCGAAGCGGTACCGCAGTTGCTGCTGGTGAGCGCAGGCGTTATCGTCATCTATGGCGTCACGTCGTTGCTGCATCATGGGCCGGCGCACGGGCACGAGCATGCCCACGGCGCGGCGCATGGCCACACGCACGAAACGGCGCGGCCCGCCGGCCATCAGGCCACCCACGAGCACTAGGGCCCGTTTCGGGGCCCGCCAGTACAGGAGTCCCACATGAGCTTTGCCCCCGCTGCCGGCAATCCTGCAGACACCACCATCCATACTGACGCCGACGGCCTCGCGCACGGTGTATTCGACCTGCCCGTGCACGACGGCTCGATTTCCGCCTATTACGCGGCGCCGCAGGGCCGCACTGGCCTGCCCGTGGTGCTGGTGGTGCAGGAAATATTCGGCGTGCACGAGCACATCAAGGATATCTGCAGGCGTCTGGCCAAGGCCGGCTACCTGGCCGTGGCTCCCGAGCTGTACCAGCGCCAGGGCGATGCGGCGGCCTATACCGACGTGCCCAAGCTGATCCAGGAAATTGTCGCCAAGGTTCCCGACGAACAGGTCTACGCCGACCTCGATGCCAGCCTGGCATGGGCCGAGCAAAATGGCGGCGATACCCGGCGCGCGGGCATCACCGGTTTCTGCTGGGGCGGGCGCCTTACCTGGATGTATGCCGCCCGCAACCCCGCCATCAAGGCTGGCGTGGCGTGGTATGGCAAGCTCAGCACCGGCCACGGCCCGCTGATCAAGCAGGTCGTGCTCGACGTGGCGGCCGACCTGCAAGGCCCCGTGCTGGGCCTTTACGGCGGCAAGGATGCCAGCATTCCGCTGGAAGACGTCGATGCGCTGAAGGCAACGTTGGCGCAGGGCAATGCCGCCGCGCGCGCTTCAGAAGTGGTGGTGTATCCCGACGCCGGCCACGGTTTCCTGGCCGATTACCGGCCGATGTACCGCGCCGCCGACGCTCGCGACGGCTGGCAGCGGATGTTGGATTGGTTCCAGCGCCACCTGGCCTGACCGGACGGCCTGCCGCGGCGCCCGGGCTGTCGCGGCAGGCTCAGTCTTCCGTTGGGCGCAGGCGGCTCGGAAGAAGTTCGCCGCGGCGCGCCAGCAGCGGATACGCCGACGCGCCCACGACGTGCGAGTTGATGCCTTTCATGTCCCGCACGATATCCATGTACAAGGCGCCGACCTCGGCTGCATCCACTTCGCCGGACTTGATTTTCTGCAGGTGCAGCTCGGCCTCGTGCGTTTCCAGCTCACGGAAGCGCGCCTTCTCGCGCGCCAGCTCCCGGGCCTGTCGCACGTCGTCGTTGACAAACAGGGCCGCCGCCTGACGCTGGTTCGCGATCAGGCGACCCAGCGTTTCGTCCAGCCGCTGGCGCTGCTCGGGCAGCAGCGCCCAGCCGTGCTTGCGCAGGCGGCCCACGTGATTCAGCAGGCCATGGTATGCGATGTCGCCGGCGTGGCCGATATTGCTGGCAAAGGCCAGGATGTCGTCGAGCCGCTTCACATCGTCGCCGGTCATGTTCTCGCGGTCGAGCAGAGCCAGATAAGTGATGATGGCCGTCTCGATCTTGTCGAGCGCATTATCGAGCTGGCGCGCCTGCACCATGCGGTGGCGGTTGTCGCGCTTGAAGCCCGCCCGCGCATACATCAGCAAGGTCTGCAGCATGTCGGCCATGCGCAGCGCCTCGCGCGCTGCGTTGCCCAGCGCCACCGCCGGCACGTCGTGCGCCGCCTCGTCCAGGTATTGCGGTCGCGCCGGGTCGTTGGGATCGGTGCGCTTGGGCAGCCAGCGGATCAGCAGCGCCGCATACGGGCCCAGCAAGGGCAGAAAGACCAGGGCCACGGCGGTGTTGAACACCGTGTGGAAGTTCGCCACTTCGCGCGCGCTGTCTCCACCCAGTATAGCTATCCAGCCGGGCAGCCAGGGCAGCAATATCAGGCCGGCAAGCACGCCGGCCACGCGGGTCAGCAAGTTGCCCAGCGGCAGCCGGCGGGCGGCCGGATCGTCGCCGCTGACGCCTTCGATCATGGGGTTGACGGCCGTGCCCAGGTTGGCGCCCAGCACCAGGGCGATAGCCAGTTCGGGCGCCACCAGGTGATGGTCGGCAAGCGACATGACCAGCACGACCACGGCCACGCTCGAGTGTGCAGCCCAGGTCAGGGCAGCGGCCAGCAGTACGGCAGCCACCGGCTGCGTGGCCAGCGCGTCGAGGATAAGCGCCAGCAGCGGGGCGTTTTGCAGGGGGGCGAACAGCGACACCAGCTGATGCAGGGCGAGCAGCAGCAGGCCCAGGCCGATGAACACCCGGCCCAGGTCGCGGGTGCGCCCGGGCGGATAGCGGCGAAACATCCATACGCCGGCCAGGATCAGCGCCGGCGCCAGCGAGGTCAGGTCGAACGACAGCACCTGCACGATGAGGGTGGTGCCCACATTGGCTCCCAGCATCGCCGCCAGCGCCGGCCCCAGCCCCACGAGCCCCCCCGCGGCAAAGCCGGTGATCATCAGCCCGGTGGCCGTGCTGCTCTGCAGCGCGGCGGTAATGCCCAGGCCGGTTCCGAAGGCGCGCAGGCGCGTGCCCAGGGCGCGCCCCAAAGCGGCGCCCAGCGCCGCGCCGTAGGCGCGTTGTACACCGGTCTGCACCATGTGCACACCCCACAGCAGCAGGGCGACATACCCTGCGAAATCCAGCAAAGGCAGAATCCCAGACATTTATCGTTGGCCGCTCCAGATTCGCCGGCCTTGCCGGCATCAGTAAAATGACATGTCAGACGGCAATCATCGCATGGCCGCGCTCCGGTGCGAAATCCGCTCCCGCAACGCGTTGGCGGCCGTCCGTTAAGCTTGTTGCCGTTGTCTTTGCCGGGAGTCTGCCGTGGCGGTATCTGCCTTTGACCTGTTCAAGATTGGTATCGGGCCATCCAGCTCGCATACGGTTGGCCCCATGCGCGCGGCATTGCTGTTTGCGCAAGGGTTGCAGCGCGACGGGCTCCTGCCGCAGGTTGCCAGCCTGCGCGTCGAGCTCTACGGTTCCCTGGGGGCCACCGGCAAGGGGCACGGCACCGACAAGGGCGTGATGCTGGGCCTCATGGGCCACGCGCCCGACACCGTCGATCCGGCAGCCATTGCCGGCCTGCTGGACCAGGTTCGCGCCCGCAAAGTCTTGCCGTTGCTGGGGCACTTCGATGTGCCCTTCATCGAATGGGAACACATCCTGTTCTACCGCCGCATCGCGCTGGCAGAGCACCCCAACGGCATGAAATTCCACGCCTGCGACAGCAACGGCGATGTCCTGCGCGAGTCCCGGTATCTGTCGGTGGGCGGCGGTTTCGTCGTCACGGCCGGCGCGCCCAACTCGCAGGTTATTGCCGCGCACGATCAGTTGCCCTTTGCCTTTCGTACCGGCCGCGACCTGCTGTCGATGTGCCGTGAAAACGGCCTGACGGTGGCGCAGCTCATGATGCGCAACGAACTCACCTGGCGCGCGCAGGAGCAGGTCGAGGCCGAGCTCGACCGCATCTGGCAGGTGATGCAGGACTGCGTCAGCCGGGGGTGCGGCATTGACCACCCGCAGGCCGATGGCGAACTGCCCGGTCCGCTGAAGGTGCGCCGGCGCGCGCCCGAACTCTACCGAAGCCTGACAGTGCGTGCCGAGCGCACGCTTCCCGATCCGCTGTCTGTGATGGATTGGGTCAACCTGTACGCCATGGCGGTCAATGAAGAAAACGCCGCCGGCGGGCGGGTGGTGACAGCGCCCACCAATGGGGCGGCGGGCATCATTCCGGCGGTGCTGCATTATTACGACCGCTTTGTGCCGGGCGCCAGCTGCGCCGGGGTGCGCGACTTTCTGCTTACCGCCGCCGCGATCGGGCTGCTCTACAAGTACAACGCCTCATTATCCGGGGCCGAGGTGGGTTGCCAGGGCGAGGTGGGCGTCGCCTGTTCCATGGCGGCCGGCGCGCTGGCGGCCGTGCTGGGCGGTACGGTAGAGCAGGTCGAAAACGCCGCGGAAATCGGCATGGAACACAATCTGGGCCTGACGTGCGACCCGGTGGGCGGCCTGGTGCAGATTCCGTGTATCGAGCGCAATGCAATGGCCTCGGTCAAGGCGGTCAACGCCGCACGCATGGCCTTGCGCGGAGACGGCCACCATTATGTGTCGCTGGATTCGGTCATCAAGACCATGCGCGAGACGGGCGCCGACATGAAAACCAAATATAAAGAGACCGCCCGTGGTGGCCTGGCCGTGAACATTGTGGAATGCTGAGGCGCCGCCGGCGCCCGCGCGGCGGTGCGACTATCGCGTGATGGAACCCGGTGTCAGGCTCCGAAGGTGCCCGATACCTCGCATTAGGCGGCAGGGCCTATGCCTACCACGCCAGAAACGCCACCACCGCCAGCACGATCAAGCCCCACTTGGTAGCCTTGTACGCCGTACGGTTCCAGGCCTTGAACTGCTTGCGCTTCTGGTCGATGACCCAATGCGCATGGGTCAGCTTGTTGATCGCGCCGGTCTGGTCGCCGCTGTCGTTGGGCGAACTGGCCGCCGACATCACCACGCGGCCGAACCAGCGGTTGAAGGACTCGGCCCAGCCCCACTTCAGCGGGCGTTCGACGTCGCAGAACAGGATGATGCGATTGGCCTCGGTCTTGTTGTGCGCCTCGTGCACGTAGGTCTCGTCGAACACCACGCTTTCGCCGTCGCGCCAGCTATAGGTTTCGCCATCGACGATGATGTGGCAGGCGTCATCGTTGGGCGTGACCAGCCCCAGGTGATACCGCAGCGAGCCGGCGAACGGGTCGCGGTGGCGGTTGAGCTTGCCGCCGGGCGGCAGCTCGGCGAACATGGCGGCCTTTACCTTGGGCAGCCCTTTCAGTATGGCCACCGTGCGCGGGCACAACTCTTCGGCCGACGGGTGGCGGGCGTCATACCATTTCAGGTAAAAGCGCTTCCAGCCATACTTGAAAAACGAATTGAACCCGATGTCGTCATGGCGCTCGGCGGCCTTGATGCGCCGCAGCTCGGCCATTTTCAGGGCTTCTTCGCGTATGACTTCCCAGTTGTCGTCCAGCACCTGCAGCTCGGGAATCTCGCGGGTGGGCAGGTACGGCGTGGTGGGTACCCGCGAGCACAGCACCATGAACGCGTTGACCGGCGCCAGCAGTACAGACTGGTCCAGCAGCTGGCGTGTCAGCCGCAGTCGCACACGGCCTCGGAAGTGGGCAAACAATATGGAGGCCAGCCATATGCCCGCAATGAGCCATTTCATGGATACGCATGCTTCCGCTGCAAGGCGGATTCTGGGTAAAACCATATTGTTACATAGCTGGGCGACCCTGGCGCAAGCCGGGCAATAACTGCGTTGCCGGGCCGGCCGACTGGGTACAATTCCGGCCATGTCCGAAGCCGTCACTTCCTCGCCTGCCTTTGTCCACCTGCGCGTCCATTCCGAATTTTCGGTGGTGGACGGCATTGTCCGCATTCCCGACCTGATCAAGCGCGTGGCCAAGCTGGGCCAGCCTGCGGTCGCGCTGACCGACCTGTCCAATCTGTTTGGCCTGATCAAGTTCTACAAGGGCGCGCGGGGGGCGGGCATCAAGCCCATCGCCGGCTGCGATGTCTGGCTCACCAATGACGACGATCCCGACAAGCCCTATCGCCTGCTGTTGCTGGTGCGCAACCACGCGGGCTACCTGAGCCTGTGCGAATTGCTGACGCGCTCGTTCCTGGAAAACCAGGGCAGGGGCCGCCCCGAGATCCGCCGTGAATGGCTGCAGGGGCAGCAGGGGCTTATCGCGCTTTCGGGCGGCCGCGCCGGCGATATCGGCCATGCGCTTGAGGCCGGCAATGCGGTCACTGCGCTGTCGCTTGCCCGGCAATGGGGCCAGTTGTTTCCGGGCGCGTTCTATATCGAGTTGCAGCGCACCGGCGCTGATGGCGACGAGGCCTACACCCAGGCCGCCATGCGCCTGGCCGCCGAGGCCCGGCTGCCGGTGGTGGCCACGCATCCGGTGCAGTTCCTCGACGAATCCGAATTCCAGGCGCACGAGGCGCGAGTGTGTATCGCCCAGGGCGAGATCCTTGCCGATCCTCGACGGGTGCGCCGGTTCACGAAAGAGCAGTACCTGCTCAGCTCCGAAGAAATGGCGCGCCGCTTTGCCGACGTGCCTTCGGCCCTGGCCAATACGGTCGAGATCGCCAAGCGCTGCAACCTGACCTTAGTGCTGGGCAAGCCCCGCCTGCCCAACTTCCCGACGCCCGACGGCGTTTCGCTGGACGACTATCTCGTGCAGCTTTCTGAACAGGGGCTCGAAAAGCGGCTGAGCTTCCTCTTTCCGGACGATGCCGAGCGCGACGCCAAGCGTGCCCAGTACTACGAACGCCTGCGCTGGGAATGCAAAACCATCATCCAGATGGGTTTTCCGGGCTACTTCCTGATCGTTCAGGACTTCATCAACTGGGGAAAGCAGAACGGCGTTCCCGTCGGTCCGGGCCGCGGTTCCGGCGCGGGTTCGCTCGTGGCCTATGCGCTGGGGATCACGGATCTGGACCCCATCCGCTATGACTTGCTGTTCGAGCGATTCCTGAACCCCGAACGGGTGTCGATGCCCGACTTCGATATTGACTTCTGCCAGGACAACCGCGAGCGGGTCATCGACTACGTCAAGATGAAATACGGCCGCGAGGCCGTCAGCCAGATCGCCACGTTCGGCACCCTGGGCGCCAAGGCGGTGGTGCGCGACGCGGGGCGTGTGCTCGACATGCCGTATCTGTTCTGCGACGGCCTGTCCAAGCTGATCCCGTTCAACCCGGCCGATCCCTGGTCGCTCGACCGCACGCTCAAAGACGAGCCCGCATTCAAAGAGCGCTACGATCAAGAAGAAGAGGTCCGCGCCCTGGTCGACCTGGCGCGCCCCCTCGAAGGCCTGACCCGCAATATCGGCATGCACGCGGGCGGAGTGCTGATCGCGCCGGGCAAGCTGACGGATTTCTGCCCGCTGTACTGCCAGCCGGGGCAGGAAAACAGCGCGGTCTCCCAGTTCGATAAAGACGACGTCGAAGCGGCGGGCCTGGTCAAGTTCGACTTCCTGGGGCTGCGCAACCTTACGATTCTTGACTGGGCCGTGCGCTACGTGCGCCAGTTCAACGAAAGCAAGCGCGATTTCGACATCATGGCGCTGTCGCTGGATGACCCGGCAGCCTACAAGGTGCTGTGCGATGCGAACACCACCGCGGTGTTCCAGCTCGAATCGCGCGGCATGAAAGAACTGCTCAAGAAACTGCGCCCCAACACTTTCGAAGACATCATCGCCATGCTGGCGCTGTACCGTCCCGGCCCGCTCGAGTCCGGCATGGTCGACGACTTCGTCAATCGCAAGCATGGCCGCGCCGCCGTCGATTACTTCCATCCCGACCTGGAGCCGACCCTCAAGAGCACGTACGGGGTCATCGTGTACCAAGAGCAGGTGATGTTGATCTCGCAGATCATCGGCGGCTATTCGCTGGGCGGCGCCGACCTGCTGCGTCGTGCCATGGGCAAGAAAAAGCCCGAAGAAATGGCCAAGCATCGCGAGCTCTTTCAGCAGGGCGCCAAAGAAAAGGGCCATGATCCGGATCTGGCGGTCAAGCTCTTTGACCTGATGGAGAAATTCGCGGGCTACGGCTTTAACAAATCGCACTCGGCAGCATACGCGCTCATCGCATACCAGACCGCCTGGCTGAAGGCGTACCATCCCGCCGAGTTCCTCGCCGCCACGATCTCGTCCGATATGGACGACACCGACAAGGTCCAGGTGTTCTGCCGCGACGCGCAGGACAACGGCGTGGTGGTGCTGCCCCCGGACGTCAATACGTCGGGGTACCGCTTCGAGCCGGTGGCCGACGAATACACCCGACAAGGCAAGCCGCCGCGCACCATGCGCTATGGCCTGGGTGCGGTCAAGGGCACAGGGCAGGGCGCCGTCGAAGAAATACTGCGTGCCCGCGAAGCGGGCGGCCCGTTTGCCAACCTGTTCGACTTCTGCCGCAGGGTCAACAAGCATGCAGTGAACCGCCGTACGATCGAGGCCCTGATCAAGGCGGGCGCGTTCGACAGCATCGAGCCCAACCGCGCGGCCATGCTGGCTTCGGTGGGCACGGCGATGGAAGCGGCGGAGCAGGCCGCACGCAGCGCCAACCAGGTGTCCTTGTTCGGCGACGACAGCGGCGACGTGGTGGCCGGCGAACTCAGCAAAGTGGCCCCCTGGAACCTGCACGCCAAGCTCACCGAAGAAAAGACGGCGCTGGGATTCTATTTCAGCGGGCATTTGTTCGACCACTGGCGAGATGAAGTCCGGCGCATCGTTCCCACTCAGCTCGCGCGCATTGAACCGCAGCGCGACCTGCAGTGGATGTGCGGCGTGCTGGCCGGCGTGCGCACCATGATGACCAGGCGCGGCAAAATGGTTTTCGCTGTGCTCGATGACGGCACCGCCCAGCTCGAGATCTCCGTCTTCAACGAGTTGTACGAAAAGCATCGCTCTCGCCTGCGCGAAGACCAATTGATCATTGTGCAGGGCAAGGTCAGCAACGACGAATACTCTGGCGGCATGCGCATCGTCGCAGAGCAGTTGTACGACCTGCAGCTGGCGCGCGAGGCGCGGGCCAAGTCGCTGCGCGTCAGGCTCAATGGCCAGGCCGACGCCGGCAAGCTGCGGCAGTTGCTCAACCCGTTCCGCGCCGAACCGGAAAATGGCGTGCCCGGCGTGCCCGTCGACATCGTCTACCAGCGCGACAATTTCCAATGCACGGTCCGCCTGGGCGAAGAATGGCGCGTGCGCATGGCCGATGCGCTGCTCGAAAATCTGTCCGCCTGGGTCAAACCCGATGGCGTCGAGGTCACTTACTGATGCAGCCTTTGCGCATTCTCCATACCGAGGCCGCCGTCGCATTCGGCGGGCAGGAACATCGCATCTTCAAAGAGATGCACGCCATGCGCGCGCGCGGGCATCATCTCGAGGCCGTGTGCCAGCCTCACGCGCAACTGGTGCCCCGCCTGCGCGAAGCCGGGTTCACAGTGCACACCCTGCCCATGGGCGGGCTGGCCAACTACCTGAAGGGCGTCGCGGCGATGCAGCGCATCCTGCGCGCCGGGCGCTACGACGTCATCAATACGCACAGCCGCATCGACACCCTTATCGCCGGCACGGCCGGCAGGCTCGTCGGCGCCCCGCTGATCGTGCGCACGCGGCACCTGGCAAGCAAAGTGGGCTCGATGCTGTCGTACACGTGGCTGCCGCACCGCGTGACCACCGTCAGCGATTACGTGCGCCGCTATCTCATCAGCCGCGGCGTGCCTGCCGAGCACACCGCCACGCTGTATTCGCCGGTGGTCCTGCCGCCGCCCGTCGAGCATTCTACCTTGCGCGGCGAACTCGGCCTCGGCGCCGACGACATCGTCGTGGGATGCGTTGCGGTCATGCGGGCGGCCAAGGGCCACAAAGATCTCATCGATGCCATCCGCCCAATGATGGCCGAACGCGGCAACTTGCACATGGTGTTCGTCGGCTCGGGTTCGCCCACTTTCGAGCAAACCCAGGCCTATGTGCACGAACTCGGCCTGCAGGACCGCATCCATTTGATGGGCACGCGGCGCGACGTTCCCAACTTGCTGGCAGGTTTCGACATATTTGCCCTGGCTACCCAGCAAGAGGCCTCGGGCACCGTATACGTCGAGGCGCAGGCCGCAGGGCTGCCCGTCATCGGCACTAACGTGGGCGGTGTGCCCGAAATGATGCGCGACGGCATTACCGGCATCCTGGTGCCTGTCAAAGACCGGGATGCCCTCGAAGCCGCGTTGCGGCGTCTCGTCGACGATCCGCAATTGCGCCGTACGATGGGCGAGGCAGGGCGGCGCATGGTCTGGGAAGAAGGGGTTTTTTCGCCGGCGCGCCTGGCCCAGAATACCGAGGCCGTCTATCGCAAATGGCTGGCCGAAAGGCAATCATGAATAACGCCCCGAATATCCCGGTACTCATGTACCACCACGTCACGCCCTCGGGCGGCATGATCGCCGTCACGCCCCAGGTCTTCGAACAGCAGATCGCAGGCCTGGCCCGCGCGGGCTACACCTCGCTCGGAACTGCCCAGCTCGCAGAGTTCCTGGCGGGCGGGCGCGTGCCGGAAAAATCCGTGCTCATCACGTTCGATGATGGCTATCTCAATAACTGGACGTACGCACATCCGGTGCTGCAGCGTTATGGCATGAAGGCGGTGTTGTTCCTCGTCACCGGCTGGGCGGGCGACGGCCCGGTGCGCCCGCACGCGGGGCAGGCGGGCCCATTGCCCGCGTCGCCCGATCACCACGCAACCAAGCAGCTCATTGCCGAGGGCCGCGCCGACGAAGTCATCGTGCGCTGGAGCGAGGCGCAGGCCATGCTGGCCGCCGGAACCTTCGAAATCCATTCTCACACCCACACCCATACGCGTTGGGACAAGCAGTGCGGCCCCGACGTGGCGGCCAAGCGCGAGCACATCGCGCGTGAACTCGCCGATTCGCGCGCCGCGCTGGCGCAGCACCTGGGGCAGGCGAGCGATCATCTATGCTGGCCGCAGGGGTATTTCGACGCAGACTATGTGCAGGCGGCCCGCCAGGCGGGCTTCAGGCACCTGTACACCACCGACGCGCTGGGCCAGAACGTGCCCGGCGCCGATCCCGAGCATATCTATCGTTTCGCCGTGCGCAACCTCGGGGGCGGATGGCTCAACCGCCGCATCTGGCTGTCGCGCCATCCAATGTGGGGCCCTCGCTACCACGCCTGGAAAGCCTGGAAACGGCGCATGAGGAACCGTCCATGACGCTGTCAGTCATCATCATCACCAAGAACGAGGCCGCCCACATCCTGGGCTGCCTCGAATCCGTGGCGTTTGCCGACGAGTTCATCGTGGTCGACTCGGGCAGCACCGACAACACCGTCGAGCTGGCCCGCGACTTTGGCGCGCGCGTGCATGTCACGCCCGATTGGCCGGGGTTCGGCCCCCAGAAAAATCGCGCGCTGGATCTCGCAACGGGCGACTGGGTATTGTCTATCGATGCCGACGAACGCGTCACGCCGGAACTGGCCCGCGAGATACAGGCCGCGATCGCGGCGCCGCAGGCCGATGCTTATGAAATCGCCCGGCTGTCCGACTTTTGTGGCCGTCTTATCCGCCACAGCGGCTGGTGGCCCGACTACGTGCTGCGGCTGTTCAAGCGCGGCACGGCCCGGTTCACCGACGCTGCGGTGCACGAACGCGTGGTGCCCGAGCGGCCTGCGTTGAAGTTGCAGGGGCATTTCCTGCATTACCCGTATCCCGATCTCGACGCGCTGATCAACAAGGTCAACCGGTATTCATCGGACGCCGCCGCCATGATGCACGCCCGCGGCAAGCGTGCCACGGTATTCAGTGCGCTGGGGCACGGATTCTGGACCTTCGTGCGCATCTACCTGATCCGGCGCGGATTTCTCGACGGACGCCACGGTCTTGTGCTGGCCGTGACGGCGGCCGCCGGCAGCTTCTTCCGCTATGCCAAGCTCAGTTTCCTGTCCGACGCGCGCAAGTGAAAATCCTCTACACCAACTTCCACCCGCGCAATGGCGGAGGCCATGCCACGTACATTACCGGCCTGGCCCGGGCGTTGGCAGGCGGCCATGAGGTTACCGTGGCCACACCCGGAACCAGCCGCCTGTATCGCTACGCAGGGGCTATTGCGGGAGTGCGCACCGTGGACATGCGTTTTTCCACGCGACCTGCGTCGTGGTTCGGGGAAAGGGCTGCGCTGCGCCGGCTGATTCGCCGGCATGCCTATGACATCATCCACGTCAATGGGTCTGCGGACCACAAGCAGGTGATGCTGGCCTTGGCGGGGTTGCGCGAGCGGCCGCGCGTAGTGTTCACCAAGCACAACGACCACCCGCTGGATACCCTGGGGCACCGTCTGCGTGCGCGCCTGGCCACCGATCGCGTGATCGCCGTCAGCGACTACGTGCATGGGCTGCTCGACCAATCTCCCTATGGCCGCCTGCCCATCCACACGATCAGGCATGGCATCGATACCGATTACTTCGCGCCGCAGTCCGAACAAACCTTGGACGCGTTGCGCGGCCGGTACTTCGGCCCGGGTTGGCAAGGCCACTTGCTATTGGGCAGCGCCGGCGGTACCGACTACGACAAGGGCTGGCTCGATCTGGTCGAGGCGGCCGCAAGCCTGCCGGACGAACAACGCCGGCGCATACGCATCCTCGTGGCCGGCGACCCGCCCAACGAGGCCAAGCTGGCGCGCGTGCGCGCGGCGGGCATGCAGGACCTGCTGGTATTTCCCGGTCTGCTCGACGATGTGCGGGATGCCCTGGCCTGCTGCCATGCCGGATTCGTGCTCTCTTACCGCGAGGCCTTGTCGTACGCCTGCCGCGAATTGATGTCGCTGGGCCTGCCCGCGCTGGTCTCCGACGCCGGCGGCCTTCCCGAAAACGTCACCCATGGGGTCGATGGCTGGATCGTGCCGGTGCGTGATGTGCGCGCCATTGCGGCGGTGTTGCAGGGCATGCTGCACGACCCCGGGCAGCTGGCAGTCATGGGAGCAGCGGCGCGGACCAAGGCCCTGAACGACTTCAATATGCGTGATTTCACCGAGGCGACGCTGGACGTCTACCGCAAGGCGCTGGAGGCCTGATGCGGGGTACCGCCGCGCCGCTCACCCCGCGGGGGCGGTGACGGCTTCCAGCCTGGTCAGCCACGCAATGGCGTCTGCGCGTGTGTCGCCGCACATCTCGGCCTGCGGCTGCAGACCGCCGCAGAAGGCGGGGCGCGTGGGCTGCCCGAACAGCGCGCAGCGCATGTCTGGCAACAGTTGCACGCACGGCATGCCGGCTGGCTTGCCGTCGGGCATGCCCGGAATGGGCGAGGTAATCGACGGCGCAATACAGCAGGCGCCGCAGCCCGGCCGGCACGCCAACGGGGCCGCCTGGCCGCTCATACCCAGCCTCTCAGCCAATACACCAGCAGGCCGGCGTATTCCTTGATGATCGAGCGGCTGGCCTCCAGCGTACGCATGTGCGGCATCCAGGGTTGTACGGACCCATCGGCCGGAAGCACGATCTGCGGCGGGGTCGACGCGGGAATGGCCGATACGCCCAGCTTGGAAAACGCCGCCATGGCCCGTGGCATGTGCAGGGCCGACGTAACCAGCAAGATGTTGTTGAAGCCGTGTTCCTTCAGTTCCTCTTCGGTCAACATCGCGTTTTCGTAAGTCGTGCGGCTGGCGTTCTCCAGAAGCAGGGCTTCTTCCGGCACCCCTTGCTGCTTCATCAGGAACGCCATGCCGCGCGCTTCGCTGACGTCGCCTTCCAGTGCGCCGCCGGACAGCACCACGCGCGGCGCGCGGTCTGCCTTATACAGCTCGATTGCCGTGTCCACGCGTACCACGGCGGTTTCCTTGTCGTAGGGAAGGAACCAGTTGGCGCGTCCGTTGGCCGTGTTGCCGCCCAACACCACGATGGCATCCGCGGTAGGCAGTTCCTGGGGCGGCCTGTGCGGATAGCGCGATTCCAGCGATCCGCCCAGCCACAGCGATGTGGCCGGCAGCGACCAGGCCAATACCCACGCCAGTCCTGCCGCGGCCAGGGCGGCTCCGGTGCGGCGCATCCGGAACAGGCCCAGCACCAGGCCCAGGACGACCAGCGTCACACACAGATTCTGGGGAATGATCAGGTTGGCCAGGTAGTTTGTCATCATCAAATCAGTAAGGCGGTCACGAAGCCCGGTCAAGCAACGCGCAGGCTTCGCGTTCGACCTCGGCGGGGTGGGGCCAGTTCCGTTCCGACCCCATGCATACGGCGCGCGGCGTCCAGGGGCCGGTGCGTGCCGGGTTGGTGACGCCAAACAGCGTCAATTGGCGGGCGCCGGCCGCGGCCGCCACATGCGATACCCCCGAATCATTGCACACGACCAGGGCGGCGCGGGCGGTCAGCGCGGCAAAGGCGCCCAGGGGCACGGCCGGCAGCAGTTGGGCGGTGGGAGCATTGCGCCGGGCCTCTTCGACCTCTGCCGGGGGCGGGCACATGACCACCGTATGGCCGCGCGCCTGCAACGCCCGGGTAAGGGTGTCGAATCCGGGCCAGACCTTTACCTTGCCTTTGTGCAGGCCCGTGGCCGTAGGCGCGATCAGAACGAACGGGTTGTCGGCCAGCCGGGCGTCGCGCAGCAGTGTGTCGGCGGCCTGCCGGTGCGCCGCGGTCAAGGGCAGCCCCAGTTCGGGATCGGGTTGTTCCGGGCCGGCCGGCAGGCCCCAGCGCTGCAGCGCGGCGCGGGTCAGGTAGTGCCAGGACTGCACCGCGTGCAGGCCGGCATCCGGCTTGGCAATGGGCCAGCGTAACAGCAGGCTGCGGCCATCGTCGCGGTATCCCGCGGCCGGCACGCCGGCCAGCCGGAACACGGCTGCGCTGGACAGCGAGTCGGGCAGGGCCAGGCCGCGCGGGCGTGCCCCGGTTCCCAGGCTGCGGCGGTGTCGGCGCACCGCGCCGGCGTCTTCCCACAGCCGCCCCTGCATGGCGATGAAGTCCTGCCGCTTCAGGCCATCGAGCAGATCGCGAGCCCAGGGCCGCGCGCAGAGCACCAGCGGCAATCCGGTTTCCTGCAGCCGCGCCAGACTGGGCAGGCTCATGCACACGTCACCCACCCAATTGGGCAGTCTTACATAAAGGCAGGAGATTTCGGGCATGGGCAAAGTCGGTGGTATGGCGGTCGAACGGTACAATCCGGGCACAATTGTATTAAAGCGAGTCGCCCCTTGAATTCTGCTGCACGTCACGCACCCGCCGGCTCCGATCCGGTCAAGGCCGTACTCTGGAAGCGCATCTACAGCCGCGTCGGTTCGTACTGGAAGGGTCTGGCGCTTGCCATCCTGCTCATGGCAGGCGCTGCCGCCACCCAGCCCACTTTGGCTGTCATCATGAAACCGCTGCTCGACGACGGTTTTACCGGCGCCAAGCCATATTATGTCTGGGCATTGCCGCTGGCGGTCATCGGCCTTATCTTCGTGCGCGGGGTGTGCAACTTCTTCAGCGATTATCTGCTGGCCTGGGTGGCCAACAACGTGCTGCTGGGCATACGGCGCGACATGTTCGACCGCCTGCTGGGCCTGCCCGACGCCCATTTCAAGCGCGGCGACACGGGCCGGCTGCTCAACCGCTTCACGATCGACGCCGGTAACGTTACCGGATACGCCACCGACGTCATCACGGTGCTGGTTCGCGAAACGCTGGTCGTCATCGCGCTGCTTGGCGTGTTGTTGTACATGTCGTGGCAGCTGACGGTGATCATCCTTGTCATGCTGCCGGTGTCGGTCCTGATCGCACGGGCATTCATCCGCCGCCTGCGGCGCATCAACCGCGAAACCGTCAACATGAACGCCGAGCTTACCCGGGTGGCCAGCGAAGGCATCAACGGCCAGCGGGTCATCAAGCTGTTCGACGGGTACGATGCCGAACGCGGACGTTTCGCCTTCGTCAATGCCCGCCTGCGCCGCTTTGCCATGCGCACCGCCACGGCCGACGCGGCCATGACGCCGCTCACCCAGGTGTGCATTTCGATCTCGGTGGGGGCCATTATCGCGGTCGCGCTCAGCCAGGCCAACAGCGGCACGCTCACGGTGGGCAGCTTTGCCTCGTTCATGGCCGCGCTGGCCCAGATCTTCGACCCCATCAAGCGCCTGACCAACCTTGCGGGCAAGATGCAGAAAATGCTGGTCGCGGCCGAAAGCGTCTTCACGCTGGTCGACCAGGAACCCGAAGTCGACGCCGGTACGCGTACCCTTGCGGAGCCGGTACGCGGCAAGATCGAGTTCCGCGCCGTCACGCAACGCTTCGCCGATGCGGATCGCGACACCGTCAGCCAGGTGTCCTTCCAGGTCGAGCCGGGCCAGACGGTCGCCCTGGTAGGGCGATCCGGCAGTGGCAAGACCACCCTGGTAAACATGCTGCCGCGCTTCGTGGTTCCCGACGCGGGCGCCATTCTCGTCGACGACGTACCCATCGATCAGCTCACCCTGCGCAGCCTGCGCTCGCACTTGTCGCTGGTCAGCCAGGATGTCGTGCTGTTTGACGACACCATCGCCGCAAACGTCGGCTACGGCGCGCTTGGCCAGGCCAGCGAAGCGCAGATCCGCGACGCCTTGGCCGCGGCCAACCTGCTCGATTTCGTCGAAAGCCTGCCGCAGGGCATGCACACGCTCGTCGGCGAAAACGCAGCCCGCCTGTCGGGCGGCCAACGGCAGCGGCTCGCCATTGCACGTGCGCTCATCAAGAACGCGCCCATTCTTATCCTGGACGAAGCCACATCGGCGCTGGACAACGAGTCCGAGCGGCAGGTGCAGGCGTCGCTCGAACGCCTGATGCGCGGCCGCACCACCCTGGTTATCGCGCATCGCTTGTCCACGGTACAGAACGCCGACCGCATCATCGTCCTCGATGCGGGCAAGATCGTCGAGCAGGGGCCGCACGAGCAGCTCCTGGCGGCCGGCGGCCTGTACGCGTCGCTGTACAACATGCAGTTTCGCGACGACTGATAACGCCGGCCCCCGATCCGGCATTATCCCTGCTCGCATTGCCGGCATTGGCTCATCTGCCGGGCCGCTTTTATAGAATGGTCTGGTTGGTCCATTCCTGAGGACTTCCCCGCGACTCTGCTGTCGGCCGCGCTGCAAGCCCCGCGCTAACCGGACACGCCGATGCCAGAGTTGTTCGCCACGCTCCATTGGGGCGTCGTCTTCCAGATTATCCTTGTCGATATCCTGCTGGGTGGCGACAACGCAGTCGTCATCGCCCTGGCGTGCCGCGGCCTGGCGCCCGCCAGGCGCATGCACGGCATTCTGTGGGGCACCGCCGGCGCCATCGTCTTGCGGGTGGCCCTCATCAGCTTTGCGCTGGTATTGCTGGATGTGCCATTCCTGAAAATCATCGGCTGCGCGCTCTTGCTATGGATCGGCATCAAGTTGATGCTGCCCGGCGCCGATCAGCATGACGGCATAGCCAGCACGGCCTCGGTAATGGCGGCGGTAAAAACCATCATCCTGGCCGACTTCGCCATGAGCCTGGACAACGTCATCGCGATCGCAGGCGCCGCCCAGAATGCCCATGTCGGGCACCAGATGTTCTATGTGATATTCGGCCTGCTGGTCAGCGTGCCCATCATCGTCTGGGGCAGCACCCTGGTGCTCAGGCTGATGGACCGCTTTCCCCTCATGGTGACCCTGGGCGCCGGCTTGCTGGGGTGGATTGCCGGGGGAATGCTCGTCAGCGACGTCTACGTCGTCGAACGCCTGGGCTCTCCCACGCCTGTGGCGAAGCTGGCTGCCGAGCTGACGGGCGCCCTGGTGGTCATTGTGCTGGGCCGGCGGATCGCGGCGTGGCGTCGGGCGGGCCAGGAGCAACAGGGCGGTTCCGCCCTGCGGTAGGCCCCTGGGCCGCGCGCACGGGCGCACTACCTCGGCATTCGCGCCGCGCTCAAATCAGGATGATGTCGTACTGTTCCTGTGAGTACGCGGTTTCCACTTCCAGCGACACCGGTTTGCCGATGAAATCTCCCAGCATCGCCAGATGTTGGCTTTCTTCTTCCAGGAACAAGTCCACCACGCCTTGCGAGGCCAGGATACGGAACTCGCGCGGGTTGAACTGGCGCGCCTCGCGCAGTATTTCGCGCAGAATCTCATAGCAGACCGTGCGGGCCGTGCGCACCGTGCCGCGCGCCTCGCACATGGGGCAGGGCTCGCACAGCTGGTGTGCCAGTGAGTCCCGCGTACGCTTGCGGGTCATTTCCACCAGGCCCAACTGGGTAAACCCGTTGACCGTCATGCGGGTGCGGTCGCGCGACAAGGCCTTTTTCAGTTCGGCCAGCACGGTTTCGCGGTGGTCCGGGTCCTCCATGTCGATGAAGTCCAGGATCACGATGCCGCCCAGATTGCGAAGCCTCAATTGCCGGGCAATGGCCTGCGCCGCCTCCAGGTTGGTCTTGAAGATGGTGTCGTCGAAGTTTCGCCCGCCCACGAAGCCGCCCGTGTTCACGTCTACGGTGGTAAGCGCTTCGGTCTGGTCGACGATCAGGTATCCGCCCGACTTCAGGTCCACGCGCCGGGACAGCGCGCGCGCGATCTCTTCGTCGACGTTGGCGGTATCGAACAGCGGACGCTCGCCGCTGTAATGCTGGATGCGGTCGGCCACCGACGGCGTATACACGCGTGCCCATTCGATAAGGGCGGAAGTGGTGGTACGCGAATCGACCTGTATGACGCCGGTATGTGCGCCCACCATGTCGCGCAGCACGCGCTGCGCCAGGGTCAGGTCCTGGTGCAGCAGCGCGGGGGCGGGCTGGCTGCGCGCGGCCGCCTGCACGCGGCCCCATAGTTTGCGCAGGTATTCCAGGTCTGCGCTCAGCTCTTCATCGGTGGCGCCCTCGGCCTGCGTGCGCACAATCAGGCCGCCTTTCTCGTCCTCGGGAATCAGCGCCTGCAGGCGCTCGCGCAACTGCGCGCGTTCGGATTCGGACTCGATCTTCTGCGAAATGCCGATGTGGGGGTCATGCGGAAGGTAAACCAGCATGCGCCCGGCGATGCTGATCTGCGTCGACAGGCGCGCGCCCTTGGTCCCCAGGGGGTCCTTGATCACCTGCACCATCAAGGTCTGGCCTTCGAACAGCAGCTTCTCGATCGCCGTGGGCGTCAGCCCCTGGGAGCGCTCGCCGCGGTTCTCGCGCAGGTCGGCAATATGGATGAAAGCGGCGCGCTCCAGGCCTATGTCGATAAAGGCGCTCTGCATTCCGGGCAGCACGCGCACCACCCGTCCAAGGTAGATATTCCCGACGTGGCCTCGTTGAATGCTGCGCTCGACGTGGAGCTCCTGAACCGCGCCTTGCTCCACCAGCGCGACCCGCGTTTCGAAGGGGGTGACATTGATCAGGATATCTTCACTCATGGGCAAGGGTAGCGTCGTGGTCCAGCACGCATAGTAAACGGTGGCCCGGCCCAGGCAAGCCCCACAGCCGGGCGCTCGGTGCGCGCAAAGCAGCGGTTTGCCCTGGGCCAGCAAGGTCCAGAAAATTCGTGTATAGTTTCGTTCTTTCGGGGTTCGCGACGCGCAGCACCGGAAGGCGGCGGTAAGCCCGGTCAAATTTGCAGAAACGGCAATTTGACAGCCTTCAAAAAAGGCTTCATAATCTCGTTTCTGTGCTGATCGAACAGCACCGCAGTGGCAGTACCTGTTCTTTAACAACGAAACAACCGATAAGTGTGGGCGCTTGATGATGCGGGCCA
>NZ_NEVI01000005.1:0-206200 GCF_002261415.1 Bordetella genomosp. 7 | reverse complement strand
AACACCGAACGCCCGCATAGCGCGCTGGGATACTTAACGCCGGAGCAGTTTGCTCAGGCGCATCGACAACAACGGTTTTTAACCCTGGACTCTATGTCGGTGCCGTACTAAGTCTGGGGGCAGGTCACGCACGCTCAAGCACACGCGACAGGGCAATAAGCTGGTGGTACTGCACCTGAGCGTTCCCAAGTACCACTGCATGGATTGCAATCGCTATTTCCGGCATCAGTTTGCCGGCATTCGCCCGCGGCTACGTGCCACGGAGGTCTTCCGGCTGGAGGTCTTCGAAGCGCACGAGGGCGGCGTCAGTCAGCGCAAGTTGACCCACACCCACGGCATCGGCAGCGCGACAGTCGAACGCTGGTATCAGTCGTTTGTGAAGCGGCGGGCCTCGGAGCTTTCCGGTCGCAGCTGCCCCCAGGTCCTGGGCATCGATGAACACTTCTTCAGCCGCAAGCTCGGCTATGCCACGACCTTGGTGGACCTGAAGAATCACAAGGTGTTCGACGTCGTGCTGGGCCGCTCGGAGGCAAGCCTGCGCAGCTATCTGAAGCGTTTGCCCGGCAAGGAGAACGTGCGGGTGATCGTGATGGATCTGTCGGAAACGTACCGTCGCATCGCTCAGCAGTACTTCCCCAATGCCATGATCGTGGCCGACCGCTTCCATGTGGTGCGCTTGGTAAACCAGCACTTTCTGAAGCTGTGGCAGCAGTATGACCCCGAAGGCCGCAAGAACCGCGGCTTGCTCAGCCTGATGCGTCGTCATCACTGGAGGCTGACTGCCGTGCAGAAGGAGAATCTGCATCGCTACCTGGCTCAAGAGCCGGTGCTGCGGGCGCTGTACTTCGCCAAGCAACAATTGAATGGCTTGTTGGTGATGAAGAGCCTGAAACGAAAGCGAGCCCAGAAGATGATGCCCCGGTTCCTCGCGTTGATCGACCAGTTCGAGCAAAGTCCGGCTAGAGCACTGGCTCAGACGCTCAGATCATGGCTGGAGCCTATTGTGCGGATGTGGCGCTTCACCAAGTCCAACGGCATCACCGAAGGCTTCCACACTAAAATGGAGATGCTCTCACGCCGAGCGTACGGGTTCAGGAACTTCGAGAATTACCGCTTGAGAGTCTTGGCCCAGTGCGGTTGGAACGGTGTGATCAACCGTGTCTAGCGACAGACCATCCCCCGTTAACGGGGTAGAGCCGGGTTTCAGGTACTTCATCAGTCGTTCTGAAACGGTCTGATTTTATGTCTTGGTGCCGACGGCGAGACTCGAACTCGCACAGCTTTCGCCACTACCCCCTCAAGATAGCGTGTCTACCAATTCCACCACGTCGGCTGGGCATGCCAGGCGCACCAGGCGCCTGCTGACCGGAACGGCCTTGTTTGGCTGTTCCAGCAAAGTCCAAAATTGTACCATGATCCCCCGGGCCATTCACTGCAATGGCTACTCGGCTGAATCGTCGGCCCTTTACACTGGCCGGATTGTGACTTTTTGCAGACACCCCATGACTGTTTTACGTTTCGACGCCGTGCTGTTTGACTGCGATGGCGTGCTGGTCGATTCCGAACCCATTACGGCCCGTGTGCTGGCAGCCATGCTGGGCGAGCTGGGATGGCCGCTTACGCCAGAAGATGCGCTGCGCATTTTTGTGGGCAAGACGGTAAGCGACGAGGCTCCCTTGATCCAGGCGCGCACCGGCTATGCCATTACACCCGACTGGCTGGATCAGTTCCGTGCGCGGCGCAACCGCGAGCTGGAAACAGATGTACAGGCCATCGACGGCGCGCCGCAGGCAGTGCGCGCCCTGCACCAGTTGCTGGACGGACGCATCGCGGTGGCGTCCGGCGCGGATTTTCCCAAGATCGAGCTGCAGCTGCGCAAGATCGGGCTGTACGAGTACTTCGCGGGACGCTACTTCAGCGGCCAGGCGCTGGCGAACAACAAGCCTGCGCCCGATGTGTATCTGGCTGCGGCGCAGGCGCTGGGCGTGGACCCGCGGCGCTGTGCGGTGATCGAAGATACGGTCACCGGGGCCACGGCGGGCGTGGCCGCCGGCGCAACCGTGTTCGGCTATAGCCCGGGCGGCCCGGGCCATGACAGCACACAGGCATTGCTGCAAGCAGGCGTGGCGCATGTCTTCCACGATATGCACGACCTGCCGGACTTGCTGGCCAGGGAACACGCGGCGGCCTGAACGGAGGGTTGAAGGCGCGCAGCCCGCGCCCCGCCCTGCTGGCGACGCGAAACGCCGGCACGAAAAAACCCGCAGCGCCCTGCGGCACTGCGGGTTTGATGTGGCGTTCGCCAGCGCGCGGCGCGCTTACTGTGCGGGCTTGGGCGTATCGGGCTGCGCCGGCGCGGCCGGAACTTCGGCCGGCTGGGATTCCGGCTGCGGCTGGGCAGCGGGGGCAGGCGCCTGGGGCACCGATGCGTCAGGCTGTGCAGGCGGGGTTTGCGGCACCGAGGAACCGCCACCGGCGCCGGCGCCGGGCGCCTGCGGCACGGAACGATCGGCCGGGAAGTCTTGCATCACGCCGGATTCCATCGCGCCGGAAGGCTGCGACCCCTTGTGGCTGAGGTAGGCCAGGCCCAGCGTGCTGGCAAAGAACACGACCGCGGCCCATTTGGTGGTGCGCGACAGGAAGTTGGCCGCCCCGGTGGCGCCGAACAGGCTGCCGGCAGAACCACTGCCGAAAGCCGAGCCCATGTCGGCGCCCTTGCCCTGCTGCAGCAGGACCAGGACGATGATCGCCAGGGCCGACAGCACCTGCACGACCAGCAAGAGAGTAAGGGTCATAGACATTTAAGACTCCGGGGGAAACTTATATAGCGGCGATGCGCAAGAATTCTTCGGCCACCAGCGATGCGCCGCCCACCAGGGCGCCGTCGATGTCGGTCATGGCAAACAGGGAAGCGGCATTGGCAGCCTTGACGCTGCCGCCGTACAGCACGCGCACCTGGCCCGCGCCCAGCCCACGCAGGGCGACGCGGATGGCGCCGTGGACTTCCTGGGCCTGCTCGGGCGTGGCGGTGCGGCCGGTACCGATGGCCCAGACGGGTTCATAAGCCAGCACCATGCGCGACAGCGCATCGGCGCCCAGCGCCAGGATGGGCTCGAGCTGGCGTTCGATGACACCCAGGGTGTCGCCGCCTTCGCGTTCGGCCAGCGACTCGCCCACGCATACCACCGGAGTCAGCCCGGCTTGCAGCGCGGCACTGGCCTTGTCGGCCACGACCTGGTCGGTTTCGCCGTGCAGGCTGCGGCGCTCGGAATGCCCTGCCAGCGCCCAGCGGCACCCGAACTCTTGCAGCATGGCCGCCGAGACTTCGCCCGTGTAGGCGCCCTTGGCATGCGCGCTGACGTCTTGCGCGCCCCAGGAAACCGCGCTGCCTTGCAGGGCCTCGGCCGTTTGGGCCAGGTAGGGAAACGGCACGCAGACCCCGATTTCGCAATGTGCGGCCGGGTCGGCCGCACGCAGGGCTTGGAGCAACGCGGCGTTTTCGGCCAGGCTACCGTGCATCTTCCAGTTGCCCAGCACGAGACGGGCGCGGTCTTCAACAGAGGTCATGGCGCAACAGTGTTTGGAATGGGCCCGGACGAAATCCGGGTCAAACCAAAGATTGTATCCTGTTTACCGGCCAAACCGCTGCCCCCGGCGCCCCTCTGTTACACCGTCAGGATGATCTTGCCGATGTTTTCGCCCGCTTCCATCATGGCGTGGGCCGCCGATGCCTGTTCGAGCGGAAAGGTGGCGTGCACCACGGGCTTGATGCTGCCCGCCTCGAGCAGGGGCCAGGCATGTTTGCGCAAGGACCTTGCGATGGCGCCCTTGAATTCCACGGGGCGCGGTCGCAGCGTGGAGCCGGTGATCGTGAGCCGGCGGCGCAGGATCTGGTTGCCGTCGACCTCGGCGCGCGCACCGCCCAGCAAGGCAATGATGACAATGCGGCCATCGTCGGCCAGGCACTTGAGATTGCGGTTGATGTATTCGCCGGCCACCATGTCCAGGATCACATTGACCCCCGCGCCGCCGGTGGCGTCGCGGACTTCCTGGACGAAATCCTGCGTCTTGTAGTTGATGCCGCGCGCCGCGCCCAGGGCTTCGACCGCGCGCGCGCGCTCGTCGCTGCCCACGGTGGCGTACACGGTGTGACCCATGGCCCGCGCCAACTGGATGGCCGTGGTGCCAATGCCGCTGGCTCCGCCATGCACCAGCAAGGTCTCGCCGGCTTGCAGGGCGCCGCGGTCGAACACATTGCTCCACACCGTGAAGTAGGTTTCGGGCAGGCCGGCTGCTTCGATCTCCGTCAGGCCGCGCGGAATGGGCAGGCATTGCACGGCCGGCGCCACGCAGTATTCGGCGTAGCCCCCGCCGGCCACCAGCGCGCATACCTTGTCGCCCACGGCAAAGCCTGCCGCCGCGGCATCGCCGCCGACGATCTCGCCCGCCACTTCCAGGCCCGGCAGATCGGAAGCGCCCGGCGGGGGCGCATAGTTGCCCTTGCGCTGGAACACGTCGGGCCGGTTGATGCCGGCCGCCGCCACCTTGATCAGGACTTCGCCCGGGCCAGGCTCGGGCATGGGGCGCTCGGCGGGCACAAGTACTTCAGGGCCGCCGGGCTGGGATATTTCTATAGCTCGCATGTCTCGCCTCCTGGCTCAAATGGATTATTATGCTGCCCTTTACGGAAGTTCCAAACCCGCCATTGAAGATGGCCACGGTTGGAACGTCCGGTCGCGGTACCATACCGCCGACACAAGACGGAAGCGTGGCCGAGCGGTTGAAGGCACCGGTCTTGAAAACCGGCAAGGGTTTGCGCCCTTCGTGGGTTCGAATCCCACCGCTTCCGCCAGCCATATCTCCGCACCCATGGCGAAATTGGTAGACGCAAGGGACTTAAAATCCCTCGCCGCAAGGCGTCCCGGTTCGATTCCGGGTGGGTGCACCAGCCCAGCCCGTCGCTTCCCGTAATCCGCGACGTTACCCTGCCCCCGCTTTAGCCAGGCCCAACGGCCGGTTTTCCCAAGAGCGCAATGCCGTATACGGCGTGGGCAATCAGTTGCGATCTTCCCGGACGAACGTCCATTTTTTCTGTGCGGGGTCGTAAGCAAAGACCATGGGGATCGTGGACCCCAGCGCTTTATTCTCGACCAGGCACCGGTATTGTTCGCCGGCTTTTTGGCAATCGCTTACGCCAACCCCTTGATCCAGCGCCTTGCGAAGCTTGGCTCCGCCCTGCGCGGTGGCGTAATGGTCATAGAGCGCCTGCTTGACCTGTTCATCATCAGGCGCCCCGCCGGAGCAGCCTGCCGCCACGACAGCCAACAACGCAATGACAGCTTTCTTGGGCATGGTGTACACCTAATGGATCACCCACGATTCGACGCACATCGCACCTGGGCATGATTGTTCCAGCACACGAGTATAGCGCCCGGAATTACTAAGGAAAGCGTATCAATATCGACGGCATGAGGGGTGTGTTCCGGCGGCAATCCAAGCAGATGAACTCGCCGAACCGATGCGATCTACGGTGACCGGGGAAGGCTCCGGCACGTCGCTTGCCTGCCGGGCACGCCGCTTGCGTGGCGGTCGGCCCCTGCGCGCGGCGCAGGCATTATCGACAAATTCGTGGAGAACCCGCCATGGCCAAAGCACATGCCGCCAAAACAGACCAGATCAACGACCTGCTTTATCAGGCCCTGGAAACCGAGATGGGTGGAATCAAGGTATATGAGGCCGCCATCAGCTGTGCCATCAATGACGACCTGAAGGAAGAATGGGAAGGCTATCTGGAAGAAACCAGCATCCACCGCCAGGTCCTGCTGACAGTTTTCGAGCAACTGGGGCTCGACCCCGAAGCGCCCGTGCCGTCGCGCGAGATCGTGGCTCACCACGGGCAATCGCTGGTGCAGGCCATTGAGATGGCCAAGTCGCAGGGCGACCCGGCCGCCGCGCAGCTGGTGGCCGCTGAGTGCGTCGTGCTGGCAGAGACGAAGGACCACCTGAACTGGGAACTGATCGGCATGCTGGCCGAAAAGACCAGCGGCGAACGCGCCAAAATACTGAAACAGGCTTTTGAAGCGGTGGAACAGGACGAAGACCACCACCTGTATCACACCAAGGGCTGGACCCGCGAGCTGTGGATCGAATCGCTGGGCCTGCCCGCGGTACTGCCGCCGCCGGAAGAGGTGAAAAAGGTCGAGACGGCAATCGGCGCGTCGCGGGCGGAACAGGCCCGCGATTCGATGCTGGGCGGCAAACACTAGCCTCCCGCCGCCGCGCCTGGACATCGCGCCCGGCGCTGCCGCTCTGCAGCCCCGCGCCCAACACGGCGCGGGCGCCCTGCCCGCCACCATCCGTTACATCCCGCCCCGCTTCGCATGAATTCCAGACACTGAAGCAGGCAAGCCTGCGTTAACATGCCCAGCGACTGTTTCTCTTCAATGGCGCATGGACGCATATTTCGAAAGCATCGGCCAGTTCATCCAGACCAACCAGGACTGGGCCGGCCCCATCCTCTTCCTGCTGACGCTCGGCGAATCGCTGATCATCGTGGGGCTTTTTATTCCCGCCACCGCTTTGCTGCTGCTGACCGGCGGGCTGGTGGGCACCGGCACGCTGTCGCCCTGGATCATCGTGCCATGGGGAATCGCCGGCGCGGTGGTAGGCGACGCCCTGTCTTATCTGCTGGGCCGTTGGCTGGGCACGGGCATGCTGCGCCGCTGGCCGTTTTCAACACAGCGCACGGCTGTGGCGCGCGCCCGCCTGTTCTTCCATCGCTATGGGTTTGCATCGGTACTGATCGGCCGCTTCCTGGGCCCGATCCGTTCCACTATTCCCACCGTGGCGGGCATCATGGGCATGCATCCGGTGCGCTTCCAGATCGCCAACGTGCTGTCGGCGGTGCTATGGCTGCCGCTGATGCTGGCGCCGGGCTTTCTTGCGGCGCGCGGCGTGGGCGCAATGCAAGGCAGCCAGCATGTCGGCCTGATCATCGGTACGGCGGGTTCGGTGTTGCTGGGCTGCTGGCTGCTGGCCGTCTTCATGCGCAAGCGACGATCGCCCGACGACCCGCGGGCACGCCGCAAACGCTAGGCGTAGCATCCGCCTTTGCTCATGCCAGTGAGACCGCAGGATGATCTACCGCGTACTTGCCGACATCGTCCTGCTGGTTCACGGGGCCTTTATCCTGTTCGCGGCCCTGGGCGGTTTGCTGGTGCTGGGAAACCGCTGGTGGCTACCCTGGCACTTGCTGGCGCTCGCGTGGGGCACGGCGGTGATGGCGCTGGGATGGATCTGCCCCCTGACGCCCCTGGAAAACGCGCTGCGGCGGATGGCGGGCCAGCAGGGCTATTCGGGCGGGTTCATCGAACACTATGTGCTCGGGCTGATCTACCCCGATGGCCTGACGCGCCCCTTGCAGATCGCCCTGGCGGCCGCGCTGGTGGCGGTCAACCTCATTGTCTACGCCATCGTCTATGCAAGGCGATGACGGCGTATCGGCTGTGGAATATACCGCAGCGGGCCGGCCCGTTAGAATGCGGGCACATGAAGCTACCTGACAGGCATCCCATGGTCATCCGCGGCGTCTTGCTCCTGCGCGCAATGTTCGTCACCTTCTTCATCTTTTCGGCGTCCCATGCGCAGGCGCGCGACGCCGATCAAGACTGCCAGATACTGAAGCAGGTCATCAGCGACGCGCCAAACAGCTTCCGGAATCTTCGTGACGAGGCCCAGGTGCACGATATGCAGTCCGCGAAAAAATACCCCGCCAGTGTGACGTTCGCAGACAGCCAGTGGTGCAGCGTGGTGGTCAGCAGGGATTTTTTCAACGAAAACTATAACTGCGACCTTCGAAACACCACCGTCAACGAAACGGTTTCGATGATCAGGCAATGCCTGGGCGAAACAGCCGTGCCGGATCCCAAATACCAGGACGACCACTTCAGGGTTTTCAGGCTGGCCACCGAACACGGCGGCGGCGTAAATGTGTTCCAGGGCGCCTTCGCCGGTCTGGTCACGATTACGGTTGATGCTGCCGAACCCGACTGACCTGCGCGACGCCGGCAGTCGCATGCTGTTTGATCGCTCGCTTGATGGCGGGCGGGCCACCGACGATGCACGCCATGTCAGCTGCGGCGCCGGCTGAACTGAGGCCCCGCATGCAGTCGTGGATAGGCATCCGCGTGTTCGACAATGGCAAGCCGCCACTTCGGTGAATAGCGGATTCCGACCGCTACACCGGGCTTCAGCCACTGCAGGGCGCTCTCTTTGAAAAGTTGCTCGATGTAGACTTCGCGCGGCTGCGGCAGTTCCGTGGATGGATTGACTGCCACGCGCAGCTGGAACCACTGGTCGTTGTCGCCGCCCTGCTTGCCGCAGTTCTCGGCCACCAATACGGTTCCGGAAGCTTGCACCCCCGTTTTCACCAGGCGCTCGGAAATGAAGTCGACGATCAGCGATCGCAACTGAAAGAACATGATGCCTACAAAAAAACAAACCAGGATGATCTTGTAGGCGTGCTCGTTGCCGAAGAAATTACTAAGGGTGGCAAGCATCCCGACGTACACCAGGAAGCATACCGTCGCCCCGACCACCAGGGCGTAGCCCACGACACCCGCCAGCGTGTAGTAAATCATGGACGCTGCTTCCCCCGGCCCCGGCGGGTATTTTCTTGAATCTGCATGGCGTAGTCGTCCTGCACAGGCAAACTTGCGCTCACGCCGCCAGGACCAGGACCTTTTTCTGGTCCATCTTCAGATACATGCCCAGCGTATTCCACAAGTTCTGCAGCGCAAGGCACAGCCACCGTATGACAAAGCCCCCGCATGCCACCACTGTGAACGAGAAAAGCGCGATGGTGGTGCCCAGCATGAACAGCGTGCCGGAAGCCAGGCCCAGGACGCCGGTGGGAAGATCGATAGTCAGCGGCGCCACCGAGAATATATTGTGGGCCGGCTTGCGCTGAATGAACACATTGGTGGTCGGCAGTTTCATGCAGCTGAGCATATCGTTCTTGGACACGCCCGTAACATACGGCCCCAATCCGATACTGCGCCCGCTGCCCATACAACCCCAGAACGGCATATCGAACTCCTTTAAGAATCAAGCGCTGCGTAGTTCAGCTTCAAACAATTCGTCATCGCGCTCGACCGCCCCGGGCCGCCGCTTGATATCTTCCGAATCAAGCACGGCCCGATGAAATCGGGTGCGGTTAAGGGCGACATCATCCAGCCTGCAATCCAGCAGACCGGCATACGAAAAATCGGCGAACTGCAGATCGCAGCCGGTGAAATTACACCGCTGGAACGATCCGCGGTTGAACACGCTCATGGAAAGCTCGGCGCCCGCGAAACTACTGTCGGTCGCCAGCACATTGTTCCACAGGCTTTGCGGCAGCGTGGCGCCCACAAAACGGGTTTTCTGGATTGTTGCGCCCACGAACAGCGTATTGCGCATCTGCGCGCCTGCAAAATCGACGTCGACGAGCTCTGCATCGCTGAAGTTGCACATCGTCATGCGGCAACCCGAAAAATCCACGCCGGACAGCTCGGCCTCGTTGAACTGTGTTTCAGACAAGTCCTGCCCGGCGAACGTCTGGTTAGACAGGGTGCATCCCGACAAGGCCATCTGGCGCATCACTGCGCGAGTGAAAATGGTTTCTTGCAGGTCGAGTTCGTGCAAGGTGGATTTCGACAGGTCAGCGTCGGTGAAGTCGGCGCCTTCGAATCGTGTGCTGAATACGTTGCATTCCAGCAGCGCAATACCGCGCAGCGTGGCGCCTGAAAAGTCGCAATCGATCAAATCGGCCTGCTCGGCCCGGCAGTCGCGAAAAGCCGCGCGCTGGAACACTGACTCGTCGAAAGTGGCTTCCGATAAAACGCAACCGTCGAGCACCGCCTGCCGGAATTGGCAGCCCACAAATTTTGCATGCGAGATATCCACCTGCTCGAAGACAGATTCGGTGAAATTGCAGTCGGTGAACACCGATTCGCGCAAACTGCAGGCGTGAAAACGCGCCGCCGAAAAATCGACCCCATCAAAGATCATCCCCGGCAAGTCTTCGTTCTGGAAGACTGCGCCGCGCAGATCGACGCCGCTTATGCGCTCCAGCGTGTGCGCACGCTTCAGTACCTCGGCCTTGTTCATGCCGACCCCTCCAGCACCGGACCGCCGGATTGGCGATACGGCGCCAATCGGGTGCGATGTACATAGGCTCCATCCACCCGTGTCGATGCATCCAATAGCGTTTCCGACATGTCGGCGCGGAAGAAATTGCAGCGGGAAAGATTCGCCCCGACCAGGCTCGCTTTCTGGAAATTGGCCTGCATGAGATTGCAACCCGACATATCGACGAGATCGAGTTGCGCGCGCACAAAGATCGATTGCGGCGCCGACACTTTGTCAAACCGGCAGTTGATGAAACTGGCCTGCGAAAAGTCACACTGCTCAAGTCGGCAAGATTCGAAAAGAACGTTCTCGAACTGGTCGAGGCGGAACATCGTCTGGTGAAACTCTCCGCCATTGAACCAGCAACCGGTAAACGACACGTCGTCGGAAAAAACGCATTTGCTCAGGATGGACCCGGTGAGCCGCAAATTCTGAAAACGCGTCTCCGAAGCAGAGCATGAATGCAGGATGCTTTCGTCGATATGGAGATTATCGATATGCACACTGTCGAATCCGACCTTGTTCATCGAGGCCTCGGCAATTGCCACGTCCTGCAGGCTACCTCCTTCGAAGCTCAGGCTTTCCAGTTTCATCTGCCTGAAGGCGCAATGCTTGAACTCGGCATGATGCATCACGAAGTCGTCGATGGCGCCGGCCTCGAAACTGCAATTCTGGAAACGCGTGCGCACCTCGCAGATCAGCCGCGTCAACGTGGCGTTTCCAAACGAGACATTGATGAACTCGGCTTCGCCGATGTTGCTGTGTTCAATCCAGGCCCCATCCAGGCGGCAATCCACAAATGATGCGCGCGCCAGTACCGTTTCGTGGAACTTTGCCCCCGACAGATTGGCGCCCGTGAAGTCGGCTTTCTCGAGCCAGGTGCGGGAAAAGTCCGCGCCAGACAGATCCATGCCGGACAGGTCGGCTCCCGTCAGGTCCATATCCGAGAGTTTCTTGTTCGCGCGGTACTTTCTAAGCACCTGGTCGCGAATCTGCAACGCCCGGTGCGGCGCGGCACGGGCAACGCCCCTCTGGAAGTGAACCGAATACAGATACAGCTGCTTGAGCCCCCGCTTGCTGTGCTGATACAGGTCACGCGGAGACATATCCGTCGTTGCACTATCCGACAAAGACGCCCGCAATGCGTGCCGCGATTGCGCCTTGCGCACGCTGTCGAAAATCGCCGTGAGATCCGGGGGGCCCTGCTCCGGCAAGGTCAAGCCGCCTTCGGACGATTCCATGCCGGCCACCGCCTCAAGCAAGGGCTCTTTCTTGGAAAAGCTCGACTGCCGTATTTCGCTTTCGGCTTTAGCGAGCGCCTCGCGCCGCTCTTGCTGCAGGCGGGCGACAGTGTCTTCATGCAGCTTCTCGTGCTCGTCGGCCACCTCTGCCAGCCGGTCGAGCGTCAGCGGCTTGACCGGGCCCACGAATCCACCCGGCGGATACGCACCGGTATCGCGCTGCAGCCGGTCTGCCAGCTTGGACATCAGCGGACGATCGCCGAGGGGGATATCCTCGAGCCAGGGCGCCAGAATGTCCGACGGCATCAGGTCGCCATCGCGAAACGCCTCTAACGCGGCGCTGTCGAAGCTGGTGCGCCGCGCGTATATGCTCATGTAATGCGCTTCGGGCCGCGGCTGTCCGGCATGCTCCAGGGCGCCCATGATGCCGCTGATATCGAATGCGTCATCCTCGGCAATGGGGGTCTGACCATGAAACAGCAGGATATAGCTGGTACGGTGCGGCAGGAACCACGCCGTGGTAGGCCGCATTGAAATCTCATCCAGCTGTTGAGCGCCCGAGCGCTGGATAAAACAACGCGCATGCAGCGATGGCAGCGTGCCCTGCCAGCAATGCAGCTCCGGATGCATGTTCCAGAACTCGAACGGCTCGTCCATGGACAAGGCGTCGCGGTCATGCCAGATCTGGTCATCCGATGCCGCATTGAAGGCCGAGAACTGCAAGTCGTCGAAGAACCCGGATCCCACGGTATTGACCCATTCTTCGTCGCAGGAGCCCAGCTTTTCCAGGCGCGACGGCCAATCTGGCCGGATCAGCCCGAAATTGTACGGTTGAACGATCTGGCCCCGCGTCTGTATGCGTTCTGTGGGGCATTCAAGATTGGGCAGCCGTATCGCGCGCGTGCCATTGACTTCCACCTCGTCCAGACCGGTTCCCACGGGGTTGTCCGGTATCGCGCGCCCGCCAAACGAATTGGCCCAGGTCAAGGGCATGGCCTCGAACGGCGCGGGCTCGGAAATCCGGTTTCCCAGCCAGTACCGATCACCGAAGACCAGGCCATCCTTGCGTTTGCTGCCCACCCGCGCGCTGACCATGCATTTCTGCTTGTCTTTCTGGTGCGCTGTATAGGCATATCCGCTGACCAGAAACTCCGGATGCGGCTTGGGCATGACCATATCCATCATTTCGTCGGCGTCGAGTTCAGGCAGCACATCGTGCACCAGAAAGTGCTCTGCCTGCACCTTGGGGCCGTGGGCATCATGCCGCACCAGCACCGCGACAGATACGGCAAGATATATCCCGCCGCGCCAACGGTAAGGGCGGGGCATGATGGTCATGCGTAGCGGCTTGATGATTTTCAAGGCGCTCCCTTCCCTTTTTTCTTGAACTTGCTCGCCAGGTTCGACACGGCGCCGCCCAGCTTCGTGGCGGCGGACTTGACTGCAGGCGAAGGGTTGCCGCCAAGAAACTGCAAAGTCTTGGCAACATGCAGCCGGACCAACGCTTTGTCGATCGCGGCATGTGAACGCTGGAACTGCTTCTGCGCGGATCCCATGGTTACGCCCGATAAATACAGGTCGCGCGTTGCCACAGTGGTTTTAACCGTGCCCAATGATGCGATCACGGCGTAGGCCGAACTTGTAGCGCCCGAGGCGGTCAGCGCCAGCCCCGAGAAGGTAAAGGGCTTTGGCGAATACATTTCGTAGCCCTTCAGATAGAAATTCATGCCGACCGGAGATTCGGAAATGTCGGTGCTCGCCTCGGCATGATAGTTACGGCAGTTGATTGTGAGCGCGCCCGCCGTCGTCTGGACGAAGGAGCCGTCAATTTTCCAGTTGGTCTCACCCTTTGTCGTTTGAGTTTCGGTGGACAGGTTCGTTTCTATCACCACGCCCTGCACCATGGCCTTTAAATAGCCCATGATGTCGAATCCGGACACGCTGTCGAAACTGGACGAATTTTTTACCAGCGCGTCGGCGACCGCGGCCGTGGCCGCCGACTCGGCGGCCGATTCCGGACTGGCGCCTGCATCCAGGGCCTGCTGTGCTTTGCTTTCCGCGACCGCCCGGTCTGCTCCTGCGGCCTGGGCCGCATCGCCGGCCGCTGTGACGGCCCGTCTGGCCTGCTCGGCGGGGGCAAGCGTTTCGCCACCCGCGCGCACCGCGGCGCGGGCATTGCTGCCCGCCACCGTGGGATCCGCGATGGTGCGGCCAACCAGATCCGCGGCGACGCTGTTCATGTCGGCGCCCGGGTTGTTCGCCATGGTGTGATGCGCGGCTTCACGGACGGCCTCGGCCGACACAGGATCGATGTTGTACTTTTTCCAGATGGGTTCTACGGTCGCGTCGAAATTATCTAGCGTCAGGTCAGGCGTCGCCCGGATCTCGGCCATCGCGGCCTGCGCATCGGAACCGGGCAAAGGAACGAAACCTGTCATCAGGGCACCTTCGTGGTGGAGGAGTGCACTTTTCCTTTCCCCAGCTTGCTGGTCTGGACCAGGAACTTCCGATGGTTCTTGCTGTCTTCAATGGCCGTGTTGTACAGCACAATATCGTTGTCAAACCCGGCGATATACAGGCGCCCCAAAGTGCCCGTAAACAGATAGCCGGAGTAGACATGCCACTCCGTGCCGTATTTGGTTGCCAGTCCATATAACGACAATGACGTATACAGCGTTGCGTCATATGAACCGCTGTAGACACCGATGCCGCGCCCCGAATGGAAACGAAAATTCAACAACGACTGACTGGCATAGGTCTTCATTGTCGAACTGCATTTGATATGGATGTCCTTGCCGGGCATTTCGTACGTCACCGTATCGGAGTGCGAATGGATGACACTGCCCGTGACGTTCATGGTCTGCGTATCCTGGAAGTCGTACGTGACCTCGCCCCGCACCAGCCGGATCAGGTAACCAAGAATGGAAAACGTGCTGGGCGCCGACGACGCGCTTGTGGCAGCGGACTGCGCCGCCGCAGCAGCCGCGGCCTCGGCGCTGACGCCGTCTTCCATATATTGCTGAATGTCGGCCTGAACCCCTCCGGATGACTGCGCATCGATGGCACCAGTCTCTTGCAGCACGGACTGGGCCTCTTCAAAAGCGATAGCTTCACGCTGCGACTGGCTCAGGTCCGTGCGACCCTGCAGCCGGTTGGTCACCCGTTGCCGGACGCGATCGCCTATCGTGCTGGGGTGGGCAACGGTTTTTGCGGCAAGATCCTGCGCAATCGCCTGCGCATTGGCGGGATCGCGTTCTGCCAGCACCTCGATGGCGCGCGCCGTGGACGCCGCCGTGATGGGGTCGCCGGAATACGCGAGCAATTGCTGCCTGACGTAGTCGAACCGCAAAGTGCCCGGCGGCAGGGACACCATGGAATTGCCGATATTGGATACGACCGCCCCGGCTGCGGATCCCGGCTGTATGTTGTAGTCGCACATAGGTCAACCGCCCGATAGAATCAGCCAGATCACCGTGGCGCCCAACGAAACCATGTTGGCAGATTTTTCCCACTTGGATTTTTCATTGTCCAGGCTGACTAAACCACCGCCATGCCGGCCACTGCCGTAGTGCGACATCTGGGCGGCGGTACCGATCCGCACGCCGCCCACGCTTGCGTTGCCCAAAGAAAGATCGGCCGATACCAGCAATGCCGACCTGTTTTTCCAGGGAGTTTCAGTCAGCGAATACGACCCGCTGGACAAGTTGAAGTAGCGGCTGAGTTTTTTTGCGTCGTGAACGGTGTTTTTTTCTTCGTCTGCGTTGATGGCGATTTCGCCGGCTTTCAGGTGGACGTCGGTGGCCTCGATCGTCACATTGCTCTTGTGGTTGTATTGCGTGGCGCCGGACGTGAACTTGATGTAAGAGTCCAGCAAATCCAGCCGGACATAATCCTGGACCGTCATATTGAAGTCTTGCTTGACTTCGAAGCCCGCCGGAATGAGCGTGCCGCCCGACGCCGCATTGACGCCGGCGGCCAGGGCCTGCGCAGCCGCCTCGGCGCTTACGGGCGGCCGGCTCGAACTATCAAGATTCAGGTTCAGTACCGAAAAGCTGCTGCCGCTGAGCACGTCGCCCATTTGCGTCAGGGCCGTGCGTTCGCTCTCGGATACTCGAACGCCGTTGTTTTCGGCCAGCTTTAACGCATCGGAAGCCGGCGGCGGCGAATAATCGAAATCCGGGCCGGCGCCAGGCGGCTTTTGATAGTCCAGCAGCTCACCGGTAAGTTCGTCCAGCGTCTTACTCATGCCATACCTGTTTGTTCGCGCGCACGCGGCGCTGCCATCCGGAGGTGCTTAGCCGACATTGCCGTTGATGACAATCTTGACGTCCCCGTCGATTCTGGATTTGTATGCCCCGGTGAGCGAATGCTCGACGTCGCCTATTTCGGTCAGCTTCTGGGCGCCGTCCTGCTTGGCCGTCAATATTCCCTTCGTGGTCGTCTGCACATCGCCCGTGGTCTGCTTGATTACGGGACCCTCGATAGTTCTGTTGAACGGACCCATATTGGCGGTGGTCTGGCCATCGAGAGTCAGGTCGGTCGTCTGCTTGACGTGCACCCGGAGCGACCCGGCGGTAATGCTGTACATGCCGCAGACATCAACCAGGTAGTTGTTGCCTATGGTGTGGCTGTGATCATTCACCACCTCGTCGCACATGTTGCGCTGCGCGCGCATATGCACCAGCTCGCTGCCCAGTGCATCTTCGAAGATCATCTTGTTGCACATGGACGGGTCGCCGTAGACCGACTGGCTGCGGAACCCGCTTTGCGTTGCGCTGGCGGGCAGCTCCACGGGCGGCATATTGTTGGCGTTATAGACGCGCCCAAGCACGATCGGGCGGTCGGGGCAGCCCCCGATGAAATCGACCACGACTTCGTCGTTGATGCGCGGCAGTTGCAGGCCGCCGAAACCGCCACCCGCCCAGGGGCTGGATACGCGCACCCAGCATGAACTGCTTTCGTTGCGCTGGCCGTAGCGGTCCCAGTGAAACTGGATCTTGATGCGCCCGTACTTGTCCGTCCAGAGTTCCTTGCCGGCCGGGCCCACCACCCGGGCAGTCTGGGGGCCGTGGGTACGCGGGATCGGCGTGACGCGCGGCGCGCGATATTGAACCGACGAGGGCAACGCCGAAAACGAAACTTCGTAGAACTCTTCGGAACCGCTGTTGGTGGAATAACCGCCCACGCTCATGCGGTAGTTCACCGACACGACCAGGTATTCGCGGTTTTCGGCCTTGCGCGGGTGATTGCGCAACGTGAACAGATAGCCGGGCGCCAGGCCGCGGGCATTGCTTGCACCCAGGTCCTGTTCCTGGCTGCTTTGCAGTTCTTCAAGGCGAACGCGGGCATACTGCTCGCCGTGCTGCGCTTCCTGGAAGCCGCCCTGCCACTCGAATACCTCCAGGTTGCCCGGCTCGGAACCGCCGGGCCGCTTCGACACGGCATCCAGGCTGGCGCCGGGCTTGGTGAAGTCGTAGTCCACCGTGGCGTAGCCATCGGGCGTGACCTGCGCCGAAATTTCCCACATCGAAATGTATTCTTCGCGCGGGGTCGAAACGCGGTCGGGCCCGTAATACGGCAGCGATTCGTATCCGGGCACGGGCGCGTGCAGCGATATATCGTCAGTCAGCACAAGGGTATGCTGGCCCTTGTCGTGCTTGAAATAATAGTAGATGCCTTCGTGCTCGAGCAGGCGGCTGACAAAAGCAAAATCGGTTTCCTGGTACTGCACGCAGTATTCCCAGGAACGATAGCTGCCCGTCAGCTTCATCTCGAAGGGGTATCCGTACTCGCCCAGTACTTCCTTGACGATGTCCGGCACCGATTTCTGCTGAAAGATCTTGTTGTCGGATGTCTGGGTCAGGTACCACAGCCAGGGCTTTACCGTGACCTTGTAAACATAATTGCGCGACGTGTTGCTCTCGCGCCCTACCATCACGCAGCGCACTATCTGGCCGCTGAGATAGCGCGGCTGCATCGTCGTGGCAATTTCCAGCGTGAGCGGTTTGCCCAGCAACTGCTTCAGATCCAGGTTGAAAGAGCTGGCCAGCAGTTCGACGTCGAATTCAAATAACTGCGACAGGCCCTCGTGGCCTGTCATCTGCCGGAACACGAGCGTGGTTTCAAGGGGAGTATGCGCAATGACGGGGCGCTGTTGAAAAAAGCTTGGAATATCCACTCGAAACCTCTCCCTCGACTCGCCCTGGCGGCAAGCGCACGTAGAACCGCGCGATCACGCGGTTGTCATATAGCCTGGATACACTGCCCCGATTAGGGATTACCCGCGCAAACTACTTGAAGAGAATCGTCGCCTCAAGGCGGTTTTCCCTAATAGATGCAACAAATCTATAAGCCGCAAGTCTGTTTATTTCAGGACAACACGGGCCGCCCTTGAAAGCGCCCGACAGGGCCGGTAGCGCGTGCAGTTACCCGTGTGTCCCCGCAATTTATTGTTACCAGAAAAGGGGGGCGTGTTCCTGTTACAGTGACGGCGCCGTGATGCCCGCTCCCCCTTCCCCCTCGCCGCCATTTGTGGTGCTCGATGCCTGCGTACTGATGTCGGGCATTGTGCGCCGCCTGATGTTGCGCCTGGCGGCCGCCGGCTTCTACCAGCCCGTCTGGAGCGAGCGGATCGGAGAAGAATGGCGCCGCAACGCCGCGCGCCTGTGGGCGATTCCCGCGGACGTGCTGGCGGCCCAATGGGCCGACATGAACCAGCTGTTCCCGCTCGCTTCCGAAGGTGACCTGCAGGCGTACGAGACCGGCTTGCACTATAGCGATCCCAAAGATTTCCACGTGATCGCGGCAGGCCTCGCGCGGCGCGCGCGCTGCGGCCTGCAGCGACCGCCGACCGTGCTGGTGGCAACCTGGAACCTGAAAGACTTCAATCGCTCGGAACTGCGGCGCCAGGGGTTGGACGCACTGACGCCGGACCGCCTTCTGTCGCAATGGTGGGAAGCCGACCCCGCGCGCATGCACGAGGCCGTCCGGGCAGTACCGGGCGACTACGTGGCGCTGGGGCGCGAACCCGAACCACTGGGCGTCACGCTGCACCGCGAACGGCTGTATCGCCTGAAGACGCTGGTGGCGCGCCACGAGGCCCGGTAGCGGCGCGTTCAGTGATCGTGGTTGCTGGCCGCAAAGCCGGCTGCATTCAGTATCGCGATCACTTCTTCGATGTGTTCGGGCCCACGCGTCTGCAGCACGAAATCGACCTCGACATTGCGCGCCGGCAGGGCAGTAAAGGCGCGCTGGTGATGCACTTCGGTGATGTTGGCGTGCGCGTCGGCGATGAGCTTGGTGGCGTGCGCCAGCGCGCCCGGCAGATCGCGAAGGTCGACCCGGATACGGGCCAGGCGGCCGGCGCGCACCATGCCGCGTTCGATCAGCTCGCCCAGCATCAGCGGGTCGATGTTGCCGCCCGTGAGCACCAGCGCAATGCGCTTGCCGCGAAAGCGCCCCGCCCCCGCTGCCTGGTCGTGCAACAACGCGGCCAGGCCGGCGGCGCCGGCGCCTTCTACGACGGTTTTTTCGATTTCGAGCAATACGACGATGGCATGCTCGATGTCGGCCTCGCTTACCAGTTCGATACGGTCGACCAGGCGACGCACGATGTCCTGGGTAATGGCGCCGGGTGATTTCACCGCGATGCCTTCGGCGATGGTGTAGTGGCCCGGCGTCATGTCCACGCCATGCATGGCCGCGTACATGGCCGGAAAGCGTTCGGTCTGTACGCCCACGATCTCGATACCGGGCTTGATGGCGCGCGCCGCCGTGGCAATGCCGCTGATCAGGCCGCCGCCGCCGATGGCGATGACCATGGTGTCCAGGTCGGGCTGGTCTTCGAGCATTTCAAGGGCCAGCGTGCCCTGCCCTGCAATGACGGCCTCGTCGTCGTAGGGGTGGATCATGACCAGGCCGCGCTCGCTGGCCAGCTGATAGCCGTGCGCCTTGGCATCATCGAAAGTGTCGCCTTGCAGCACCACGGTGGCGCCGAAGCGCCGTGTATTGGCCACCTTTACCGTGGGCGTGAAGCGCGGCATGACGATGACGGCGGGCACGCCCATGCGCTGCGCATGGTAGGCCACGCCCTGCGCATGGTTGCCCGCCGACACCGCGATGACGCCCTGGGCGCGCTCCTGCGGGCTGAGCGCCAGCATGCGATTGAGCGCGCCCCGTTCTTTGAAAGACGCGGTGAATTGCAGGTTCTCGAACTTCAGCCACACCTCGGCGCCGAGAATGTCGGACAACGTGCGCGAATGCGTGAACGGCGTTTTGTGCACCTGCCCGTGCAAGCGGGCGCGGGCAGCCTGGATGGCGGCAAGATCGATCACTGTGGGTCCTGTGCGCGGTGGATCTGGGTGCTTATTATGCTACCGCCGCAGGGCCCGGGGCCTACCGTACCGGCAGAAAATTGAAGAACAGCAGCCCTTGCGCATAGTTGATGCCGACGCGGCGCGCGTTTTCGCCGAGCAGGTTGGCGATAAGGTCCAGCCGGCCGATGATGGCGCCGAACTCCCGTTCGAAGCTGAGGTTGGTGGCCTCGGCAGACATTTCGTTGGCCAGCAGCAGCGGCTGCCCGCCGGCATCGCGGCGCGAGGCCAGCAGCCAGGCGGCGGCCTCGACATTGCGGGCGGCGTTGTAGATGTGCTGCGCGTTGAGCACGTCGGACACGTACATGCGCGTCTTGCCGTCATGTGCGGCGATCAGGGTGTCGGCCAGCCCATAGATGAATGCCGCAACACGGTCGCGCGGATAGGCCGGGTCCAGCGACACGGCCAGGATCTGGATGTCGCGCAGCCCCTGCAGGCCGGGCGGCGGGGTGCGCTGGGTGATCCAGCCCTTTACGCGCGCCACCGCGGCGGCGTGGTCGGGCATGCCGGCCTTCTGCCATTCGCGCGGGTTGCGGCGGTACAGCTTGTCGAGCAGGCTGTACAGACTGTTGAGGTTGTCGCGGATTTCGAGCGTGACCGTGCGGTTGAAGTCGGTTTGCGCGAACTGGTCCATCGACATGTCTTCGCTTCTGGGCCCCACCGCAGGAGGCTGGGATACACAGCCCGCCGCCAGGCTCAGCAGCACGCCGCCCGCCAGGGCTCGTAAGGCCAGCCGTACTTGCCTCATGCGTGGTTCAACCCTGTGCCGGTCAACGCGGTCTCCGTGGCGATGGCCAGCGGCATGCCGGCGCGTCAAGAATGTACCGTAGATAAACAAAAACGGCACCTTTCGGTGCCGCCTTGTACTTCAAGAAACGCAAAGTTTATTCAGATTGCGGTTCTGCTTGCGCGGGGGCGTCAGTGCCGCCGCCCTGTTGCTGCTCGATGCCGCCAATGGCCTTGACGGACAGGCGCAGGCGGCCCTTGTCGTCGGCTTCGATGACCTTGACGCGGACTTGCTGGCCGACCTTGAGCACATCGTTGATGTTGGCGATGCGGTAGTTGGCGATTTCGGAAATGTGCAGCAGGCCGTCGCGGCCGGGCAGCACTTGCACAATGGCGCCGAAGTCCAGCAGGCGCAGCACCGAGCCGTCGTAGACCTGGCCCACTTCGACGTCGGCGGTAAGCTCGACGATGCGACGCTGGGCTTCCTTGGCCTGGGCCTCGTCCACGCTCGCGATGACGATGGTGCCGTCATCGGAGATGTCGATCTGGGTGCCGGTTTCTTCGGTCAGGGCACGAATGGTGGCCCCGCCCTTGCCGATCACGTCACGGATCTTCTCGGGGTTGATCTTGATGGTGAGCATGCGCGGCGCAAACGCCGAGAGCTCGCCACGCGAACCGTCGAGGGCTTCGCGCATCTTTTCCAGGATATGCAGGCGGCCGTCGCGGGCCTGGGCCAGCGCCACTTGCATGATTTCCTTGGTGATGCCCTGGATCTTGATGTCCATTTGCAGCGCGGTGATGCCGTTGCGGGTACCCGCCACCTTGAAGTCCATGTCGCCCAGGTGATCTTCGTCGCCCAGGATGTCGGTCAGGACGGCGAACTTGCCATCGTCGAGGATCAGGCCCATGGCCACGCCGGCCACGTGATCCTGCAGGGGCACGCCGGCGTCCATCATGGCGAGCGAACCGCCGCACACCGACGCCATGGACGACGAACCGTTGGATTCGGTGATCTCGGAAACCAGGCGGATGGTGTACTGGAATTCGTCGTGCGGGGGCAGCAGCGACACCAGGGCGCGCTTGGCCAGGCGGCCGTGGCCGATTTCACGACGCTTGGGCACGCCGATGCGGCCGGTTTCGCCGGTGGCGAAGGGCGGCATGTTGTAGTGCAGCATGAAGCGGTCACGATATTCGCCCATGAGCGCGTCGATGATCTGCTCGTCTTGCTTGGTGCCCAGCGTGGCCACGACCAGCGCCTGCGTTTCGCCGCGGGTGAACAGCGCGCTGCCGTGCGCGCGGGGCAGCACGCCCAGGCGGACGCTGATGGGACGCACCGTGCGGGTGTCGCGGCCGTCGATGCGCGGTTCGCCGTTCAGGATCTGGCTGCGCACGATGCGGGCTTCCAGGTCGAACAGGATGTTGTCGACCGTGACCGCGTCGGGAGCGTCCTGGCCGGCAGCGGCGGCCTGCTCGGCCAGCTTGGCATGCACGTCGGCGTAGACTTCGCGCAGTTGACCGGTGCGGGCCTGCTTCTCGCGCACCTGGTACACAGCGGCCAGGCGCTCTTGCGCGGCGGCCGTCACGGCGGCGATCAGGGCTTCGTTCTTGGCTTCGGGCTGCCAGTCCCATTCGGGCTTGCCGGCTTCGCGCACCAGTTCATGGATGGCATTGATGGCGGCCTGCATTTGCTCGTGGCCGTAGACCACGCCACCCAGCATGACTTCTTCAGAAAGCTGCTTGGCTTCGGACTCGACCATGAGCACGGCGTTTTCGGTGCCGGCCACGACCAGATCCATTTCGGACGACTTCAACTGCGCGGCGGTGGGGTTGAGCACGTACTGGCCATCGATATACCCCACGCGGGCGGCGCCGATGGGGCCATTGAACGGGATGCCCGAGATGGCCAGCGCGGCCGAGGCGCCGATCATGGCGGGGATATCGGGGTCGATGTCCGGGTTGACCGACACGGTGTGCAGAACCACCTGGACTTCGTTGTAGAAACCTTCAGGAAACAGCGGACGAAGCGGCCGGTCGATCAGGCGCGAGGTCAGCGTTTCTTTTTCGGACGGCTTGCCTTCGCGCTTGAAGAACCCGCCGGGGATACGGCCCGCGGCATAGGTTTTTTCGATGTAGTCGACGGTAAGCGGGAAGAAGGTCTGGCCGGGCTTGGCCTTCTTGGCGGCAACGACGGTGGCCAGCACCACGGTGTCTTCGATCGACACCAGCACGGCGCCCGAGGCCTGGCGGGCGATCTCGCCCGTTTCCAGTACGACCGTGTGCTGGCCGTATTGGAAGGTTTTTGTCACTTTATTGAACATGACGAGGATTCCTTACAAATGAAAAACCGTGGCCGACGCGACAGATGTCGCACCGGCCACGGTTGCGTCATGGGGAGCCTGCCCCGTCGATCACTTGCGCAGACCGAGTTTTTCGATCAGTGCGCGGTACGAATCGGGATTGCGGCCCTTGAGGTAGTCGAGCAGTTTGCGACGACGGCTGACCATGCGCAGCAGACCGCGGCGCGAATGGTGGTCCTTCATGTGGGTCTTGAAGTGACCGGTCAGTTCGTTGATACGGGCGGTGAGCAGTGCCACCTGAACTTCGGGGGAACCGGTATCGCCTTGGGCGCGTTGAAACTGCGCGACGATGTCGGCTTTTTTGATGTCAGCTACGGACATGTATGACCTCTTTGACTTGCGGCAGGGCCGAGGCGCCCAGCCGTGGTTTTGAAAAACGGCAAAAACCGTGATGCTTGGGTACTGCTTTTGCTACATTGAGTGTCGCGGCGGCCGCCTTGCAAGGCGGCATGGATACCGGACAACATATTGAATTTGCCCGGCCATGGGTATAGCCGGGCAAATCAGACAGCGATTATAACTGATTCAATAGAATGGCCCTACTGACCCGCCACCCCGTCCGGCCCCTGGGCCGGCCCACCGGAGAACCGGCATGATTTCTGACCTGACCGGCCTGGCCGGGCGCGCCTTGGCCATTGCCGCCACCGCCGCCCTGGCCGCCTGCGCAAACCCCACCCAGGTGCCCCCCGGCTCGCCCCTGGCCAGCGTGACATCGCAACTGGGCCAGCCCAATTTCGCCTGCCCGATGGCCGACGGCGGCCAGCGGGTGATCTGGACCCAGCAGCCTTACGGCCAATATGCCTGGGGCGCGAATGTGGGGCCGGACGGCCGTATCGACCAGGTTCGGCCCATTCTTACCGACGCGCATTTCAAGCTGCTGGCCACGGGCACCTGGACGGCCGATCAAGTGCGCTGCGAATTCGGACCGCCCGCCGAAATCGACCAGGTGGGCTTGCCCAGCGTGCGCGAGGTGGTGTGGTCGTACCGCTACAAGCAGTCGGGGGTGTGGAATTCGCTGATGTTCGTGTACATGGGCCGCGACGGCCAGCAGGTGACGCGTTTTCATCCCGGCCCCGACCCCATGTTCGAGGCAGACCGCCGCTGGTGGTAGCGGCGGCGAACGGGGTCAGGGACGGCGGTCCTGGTGTTGGCGCCGGGCGCGGGCGCGGTTCCAGCGCCAGGCCGTGATCACCCACCCCGACAGGCCATACAGCACGAACAGCCCGAACAGCACGACCGGGGGATCGCTGGACACGAAGACAAACACGGCCACCACCAGCAAGATTCCCCAGAACGGCACGCTGCGGCCCAGGGCAAAGCTCTTGCCGCTGAAGAACGTTGCATTGGACACCATGGTGACGCCGGCGTACATCGTCAGGCAGAAAGCCACCCAGGCCATGACGTTGTGCTCGATGGGCAGCTTGTTGTCGATGGCCAGCCAGACGAAACCCGCCACCAGCGCGGCGGCCGCGGGACTGGGCAAACCCTGGAAGTAGCGCTTGTCGACCACGCCGATGTTGGTGTTGAACCGCGCCAGGCGCAGCGCCGCACCGGATACGTAGACGAAGGCGGCAAGCCACCCCCAGCGCCCCAGGTCGTTCAGTATCCATTCGTACATGACCAGGGCCGGCGCGACGCCGAACGAGGTCATGTCGGACAGGGAATCATATTGCTCGCCGAAAGCCGACTGGGTGTTGGTCAGGCGCGCCACGCGCCCGTCCATGCCATCGAGCACCAGCGCCACGAAGATGGCAATGGCGGCCACTTCGAAGCGGTCGTTCATGGCCTGCACGACGGCGTAGAACCCGGCAAACAGGGCCGCGGTGGTAAACGCGTTGGGCAACAGATAGATACTGCGGTGGCGATTCTCGGAATCGCGCATGGAGAAATTGGGCATAGTCACTGAATAAGGCGACGGATAACCGGAAGGTTAACTCATCCGTAGCGGCTTGCGGCGTTCGGGGAAGGTCGCGGGACGGCTATCCGGGCGGCTTCCATGGGCATGGCGCGCCATTTTGGCATAAAGAGAAAAGGCATCCCGAGGGATGCCTTGGCGCGCAGGTCGGGGCTTAGGCACTGTGCCCCGCTGGGCGGGTGTCGGGCACCTTGATCGGGGAATGCCTTGCCGCGCCGGAGAGGTGTCTGACACCCTTCGGGAGTCAGACACCGTCGGGACGACTTGCCTGGCTGGGAAGGTGCCTGAGTCCCTGGCCGGGAAGGTGTCTGACACCCTTCGGGAGTCAGACACCGTCGCGACGGCCTGCCTGGCTGGGAAGGTGCCTGAGTCCCTGACCGCGAAGGTGTCTGACACCCTTCGGGAGTCAGGCACCGTCGCGACGGCTTGCCTGGCTGGGAAGGTGCCTGAGTCCCTGACCGCGAAGGTGTCTGACACCCTTCGGGAGTCAGACACCGTCGCGACGACTTGCCTGGCTGGGAAGGTGTCTGACTCCCGAAGGGTGTCAGACACCATAGGTGGGACGATCAGTTCTTGGACTTGTCCACCAGCTTGTTGGCGGCGATCCAGGGCATCATGGCGCGCAGCTTGGAGCCGACCTGTTCGATCTGGGATTCGGCGTTGATGCGGCGGCGCGACGTCAGCGTGGGAGCGCCGGCGGCGTTTTCCAGGATGAACTTCTTGGCATATTCGCCGGTCTGGATGGCGACCAGGGCCTCGCGCATGGCTTGGCGGGTCTGTTCGGTGACGATCTTGGGGCCGGTCTCGTATTCGCCGAATTCGGCGTTGTTCGAGATCGAGTAGTTCATGTTGGCGATGCCGCCTTCATAGATCAGGTCGACGATCAGCTTGAGCTCGTGCAGGCACTCGAAGTACGCCATTTCGGGCGCATAGCCGGCCTCGACCAGCGTGTCGAAACCCGCCTTGATCAGTTCGACCGTACCGCCGCACAGCACGGCCTGTTCGCCGAACAGGTCGGTTTCGGTTTCTTCGCGGAAATTGGTTTCGATGATGCCGGCACGGCCGCCGCCGTTGGCGCTGGCGTACGACAGGGCCACATCGCGGGCCGAGCCGGACTTGTCCTGGTAGACCGCCACCAGGTGGGGCACGCCGCCGCCCTGCGAGTAGGTGGAACGCACCGTGTGGCCGGGAGCCTTGGGGGCGATCATGATGACGTCGATGTCGTCGCGCGGCACGACCTGGCCGTAGTGCACGTTAAAGCCATGGGCAAAGGCCAGCGCAGCGCCCGCCTTGATGTTGGCATGCACTTCGTTGCGATACACCGCCGCGATGTTCTCGTCGGGCAGCAGCATCATCACCACGTCGGCGATCTTGACCGCTTCGGCGACTTCTTTCACTTCGAGGCCGGCATTGGCGGCCTTGTTCCACGAAGCGCCGTCCTTGCGCAGGCCCACCACGACCTTCACGCCCGAATCATGCAGGTTCAGCGCGTGGGCGTGGCCTTGCGAGCCGTAGCCGATGATGGCAACGGTTTTGCCCTTGACCAGGGAAAGGTCGCAGTCTTTGTCGTAGAAAACTTTCATGTCGTGTGCTCCGGATTTATACGATTTCTGGATAGTTCAGGATGGATGCAAGGCCCGCAGGCCTCAGAGTTTCAGGATCCGTTCGCCGCGCCCGATGCCGGACACGCCGGTGCGCACGGTTTCCAGGATGGCGCTGCGGTCCAGTGCGTCGATGAACGCCTGGATTTTTTCCTGCACGCCGGTCAGTTCGATGGTGTAAGACTTATCGGTGACGTCGATGATGCGGCCGCGGAAAATATCGGCCATGCGCTTCATTTCCTCGCGTTCCTTGCCGACGGCGCGCACCTTGATAAGCATGAGCTCGCGCTCGATGTGCGAACCTTCGGTCAGGTCGACCACCTTCACCACGTCCACCAGGCGGTTAAGGTGCTTGGTGATCTGTTCGATGACGTCGTCGGAGCCCACCGTGACCACGGTAAGGCGCGACAAGGTGGCGTCTTCAGTGGGCGCCACGGTGAGGGTTTCGATGTTGTAGCCACGAGCCGAAAACAAACCCACCACGCGCGACAGCGCGCCGGGTTCGTTTTCCATGAGCACGGAAATCACATGTTTCATGGTCGCCTCCTTACAGGTCTTCTGAGCCGAGCAGCATCTCGGTCAGCCCGCGGCCGGCCTTCACCATGGGCCACACGTTCTCGGTGCGGTCGGTGATGAAGTCCAGGAAGACGAGGCGGTCCTTGTGCTTCTTGAATGCTTCGCGCAGCGCCGGCTCGACATCTGCCGGCCGTTCAATGCGCAGCCCCACGTGCCCGTAGGCTTCGGCCACCTTCACGAAATCGGGCAGCGAATCCATGTACGACTCGGAATAGCGCGACCCGTAGTCGATCTGCTGCCATTGCCGCACCATGCCCAGGAACCGGTTGTTCAGGCAGACGATCTTGGGCGTCAGGTGGTACTGCTGGCACGTGGAGAGTTCCTGGATGTTCATCTGGATGGACGCCTCGCCCGTGATGACGGCGATGTCGGCGCCAGGATTGGCCATCTGCACGCCCATGGCGTACGGCAACCCCACCCCCATCGTGCCCAGGCCACCGGAATTGATCCAGCGGCGCGGCTTGTCGAACTTGTAGTACTGCGCGGCCCACATCTGGTGCTGACCGACATCCGATGTCACAAAGGCGTCGCCGCCGGTGACTTCCCAGAGCTTCTCGACGACGTACTGCGGCTTGATGACTTCGTCGGAGTTGGCGTACTTCAGGCATTCCTTGCCGCGCCAGACCTCGATCTGCTGCCACCACTTTTCGAGCGAAGGCGGGGCCTTGACCTCGGCGCGCGCGGCGTCGTACTGCGCACTGAACTCGGCCAGCACGTCCTTGACGTTGCCGACGATGGGCACGTCGACGCGCACGCGCTTGGAAATCGAAGAAGGATCGATATCGATATGGACGATCTTGCGGGCGTTCTGCGCAAAGTGGCGCGGGTTGCCGATGACGCGGTCGTCAAAGCGCGCGCCCACCGCCAGCAGCACGTCACAGTGCTGCATGGCCATGTTGGCTTCGTAGGTGCCGTGCATGCCCGGCATGCCGACGAACTGGCGGCTGGTGCCCGGCATGCCGCCCAGCCCCATGAGCGTTGTGGTGCACGGCGCGCCCAGCTGCTCGACCACGCGTTGCAGTTCGGCAGCGGCATCGGACAGGATGACCCCGCCGCCAGCGTAGATCATGGGCCGCTCGGCGGCCAGCAGCATCTGCACGGCCTTTTTGATCTGGCCCTGGTGACCCTTGGTGACCGGCGCGTACGAACGCATGCTGATCTCGCCCTTGGGCGGCACATACTTGCAGGGTTGCAGCGTGATGTCTTTGGGAATGTCGACCAGCACCGGGCCGGGCCGCCCCGTGCGGGCGATATAGAACGCCCTGCGCATGGTCTCGGCCAGGTCTTTGACGTCGCGCACCAGGAAGTTGTGCTTGACGCACGGACGGGTGATGCCCACCGTGTCGCATTCCTGGAACGCGTCTTCGCCTATGGCCGCAGTGGGCACCTGCCCGCTGATGATGACCATGGGAATTGAATCCATGTAGGCCGTGGCAATGCCGGTGACGGCATTGGTGACGCCCGGACCGCTGGTGACGATGCACACGCCCACCTTTTGCGATGCGCGCGAGTACGCATCGGCGGCGTGCACGGCGGCCTGCTCGTGACGAACCAGAATGTGCTTGAACTTGTCTTGCTTGAAAATCGCGTCGTAGATGTACAGCACCGCGCCGCCGGGATAGCCGAAAACGTGCTCGACGCCTTCTTCGGCCAGGCAGCGCACGACGATATCGGCGCCTATGGTTTCCATGTTGTATTCCTTTCAGTACCGGCTCTGTTTTCCTGACCGTCGCCCGCCCGGATATGGCGGCGACTGAACCCGGACCGGAACCGGCAACATGATCCGGCGCTTTGAGACTCACGGAGCCTCGCCACCCGGACACCCTGCCGACCCGGCACGCGTTCGTCGGGAACGCAGCGCAAACGCCCCTGGGGGACGCTGGAGGTCGAAATGGAAGCCTTGGCAACACACGCTTGTGGCGCGGCCAAACGGCAGTTATTACTGGCGCGCAGCACCCGGAATGTAGCCCGGGCAGCCCGTTGGCCTGATCGCCGGCTTCGGATAGACACACCGGCGCAAGAAAGCGACTTTACCGCGTTGCGGCATCGGTAGCAAATCGACACGCCGCCCCCGCCGGGCGACCGATCCGGCCCCCAAAACCGTCGCATCTTTCTATACTTGGGCCGTCATCCCTTTCATCGGCCGCTACATGGACCTGCGCATCGCCGCCATTCCCCGCTTTCTGTACAGCCACTACTTCTTTGGCGGGGTGCGGCAAGGGGTGGGCATGCTGCTGCCGGTCATGGTGCTGGGAGGGGTGTTCGGCCAATACAGCATCGGCCTGGTGGCCACCTTCGGCGCGCAATGCCTGGCCATCATCGACCAGCCCGGGGGGCCGCAGCAGCATCGCACCAACGAGATGCTGGGCGGCGCGGCGCTGGCCACCGCCGCGGTCACGATCACCGGGGCCGCCTCGACCTATCCCCTGCTGCTGTGGCTGCTGGTCATTGCCCAGTGCTTCCTGTTTTCGATGTTCTCGGTGTTCGGCAAGCGCGGCGGGCTGATCGGCTTTGCCGGGCTGTTGATCATGACGCTGACCATGCACAGCCCGCTGACGCCCGACCAGGTGCTGGCGCATTCCGCCGCCACCCTGGGCGGCGCGCTGTTCTATCTTCTGTTCAGCGTGGGTTTCAGCCGGCTGCTCTGGTTGCGCGAGGAACGCCAGGCCATGTCGGTGGCCCTGTTCGCCACAGCCGACTACATGGCCGCGCGCAGCCGATTCTATGACGAGGCCACCGACCTGGACGACATCTACCCGGCCCTGATCCGGTCGCAGTCCGTGATGACCGAGAAGCACCAGGCTGCCAGGGACATCGTGTTGCGGCGCCTGCCGCGCGGACACGGCTACCGCGATGCCGAGAAGGTGATGCTGTGGAACCTGTTCGTCGACATGCTGCAGCTGCTGGACACGCTGGTGGCCACCCACACCGACTACGCCACATTGCGGCGCGGCCTTGCCGGCCACGACTGCCTGATATTCATGCGCGACGCGCTGGCCAAAATGGCGATAGAGCTCAACCGCATTGCGCTGGATGTGTCGCGCGGCAAGCACAGCAACCCGCGCAGCAGCACGAAGGCCGAACTGCGCGCGATCGAATACGAAATCGAGCAGTTCCGCGCGCAGGGCATGGCCGAGCGAGATCCCGAAATGCTGGCCCTGATCGTGCAGGTGCTGCGCCGCCTGCGCAACGCGGCGCGCATCGTGGGCAAGCTGGCGGCCCATACCGAAGCGCGTCCGGATGCCGAACCCACCAGCGCCGTGCGCATCAATAAATCGCTGACGCAGTTCATGTCGCGCCAGGAGCTGCGCCTGGGCATGCTGACCAGCAACCTGCGGCTGGATTCGCCCTACTTTCGCTACGCGGTGCGCGTGGCGCTGGCCGGGGCCATCGCCATGGCGATGATAGGCGGCTGGGTGGCTCCGCAGCTGACGGCCGCGCACAGCTACTGGGTGCTGCTGACCATCATCATCATCATGAAGCCGGGTTTCGCCCTGACGCGCCAGCGCAACGGATTCCGGCTGGTGGGCACCTTGATCGGTTGCATGCTGGCGCTGGCGCTGTTCCGCGTGACGAACCGGCCCGAAGTGTTGTTCGTAGTGCTGCTGGCGGCATGCATCATGGGCAACAGCCTGGTGCAGTTGAATTACATGGCCAGCGCCATATTCAATACATTGTTCGTGGTTCTGGTGTTCCACTTCGTGGCGACCGGCACGGTATCCATGGAAGTGATAGGCGAGCGGGCGCTCGACACCGCGCTGGGCTGCGCCATTGCCCTGGTATGCAGCTATGTGCTGCCCTGGTGGGAAGCGCGCTACATGAAGCCGCTGGCGCGCGCGGCCACCAACGCCAACCGCGAATACCTGCGCACGGGCCTGGAGTATGTGCGCGCCATGCAGGCGTCGGCCAGCGGCGAGACGCCGGCCGACGATATGCCCTCGGCCGAAGAAGCCGACATCGCCTGGCGCCTGGCGCGCAAGAACGTTCATATCGCCTTCAGCAATTTTGCCGAAGCCTTCTATCGCATGATCAGCGAGCCGCGCTCTCACCAGAGCAATGTGCCCGAGTTCAACAATCTGCTGATCCAGAACCACATCATGGCTTCGCAGATCACTGCGGCCGTGCCCCTGCTGGCCAATCTGAAAGACACGCCGCCGCCCATGCGCAAGGCGCTGGTCGATATCGTGGACATGCTGGACGACCGCCGGCCGGCGCCCACGAACCTGCCCGCGCAATTCGATACCGAAGGCGACCTGGCGGCGCTGGCCTACCCGCTGAAGCAGATGTTGCGGGCCTCGACGCAGATACGGCAGGAACTGGCCGCGGTGGCCGACCCGCCTCAGCGCCGCCCGGTGGCAACGGCCGCCTGAGCGGCGCGTTTGCGCGTGCTAGCGCGCCGCGGCGCCCGCGCGCCCGGGCCAGAAATACCAGGCCGCGGCCGCCACCTGCAGGACCAGCACCACGCCCCAGGCAGCCAGATGGGCGGCGGGCGGATAGCTGCCCGCGGTACGCGGCCACAGATCGACGATCCAGCCCATGCCCACCTGGCACAGGAAGATGGTGATGAACATCAGCAGATTGGTCGTCGAGGCGACACGGCCCAGCAGTTCGCGCGGGAACTCGCCCGCCAGCAGCGCGTAGACCAGGATGTTGGCCGAGCCGAACGCGCCGTAGCTGGCCCACAGCACGCCCAGCGGTATGGGCGCCTGCATCATGATCAGGGCCTGCGTCAGCAGGAAAAGCACCATACAGGCGCCCCCGAACCCGTATAGCCCCAGCCCCATGCGCTCGAGGCGGCGCGCCAGAGCGCCCAGCCCGACATTGCCCGCCATCATGGCGATGCCAAGCAACGACACCAACCCCGCCGCATAGGCGGCATCCAGGCCGTTGACATCATGCAGATAGGGGCGCGCCCACAGGGATTGCACGCCATAGAAGGCCCCGCCCGTCATCACCGGCAGGGACACCAGCCGCCAGAAGCGCGCGTCGCAAAGCAATGCCCATGTGCCGCGCCACTGCTCGGCGAGCGTCGGCACGGGGCGATGACGCGCGCTTTCGCGTGGCGCGCCGCACCAGATCAGCGCCGCCACGGCCACCGTGAAAAACGCCAGCGCCACGCTGACGGCCTGCCAGGAACTGCGCGCCAGCACCCATGACAGCGGCGAGCCGACCAGCACCCCGCCAAGTCCGCCCACGGCCATGACCAGCCCGTTGACCAACGGCAGGCGCGCCAGCGGGAAGTTCTGCGCCAGCGCCTGGAAGGCCGCGCCCAGGCAGACAGCTACGCCGGCGCCGATCAGCAGGCGCCCCAGCATCAACCCCGGCAAGCCGTCGGCGTACCCGTACACCAACGTGCCCAGCGCCGCGAGCAACAGCATCAGCGCGTTGACGCGCCTTGGACCCCAAGTGTCGAGCAGCAGCCCGCCCGGGATCTGCATCAGCGCAAACCCCAGGAAATACAGGCTGGTCAGCGTGCCCAGGTCGCCCGCCGATAGATTGAACTCCTGCGTCAGATAGGGGCCGAACCCAATATTGACGCCCCGGAACAAGTACGAAACCAGGTATCCCAGCGAAAACACCAGAAAGACGCGCAGCCCTGCGGACATGGCGCGCGCCTAGACCTTGCGCCGGAACACCAGCTTGTCGGGGCTCGAAGCCGACGGATCGTACGCGTAGCCTTCGCTGTCGAACTTCTGCAAGCCTTCGGGTTTGCCTACCTTGTGTTCAATGGCGTAGCGGGCCATCAGCCCACGGGCGCGCTTGGCGTGAAAGCTGATCACCTTCCAGGCGCCGTTCTTCCAGTCCTGGAACACGCATTGCACCACGCGCGCCTTCAGCACTTTCAGGTCCACGGCCTTGAAATATTCTTCGGACGCCAGGTTGACGACGACAGGCGTTTTCTGCCCCGCCAGGCGTTCGTTCAGGTAATCGGCGATGGCGCTACCCCAGTATTCGTACAGGTTCTTGCCTTTGGGGGTGGCGAGCCGCGTGCCCATTTCCAGGCGATACGGCTGCATCAGGTCCAGCGGGCGCAGCACGCCATACAGGCCGCTGAGAATGGCCACGTGTTCCTGCGCCCATTCGAGCCGGGCCTGAGACAGCGTGGCGGCCTGCAGGCCTTCGTAGACGTCGCCGTTGAAGGCCAGCACGGCCTGCCGGGCGTTGTGCTGCGTGAACTTGCGCGACCAGGCGGCGTAACGCGCCACGTTCAGCTCAGCCAGCGCCGGGCTCAGGCTCATCAATCCGGCCACTTCGTCCGCCGACAAGGCCTTCAGCACCTTGATCAGGGCCGCGGCCTGGTCAACAAACAGAGGCTGGGTGTGCTGCTCGATATGAACAGGGGTGTCGTAATCCAGTTTCTTGGCAGGGGAAAGCAAGAACAACATATTCGGGGGGTTCCTTGGTTAGTCTTGTGTCTGTTGCGCAACGCGCCGATCAGCGTGCCGTCCAGCCGCCGTCCACCGAGATGGTCGTTCCGGTTACTTGCGCGGCGGCGTCCGACGCCAGGTATACGGCCGTGCCGCCCAGTTGTTCGGGCGTGACGAATTGCAGCGACGGCTGTTTTTCGCCGAGCAGCTCGCGGGCGGCCGCGTCCTGGTCGATGTGGTGTTGTTCGGCCAGCGCGGTGATCTGTTTTTCGACCAGGGCGGTGCGCACCCATCCCGGGCAAATTGCGTTGGCGGTAATACCCGTGCCTGCGGTTTCCAGCGCGGTGACCTTGGTCAGCCCCACCACGCCGTGCTTGGCGGCAACATAGGCCGACTTGTTCGCGGAACCGACCAGACCGTGCGCCGACGCGATATTGATGATGCGCCCCCAGCCCTGCTTCTTCATGTGGGGCAAGGCGGCGGCGGTGCCGTGGAACACGGCCGACAGATTGAGCGCCAGAATGGCGTCCCACTTCTCGGCTGGAAATTCTTCGATCGGCGCAGTGTGCTGGATGCCGGCATTGTTGACCAGGATATCGATGCGCCCCAGCGATTGCACGGCGTTCTCGACCAGCTGCCGCACCGCGTCGCCGCGCGACAGGTCGGCGCCGTCGTACAACACTTGCACACCATGCCGGCTGGCAAGGTCGGCGCGCAGCTTTTCGATCTGGGCGGCATCGCCAAAACCGTTCAGGACGACATTGGCGCCCTGCTGGGCGAATGCGGCGGCGATCCCCAGCCCGATACCGCTGGTGGAACCGGTGACCAGTGCGACTTTTCCTTTGAGCATGCAATTCTCCTGTCTGGATCGGGCCGCGCCCGGGTGGGAAGGCCGGGCTCAAGTTTAGCCGCGCGCGATCCGCATCCACCCGCGAGGCCCCACCCCCGGCGCGGGCTTGGCAGACACCCCCACCGCCGACAAGGCGGCCGCTCCTTGCCGAACATCAATCGGAAATTTTCTGATATAGTTGCGGTCTTCGTTTTTTCGGAAGCGAAGGTCCGGACGTCTGCCAGACGACCACGGCGCCCAGCGCCGCAGGCGGCGTCCCACCGGGCTTGCCCGGCACGGAAATCGGACACCGGAGAGGTGGCAGAGTGGTCGAATGTACCTGACTCGAAATCAGGCGTACGGTAACCCCGTACCGTGGGTTCGAATCCCACCCTCTCCGCCAGTTGGATGTCCCAAGGCGTCCAGCGTACCCAGAAGACCCGCATCAGCCCCCAAGGCCTTGCGGGTTTTTGTTGTTTGGGCGGATACACGATGGGCGCCTGACCAAGAGCATCTGCCTGGAGACGCGGACACGCTTGGCGGCTTCGCATCGGCTGCCAGGCAGCTGCGGCAAGGCCTGAAAATTGCTGACGCGCTGTTGTCGCACTGTATTCCGTAATAATTGCAGGCAACGATCGGCGCGCGCGCCCTTCGCGATGGCGTGCGCGCCGCGGGATGACCATGAGCCCCAGACACAAGAAAATCCTGCTGATTGCTATGGCTTGCCTGCTGACGCTGCTGGCGGCGGGCGCGTTGGCCATGCACCTGGCAGCGCGCGTGGTCGAGGCGCGCATCCTGGATTTCATGGGAACTACCGGGCGGGCGGCCGACATCGACGTCGGGCTGAAAGAGGTGGTATTGCACGATGTGGTGCTGGGCGCGCCGGAAGGCTGGCCCGCCGAGCAGACGCTGCGCGCCCGCCGCATCGTGTGTACGCCGGACTGGCGCAGCCTGGTGTCGCGGCGCCTGGTACTGGATACGCTGGTGGTCGAAGACTATTACATGTCGGTGCGCCGCTCGCGGGACGGACTGGAAATATTGCCCACCCTGACCGCGCGCGCCCGCGAAAAACGCCAGGAAAGCGCGGCCGAAGGCAAGGACCCATCCGAGCAATGGCAAACCGAAATCGGCAAAGCCACATTGCGCAATGGCGAAGTGGATTATTACGACGCCATTGTGTCAAAGCCTGCCCACAAGGTGTCATTGAACCAGATGCAGGCGCAGATCGGCCCGCTGTATTTTCCCAAGCGCGATGAGCGCACGTTGTTGCAGGTAACCGGCCGCGTGCCGGCCAGGACGCATACCGGCACGGTGGAGGTCGATGGCTGGCTGGCCGCGGCCAGCCGGGATGCCGACGTGCGCAACCGCCTGGCCGGCGTGGCCGTGCCGGCGTTGGCACCCTACTTGTACAAGGGCTCGGGCGCCACGATGACAGGCGGCACGGTTGATCTGGACATGCGCACGCGCATCCAGAAGCGCCAATTGAATGCCGCCGGCCATCTTGAACTGCACGGCCTGGAATTCGGCGGCAAGGGCGATACGCTGGCGTCGCTGCCGCGCAAGGCGGTGCTCGCCGCACTGGAGGACCGCAATGGCGAGGTCGCGTTCGACTTTACGCTGACGGGCAATCTGGACGATCCGAAGTTTTCGCTGGATGACAACATCTCGATGCGCCTGATGGGCGGGCTGGCCAAGGCCATCGGCGTCAGCGCCAAGGGTGTCGCCGAAGGTGTGGGGGGCGCGGTGCAGGAACTTGGCAACGCCCTGTCGAACCTGGTGGAGCAGAAGTAGCCGAGGTTCGGGCCAGCGGCGCCGACCCAACGCCGGCGAGCGCCTAGGGAAGCCAGGCGGCCGAAAGCGCACCCAGCACGGCGCATCCGGCAACTACCAACCACGCCGGCAACCGCCATGCCGCCAATGCCATCAAGGCCAGCAGGGCCAGGACATAATCCGTCGGCCGCAGTATCGCGCTGGTCCATACGGGGTGGTACAGCGCTGCCGCCAGCAGGCCCACCACCGCCGCATTGATTCCCGCCAGCGCGGCGCGCACGCCGGCGCCATGCCGCAGGCGTTCCCAGTACGGCAGGGCTCCGGCCACCAGCAGGAACGACGGAAGAAAAATAGCCGCCAGGCACAGCGCGGCGCCCGCCCAGCCCGACGGCTGGCCCGGCAGCGAAGCGCCGATAAACGCGGCGAACGTGAATAGCGGCCCCGGCACGGCCTGGGCGGCGCCGTAGCCGGCCAGGAACACGTCGTTATCCACCCAGCCGGGCGGCACAACTTCCGCCTGCAGCAATGGCAGCACGACGTGCCCGCCGCCGAATACCAGCGATCCTGCGCGATAGAAGGCATCGGCAAGCGCCAGCACATGGTCCGGATGCAATGCTGCCGCCATCGGCAGGCCGACGAGCAAGACAGCGAATACAAGCAGCCACCCGGCGCCGGTGCGACGCCCGATGGGGACAGGCAGTGCCTGTGTACCCGGCGGGCCGGACGGGGCCAGCCACAGGCGGCCGACCAGGCCCGCGACCGCCAATATGGCCACCTGGACCCAGGCGTACGGCAGCAGCGTGGCCGCCCAGGTTGCCGCGACCATGATGCCGATGGTGCGCCCCGTGGTGCAGAGCGAGCGGGCCATGTTCCATACGGCCTGCGCCACGACGGCGACTGCGGCCACTTTCAGCCCGTGCAGCAGGCCCGGCGGCAGGGCCTGCCCCAAATGCGAGATTCCCAGGGCAAACAACACCAGCAGTACGGCTGAAGGCAAGGTGAATCCGGCCCAGGCGGCCAGCGCGCCGCGGTATCCGGCGCGTGACAGGCCCAGGGCCATGCCTACCTGGCTGCTGGCCGGCCCGGGCAGGAACTGGCATAGCGCCACGAGGTCCGCATAGGCGCTTTCGCCCAGCCAGCGCCGGCGCGCCACGAATTCGGCATGGAAATAACCCAGGTGGGCCACCGGCCCGCCGAATGACGTAAGGCCCAGGCGCAGAAAAACCAGGAACACCGCCCAGGCGGAGTCGCGCATTGCGGTGGCGGACATAGATATCGTGGATTGGCCGGAACGCCGCCATGCTAACCGAACTGACATGACCGCCGCATGTCGGCGGGCACACCAGGTGATACGATGACCGCATGCGCCCCGCCCGGCCGCATCGGCCGCCGTCTTTACGCCAGGAGTCCGCTTGTTACTCGAATATCTCAAGTACGTCGGGCTGGGCCTGGTGGCCCTGCTGCCCGTGGCCAACCCGCTGGCCAGCGCCACTTTGCTGCTGGCGCTGAGCCAGGGCTACACCACCGAAGAACGCAATCGTCAGATCGACCGCGCCACCCTCTACGTGGCCGCCATCCTGCTGGTGTGCTTCTACGCCGGCAACGCCATCATGTCCGGGCTGGGCATTTCGATACCCGGCCTGCGCATCGCCGGCGGGCTTATCGTGGCCTACCTGGGCTTTGGCATGCTGTTTCCCGCTACGACTCCGAGCGAAACCGCCGTGCAGCTGGACATGGCGCCCAGCGAACCCGATCTGCAAGTACAGACGCCGCGCGGCCCCATACGCCCCAAGCCGCGCGATATCGCCTTTATTCCGCTTGCAATGCCCGGCACCGCAGGCCCGGGCACGATCGCACTGATCATCAGCGGCACCTCGACGCTGCGCAGCCATGGCGACGGCATGCTGTTTCTGCACCACCTGGCCGCGATCACTGTGGCGATATTGTTGGCGCTGTTGTTCTGGATTTGCCTGCGCAGCGCCGAACGCGTGGTGCATGTGCTGGGTGAATCCGGCATCGATGCCGTGGCGCGCGTGATGGGGTTCTTGCTGGTTTGCCTGGGCGTGCAGTTCGTCATCGATGGCATTTTCGAACTGGTGGGCAGAACACCCCTGGGTTGAAAAGCCGCGGCGACGCGGCTGACGACCGCGCAGCTTACGGCACGGCCGGCGGCTCGATCCAGAAGAAGCGCTCGCCTTGTTGAATCATCTGCGCCACACCCTGGGCGTCCAGGCGGAAATCGGTGCCCATCAGGCTCGCGCCTCCGTCGTCATGGATATGTATGACGGCCAGCGGGTCGTTCGCCATGGTGTACCAGTAATAGCCCGGCTTGAGATCATGGATTTCGTTTTGCATGAAGGCAGTATATCGACAAAGTCCCTCATGAAGTCCCGGATGCGGCGGCCCCGCAACACCGAACCTGGTTCTTGCAGCAAGCCTGGCACGCCCCTTGGTGAGCAGATGTAACCTGGCGGGCCCGCCGCCGACGGCGGGCGCTAATTTCAGCTGATTTCAAGCCTGGCATTGCCCTCTGGGCCGCATGAATGCTGCAACACAGCAATGGGCGGATGCGCCGCGCGGGCGGGTGTTGCGGTTTGTCGCCATTGCAGCCGTCCTGTTCATGAATGTTGCAAGACTATGGCCGACAATGAGACCGTCATTCAACTCGGCTGCTTGCGCAGCAAGGGCAGGTACCCATGAAGAAGTGGTTTATAGCGGGAGTCGGCGCCGCTGGGCTGCTGATGGCAAGCGCGGCGATGGCCCGTGTAGACATCGGTGTGTCGATCGGTATTCCGGGTGTTGTGTACGGCGCACCGGTGTATGTGGCTCCACAGCCGGTATATGTGGCGCCCCCGCCCCCTGTGCACTACCACCCCGTTCCGGTGTATCGCCCCCGGTACGTGCACCCTGTGCCGGTTTACTACGGCGGACACAAGGGCCACCACAAGCACAAGAAACACTGGAAGCACAGCCACAAGGGCCATCATCATCACCACCACAAGCGCTGACCGGGCGCCGTATCGATATCAATGAAAAAGGGCGGCTTTATGCCGCCCTTCTTGCATCCCACCGCGCCGTTTCGCCGGATGCGGCGGGTGGCGCAAGCCGGTTTACCGGCACACGCCGGGTTTTTCCGGCCGAGCGGCGGCCGGCACGGAATCGGGCCTGCGCCGCGGACTGCTGGGCGCCCGCCACCAACCGTTATGCGGACGTGTGAGCAAATTCAGGTTCACCATTGAAACGCACTCCATTAATGCCCTCGAACACCTGCAGGCAATGCTGCTCGGCTTCGGAACGGGTTGCGAACGGCTGCTGGCCGGGTATCGTCCAACTCTTTTCGGGGGCGTTGCCGCCAACGCGGCGCGTCCAGATTAGCACCTGGTAGCCCTGCGAGCCGTCTTCCACGACATCACATCGGACACGAAAATCACCGATCATCCTTGAACTCATGTCAATCACTCCCCATCATTGACGAACATCCGGTACACGCATCGGCGCATATTGTGCCCTAAAGATGCGGCCCTTTTTTAGTCACGTACATTTGCTGACATCAAAGACCAAGGATTGACGCCAGCATAATTTATTAACAAGACCGCAACATTACAACGGCGCGCGCCAGCAATCCACCATCAGTCCCCCAAAAAAAACGGAGCCATGCGGCTCCGTTGGAAGGCGGGCTGCCGGAGCGTCAGGGTTGCAGCACGGTAAGCCCCCCCATATAGGGCTGCAGCACCTTGGGCACCAGGACACTGCCATCGGCCTGCTGGTGGTTTTCGAGCACGGCCACCAGTGCGCGGCCCACCGCCAGGCCCGACCCGTTGAGCGTATGCACGTAATCGGGCTTGCCTTGCGCCCCCCGGAAGCGCGCCTGCATGCGGCGTGCCTGGAAGGTTTCGCAGTTGGATACCGACGAAATCTCGCGCCAGGTGTTCTGTGCCGGCAGCCAGACCTCGAGGTCGTAGGTCTTGGCCGAGCCGAAACCCATGTCGCCCGTGCACAGCAGCACGACCCGGTAAGGCAGTTCGAGCAATTGCAGCACGTGCTCGGCATGGCCCACCATCTCTTCGAGCGTGTCGTACGACGCATCGGGATGGGTGATCTGCACCATTTCGACCTTGTCGAACTGATGCTGCCGTATCATGCCGCGCGTGTCGCGGCCGCCGCTGCCGGCCTCGGAACGGAAGCAAGGCGTATGGGCGGTCAGGCGCAGCGGCAGGTCGCCCTGCGCGATGATGCTGTCGCGGGCCACGCTGGTCAGCGTGATTTCCGAAGTAGAGATCAGGTATTGGTCTTCGCGGGCCAGCACGTTGCCCCGTTCGTCGACTTTGGGCGCGTCGTCGTCGCCGCCCTTGGTGACGAAGAACATGTCGTCCTTGAACTTGGGCAGCTGCCCGGTGCCGAACAGCGTGGAACTGTTGACGATGTAGGGCGTGTAGCACTCGGTATAGCCATGCTGGCCGGTCTGTACGTCCAGCATGAACTGCGCCAGGGCGCGGTGCAGGCGCGCGACCGGGCCGCGCATGAACGAAAAGCGCGCCCCCGACAGCTTTGCAGCGGTGTCGAAATCAAGCCCCAGGGGCTCGCCCAGCGCGACATGGTCTTTGGGGTCGAACGGCAGCGGCGGCGGGTTGCCGTCGGCACCCGGCTGGCCGGGCAGCCAACGGCGCACTTCGACGTTGTCGTCGGCCGACGCGCCGATCGGCACGCTGGCATGCGGCAGATTGGGCACGGCCATCAGCATTTCGTTGAGCGACTGCTGCACCGATGCGAGATCTTCCTCGAGCTGCTTCAGGCGCGCGGGTATGGCCTGGGATTCGGCCATGACGGCGGATGCATCCTGGCCTTGCGCCTTGAGCTGGCCGATCTGCTTGGCCAGCGCATTGCGGCGCGCCTGCAAGGATTCGGTCTCGGTTTGCACGGCCTTGCGGCGCGATTCGAGTTCGTTGAACTGTTCCGTATCGAAGTCGACGCCGCGGGCTTTAAGGCGGCTGACGACGGTTTGCAGGTCTTTGCGCAGCAGGGTGGGATCTAACATGGACGAAGTGTTCAAGTGTGAGTAGAGGCGGCGGGCGCGCGGCTATCGTTTCCGCGCCCGTTCCTGGGCATCGAGTTCGCGCAGGAACGCCAGCTTTTGCTGGATTTTAGCCTCCAGTCCGCGATCGGTAGGCCGATAGAACGTGGCCTTGATGCCATCGGGAAAATACTGCTCGGCGGCTGCGTAGCCATGCGGCTCGTCGTGGGCGTATCGATACGCGCGGCCATGGCCCAATTGTTTCATCAACTTGGTGGGCGCGTTGCGCAAATGCAGGGGCACGGGCGCGCTGCCGTGTTCAGCGGCAAACTTGCGGGCTGAATTGTAGGCGTTATATACAGCATTGGACTTGGCGGCGCACGCCATGTAAACCACAGCCTGTGCCAGCGCCAGCTCGCCTTCGGGCGACCCCAGGCGCTCGTAGATGTCGGCGCCATGAATGGCCAGTTCAGTGGCGCGCGGGTCGGCCAGGCCGATGTCTTCGATCGCCATGCGCACCAGGCGGCGCGCCATGTACTTGGGGTCGGCGCCGCCATCGAGCATGCGCGCGAACCAATACAGCGCCGCGTCCGGGTCGGACCCGCGCACCGCCTTGTGCAGGGCGCTGATCTGGTCATAGAACGCATCGCCGCCTTTGTCGAAGCGGCGCAGGTTCTGCGACAGCGAGGTCTCGAGCCAGCCGGCGTCGACGACGTCGCGGCCGGCGGCCTGCGCGGATTCGGCCACCACTTCGACAGCGCTGATCAGCCGGCGGGCATCGCCGTCGGCCCATGCCGCCAGTTGCTCGCGGGCATCGTCGGTGAAACTGACGGGCGCAGCGTCGTCGCGTCCTTCGTTCAGGGCATGTACCGCGCGATCCACCAGTTGCTGCAGTTCGTCGGCGCTGAGCGACTGCAATACATAGACGCGCGCCCGCGACAGCAGCGCCGAGTTGACCTCGAACGAGGGGTTTTCGGTGGTGGCGCCAATGAAGGTGAACAAGCCGCTTTCGACATAAGGAAGAAATGCGTCCTGCTGTGACTTGTTGAAGCGGTGCACCTCGTCGACAAACAGGATGGTGCGGCGGCCCTGGCCTTGCGCCACCTGGGCGGTGGCCACGGCATCACGTATGTCTTTGACACCGCCAAGCACAGCAGAAATGGCGATGAACTGCGCGTCGAACCCATCGGCCATCAGCCTTGCCAGGGTGGTCTTGCCCACGCCAGGGGGGCCCCAGAAGATCATGGAGTGCGGCCGCCCCGACTCGAACGCCACGCGCAGCGGCTTGTCGGGGCCCAACAGGTGTGACTGGCCCACAACATCGGCCAGGGTGCGGGGGCGCAAGCGCTCGGCCAGCGGAACATAGGGCCGGTGCGCGGGATCGGCAGCGAAGAGATCTGGACTCATGCGGTGGATATACAACCGGCCATGCGGTGGTGACGCGACCCGCTCGGCCTGCGCGGTGCAACAAAGCACCCATTACACCATGTTGGCGCGCCGACTTCCGCCCCCCTCTTCCCTACCTCGCCCTACGGGTTAGCCCCAACTGCCTTTGTAAATTATTTTCATAATAATCGTGCATCGTCGATTTGACGGTAATTTTTTTCACAGAGACCGGGTCATGGAAAACACTGCCGACATCGCTCCGAATGCCGGGTTCGCGCTGGATGCCGACGGCAAAGGGCTGGGCGCGTTTCCCGGCGGCTGGCCGGCAGACCAGGTGGGCGAGCTGGGTTGGAACCTGTTGCGTGAAGATGTCAGCCTGCCGGTGGCGGTGCTGTACGAAGCCCGCATGAACCACAACCTGCAATGGATGCAGCAGTTCATGCAGGAATACCGGGTCAAGCTGGCGCCGCACGGCAAAACCACCATGAGTCCCGCGCTCTTCCAGCGCCAGATCCAAGGCGGCGCGTGGGGCATCACCCTGGCCACGGCGCCACAGGTGCGCGCGGCGTATCGCCACGGGATACGCACGGTGCTGATGGCGAACCAGTTGGTGGGGCGGGCGAACATGGCGATGATCGCCGAGCTGCTGCGCGACCCTGAGTTCAGTTTTTTTTGCCTGCTCGACTCGGCCGCCAACGCAGCCCAGTTGGGTGATTTTTTCTCCCGGCAGGGCCTGCGCCTGCCGGTGCTGATAGAACTCGGCGTGCCCGGCGGCCGCACCGGTGTTCGCGATGAATCGCAACTGCAGGCGCTGTTGGCTGAAATCGAACGTTGGCCGCAGGCCCTGGCGCTGTGCGGCATCGAAATCTACGAAGGCGTGCTGCAAGAAGAGGACGCGATCCGGGCCTTCCTGCAGCGCGCGACCCGCACGCTGAGCGCCCTGGCCGCACACGGCCGGTTGCGCAAAGACGGCCCTGCCATGCTGTCGGGCGCGGGTTCCGCCTGGTTCGACGTGGTTGCCGAAGAGTTCTCGGGCCTGGATATCGGCATGCCGCTGGACATCATCTTGCGGCCGGGCTGTTATCTGTCGCACGACGTAGGCATTTATCGCACGGCGGCCGAACGCATTGCCGCGCACAACCCGGTCGCGCGCCGTCTGGCGCCCGGCCTGCTGCCCGCTCTGCAGGTCTGGGCCTATGTCCAGTCGGTGCCTGAGCCCGGACGTGCCATCGTGGCCATGGGCAAGCGCGACGCGGCCTTCGACGCGGGCTTGCCGGTGCCTGCGGTGCATTACCGCCCGGGCGGCGCGGCTCCGTTGCCTGTCCCGCCGACTTGGCGGCTGACCGCCATGATGGACCAGCATGCGTTCCTCGAAGTCGCGCACGGCGAGGACATCCGGGTCGGCGACATGATTGCATTCGACATTTCCCATCCCTGCCTGACTTTCGACAAATGGCGGCAGGTACTCCTGATCGATGAGCAGTACCAGATCACTGGCGTGGCGCCGACCTGCTTCTGACGCCACCGCATGTTGTTGACCCCACTGGAGACAGACCCATGAAACTCTGTACCTTCCGGCAACGCGCCGGCTTGAGCGGTGTGCTTGCGGCCGGCGTCATCGGCCTGGCCACGCTGACGCTGCCGGCGACGGCCGCCACGCCAACCAAGGGCGGCACCATCACGGTAGCGACGATCGGCGAGCCGCCCACGCTGGACCCTATGGCCAGCACGGCCGACCTGGTCGGGATACTGACGCAGCACATCTTCGAAACGCTATATACCTTCGATGCAAAGTGGAGCCCCACGCCGCTGCTTGCGGCCAAGCTGCCGCAGATCAGCGACGACGGCCTGACCTACACCATCGCGCTTCGCCAGGGCATCAACTTTCATGACGGCTCGGCCATGGATTCGGCCGACGTCGTGGCGTCGCTCAAGCGCTGGACGGAAACGGCATCGCGCGGCAAGCAGGCCGCCAAGCTCATCAGCGCCATCGAAGCAACCGACGCCCACACGGTGCGCATCGTGCTGAAAGAACCCTACGCGCCGCTGACCGCCCTGCTGGCCATGAACAACAGCGCGGCAGTCGTCATGCCGCAGGAAAAGCTGGCCACGCCCCTTAAAGAGTTCATCGGCACGGGGCCCTACCAGCTCAAGGCCCGCGTGCCCGACCAGTACATCCAGCTCGCCCGCTACGATGGCTATCAACCCCTGGACGGAGAGCCCGATGGCTACGGCGGCGCGCGCAAGCAATATCTGGACGAGATCCGTTTCGCCCCCGTCAGCAATGCCAATACACGCGTAGAAGGCGCCGCGGCGGGGCAATACGACTATGTGGATGCCCTGTCCGTGGAGTCGATCGGCAAGTTGAAGAACGGCCGCTCGGATCCGGTATTGCTCAAGCCCTTCGGCTGGCCGCGCCTGGTGTTGAATACCCGCCAGGGCATCATGTCGAGCCTGCCCGCGCGCCAGGCCGTGCAACGCGCCCTGAACGAAGAAGACATGCTGTACGCGGCCTTTGGCAACAAAGACTTCTACAGCCTGAACGGCGACCTGTATCCGCAGGGCTTTCCCTGGGCCACGAGCCTGGGCGGCAAGGTCTACAACCAGGGCGATGCGGCAGGCGCGAAGAAGCTGCTGGACGAGGCAAATGTGCAGGACCGTACCATCCGCATCCTGACCAGCCAGCAATACGAGTTCCATTACAAAATGGCGCTGGTGGCGGCGGAGTACCTCAAGGCAGCCGGCTTCAAGGTCGACATGCAAGTCGTTGACTGGGCCACGCTGACGCAACGCCGCCAGGATCCCGCCTTGTGGGACATCTTCATCACCCACAGCCCGTTCCTGCCCGAGCCGGCGCTGATCGATTTCCCGTCCAAGGACGCGCCCGGCTGGTGGGACACGCCGCGCCGCGCCCAGGTGCTCGATGCCTTCAACCAGGCGCGCACGCAGGAAGAACGGATCAGGCTGTGGGCCGACGTGCAGCAGGCGGTGTTTGACGAAGTGCCGTTCATCAAAGTGGGCGACTTCAATTCGCTGGCCGCGAAATCGCCCTCGCTGCAGGGCGTGCAGCCGGCGCCGTGGCCGTACTTCTGGAACGCCTGGAAGGCAGCCAAATAATGCACGCGCAACACTGAGGACGGCACCGTGCTGCGCTATCTGTTGAACCGGCTGGTGGGCCTGGTGGCGGTGATGTTCATCGTGGCCACCATCGCATTCGTGATCCTGCGGCTGACGCCCGGCGACCCGGCGGCCGTGATGCTGGGCCCGCAGGCAAGCCAGCAGGACATCGACACCCTGCGTGCGCGCCTGGGGCTGGACCAGCCGCTGGCGCTGCAGTACGTCACCTGGCTGGGCCAGCTGGCCCGGGGCGACCTGGGCCAATCCATATTCCTGGACCAGCCCGTGATCTCTGCCCTGGCCGACCGCGCCGAGCCCACGTTCCTGCTGACCCTGATGTCCCTGGCCCTGGCCAGCGCCATTGCCGTGCCAGTGGGCATCCTGTCGGCAGTAAAGCGCGGCACCCGGCTGGATCAGTCGGTGTTGAGCTTTTCCATGTTCACCTCCAGCGTGCCCAGCTTCTGGCTGGGGCTGCTGCTGATGCAATTGTTCTCGGTAAAACTGGGCTGGCTGCCGGTGGCGGGCTATGGCGGCCCGGACGCCAGCCTTGCGACGCGCCTGTCGCATCTGGTGCTGCCGGCGGTGGTGCTGGGGCTGGTGAATTCCGCGCTGATCACGCGTTTCATCCGCGCCAGCATGCTCGACGTGCTGCGCGACGACTATGTGCGCACGGCCCGCGCGAAGGGGTTGCCGGAATTCAAGGTGATACTCAAGCACGCGGTGCGCAACGCGCTGATTCCCATCCTGACGGTGCTGGGCCTGACCACGGCACTGCTCGTCAGCGGGGCCGTGGTCACCGAAACCGTGTTCGGGCTGCCCGGCGTGGGCAACCTGGTGGTTTCGGCGGTGCTGCGCCGCGACTACCCGGTGATCCAGGGCGCATTGCTGGTCATCGCCGCGATCTACGTGTTGATCAACTTGTTTATCGATCTGCTGTATCTGCTGGTCGACCCCAGGGTGAAGTACTGACATGGGCATGGCAATCCCTACTCCGGCCGGCGGCGAGCGCTGGCAACTGTTGCGCCTGATGGCGGCGCGCAAGACGGTACTGGTCAGCCTGATTGTGCTGGTCGTGCTCGTGGGCGCTGCGTTGCTGGCGCCTTGGATCAGCCCTTTCGACCCTTACAAGCTTTCCATCATGAACCGCCTGCAGGCGCCGGGCGCGGCGCACTGGTTCGGCACCGACGACTTCGGCCGCGATGTCTTCAGCCGCGTCATATACGGTGGCCGGCTGTCGTTGCTGGTGGGGTTTCTCGTCGTGCTGCTGGCCAGCGTGCTGGGAATCGCCCTGGGCCTGACCGCGGGTTTCTTCCGCGGCGCCGACAAGGTGGTGTCGCGGCTGATTGACGCGATGATGGCGTTTCCCGACATCCTGCTGGCCATTGCGCTGGTGGCGGCGCTGGGACCTTCTCTGCTGAACGTCGTGATCGCGCTGGGCATCGTGTATGCGCCGCGGCTGGCGCGCATCGTGCGCGCGTCCACGCTGGTCATCCGCGAACTGCCATTCGTCGAAGCGGCGCGTGCGCTGGGCGTGCCGACGTGGCGCATCGTCACCGTGCACGTGCTGCGCAACCTGATGTCGCCCCTGCTGGTGCAGGGCACCTTTATTTTTGCGTACGCGATTCTTGCCGAGGCCGGCCTGTCGTTCCTGGGCGTGGGCGTATCGCCCGACATTCCCACCTGGGGCACCATGATCAACGCCGGTCAGCAATACATGGGCACCGCCGACTGGATCATGGTGTTTCCCGGCATAGCCATCGTGCTGTCCGTGCTGTCGCTGCAACTGGTGGGCGACGGCCTGCGCGACGTGCTCGATCCGCGCCTGCGCAACGAACTGTAGGCGGCGAAAACCATGGAACAACTCATGACTACGCCGGCCCCGGCCGCCGCGCCTGACCGGCAACAAGACATCATCCTGTCGGTCGATGGCCTGAAAACCTGGTTCCACAGCCGCGAGGGCATCGCCCGCTCGGTAGACGGCGTCACCTTCGACCTGGCGCGCGGCGAAACGCTGGCGCTGGTCGGCGAATCGGGTTCTGGAAAATCGGTCACCAGCCTGTCGATCATGGGGCTGCTGCCCAAGCCGGCCGGCCGCATACAGGCTGGCAGCATCCGGTTCCGCGACCGCCGCGGCCAGGTGCACGACCTCACCCAGGCATCGCCGGCCACGCTGCGCCGCATCCGCGGGGCCGAGATCGCGATGATCTTCCAGGAACCGATGACCAGCCTGAATCCGCTGTACACGGTGGGCGACCAGATCGCCGAAGCCGTGCTGCAGCACGAGGGCGGTACGCGGGCGGCCGCGACGGCTCGCGCGCGCGACATGCTCGAGCGCGTCGAAATACCGGCCGCCGCGCGCCGCGTGAACGACTACCCCCACCAGATGTCGGGCGGCATGCGCCAGCGTGTCATGATCGCGCTGGCGCTGGCGTGCAACCCGTCGGTGCTGATTGCCGACGAGCCCACTACCGCACTGGACGTCACAGTACAGGCGCAGATCCTGGACTTGTTGCGCCGCCTTCAGGCGGAATCGGGCATGAGCATTCTGTTCGTGACGCACAATCTGGGGGTGGTCGCCGAAATCGCGCACCGGGTGGCCGTCATGTATGCCGGCCGGGTCGTAGAGGACGCCGGGGTGCACGACCTCTTTGACCAGCCCTCGCACCCCTACACGCGCGGACTGCTGTCGTGCATACCCACGGCCGCCCTGCTCGCCTCGCGACAACGGCTGCAGCCCATTCCCGGCAACGTGCCCAGCGTGCTGGCCCTGCCGCCCGGCTGCACCTTCGCGCCCCGCTGCGCGCTGGCCGATGCCGCCTGCACGCAGGCTGTGCCCGAGCTGGCGCCGGTGCGGGCGGCGCACCTGGCACGCTGTATCAAGGTAACGCCTCAATGATGAAGCCGATATCCGCAGACCCCCTCGTACGCGTGCAGGGCCTGACCGTGCACTTTCCCACCGGCCCCGCACGTCGCGGACAGGTGGTGCGCGCCGTCGAAGACGTCAGTTTCGATGTGCCCCGCCGCTCGATTGTGGGGCTGGTGGGCGAGTCGGGCTCGGGCAAAACCACTACGGGCCGCGCCCTGCTGCGGCTGTTTCCCCCCACTTCGGGCAAGGTCGTCTTTGACGGTACCGACCTGACCCGGCTGGAAGAATCACGCATGCTGCCCTGGCGCCGCCGCATGCAGATCGTGTTCCAGGACCCTTATGCCAGCCTGAACCCGCGCATGACGGTGGGCGAGATCCTGGGCGAAGCTCTGGATACTCACGGCCTGGCGCGCAATCGGCGCACCGAGCGCATCGGCGAGCTGCTGGAGCGGGTGGGCCTGCATCCCGACCAGAGGCGCCGCTACCCGCACGAGTTCTCGGGCGGACAGCGCCAGCGCATCGGCATCGCGCGCGCGCTGGCCGTGGAGCCCGAATTTATCGTGGCGGACGAACCGGTGTCGGCGCTGGACGTGTCGGTGCAGGCGCAGGTGCTGAACCTGCTGCAGGACTTGCAGCGCGACCTGGGCCTGACCATGCTGTTCGTCGCGCACGACCTGGCCGTGGTGGACTACCTGTGCGATGAAGTGGTGGTCCTGTACCTGGGCCGCGTGATGGAACGCGGCCCCACGCGCCGCGTATACGATAATCCGCGCCACCCGTATACGCGCGCGCTGTTGTCGGCGGCGCCCGTGCCCGACCCGCGCGCCCCGCGCTCGCGGATTCTGCTCAAGGGCGAAATTCCCAGCCCGGTGGACCCGCCCTCGGGGTGCGTGTTCCGCACACGCTGCCCGCATGCGGCCGCCATCTGCGCCGATGCCGCGCCCGTCGCCCGCGACCTGGGTGACGGTCATTACGCCGCCTGTACCCGCCTGGACGAGATTCTTCCATGACAGCTTCTTCCCCTGCCGGCAAACGCAATACCGCCCTGCCCACGCCACGCGACATCGTCTACCAGGTACGCAGCCGGCGCGACGCACTGAGCGCCACCGAACGCAAAGTGGCCGACGCCATTCTGGACGACATTGCCGCCGCAGCAGCCGCTACCGTAGACCAGCTGGCCGCCAAGGCGGGCGTCAGCATCGCGACCATCTCGCGGTTTGCCCGGTCGGTGGGGTGCGACGACACCCGCGACCTCAAGCTGAAACTGGCGCAGGCCAGCGCGGTCGGCGAACGCTTTCTTGATCCGTCGACCCCCGAAGAAAGCACTTTCTACGCACGCCTGTACGCGGACATCGAGACCACGCTGCGCGAACACCTGCCGCTGTTTTCCGAGGCCCTGTTCGAACAGGCCGCAGGCATCGTGCGCGACGCGCGCATGACGTACGTATTCGGCATGGGCGGCGCCTCGGCGGTGCTGGCCCAGGAAATGCAGTCGCGGCTGGTGCGGCTGGGCTACGCCGTGGCGGCCTACAGCGATGCCGTGCTGCTGCGCATGGTGGCAGCCACGCTGGATGAACGCGACGTGGTGGTGGTGCTGTCGACATCGGGCCTCACGCCCGAGATCCTGGCGGCCGCGCGCATCGTTAAACAGTACGGGGCGCAGCTGCTCGCGCTGACCGATCCCACTTCGCCGCTGGCCGAGCTGGCCGACGTATCGGTGCCCATCCGCACCGCCGAAACGGACTTCATCTACAAGCCCTCATCGTCTCGCTACGCCATGCTGCTGGCGATCGACATCCTGGCGACCGAACTGGCCCTGGCGCGCCAGGAAGCCACGCAGGAACGGCTGCGCCGCATCAAGCTGGCGCTGGATGCATACCGTGGAGGCCCCAACCGCCTGCCGCTGGGAGACTGACACATGTACGACACCTTGATCCGCGGTGCGTGCGTGCTCGACGGCAGCGGCGCGGAAGGCTTCGTGGCCGACGTCGCGGTGGCCGACGGGCGCATCGCCGCCCTGGGCGACCTGGGCGAGGCCCGCGCGCGCGAGCACATCGACGGCGCCGGCCTGGCGCTGGCGCCGGGCTTCATCGACGTGCATACGCACGACGACACGAATGTGATCCGCACGCCAGACATGCTGCCCAAGCTGTCGCAAGGCGTCACCACGGTGATAGTGGGAAACTGCGGCATCAGCGCCGCGCCCGTGACGCTGCGTGGCGACCCGCCCGACCCCATGAACCTGCTGGGCGGCCGACGCGACTTCACGTATCCCTCATTCGCCGCCTATACCCGTGCGGTGGACGCCGCGCGGCCCACGGTGAACGTGGCGGCGCTGGTGGGCCATACGGCCCTGCGCAGCAACCACATGGACAGGCTCGACCGCCGCGCCACAGACGCCGAGATCCGGGCCATGCGCGCGCAGCTGCGCGACGCGCTGCAACATGGCGCCCTGGGTCTGAGCACCGGGCTGGCCTATGCATCGGCCCATCATGCGGATACATCCGAAGTGCAGGCGCTGGCAGAGGAACTCGACGCGTTCGGCGCCCTGTACACCACCCACTTGCGATCCGAATTCGCCGAGATCCTGCAGGCCATGCAGGAAGCCTACGACATCGCCGGGCATGCGCGCGTGCCCCTGATCGTTTCGCACCTGAAGTGCGCCGGCGCGGGCAACTGGGGCCGCAGCCACGAGGTGCTCGACAGCCTGGACACCGCCGGACGCTACTTGCCCGTGGGCTGCGACTGCTATCCCTATTCCGCCAGCTCGTCCACCCTGGACCTGAAGCAGGTCACCAGCGACTTCGATATCGACATCACCTGGTCGCAGCCGCATCCCGAGATGGCCGGCCGCAAGCTCGCGGCTATCGCCGAGCAATGGGATGTGTCGCTGCTGGAGGCCGCGCGCCGGCTGCAGCCGGCAGGCGCCGTCTATCACGGCATGCGCGAAGACGACGTGCGCCGCATCCTGGCGCATCGCCTGACGATGGTGGGTTCCGATGGCCTGCCCAACGACCCCCTGCCGCATCCGCGCCTGTGGGGCGCTTTCCCGCGCGTGCTGGGCCACTACAGCCGCGAACTGGGCCTGTTTCCCCTGGCCCAGGCGGTGCACAAGATGACAGGCCTGTCCGCGGCCCGCTTCGGGCTGCGCGAACGCGGGCTGCTGCGGCGCGGACACTATGCGGACCTGGTGCTGTTCGACCCGTCCAGCATCGCCGACCGCGCGACCTATGCCGAGCCCAGGCAGCCCGCGGCCGGCATCGTTGCCGTGTGGGTCAACGGGGCGCTTTCGTACCATGACGGCGGCCTTACCGGCGCGCGCGCAGGCCGCTGGCTGCCGCGCGGCGGCGACCTGCGCGACGGCTTCAACGCATTTTCCTAGTCTTGCCCATTCAGGAGCGCTACATGAATTCAAGCCCTACCGCCGACGCGAACGGCATCATCCGCTATGGCGCCGCGGGCGGCACCGGCCAGGGCGGCCAGCACATGCCATTTTCGCGAGCCGTGCAGGCTGACGGCTGGCTATACGTGTCGGGCCAGGTGCCCATGCGGGACGGAGAAGTCGTAGAAGGCGGCATAGTCACGCAATCGCGCGTGGCCATCGAAAATGTGCTGGCCATCCTGCGCGAGGCAGGCTACGGGCCGGAGCACGTGGTTCGCTGTGGCGTCTGGCTAGACGACCCCCGCGATTTCGCCGCATTCAATAAGGTGTTCCTGGAGGTCTTCGGCGCCCATCCGCCGGCGCGGGCCTGCGTGGAATCGCGGCTGGTGATCGACGCCAGAGTAGAGGTCGACTGCGTAGCGTACAAGAAGCCCTAGCCCTGCACGGCCGGTGCAGGGCACGCTGCCGGAATGCTTATGGCAGCGGCTGGCCGGCAAACCAGCGCGACAGCAGGTCGTTGACCACGGCCGCGCCTTCGTACTGCACCCAATGGCCCGCATCGGGCACGACACGCCATTCACGCCCCGCCCCCTGCGCGGCGATGGCGGGCGCCACCTGGCGCGCCCGGGCAGTGACGTCTTGTTCGCCCCAGATCAGCAGCACGGGGCCGGCGTACTGGCGCAGCGCCCGCACCATGCCGTCGCCCTGCGAAGCCGTGCGGCTGCGAAAGCGCGTGGCCAGGCAGCTGATCTCGTGCACATCCAGGGCGAGCTCGTCGGGGTCGTGCCGATACAACATCAATTCGTTGAGGTTGTGGCGCAGGATGTCGCGCCGCTGCGTGGCCGAGCCTGCCGAGCGCCACTGGCGCAGGTCCAGCGTGCGCGGACGCGGCGTGCCATGGCCACCCGAGCCCATCAAGGCCAGCCGCGTCACGCGAGGGCGCTGCGCAGCCAGGCGCGCCGCGACCAGGCCGCCAAAAGAAAAGCCGGCCAGGCCGATGGGCGTGTCGGGCCCGACGGCATGGTCCAGCGATGTACGCAGCGCGTCCAGCAAGGGCGCCAGATCGTCGTCACCATCGGCGGGCGGAACATCGGCCGAATTCAGGTAGCCCGGCATGTTGGGCACCCACACCGTGTAGCGCCGCGCCAGCGCCTCGATGTTGCGTATCCAGTGCAGCCAGCTTCCATGGCCGCCGTGCAGCAGCACCAGCGGTTCGCCGCTGCCCAGCCGCTGCCACCGCACCGTGCCGTGCGGTCCGGGAACATCCAGGGACTCTACCCGTGCGCCAAGCCGCAGAATTTCCGGGTGCGCGGCCGAAACCGCCCCGGGCGTGCCCGCCACGCGGGCTGGTGCGTCACATCTTGACGACATCGACGCCGGCCGGCGGGGTGAAACCGAACTCGCCAGCGGGCAGCGCAGGGTTGGCCTGGATATTGGAAAGCTCGACGCGCGTGGTCTGGCCGAAGGCATCGAGCAGCTCGACACGCGCCGGCAAGTTGCCGCGCATGCCGATGTCCACCTGCGCAAAGCCGGCGTCGGCGTTGCGGGGCTTGGCACGCAGCCATTCCATGCCATCGCGGGCCGGCAATGCGCTGACCTCGAACGCCTGTTCCAGTTCGCCCGAGCCGAACAGGATGGCGGCCGGAGAGGTGCCGATTGCCTGGTCGACCTTGCGTACGGTTACCTGGGCCAGATCGGGGTCGTATTGGTACACCTGCTGCCCGTCCGACACCACCAGCTGTTCATAAGGCTGGCTGACCGCCCACTTGAACTTGCCGGGGCGCTGGAAGGCGAAGGTGCCGCTTTGCGGCCGTTGCGGGTTGCCCTGCGGCCCTGTGGTGGACTGCGTGAAGCTGCCCGTGGCGGTTTTGATTTCGGCCACGAAGGCCTTGAGCTGGGTGCGCGCGTCGGCCGCCATGGCGGCAAGGGGGCAAAGCAGCAGCAACGTGGCCGTGGCGGCCAGGCGGCGTAGACCGGGCATCAGGCTTCCTCTTTGGACGGCACCAGGATTTCGCGGTTGCCGTTGGATTGCATAGGCGACACCATACCCGATTGTTCCATTTGTTCGAGTAACCGGGCCGCACGGTTGTAACCGATCCGCAAGTGGCGCTGCACCAGTGATATCGACGCGCGGCGGTGCTTCAGCACGACTTCGCATGCCTGGTCGTACATGGGATCGCTTTCGGAATCGGTGAATCCGGTAACGCTGCCCACGCCGTCGCCCGTTTCGCCTTCCACCGCACCTTCGAGCAGGCCCTCGACATAGTTGGGTTCGCCCTGCGTTTTCAGGTGCTCGACCACCCGGTGCACTTCGTCATCGGACACGAACGCGCCGTGCACGCGCACCGGCAGGCCGGTGCCCGGCGGCATGTACAGCATGTCGCCCTGGCCCAGCAGGGTTTCCGCGCCCATCTGGTCGAGGATGGTGCGCGAATCGACCTTGGACGACACCTGGAACGCGATGCGCGTGGGGATGTTCGCCTTGATCAGGCCCGTAATGACATCGACGCTGGGCCGCTGGGTGGCAAGAATAAGATGAATGCCGGCTGCGCGCGCTTTCTGCGCCAGGCGGGCGATGAGTTCTTCGATCTTCTTGCCCACCACCATCATCAGGTCGGCAAGTTCGTCGATCACCACCACGATAGTGGGCAGCGTCGTAAGCGGCTCGGGCTGGTCGGGCGTCAGCGAGAAGGGGTTGGGTATGGGCTCTTCGCGCTTGATGGCATCGCGTATCTTGGCGTTGTAGCCAGCCAGGTTGCGCACCCCCATCTTGCTCATCAGGCGGTAGCGCTTTTCCATTTCGCCCACGCACCAGTTCAGCGCGTTCGCGGCCTGCCGCATGTCGGTGACCACCGGCGAAAGCAGGTGCGGAATGCCTTCGTAGACGCTCATTTCGAGCATCTTGGGGTCGATGAGGATCAGGCGCGTGTCGGTGGCGCTGGCCTTGTACAGCAGCGACAGGATCATCGCGTTGATGCCCACCGACTTGCCCGAGCCCGTGGTGCCCGCCACCAGCAGGTGGGGCATCTTGGCCAGGTCGGCCACCACCGGATTGCCGGCGATGTCCTTGCCCAGCGCCATGGTCACCGTCGAATGGCTGGCGTGATAGGTTTGCGAACCCAGGATTTCAGACAGCTTCACCATCTGGCGGCGCGGGTTCGGCAGTTCCAGGCCCATGAGGTTCTTGCCCGGAATGGTTTCCACGACGCGGATACTCACCAGGCTCAGGGCGCGCGCCAGGTCTTTGGCCAGGTTGACGATCTGGCTGCCCTTCACGCCGGTGGCCGGCTCGATTTCATAGCGCGTGATCACCGGCCCCGCCTGGGCGGCCACGACCGTGACATTGACGCCGAAGTCGGCCAGTTTCTTTTCGATCAGACGGGACGTGAATTCGATAGTCTCGGCAGAGACGGTTTCCTGGTTGGTTGCGGCAGGATCGAGCAGGCTGACGGCGGGCAAGTCGCCCTCGCCGGCCGGCGGCGCGAACAGGGTCTGCTGCTTTTCTTTTTCGACTCGGTCGGAACGCGGCACGACGGTGATGGCAGGTTCGATGCGCACCGGCTGTTCGTGGGTCAGCTTTTCGTGCTTGGCCTCGACCTGTTCGGTACGCACGGCCTTGGCAACTTCGCCCACTTTGCGGTCCTGGCGGGCCGCGTACGAATCGCGCGCACGCCGCACCAGGTTTTCGATCCAGCCGCCCACGCGTTCGGCCACCTGCAGCCACGAGAACGAGAAGAACAGGCTCAGGCCCACCGCCAGCATGACCAGCAGCGCCAGCGTGCCGCCGGTAAAGCCCACGCCTTCGGACAGGGCGCCGGCCAGCATCTGGCCGATGACGCCGCCCGCGCCGCTGGCGCCGTCGGTACCGCCGGGCAGGTGCATTCCCCAGCTGTACAGGCGCAATGCCTCGATGCCCAGCGACCCCACCAGCACCAGGAAGAAACCGATGCCTTCTTCCCAGTGCACACGCGGCAGCACCTCGGGCTGGCGCGCATCGGACGTGCGCAGGTGGCTGGCCAGGCGCCGATAGCCCGCACGTACCCGGTGCAGCAGCAGCACGACCCACCACCAGGCGGAATATCCGAACAAATACAGAAGAATATCGGACAGGTACGCGCCCAGGGTACCCCCGCGGTTATGCACCACGCCGCCGGGTACGGAGTGCGACCACCCAGGGTCGGCGGGCGACCACGTGGCCAGCACCAGCGTCAACCACGCGGCCAGTGCGGCGAACAGAATCCAGCGTGCTTCACGCAGCAGCGCCGAAATGCGAGTCTGCAGGGGCGAAGGGCCGTTTCGGGTGTTGCGCGAGGCGCGCGGAGAGGCAGTTGAAATACGCGGCATGCGGCTCATTATAATTGGGCATCCACCTAAAGATACTTACCTATGTCCACGCCCAAACACGCTAAAGTCCTGATACTCGGGTCCGGCCCCGCCGGTTACACGGCCGCCGTCTATGCCGCGCGCGCCAATCTGGCCCCCGTACTTGTTACAGGCCTGGCCCAGGGCGGCCAGCTCATGACCACCACCGATGTCGATAACTGGCCGGCCGATGCCGCGGGCGTGCAGGGCCCCGACCTCATGCAGCGCTTCCAGCAGCACGCCGAGCGCTTCAATACCGAGATCATTTTCGACCACATCGCCAAAGTGGACTTGTCCAAGCGTCCGTTCACGCTGACGGGCGATACCGGCAACATCTACACCTGCGATTCGCTCATCATCGCCACGGGCGCTTCGGCCAAGTACCTGGGCCTGCCTTCTGAAGAAGCCTTCATGGGGCGCGGCGTGTCCGGCTGCGCCACCTGCGACGGGTTCTTCTACCGCAACCAGGATGTCGTCGTGGTGGGCGGAGGCAATACGGCCGTCGAAGAGGCACTCTACCTGTCCAACATCTGCCGCAAGGTCACGCTGATCCATCGCCGCGACAAGTTCCGCGCCGAGCCCATCCTGGTCGACAAGCTGATGGACAAGGTTGCCAACGGCAACATGGAGCTCAAACTGTTCCACACCCTGGAAGAAGTGCTGGGCGACGACAGCGGCGTCACCGGCGTGCGCCTGCGCCATACCGAAACCGGGGCCACGCAAGAGCTCGCGGCCACCGGTGCATTCATCGCCATCGGCCACCAGCCCAACACCGGCATCTTCGAAGGCCAGCTCGAGATGAAGGACGGCTACATCATCACCAAGAGCGGCCTGTCCGGCATGGCAACCATGACCTCCGTGCCCGGCGTCTTTGCCGCCGGCGACGTACAGGATCACGTCTATCGCCAGGCCATCACCAGCGCCGGTACGGGCTGCATGGCCGCGCTGGACGCTCAACGGTGGCTGGAGAATGCGCAGTAAAAAGATCGGCCTGGCCGACCTCAAGCATCTGCGCAAAGAAATACGCCAGTCACAAACGCAGGCGCGCGCGGCAGTGTCCGCCGCGCCCGTGGCCGAACCCGCCGACGATGGCGAGGCCTTGCGCCGCGCGCTACGGTCGGTCACGCCGCTCAAACCATCGGGCCGCCACACGGCGGCGCCTGCCGCCCCGGCCCCGTCCGGCACTGCCATCGCCTTGCGACGCGCCGCCGCGGTGGGCGAATCCGCAGCACGTGCCGATGCCGGGGTTTCCGACGGCGGCGACGTCGCCCACCTGCTTTCAGAAGGGGGCACGGCATATGTGCGCGCCGACGCCGCACCCGATACGGCGCGCAACCTGCGGCGCGGGCAATGGCCCGCCGGCGCCGAACTGGACCTGCACGGCCTGCGCGTAGCCCAGGCCCGCCATGCCGTGCTGGCCTTCCTGGACGAATGCCTGGAACACGGGATACGCTGTGTGCGCATCGTGCACGGCAAAGGCTACGGTTCGCAGGGCCTGGAGCCGGTGCTGAAAGACAAGGTGCGCACGTGGCTGGTACAGAAGCCCGACGTCATGGCCTTTTCGCAGGCTCCCGAACGTGAAGGCGGCGCAGGCGCGCTGCTGGTGCTATTGCGTAACCACAGCGGGCGGCGCACATGAAATGGGTATATCTCGGGTCGGCCATCCTGGCCGAAGTCATCGCCACCAGCGCGCTGAAAAGCGCCGATGGCTTCACACGGCTATGGCCATCGGTCATCACCGTGGCGGGCTATGCCGTCGCGTTTTACTTCCTTGCCCTGACGCTGCGCGACATACCCGTAGGCGTAGCCTATGCCATCTGGTCAGGGGTAGGCATTGTGCTGATCTCCCTGGTGGGCGCGCTGTTTTTCAAACAAAACCTGGACGCCCCGGCGCTGCTGGGCATGGGGCTGATCATCGCCGGTGTGGTGGTGATGAACCTGTTTTCGAAGTCCGTGGGGCACTGATCACTGCGCCACGCGCGGCGGGCCTTCGGGCTCGCGCAGGTACTGCACCAGCATCGCGGTGGCCCGGTCGGGCGGCGGCGTCAGCAGCGACACGACGATAATCGTCAGGAACGCCACGGGCGCTCCGAATACACCGGCGGCGATCGGCTGTATGCCCCACCACAGCTCCACCGGCTGGCTGCGCTCTACCCCGAACACCCATTCGCGCATCCATGGGTGCGTGTGCGACATATAGGCAAAGGTGGCGGCCAAGCCCGCGAGCATGCCGAACGTGGCGCCCCACTTGTTGGCACGCCGCCAGAAAATGCCCATGACCAGGGCCGGAAAGAACGACGATGCGGCGAACGAAAATGCCGCCGACACCATGAACAGAATGTCCGCCGGCTTGCGCGCGGCCACCCAGGCCGCCGCGAAAGCCACCGCCAGCAGCAATATCTTGGACACCATCACCCGCCGCGCCGCCGTCATGCGAGGCGACACCAGGCGATACCACATGTCGTGCGACAGAGAATTTGACAGGGTCAGCAGCAGGCCGTCCGCCGTGGACAGCGCGGCGGCCAGCCCGCCGGCGGCCACCAGCCCGGATACCACGTAAGGCAGCCCCCCGATCTCGGGCATGGCCAGCACCACCACGTCGGCGCCCATGCTGATCTCGCCCAGCTGCACCGTTCCGTCGCGATTGACATCGAGCAGCTGCAGCAGGTTCACGTCCACAGCGCTCCAGGCATGCACCCAACTGGGCAAGGATGCGAACTCAATGCCCACCACTTGCGTAAAGACCTCGTACTTCACCAGCAATGCCAGTGCGGGCGCCATGAAGTACAGCAGCAGGATGAACAGCAACGACCAGAATACCGATCGACGCGCCTCGACCACCGACGGCGTGGTGTATGACCGCATCAGAATGTGCGGCATGCCGGCGGTGCCGAGCATCAGGCACAACACCAGGGCCAGGAAATTGACGCGCATATCGGCGCGCTCTTTCGGGTCCTTGGCCGGATAGGGCTCGGCGTGCGGCACCGGCGGCGATCCGCGCGCTTCGTACACCGCGCGCGCCTGCGACCAGACGGCGCGCGCCTCTTCGACACTGGCCGGGTAGGTCTCGAGCTCGCGCTCCAGCGTGCGGATCTCGACCATGGGCGCGTCGGCGGCCGTCAGCGCGCCCAGCTGGCTGCGCAGGCGGTCTCGCTCCTGTGTCCACGAATCCGGCAGCGCCTGCAGGCGCTGAGTCATCTGGTCGGCGCGCGCCTGCCACAGCTGGCGGACTTGAAGCTCGGCCACATCCCTGCCCAGCTCGTCTTCCCGTTCGGTCACCTGCTGCAGCACTGTGCCGGCAGACAATTGCGGCAGCGGCATGCCTGTGTGCTTGACCGAGAGCCACACGACCGGCACCAGGTAAGCCACCACCAGGATGATGTACTGCCCCACCTGCGTCCAGGTCACGGCCCGCATGCCGCCCAGGAACGAACACACCAGCATGCCGCCCAAGGCGACAAAAATGCCCAGCTCGAACGATATGCCGGTCATGCGGGTGGTGATGATGCCCACGCCGTAGATCTGGGCCACCAGGTACGTAAACGAGCAGAGCACTGCGCAGGCCACGCCCGCCAGGCGCGCCAGATTGCCGCCGTAGCGCGCGCCCATGAAGTCGGGAATGGTGTACTGGCCGAATTTGCGCAGGTAAGGGGCAAGCAGAAGCGCCACCAACACGTAGCCGCCCGTCCATCCCATGATGTACGCCAGGCCGCCGTAGCCGGTAAGGTATAGCGTACCTGCCACGCCAATGAACGACGCCACCGACATCCAGTCGGCGGCCGTGGCCATGCCGTTATAGACGGCCGGCACGCGCCGCCCCGCAACGTAGTATTCGACCTGATCGGAGGTGCGGCACAGAATGCCGATCCCGGCATACAGGCTCACCGTCACCAGCAAAAATGCATAGCCTATCCAGTTGCGCGCCATGCCCGCGACTTCGGCAAGCGCCAGCAGCACGATCAACAGGACGAAACCGGCGGTGTACAGCACATAGATGCGCCGCAGGCGGATGTCGAATTGCCGGGGGTTGTCGCCGGTAAAGGGCATCAGCCGCTCCGCCCCGCGTCGTCTTCAGGCGGCCGCTCGTCGGCGCGGTTCATCACGCGCGCATAGATGCCGATCAGCACCAGGTACAGGAGCGGCGCGCCGTAGGCCGCCATCCAGAATGAAAACGGCCAGCCGATGAAGTCGAACGACAGTTCGCGGGCAAAGTACGCCGGCAGAAACGTCAATGCGGCCCAGCACGCACCCAGAATGGCGATCAGGATCAGGTTGCGCCGCCAGTAGCGGCGCGCGGCGATGGGGGTCGGGGCGCGGTTATCCGGCATGGGTCAGTATCCGGCTACGCACCGCTCTGGAAAGCCTGTGTGCACAAAAGCGGGCCCTGTAAGCGACAACGGCCGGCACGAAATGGTGCCAGCCGTTGTGCATTTTGCTTTTATAAGTACTGCTCGTTTTTTATACCGGTGCCGCCGGCCGCCCTTGCAGGGCTGTTTGTCTCCTCACCTGCATGGAAGAGGATTCTGCACCAGGAACGGGATTGCCACACTAGGGGAATGCCCTAAGACAGCGCGTGCCGGCCGATTATGCACCATATTGGTGCAACATTGTCCGCGGACCTATGGCCGGCTCGCCTACCCGCTAAGATACGAAAAGCACAAGTTTCGTATCTTTATGACCCGCATCAACTGCATCCCCGTCCAGGAACTGACCCGCCAGCACCTGATCGCCGAATACCGCGAACTGCCCCGCGTGTTCGCGCTGGCCCGCAAGGCCCATGAACGCGGGCCCGTGCCGCGGCCCACGGAATACACCCTGGGCAAGGGCCATTTGCTGTTTTTCTACACGCGCCTGGGTTACCTGGCGCGGCGCCAGGCCGATCTGGTGCTGGAAATGCAGCGACGCGGCTACCGGCCTTCGTACCTGACGCCGCTGGAGCAGGCCTACGCCGACCTTCCGGCCGAACTTTGGGGCGACTGGCAACCCACGCCCCAGGCCCAGCATCTGAACCGCCAGCGCATCGCAGAGCGGGGCGGTCCGGCCTACGCGCCGCCAGCGCCGGCCGCCAAAAAAAAGGCCACCCACATCGTGGATGGCCAAGAACAAGGCGCCCCGACTCCGCTCGGAAAAGGGCAACCCGTACCCTGATCAGAAGCGGTGACGCACGCCGACGCCGACGGTGGTCATCTTGTTGCCGTCGACGAAAGCATAGCCATCGGCATACGAGCCCACCGCATAGAGGTTGGTGCGCTTGGACAGGTCATACGTGTAGCCCACGCTGTAGATGTCCATGTTTTCCAGGCCCTGGTTGGGGTCGGCGCGCTGCCACGACGCAAACACATTGCTGGCCCCGCCGACGGGCGCGCTCAAGCCCACCAGGTACGAGTTGATTTTCAGGCCGTCCCAGGTGAAGCGATCGTTGGTGTCGCCCAGGCCGCGGGCCGGCGTGTTGTCGTTGAAAGCGCCGCCGCCCAGGTCGAAGTTCTGGCCGACGAACACGCCGTCCTTGGTGCGGCCATAGGCCAGCGCCAGCTTCACGACTTCGAAGTCATAGGCCGCGCCCAGGATGAACTGCTGGGGTTGCGGCTGGCTGGGATAGCGGAACTGCTGGTCGTAGGTAAAGGCGACTTGCAGCGGGCCGTTGGCATAGCGGATACCGGCCGTGATGGCGCGGTTGTTCTCATCGCTTTCAAAGTTGGTGGGGCCTTCGACGTCGTCGGTCGAGAAGGAATAACCCACGCCAGCCTGGAAGCCGCTCCAGCTGGGGGTCTGGTACATCACCATGTTGTCATAGCGTACCGTGTCGGCCGCGCTGAACGCCGTGCCCATGGACGAGTTCAGGTAGCTGAGCGAGAAAGGATCGATATCGGCGAAGTACTTCGATGCGATATTGGTTTGCCGGCCCAGATCCAGGCGGCCCCATTGATCGTGCTGCAGACCGACGGTGGCCTGGCGACCGAACAGGCGGTCACCCTGCAGGCTGTTGCCATTGCGGGCGCCGAAGCCGCTTTCCAGCACGAATACCGCCTGCAGGCCGTCGCCCAGGTCTTCCGTGCCGCGCAACCCCCAACGCGAACCGCTCTGGATGCCGTTGGTCATGCCGATGCGGGATTGGTAATCGCCGCCATATTGGCCGCGGTTGACATCGTCCGTGCCGACTTTGCCGCGCTGATACGTAATGCCGAGGTCGATCAAGCCGTACAGGGTCACCGACGTTTCCGCGTATGCCGATGCGCCGACACCGGCGAGTATGGCGCCGGCGAGCAAGGTTTTTGTTAGTTTCATTTCCTCATCCCGATCAAAAGTGATAGCCGCCTGTTTCCGCCCCGGAAACAGTCCCAAGCCATAAGGTAGGGAATACCGGCATTTCTACCAAAACCAGGAACTACACAAGTAATCAAAAGATTTCCGCGCAACCGCCCAAATTGCTGGCCCTGTAGCGGAATCTGCACCTTTCAGAATAAATACTTACGAAATACGCTTTTAATAACGATGATTTATGGCATACAAGCAACGGAAGTCGTTACGAATATCCGCGCGCCTTTTGTCGCATGGCGAAAAAAAACCGCCCGAAGGCGGTTTTTTTAAGAGCCGGGCGCGAAGGGCCCGGACAATTACATATTGTCGATCATGACCTGGCCAAAGCCCGAGCACGACACCTGCGTGGCGCCTTCGAGCAACCGGGCGAAGTCGTACGTGACCTGTTTGGACAGGATGGATTTTTCCATGCTGGAAATGATCAGGTCTGCCGCTTCGGTCCAGCCCATGTGGCGCAGCATCATTTCGGCCGACAGGATCTCGGAACCCGGATTGACGTAGTCTTTGCCAGCATACTTGGGCGCGGTGCCGTGCGTGGCCTCGAACATGGCTACCGAGTCGGACAGGTTGGCGCCCGGGGCGATGCCGATGCCGCCCACTTGCGCGGCCAGCGCGTCGGAGATGTAGTCGCCGTTCAGGTTCAGCGTGGCGATGACGTCGTATTCGGCCGGACGCAGCAGGATCTGCTGCAGGAAGGCGTCGGCGATCGAATCCTTGACGATGATCTCGCGGCCGGTCTTGGGGTTCTTGAATTTGCACCACGGGCCGCCGTCGATCAGCTGGGCGCCGAATTCGTTGCGGGCGAGCTCATAGCCCCAGTCACGGAAGCCGCCTTCCGTGAACTTCATGATGTTGCCCTTATGCACCAGGGTCACCGACGCGCGGTCGTTGTCGATGGCGTACTGGATGGCCTTGCGAACCAGGCGCTCGGTACCTTCGCGCGACACCGGCTTGATGCCGATAGAGGACGTGTTCGGGAAGCGGATCTTGGTGACGCCGAGCTTGGTCTGCAGGTACTGGATCAGTTCCTTGGCCTGCTCGGATTCGGCCATGTATTCGATGCCGGCGTAGATGTCTTCGGAGTTCTCGCGGAAAATGACCATGTCGGTCTTTTCGGGCTCGCGCACCGGCGAGGGAACACCCTTGAAATAGCGCACCGGGCGCAGGCAGACGTACAAGTCGAGCTGCTGGCGCAGGGCCACGTTCAGCGAGCGGATACCGCCACCCACCGGAGTGGTCAGGGGGCCCTTGATGGACACGACGTATTCCTTGACGACGTCGAGCGTTTCGTCGGGCAGCCACACGTCGGGGCCGTACACCTTGGTGGCCTTCTCGCCGGCATAGACTTCCATCCAGTGGATCTTGCGCTTGCCACCGTAGGCCTTCTGCACAGCAGCGTCCACGACCTTGATCATGACGGGCGTGATATCGGCGCCGGTGCCATCACCTTCGATGTAAGGAACGATGGCCTGATCAGGCACGTTCAGCGAGAAATCGGGATTGACCGTGATTTTCTGGCCCCCTGCGGGAACCTTGATATGTTGGTAGGACATGAATGCTCCAGTTGCTCCGGGTGGTTTGCGCGCTCGCCAGACCGGGGCGCCGACGCAGGCGGAAAACCGCGCAGCAACCGGGCCGGATGGCGGACAACCCCCAATTCTAGCTCGCATTGGCGCCAAGCGCCCGCCCCTGCGCCGCGCTCCCTGGCCCTTCCGCGACGGCAAGGCGCCCGGGCGGCGGTAAAATGCCAGGGTTCATTGCCCTATTCCCTGCCGTACCCATGTTCAACCCGTCCCGGGACCAAGTCCGCGAGTTCTTCGTCCAAACCTGGCGCAAGCACCGTGCGGCAGAAGTCCTTACCCCCCTGGAATCCATGGCCCTGGACTGGGTGCTGGAGCATCCGGAATACCACGGCGACCTGGAACACCCCGACGCCATGACGGCGGAATATCCCGTCGAGCAGGGCCGCACCAATCCCTTCCTGCACCTGTCGATGCACCTGGCCATCGCCGAGCAACTGTCCATCGACCATCCGCGCGGCATCCGGGCGGCCTACCAGAAGCTGGTCAACCGCGGCGACGCGCACCAGGCCGCGCACGAAATCATGGAATGCCTGGGGCAGGTGGTCTGGGAAGCCCAGCGTCTGGGTACGCCGCTCGACAGCGACACCTATATCGATCTCATCCGCCAGCGCGCCGAACGTTAGCGCGCGCCGCCGCGCAAAAAAAAAAACGCCCCGATGACGGGGCGTTTCTGCGGGGTCGGCGCCAGATGCCTAGCGGCGCACGCCCAGGTCGCTCGGCTGGGCAGACAGCCAGGCCGACACGTTTTCGATGTCCTGATCGGACAACTGCACTGCAAAGGCGCCCATGATGGGGTTGTTGCGCACGTTGGCCGTCGGCGCAGCGCCCGCCGCACCGCGCTTGTAGGCCTTCAGCGCCTGCTCGAGGTAGTCGGCATGCTGGCCGGCCAGCACCGGATAGGACGGATCGACCGAAGTCTTGGCGTCGGTGCCGTGGCACGATGCACAGTTGAACTTGTCGAACACCGCCTTGCCGGCGGACAGGTCTTGAGCCTGCGCGGAGCCAGCCATGGCCAGAACGGCGCCCGCAAGGGTAAGCGTAAAGCGTTTCATGTGGGGCCCTCGCATTACTTGAGGTTGGAGTAGTAGGCGGCCAGGTCGGCGATGTCCTGGTCGCTGAGGCTGCCAGCGATCGCTTTCATGGACGGATGGCTGCGCGCGCCTTTTTTGTACTCGTTGAGGGCGGTTTCGATGTACTTGGCGTTCTGCCCCGCGATCATCGGGACGTGGTACAGCTCGGGAAAGCTGGCCTTGTAGCCCTGAATGCCATGGCAACCGATGCACATGGAGATTTTGTCACGGGCGTTCTGGGCATTGCCGACCGGCGCTGCATCGGCAGCGGCCGCCTGACCGACGACCGAACAGGACGCCACCATGGCCAGCGCGGACAGAGAGGTTCTCAACTTCATTGGAATGGCTCTTGGTAAGGCTGAAAACTGGGCTAGGGATGAGCGCCGGGTCTGTGCCCAGCTACAAAACCCTGCGATTGTACGATAATTGTTCCGAACCTATGCCAAACCCCTTCCGGTTTGCCCTTCCGGTCTCTAATTTCCATTGCCCATGTCCGCTGCCCAAAGTTCTGCCGCCCCCCGCTTTGATGGAACCGATCGATATGTCGCCACCGACGATCTCAAGCTTGCGGTCAATGCCGCGCTGACACTGCAGCGGCCCCTGCTGATAAAAGGCGAACCGGGCACCGGCAAGACGATGCTGGCCGAAGAAGTGGCGCACGCGCTGGGCCGGCCGCTGCTGCAGTGGCATATCAAGTCCACCACCAAGGCGCACCAGGGCCTGTACGAATACGACGCCGTGTCGCGCCTGCGCGATTCCCAGCTGGGCGACGAGAAGGTGCGCGACATCCGCAACTACATCGTGCAAGGCACGCTGTGGCAGGCGTTCGATTCGCCCGAGCCGGTAGTGCTGCTGATCGACGAAATCGACAAGGCCGACATCGAGTTTCCCAATGACCTGCTGCGTGAACTCGACCGCATGGAATTCCATGTGTACGAAACGCGCCAGACCATCGTGGCCCGCCACCGGCCGCTGGTGATCATTACGTCGAACAACGAAAAAGACCTGCCCGACGCATTCCTGCGGCGCTGCTTCTTCCACTACATCCGTTTCCCCGAGCGCGAGACCATGCGCGACATCGTCGCCGTGCATTTTCCCGATCTCAAGCAAGACGTCCTGCGCGCCGCGCTGGATACCTTCTTTGCCTTGCGCGAAGCGCCGGGGCTGAAGAAGAAACCGTCGACTTCCGAATTGCTGGACTGGCTGCGCCTGCTGCTGGCCGAGGGCGCCACGGCGGCGCAGATCGACGCGCATGCGGCCGGCGCGGTGCCCATGATGGCGGGCGCCCTGCTCAAGAACGAACAGGATGTGCAACTGCTGGAGCGCCTTGCCGCCATGACCCGCGGCAATCCGCGACGCTGATCCGCTGGCCGGCCGCCATGTTGATCGACTTTTTCTACCATCTGCGCAAGCACAGGCTGCCGGTATCGGTGAAGGAATACCTGACGCTGCTCGACGCCCTGCGGCACAACGTCATGGCGCCTACGCTCGACAGCTTTTATTACCTTGCCCGCGCCGCGCTGGTAAAAGACGAATCCCTGTACGACCGCTACGACGCCGCGTTTGGCGCCTATTACCGCGGCATCGAAGCCGCCCTGCCGGCCGGCAAGGACATCCCCATCGATTGGCTGATCAAGCAATTCGAAAAAAGCCTGACGCCGGAAGAAAAAGCCGCCATCGAGCGCCACGGCTGGGACAAGCTGATGGAGCTGTTCAAGCAGCGGCTGGAAGAACAGCAAGAACGTCACGCCGGCGGCAATAAATGGATAGGCACCGGCGGCACGTCGCCGTTCGGCAATGGCGGCTACCACCCCGAAGGCATACGGGTGGGCGGCGCGTCGGCCGGCCACCGGACGGCAATCAAGGTGTGGGACATGCGGCAGTTCCGCGACTACGACGACAGCCTGGAATTGGGCATCCGCAATTTCAAGGTGGCGTTGCGTCGCCTGCGCCGTTTCGCCCGCGAAGGCGCCGAACTCGAGCTGGACCTGGACGACACGATAGCCAGCACCGCGCGCAACGCCGGCCACCTGGATCTGCGCCTGGTGCCCGAACGCCACAACACTGTCAAGGTGCTGATGCTGCTGGACGTGGGCGGCAGCATGGACGACCACATTACGCGTGTAGAAGAGCTGTTCTCGGCCGCGCGCAGCGAATTCCGCAACCTGGAAGTCTATTATTTCCACAACTGCCCGTACGAAAGCCTGTGGCGCAGCAACAGCCGGCGCCAGAACGAGCGCTTCGACACCTGGGACGTGCTGCGCAAGTACAACGCCGACTGGCGGCTGATCATCGTGGGCGACGCCACCATGAGCCCCTACGAAATCCTGCAACCCGGCGGCTCGGTCGAGCACTACAACAAAGAACCGGGCGCCGTTTGGTTGCGCCGGCTGCTGGATGCGTGGCCCAAGGCAGTGTGGCTGAACCCCGAGCCCACGGCGTCATGGCAATACCGGCAATCCATCGCGCTGCTGCGCGACATCATGCAGGCGCGCATGTATCCGGTCACTGTCGCAGGCCTTGAGCAGGCCATGCGGCTGCTGTCCAAGTAACGCGGGCCGGCTCAGCCGTCGATGGGCTGGGCGGGCGTGTCCAGCGTCAACTGGTAGAAGGCCAGGTCCAGCCACCGGCCGAACTTGAAGCCCGCGTGCCGTATGGTGCCGGCGTGCACGAACCCCAGCTTTTCGTGCAAACGGATACTGGCCGCGTTGGCCGCGTCGATGCCTCCCACCAAGACATGCAGCTGCGCCTGGCGGGCGCGCTCGATGATCAGGCGCAGCAGCGCTTCGCCCAGGCCCTGCCCCCGGAACCGCCCGTCGATATACACCGAATGCTCGACGGTGTATTTGTTGGCGGGATAGGGCCGGAACGCGCCATAGCTGGCGAAGCCCATCAGCCGGCCCCGGCCGTCTTCATATCCCAGCACGGGAAATCCGCCTGCCTGCTTGGCGTGAAACCAGGCCTGCATGGCCGCTGCGGTACGCGGATGGTAGTCGTACAACGCGGTGGAATGCAGGATGGCGTCGTTGAAGATGGCCAGGATGGCCTCGGCATGCCGCGCATGCGAGCACTCGACCAGGACGGCGCCGGCAGGCGGGGTGGCAGCAGAGTTTTCCATGCCGCGCATTGTAGCGACGCGAGCCCGTCCGGCGCACCCGCCAGGCTTATGCCGCGTGGCGCACGGCAAAGCGCTCCTGAGGCGCCGGGCAACTGCGCCAGCACACTTCGTCGTTGTCCATGTCCAGGTCGAACAACTCGTTGGCGGCCAGCCGGGGCACGCGCCGTGTAGGCACGCCTTCCATTTCGAGCACGTGCCCGGCGAAGCCCCGGGGGCAGCCCGCCCCTTCTGCAAAGTAGCGCCGGCCCGCAACGTCGACCACGTAGGTCGTCAGGTCGTGCCCCAGGATGGCAACGAATTGCCCGTCGTCGCTGGCATAGGCATAGCGGAAACGCCCTTTGATGTGGTCGTGGTTCAGGGGCGCGCCCATGAGCTGGGACAAGGCGCGCGTGACGAGTTCGGTCAGCATGGCCGTCGGTTCTCCGGTTGGGTAGGCCGGCAAGACGCCGGCGTGGAACGCGCGAACGACACCCCTGCGGGCGCGGCCCAAGGGGGCGAGACGGAGCGGCCGCAGCGGTCTGTCGCGCTCTCCGTCTGGCACAGCTGTGTATAGTCGCCAGCTTACACCCGGGCCGGGACGCGGTTCAAATCGGAACCTTCCCGGGCGTATACACTCCAACGACCATCGCCCGCAATACGGACACCCTGCCATGCGTCTTTCGCTCCCGGGCCTGGCGGCCCGCCTGAATGCCCTGCTGCTCACGTCCTTCCTGGCCTTCCAGGCCGCAGCGAGCCCGGCGCCCGCCGGCGTCACCGAGGTCTCATCGGTCGAAGGCATCACCGAATACCAGCTGGCCAACGGCCTGCGCGTGCTGCTGGCCCCCGATGCATCCAAGCCCACCACCACGGTCAACATGACCTACCTGGTCGGGTCGCGGCACGAAAACTACGGCCAGACCGGCATGGCGCACTTGCTGGAACACATGTTGTTCAAGGGCACGCCCGGCATCCGCAACGCGCTTGGCGAATTCTCGCGGCGCGGCCTGCAGGCCAACGGGTCCACTTCGGCCGACCGCACCAATTACTTCGCAAGCTTTGCCTCCAACCCCGAAACGCTCAAGTGGTACCTGGGCTGGCAAGCCGACGCAATGGTCAATTCGCTGATCGCCAAGGAAGACCTCGATTCCGAAATGACCGTGGTACGCAACGAAATGGAAAGCGGTGAGAACAATCCGTTTCGCGTACTGATGCAGAAAATGCTGGCCGCCGCGTTCCAGTGGCACAACTACGGCAAAAGCACCATCGGGGCGCGCTCCGACGTCGAGAACGTCGATGTAGACCAGCTGCGCGCCTTCTATCACGAGTACTACCAACCCGATAACGCAGTGCTTATCGTGGCCGGCAAGTTCGAGCCGCAGGCAACCCTGGCCGCCATCCAGGACACGCTGGGCCAAGTGCCGCGCCCCAAGCGCAAGCTGCCGCCTGAATATACGGCCGAGCCGGTGCAGGATGGCGAGCGCGCCGTAACCTTGCGACGCGCCGGGGGAACGCCGCTAGTGGCCGCCATGTACCACATTCCCGCAGCCGGCAGCCCGGACTACGTGCCGTTCGACCTGGCCACCACCATTCTGGCCGATACGCCGTCGGGCCGCCTTTATCATGCCCTGGTGCCGACCAAGCTGGCTGCCGATGTGTTCGGGTTCACAATGGACCAATACGATCCGGGCGTGGCCATGTTCGGCGCCCAGCTGCAACCCGGCATGAACCAGGACCAGGCCTTGAAAGCCCTGACCTCCACCCTGGAATCCCTCGGCGACAAGCCCTTCACCCAGGACGAGCTCGACCGGGCGCGCAGCAAGTGGCTGATGGCCTGGCAGCAGATTTACGCCGACCCCGAGAAAATCGGTGTGGCGCTTTCGGAAGCCATCGCCGGGGGCGACTGGCGGCTCTTTTTCCTTCAGCGCGACCGCGTGCGCGAGGCCAGACTCGAAGACGTGCAACGCGTGGCGACCACCTACCTGGTGGCCAGCAACCGTACCGAAGGCCGCTACATTCCCACCCAGAACCCCCAGCGTGCGCCCGCCTTGCAGCGCCCCGATCTGGCCGAGCTGCTGAAAGACTATCAGGGCGACCCCGACTTCCAGCAGGCAGACGCTTTCGACCCCACTCCTGCCAATATCGACAAGCTCACGCAGCGCAGCACGCTGGACCTGCCCAACGGCCCGGTGCAATTGGCGCTATTGCCCAAGGCCACCCGCGGCGGGCGCGTACAGGCAGAACTACTGGTGCAGTTCGGCGATGCCCAGACCCTGCGTGGGCAGCGGGTCAACGCATCGGCGGTGGCCGACTTGCTCGAGCGCGGCACCGACAAGCTGTCGCGCCAGGAAATCCAGGACAGGTTCGACGCGATGCAGGCCCAGGTCAGCTTCCAGGGGTCCGGCACCGACCTCAGCGTATCGATGTCCACGGCGCGCGAGCACCTGCCCGCGCTGGTCGGGCTGGTGCTCGACGTCATACGCAATGCCACCTTCCCTGCCGATCAGGTCGAGGAATACCAACGCCAGGCCCTGACTTCCATACGCAGCGCCATGACCGAGCCGACCGCGCTCGCCTCGCGCGCCCTGGCGCGCCACGACAACCCCTGGCCGACCGACGATGTGCGCTATGTGCCCACGTTCGAAGAAGCGCTGGCCGACGCCGAAAAGCTGGACCGCAAGGCGCTGGTCGATTTCCATCAACGCTTCTATGGGGCCGGCCACATCAAGTTCTCGGCCGTGGGCGACTTCGATCCCGACGCCGTGAAGCAGTCGCTGGCCACCGGCCTGCAAGGCTGGCAGAAGGCGCCCGCCTATACCCGCCCGGACGACCCATACCGCGCGCTGAAGGCCGAACGCTTTACCATCGACACGCCCGACAAGGCCAACGCGTTCTACATTTCGCGCATGCCCCTGCAACTGCAGGATACCGACCCGGACTTCGAAGCGCTGTACCTGGCCAATTTCATGCTGGGCACCTCCGAGACGTCGCGCCTGTGGAACCGCGTACGCGAAACCGAGGGGTTGTCGTACAACGTGCGCAGCAACCTGACCGTGTCGTCGTTCGAGCCCACCGCCAACTGGACCATCTACGCCATCTATGCGCCCCAGAACCGCGAACGGCTTGAAAGCGCCATCTCCGAAGAACTGCAGCGCGTGCTGAAAGACGGCTTCACCGCAGAAGAAGTCAAGGATGGCATCGCCGCGCTGCTCAACTATCGCAAGCTCGCGCGCGCCCAGGACAGCGTCCTGGCAACCACGTGGGTCAGCTACATGAAGCGCGGACGCAGCTTCGCATGGTCGGCCGAAGTCGACGACAGGCTCGCCGCCCTGGATGCCGATGCCGTCAACAAGGCCGTTCGCAAGTACCTGCAGCCCGACGCCTTCAGCACGGCAATAGCGGGCGATTTCAACAAGGCCCAATAGGCCCACAATAGGCCCGATAGGTCCGATAGGCCCGCAATTCGCGCGCCAATGTGAAACCGGCCCCTGAAGGGGCCGGTTTCTTTTCATGCTGCAGCGGTTCGCATCAGCTGAAGAACTCTTTCACCCGATCGGTCCAGGACTTGCTTTGCGGCGAGTGGCGGTCGCCCCCGTCGTTCAGCGAAGCCTCGAACTGCCGCAAGATGGCCTTTTGCTCGTCGCTCAGGCGCACTGGCGTTTCGACCGCCACGTGGCAATACAGATCGCCGGGGTAACTGGCGCGCACGCCGCGTATGCCCTTGCCGCGCAAGCGGAAGGTCTTGCCCGATTGCGTACCTTCGGGAATCGAGATCTCGGCCTTGCCGCCCAATGTGGGCACCTGCAGCTCGCCACCCAATGCCGCCGTGGTGAACGGAATGGTCAGCTCGCAGTGCAGGTCGTCGCCATCGCGCTGGAAGATCTTGTGCGGCTTGATGTGGATTTCCACGTACAAGTCGCCCGGAGGCCCGCCGTTGATGCCCGGCTCGCCATTGCCGCTGGAGCGGATGCGCATGCCGTCATCGATGCCCGGCGGAATCTTGACCTGCAGGGTCTTGTTGCGGCGTATACGGCCTACGCCATCGCAGGCCGTGCACGGGTCGGTGATTTCCTTGCCCGACCCGTGGCAGGTGGGGCAGGTCTGCTGCACGCTGAAAAAGCCCTGCTGCATGCGTACCGCGCCAGAGCCGCCGCATGTGCGGCAGGTCTTGGGCGACGTGCCGGGTTTGGCGCCGCTGCCGTGGCAGGTATCGCAGTTTTCCCAGCTGGGCACGCGGATTTCGGTGTCGAAACCATGAGCGGCCTGCTCCAGCGTGATTTCCAGCGCGTACTTCAGGTCGGCGCCGCGGTACACCTGCGGGCCGCCGCGGCGGCCGCCCGCACCGCCGAATATTTCGCCGAAGATGTCGCCGAAGGCATCGGCAAATCCGCCGCCCATGCCCGCGCCGCCCATGCCCGCGGCATTGGGATCGACGCCCGCATGACCATAACGGTCGTAGGCCGCGCGCTTTTGCTCGTCGCCCAGGACTTCGTAGGCTTCTTTGATTTCCTTGAACTTTTCTTCCGCTTCTTTGCTGTCCGGATTGCGGTCCGGATGGTACTTCATGGCCAGCTTGCGGTAGGCCTTTTTCAGTTCATCGTCCGAGGCGTTCTTTGCCACGCCCAGGGCTTCGTAGTAATCACGTTTTGCCATAATCGATGGGCCCGGGAAAGAGCCAGATAACTTGTCGGTGCTGAACGAATCCGCCCGGTAGCCGGATATTCCGGACTACCGGGCGCGTTCAGGCGTTATGGACGGCCATCGCCTTATTGGTCTCGCTTGACTTCCTTGAAGTCGGCATCAACCACGTTTTCGTCCACCGGCTTGGCCTGGTCGGCCGCCTGTTGCTGCGCAGCCTGCATGTCGGCGTACATCTTCTCGCCCAACTTCTGCGAAGCCGCAGACAAGGCTTCGACCTTGGCGTCGATGGCCGCCTTGTCGCCCTCTTTCAGAACCTCTTCGAGTTCCTTGATGGCGCTCTCGATGGCTTCTTTTTCAGAGGCTTCGAGCTTGTCGCCATACTCGGTCAGCGACTTGCGGGTGGCGTGCACCAGCGCGTCGGCCTGGTTGCGGGTCTGGGCCAGTTCGGCAACGCGGCGGTCTTCGTCGGCATTGGCCTCGGCATCCTTGACCATGCGTTCGATTTCTTCTTCCGACAAGCCGGAATTTGCCTTGATGGTGATCTTGTTTTCCTTGCCGGTGCCCTTGTCTTTGGCAGACACGTGCAGGATGCCGTTGGCGTCGATGTCAAACGTGACTTCGATTTGCGGCATGCCGCGCGGCGCGGGCGGGATCCCTTCGAGGTTGAACTCGCCCAGGCTCTTGTTGCCCGCGGCGATTTCCCGCTCGCCCTGGAACACCTTGATCGTCACGGCCGGCTGGTTGTCGTCGGCAGTAGAGAACGTTTGCGAGAAACGCGTCGGGATCGTGGTGTTCTTCTGGATCATCTTGGTCATGACGCCGCCCAGGGTTTCAATACCCAGCGACAGGGGCGTCACGTCAAGCAGCAGAACGTCCTTGCGGTCGCCCGACAGCACCGACCCTTGAATGGCGGCGCCGGCGGCCACGGCTTCGTCCGGGTTGACGTCTTTGCGCGGATCTTTGCCGAAGAATTCCTTGACCTTTTCCTGCACCTTGGGCATGCGGGTCATGCCGCCGACCAGGATGACGTCGTCGATTTCGGAAACCTTCACGCCGGCATCCTTGATGGCCACGCGGCAGGGTTCGATGGTGCGGTCGATCAGCTCTTCGACCAGCGCCTCGAGCTTGGCGCGCGTGATCTTCAGGTTCAGGTGCTTGGGACCGGACGCGTCGGCCGTGATGTACGGCAGGTTGATTTCGGTCTGCTGGCTGGACGACAGTTCGATCTTGGCCTTTTCGGCCGCTTCTTTCAGGCGCTGCAGGGCCAGGACGTCCTTGGTCAGGTCAACGCCCTGCTCTTTCTTGAATTCACCGATGATGTAGTCGATGATGCGCTGGTCGAAGTCTTCGCCGCCCAGGAAGGTATCGCCGTTGGTCGACAGCACTTCGAACTGCTTTTCGCCATCGACGTCGGCGATTTCGATGATCGACACGTCGAACGTGCCGCCGCCCAGGTCATATACGGCGATCTTGCGGTCGCCCTTTTCGGACTTGTCGAGCCCGAACGCCAGCGCCGCCGCAGTCGGCTCGTTGATGATGCGCTTGACGTCCAGGCCCGCGATGCGGCCCGCGTCTTTGGTGGCCTGGCGCTGGCTGTCGTTGAAATACGCCGGAACCGTGATCACCGCCTCGGTGACGGGTTCGCCCAGGTAGTCCTCTGCGGTTTTCTTCATCTTGCGCAGCACGTCGGCCGACACCTGGGGCGGCGCCATTTTCTTGCCGCGCACTTCGACCCAGGCGTCGCCGTTATCGGCCTTGACGATGCTGTAGGGCATCAGGTCGATATCTTTCTGGACGGCTTTCTCGTCGAACTTGCGTCCGATCAGGCGCTTGACAGCGTACAGAGTGTTCTTGGGGTTGGTCACCGCCTGGCGCTTGGCGGGCGCGCCCACCAGGATCTCGCCGTCGTCCATGTAGGCAACGAGAGAGGGCGTCGTCCGGGCGCCTTCGGCGTTTTCGATGATCTTGACCTGGCCACCGTCCATCACAGCCACGCAGCTGTTGGTAGTGCCCAGGTCGATGCCGATGATTTTGCTCATGGTGGAGTACCTTGAATATATTGATCCGTGGAAACGGGAATAAAACGAGTCTTAGCCTAACTGGGGCTGCCCGAGGGGTTTTTCAAGAGCCGCTCGATGGTCTCCGTGAACCGGGGCAGCCCGGGCCACCCGGTGATGCGGCCAAGGCGGCGTCCCCCGCGATACAGCACGAACGTGGGCACGCCATGCAGGGAAAACCTTCGTCCCAAGGCCTCGTCGGCGTAGACATCGGCCTGGAACCACGTCAGCCCAAGCGCCAGCAGGGCTTGCCGGTGCAGCAATGCGGCCTGCTTGAACAAATTGCAATTGTAACAATCCTCGCCCCACAGAAAGACGCACCGCAGATCGTCGCCAGGCGCCTGCACGACTTGCTGGTCGAAGTCGGCCGACGCAACCGGGCGCATGGCAAACGCCTGGAAGACCTGCGCGGGGTCGAACTCGGCGGGGCTGGCCATGAGGCTACGCCTGCCCGGACGACACCATCACCAGGGCCGGCCGCAACACGCGGTCGGCGATCACGTAGCCCTTCTGGAGCATCTGCGTGACGGTGTTGGCGGGCTGGTCGGAAGGCACCGACGAAATGGCCTGGTGCAGATGCGGATCGAATTTGTCGCCCTGCGCGGGCGCGATTTCCTTGAGCAGGTTGCGCTCGAAAGCCGCAGTGAGCTGCTTCAACGTCATTTCGACACCTTCGCGCATGGTGTCCAGAGTTTGCTCTTGCTGGGCCAGGGCGGCTTCCAGGCTGTCCCGGACCGGGACGAGGCTCTCGGCGAACGATTCGATGCCGAACTTGCGGGCCTTGGCCACGTCATCCTGAGCGCGGCGACGCACGTTTTCGGCTTCGGCATGGGCGCGCAGCAGTTGGTCCTGCTGGCCGGTGACGGTGGCCTGGGCAGCCTCGAGCTCGGCGCGCAACGCCGCCACTTCAGCCTGCAGCGCTTCGACAGTTACGGGCTCGGCCGGGGCCGGCCCGCCGGACTCAGGGGCCTGATCCACAGGCTCTTGGGGTGCCGTCATTGGGAATTCCTCCAAAAAACAATAGCGTCGGCCCCGATAATGGGGGCCGATCTGTTGGTTTCAAGAGGGAACGGCCCAGAAAACTCAGGCTTTGCCGGGCTGGCTGGGCGCCGGTGGGTCGCTTGCCGGAAAAGTCTCTTGCAGCGCCTCGTCTACGGTGGACTCGGATTCGCGCTGCGGGGCATCGTCGGGCGTGATGGCGATCGGGTCACTGGCGGGAAAGGTGTCTTCCAGGGCTTCGTCGAGGTCGCGCTCGACCGGATCCTCTTTCAAATTAGAGTGTCCAGGGGCCGAGGATGTGCCTACGCCGGGTCTCGGGGTGGTATTCATAAGCTGGCTCCTGCAAAGTTCGAACAGTGGCGGCGATTTTCAGCCGTCGCGCTCCGCCACGGCGGATACGCCAGCGTTCAGTGTACGTGTTGCCGAGGAACGCGTGGGCCAGCCTTGTAAGTGATTGTCGACAAGCGCGGCCAGGGCCTCGATCCAGGCCGGGTCGTCGTTCAGCGCGGGAATGTAGCGAAACTGCCGTCCGCCCGCGGCAATGAAGGCGTCGCGGCATTCCTGGCTGATTTCCTCGAGCGTTTCGAGACAGTCGGCCACGAAACCCGGACACACCACGTCGATGTCGGTAACACCTTGGGCGGCCAGCTCTTTCAGGGTGGGCTCGGTATAGGGTTCGAGCCAACGGGCCGCGCCAAAGCGGCTCTGGAAGGTAACTTCGACCTGGTCGGGCGTCAGTTGCAAGCGCTCGCGCAGCAAGCGCGCGGTTTCGACGCAGTCGCGATAATAGGGATCGCCCAGTTCGACCGAATACCGGGGCAGGCCGTGGAAACTCATCAGCAACTTCTGCGGGCGGCCGTGGGCCTGCCAGAACGCCGAAATACGGCCGGCCAGCGCATCCAGATAACCCGGATCGTCGTGGAAGCGCTTCACGAAGCGCAGTTCCGGCTGGTCGCGCAAGCGCCTGGCATGCGCAGCCACCGCGTCGACCACCGTGGCCGTGGTGCTGGCGGCGAATTGCGGATACAGCGGCACCACCAGAATGTGGTCGCACCCCTGCTGGCGCAGCCGCTCGACAGCCTGCTCGATCGAGGGCTCGCCGTACCGCATAGCCAGTTCGACCCGCACGGCAAGGCCGCGCGCGGTCAGGGCCTGTTGTACGCCTTCGGCCTGCCGTCGGCTGTACACCAGCAAGGGCGAGCCGCCCTCCATCCAGATGCCTTCGTAGCGCGGCTGCAGGCGACGCGGCCGACGCACCAGCACCATGCCGTGCAGGATGGGCAGCCACAAATAGCGGGGTATTTCGATGACGCGCGGGTCGGACAGAAAAGCGGCCAGGTAGCGTCGGATATCGCGCGGGGCCGTGGTCTCGGGCGTGCCCAGGTTGACCAGCACGACCCCGACGCCGGCCGGCGGCCGCGGCGGCGGATTATCGTTGAAAGGGTCCGCCTGCTGCGGTTCGGGCAGGTAGCGCTCGGGCCACAAATACTTGAACAGGCGTAGAAACACAAAATACCCCTTTGGGGCGCGCTTCGGATGAAGGCAGGCCCGTTACTGGATCACTGGTTGTTGCTGAAGGCATTCGACAACAGGCGCGCCGTAATGTCGACGATGGGGATGACACGTTCGTACGCCATGCGGGTAGGCCCGATGACCCCCAACGTGCCGATCACCCGGCCATCGACGCCGTATGGCGCCGTGATGACCGAGATTTCTTCCAGGGGCAGCAACTGGGACTCGCCCCCGATATAGATCTGCACGCCCTGCGCGCGGCTGGAGACGTCCAGCAGTTGCAGCAGGTCGGTTTTCTGCTCGAACAGCGCGAACATCTTGCGCAGGCGGTCCATGTCGGACGCGATGTCGGTCACGTCGAGCAGCTTGCGTTCGCCGGATATGACCACGCCGTCGCCGTCTTCGACCGCTTCGGCGCCGGCTTCGACCGCTGCCTGCATCAGCCGCGAAATATCTTCGCGCAGCTGCGCCAGTTCGGTGGTAAGCGTACGCCGCACGGCATCGAACGACTTGCCGGCGAAGTGCACGTTGAAGAAATTGGCCGCCTCGATGAGCTCGGACTCGGAATAGTCGCGCTGTACCGACAGGATGCGGTTCTGCACATCACCATCGGGCGTGACGATAATAAGCAGCACCCGCTTTTCGGACAGGCGGATGAATTCGACCTGCCTGAATACCTGGGCCCGCTTGGGCGTGAGCACGACGCCGGCGAACTGCGTCAGGTTCGACAGCATGACCGCGGCAGCCGTCACCGCCCGCGAGGGCTCGGCGGCCGACAGCGACGCCTCGCTGAACTGCTGCGGCTGGAATTCGAACGGCTGCACCGCCAGCAGCGAATCGACAAACATGCGGTAGCCGCGCGGCGTGGGCACCCGCCCGGCGGACGTGTGCGGGCTGTGGATCAGGCCCATGTCTTCGAGATCGGCCATCACATTGCGGATAGTGGCCGGAGAAAGGTCGAAAACCTTGGAAAGCGTGCGCGAACCGACCGGTTGTCCGTCGGCGATGTGGCGTTCAATCAACGCTTTCAGCAATGCGCGTGCACGATCATCCATATCGGCTATTGTAAGGAAACTTTCAGGGATGGGCGATTTTGTCCCGCAGCACAACATGCGGCCCCATATAATCGCCGAATCTGCTCAGACTGAAAAATTCTGCCCTTATCGCCATCATGCACTTTCCCACTGTCGCCCTGATAGGCCGGCACCAGGACACGGGCCTGGATACGCCTTTGCGCGCCCTGGCCGACATGCTGGTCAAGGCCGGCCGCCGCGTGCTGGTGGAAGCCGACACCGCCAGCAATACCGGCGTGCACGAATATCCAGTGGCCACCCTGAAGGAAATCGGCGAAAGCGCGTCGCTGGCCGTGGTAATGGGCGGCGACGGCACCGTGCTCGGGGCGGCGCGCACCCTGGCGCCCTACGGCGTGCCCCTGGTGGGCATCAACCACGGGCGGCTGGGCTTTATTACCGATATCCCGCTGCAGGAAGCCCACGCCGCGCTGGCGCGCGTGATCGAGGGCAACTACCAGGCCGAAGACCGCATGCTGCTGGTGGGCAGCGTATGGCGCGGCGACCAGCTCATGTACACGGCGCCCGCGCTGAACGACGTGGTGCTCAACCGCGCGGGGCGTGGCGGCATGATCGAAGTGCGCGTCGAGCTCGACGGCGCCTTCATGTACGCGCAGCGTGCCGACGGGCTGATCATCGCCACCCCAACCGGCTCGACGGCGTACGCCCTGTCGGCCAACGGCCCCATCCTGCATCCGGGGCTGGACGCCATGGTGCTGGTGCCGGTGGCGCCCCAGACCCTGTCGAACCGGCCCATCGTCATTCCGGGCGACGGCGTGCTGAACATGACGCTTACCGCCATCGGCCGGGTGGAAATCGGCGCCAGCGTGCACTTTGACATGCAGACCTGGTCTGACCTGCAACCCGGAGACCGCATCTCGGTACAGCGCGCGCCGCACACGATACGATTCGTGCACCCCGAAGGGTATAGCTTCTTCTCGACGCTGCGCCGCAAATTGCACTGGAACCTGATGCCGCAGGCGTCGGACAGCGTGGAGTAACAGCAAAACATGCTGCGCACCCTGCATATTCGCGACTTTGTCATCGTCGAGCAGGCCGAAATCCATTTCGGGCCTGGCTTCACCGTGTTTTCCGGCGAGACCGGCGCCGGCAAATCCATCCTGATCGACGCGCTGGCGCTGGCGCTGGGCGAACGGGCCGACGCTGGCGTATTGCGCGAAGGCGCGGCGCGCGCCGACATCACCGCCATCTTCGACGCCCCCGACACCCTGCGCGCCTGGCTCGCCGAACGCGACCTTGATGCAGGCGACGAACTCGCGCTGCGCCGGGTGGTCGACGCCCAGGGCCGCAGCCGCGGCTATATCAACGGCATGCCTTCCCCTCTGGCGCAATTGCGTGAACTGGGCGATAGCCTTGTGGACATTCACGGCCAGCACGCGCACCAGAGCCTGATGCGGGCCGATGCGCAGCGCGATCTGCTGGACACGCACGGCGGACATGGCGAACTGCGGCACGCCGTGGCGCAGGCCTGGAAAGACTGGCGCGGCCTGGCCCGCCAGCTCGAGCTCGCCGAAAAAGATGCGGCAGGCCTGGCGGCGGAACGCGAACGTCTGCAGTGGCAGGCCGAGGAACTCGACCAGCTGGCGCTGCAGCCAGACGAATGGGACGCCCTGCAAGCCGAGCAATCGCGCCTGGCGCATGCCCAGGGCCTGCTCGATGGAGCCGCCCAGATACTCGAGGCGCTGGACGGCGAAGACGATTCCGCGCGGCACCGCCTGAACACGGCGCACCACCGCCTGCAGCAGATGCTGCGGCACGATCCCGCCCTGCAGGGCGTCGCAGAGGAACTCGAATCGGCGCGCATTGCGGTGGCCGAAGCCGTCTCCGACCTGAACAACTATGTCAGCCGGGTCGAGCTCGATCCGCAACGCCTGGCAGATGTCGAAGCCCGCATGAGCGTGGTCTTCGATACCGCCCGCAAGTTCAAGACCGAACCGGAAGCCCTGCCGGCGCTGCAGACATCGGTGCATGCCCAATTGGCCGACCTGCAGGCGGCCGCCGACGTGGACGCGCTACGCGAGCGCACCCAGGCGGCCGCCGCACGATATGAAAACGCGGCCGCGAAATTATCCGCGGCTCGCGCAAAGGTTGCCAAAAACCTGGGCAAGCAGGTAACGCAGGCAATGCAGACGCTGGCGATGCAAGGCGGCCGTTTCGAGCCCGTCGTGTCGCCGGGGTCGCCGTCGGCGCATGGCAGCGACCACGTGGAATTCCTGGTCGCCGGGCACGCCGGCACCTCGCCGCGCCCCTTGGGGAAGGTGGCGTCGGGCGGCGAGCTGTCGCGCATATCTCTGGCGCTGTCGGTCATCGCCAGCAAAGCCGCGCGGGTGCCCACGCTGATTTTCGACGAGGTCGACAGCGGCGTGGGCGGCGCCGTAGCCGAAGTCGTGGGCAAGCTGCTGCGCGAACTTGGCGACCGCCATCAAGTGCTGTGCGTGACCCACCTGCCCCAGGTCGCGGCTTGCGGCACGGCCCAATACCGGGTCAGCAAGACCGAAACGGCCGGCGCCACCCGTTCGCACATTGCCGAACTGGATGCGGACGAACGCGTGGAAGAAATCGCGCGCATGCTGGGCGGCATCAAGATTACCGCCACCACGCGCGACCACGCGCGCGAAATGCTGGGCACGCTGACCGAATCGTCGCGATAGGGCGCGCACGCGCCCCAGCGCGATCCGCGCAAGGCGCGGGCGGCAAGATTCGAAGCACAAAGAAGAAGCCGCCGGCGCGAACGCGGGTTCGCGCCGGCGGCCATGCACAAATCAGCGCTTGTGCTGGCAGTCTCCGCAGATGCCGTACAGCACCATTGCGTGGCTTTCAAGGGCAAAGTTGTTGTCCTTGGCCACTTTGTACTGGCGCCTTTCGATATCGGGATCGGAAAACTCGACGACCTTGCCGCAATTGGTGCAGATGAGGTGGTCGTGGTGATCGCCGTCGTTCAGTTCGAAGACGGCCTTGCCGCTGTCGAACTGGCTGCGGGTCAGGATGCCGGCCTGCTCGAACTGGGTAAGCACCCGGTAAACAGTGGCCAGGCCGATTTCCACGTTTTCGCTGATAAGGGCGCGATACACGTCTTCTGCGCTCAGGTGGCGCAGTTCGGCCTTACGGAAGATATCAAGGATCTTCAGGCGAGGGAAAGTCGCCTTCAGGCCCATGTTCTTCAGTTCGCTTTGGTCGGTAGTCATGGTGTAATCGCCCTCCGTACGCCATGTAGTATGGGGCAGGAACGCGGCAGAGAACGGGCAGCGCACCGCCTTTTTTGCTGTCCGCGGAACTCCCGCATTATGAAACCTTTATGATAACGGTTTTACCGGCTTTAATTTAGATAGGGGCGCCTGGAGTCCATGATTGCACGTATTCCGACTCGGTTTATCAAGACCGCGCTCGCCACGACATCGATTGCCCTCGCCCTGGCAGGCTGCACATCCGACAAATGGGGTTTCCCGTACAAGGCGCCCGTACAGCAGGGTAACTGGATTACCCAGGAACAGGTAGCCCTGCTGCAGCCCGGCATGACGCGCGAGCAGGTGCGCTTTGCGCTGGGCAGCCCCACGCTCACCAGCGTGCTGCACGCCGACCGCTGGGACTACCCCTACTATTTCAAGCCTGGCTACGGCGACGCCCAGGAGCGCAAGTTCACCGTCTGGTTCGAAAACGACAGGCTGGTGCGCTGGGAAGGCGACCAGCAACCCGCGCTGCAACCCTTCCAGCTCGACGCGGCGGGGAACCCCGCCCAGGAAAAAATCGACGAAGAGATCGACACCGAGACGGCGCGCCGGGATGCACAGGGGGCCGACCGCGTCGCGCCCGCGGCGCCCGCCGACCCCGCGCAGCTGCCCGCGCTGGGCACGCCGCCGGGCGGCATGCAACCGGTCGAGCCCGCCGACCCGGCGATGCGCGCTCCGGACATGCAGGGCCCGGCGCCCACGCCTGCGCCCGCCGACACCCCGCCGCCGCGCCGCGAACTATTGATCAATTCACCCCTTACGCAGCCCAGCCCCATCGGCCAGCCCGGCGGCGGCGCCGAGCCGCTGCGCTGATCCAACCCGGCACAAGGAACCCACCATGCGCATCGCCATTGCCGGCGCCAGCGGCCGTATGGGCCACATGCTGATCGAAGCCGTACTGAACCATGCCGACCTGACCCTGTCCGCGGCGCTGGCCCGCACGGGGTCGGCCGCCATCGGCCAGGACGCCGGCGCCTTTCTCGGGCGCGATACCGGCGTGGTCATCACCGACCAGCTCGACGCCCTGGCCGACGCCGATTGCCTGATCGACTTCACCCGGCCCGAAGCCACACTGCAGCACCTGGAGGCCTGCGTGCGCCACGGCACGCACATGGTGATCGGCACGACGGGGTTCGACCAGGCCGGCCGCGCAGCCATCGAAGTCGCGGCGCAGAAAACCGCCATCGTCTTTGCCCCCAACATGAGCGTGGGCGTCAACGCCACCCTGAAACTGCTGGACGTGGCGGCGCGGATCCTGAACTCGGGGTACGACGTCGAGGTTTTCGAAGCGCACCACCGCAACAAAGTCGACGCGCCCTCGGGCACCGCCCTGAAAATGGGCGAAACCGTCGCCTCGGCATGGAACGTGGCGCTGCCCGATGTGGCCACCTGGGAACGCCATGGCGACACGGGCCCGCGCAAACCGGGCACCATCGGCTTTTCGGTGGTGCGGGGCGGCGATATCGTGGGCGACCATACCGTGTACTTCTGCGGCACCGGCGAACGCATCGAGATCACGCACCGCTCGAACAGCCGCAGCACCTACGCCGAAGGGGCCGTGCGCGCCGCGCGCTTTCTGCAGAACCGCCGCAGCGGCCTTTTCGACATGCAGGCGGTGCTGGGGCTGTAGCCCGCTCGCGTCACGCGCCCGGCGCGCGGGCGTCGCGCCACACCACCGGCTCGGGCTCCAGCTGTACGCCATAGCGTTGCGCCACGTCGCGCTGGATGGCGGCCGCCAGCCCCATGACATCGCTCGCGGTCGCGCCGCCGCGATTGACCAGCACCAGCGCCTGCCTGTCGTGCACGCCGGCCGCCCCCAGTTGCCTGCCCTTCCAGCCGCATTGGTCGATCAGCCAGCCCGCGGCCAGCTTGAAACGCCCGTCGGGCTGCGCATACGAAACCAGCCCGGGATGCCGCTCGGCCAGCGCGTTGCGCGTGGCGGCATCGACCAGCGGATTCTTGAAGAAACTGCCCGCATTGCCGATGACGGTCGGGTCGGGCAGCTTGGCGCGGCGGATGCTGCACACCGCTTCATAGATATCGCGCGCGCTGGGCGCAGGGCCCATCGACGCAGCCTGGCGCTGCAGGTCGGGATAGTCCAGCACCGGACGCCAGGGCCGCGGCAAGGCGAACCGCACCGAAATGATCACCCACGCGCCGGGCGCATCGTGCTTGAAGATACTGTCGCGGTAGGCGTAGCGGCAGGCCGCGGCGTCCATGTCGACCAGCCGGCGTTGCCGCACGTTCCAGGCAGTAAGCCCCAGGAAACGGTCGGCCAGTTCCACGCCATAGGCGCCGATGTTCTGCACCGGGGCGGCGCCGACCGTGCCTGGGATCAAGGCGAGGTTTTCGAGCCCATCCCAGCCGTTGGCCACGCAGGCGGATACAAACCCGTGCCAGTTCTCGCCTGCGCCGGCTTCGATGATCCACGCGTTCGGCCGGGCCTCGACCAGGCGCACGCCGGCCAGCGCAACTTGCGCGACCAGGCCTTCTACCTGCGGCGGCAACACCAGGTTGCTGCCGCCCCCCAGCACCAGCAAGCTGGCATAGCGGTCGGCCAGGTCTGACAGGGCGGGCAGTTGCGCGGGCGATCGCAGGCAGACGAAGGCCGGGGCACGCGACTGCAGCCCCAGCGTGTTGAGCGTGGTCAAGTCCCGCGCCGTGGGGGTCAAAGAGGTATCAGGCGGGGCCTGCGGGATGTCCGGCATGGAAAGCGAATCGGGATCTATCAGTAGCAGCAAAGCTGCATATTAACGGTATCCCGCTAATCATTTGCACACCGGCTGGAAAACCGCTATGATGCCGGTCTTCGCTGATCGGCCGGTTGTTTTAGCCGGCTCGGCAATGCGGGAGTAGCTCAGTTGGTAGAGCGCAACCTTGCCAAGGTTGAGGTCGCGAGTTCGAGACTCGTCTCCCGCTCCAGAATTTTTATCCGTGGCATCCATCGATGTTCATGGATCATGAAAAAGAAAGGCCGAAAACTCTGTTTTCGGCCTTTTTTTCGTCCAGCAACATCCGCTGCCGGGCCGTCCGAATACAGCGCTGGCTATGGCGAGTCGGCCCGCAGGGCAGGCGCTGAACAGGGCCAAGGCGTCGATGCCGGCCTGGATTGCTGCTGCCCCGTTCACAGTTACGGTCAAGAACTGTCAATATTCACATTGCTTTGAAGTTGCCGTCTGCGCACCGCGATACCCTGGCGTCTTTCATCCTTGGGGTCGGAAATGTCATCACTTGGCAAGCGGTGTGGCGCGGAATTTTTCGGTACGTTCTGGCTGGTGTTGGGCGGCTGCGGCGCGGCGGTGCTGGCTGCCGGGTTTCCAGGGCTGGGCATCGGCTTTGCCGGGGTGGCGCTGGCTTTCGGCCTGACCGTGCTGACCATGGCGTTCGCCGTCGGCCACATTTCAGGTGGGCATTTCAATCCGGCCGTGACGGTTGGCCTGGTGGCGGGCGGCCGCTTTCCCGCCCGGGAAGTCGCACCCTACGTGGTTGCGCAGGTGCTGGGCGCCATCGTCGCAGCAGCGGTGCTGGCCGCCATCGCCAACGGCCAGCCGGGCTTTGACCTGCAGGGCAGCCGCTTCGCAGCCAACGGCTACGGAGAATATTCGCCGGGCAAGTACTCGATGCTGGCCGCACTGCTTACCGAAGTCGTCCTGACCGCAGGTTTCATCTTCGTCATCCTGGGCGCCACCAGCAAGCGCGCGCCCGCCGGTTTTGCCGCGATACCCATCGGCCTGGCGCTTACGCTGATCCACTTGATCAGCATCCCGGTGACCAACACTTCGGTGAACCCGGCCCGCTCTACCGGTCCGGCGCTGTTCGTGGGGGGCTGGGCGCTGGAACAACTGTGGCTGTTCTGGGTCGCACCGATTGCCGGCGCAATTATCGGCGCCATCGCCTACAGGCTGATCAGCGAGCCGGAGCAGGAACGGGGCTGACCCGCGCTTCGGGAATGCCCATCCATCGAGATGGCGAATCCCATGGCCGGACGCGCGCAGTGAAATGGCGAGCGTCGGTTCCAATAAAATGGCCGAAACCTTGCGTTTCGGCCATTTTATTTTTTCCTTGGCGACACTGCGCCGACCCGTGCAACAGTGTCCAGCAACACCATGACCGACATCTACCACTTCGAAGCGGGAACGGCGCCCCTGCTGATTTCCATCCCCCACCTGGGCAGCCAGATCCCGGAGCCCTTGAGGCCCGCCATGACCGCGCTCGCGCTGCGCTCGGGCGACACCGACTGGCACCTGGACCGGCTGTACGCCTTTGCGCGCAGCCTGGGCGCATCGTTTCTGTGGGCCCGCTATTCGCGCTATGTGGTAGACCTGAACCGCCCGCCCAACGACGACGACCTGTACCCGGGCCAGGCCAAGACGGGCCTGTGCCCCACGCACACGTTCCACGGAGAGCCCCTGTACCTGGACGCACGCGACAGCATCCCGGACACCGAGCGCGAAGCGCGCCGGCAGGCCTATTGGCAGCCTTACCACGACAAGCTGCGCGCCGAAATCGACCGTCTGAAGTCGCAGCACGGCAAGGTGCTGCTATGGGAAGCGCATTCCATCGCGAGCGTGATCCCCCGCCTGTTCGAGGGCAAGCTGCCCGACCTGAACATCGGCACCGCCAACGGCGCGGCATGCGGCCCGGCCCTGGAAGCCGCGATACGCCGCGAGCTCGAACAAGGCCAGTACACCTGGGCGATCAACGGCCGCTTCAAGGGCGGGTACATTACCCGCCACTATGGGGCGCCACAAGGCAACATACACGCCATCCAGCTGGAAATGTGCCAGTCCACCTACATGGACGAGACGTATCCGTATGCCTGGCGGGACGAGCCGGCCGAACGGGCAGGCGCCGCGGTCGAGCGCCTGGTGCGCAGCGCCTGCGCACAGCTCTGAGCGTCAGGCATATTTGCCGATAAGGCCGCCGTCGACGACGAGTTCGGTGCCGGTAATGTAGGCCGCTTCGTCCGAGGCCAGGAACGCCACCGCATTGGCGACTTCCCAGGGTGTTCCCATGCGGCCCATGGGAACCTGGCGCGCGCGCGCCGCACCGGCTTTCTCGGCGTCGCCGTCGGCCGTGAACATGCGCGCCACCGTGTGGCGCACGCGCGGCGTATCGATCAGGCCGGGCACCACCGTGTTGGCCCGTATGCCATAAGGCGCATATTGCTGCGCGATCATGCGTGCGAACTGAATGACCGCGGCCTTGGTGACGTTATAGGCCAGGTGCGGGTACCCCAGATAACGCAAGCCCGCTACCGACGACACCGCCACGATGGCGCCGCCGCCCTGCTCTCGCATGATGGGCAAGACCAGGCGGCTGGCAATGACCAGGCTGTCGACGTTGACCTTCTGGATGCGTTCCCAGTCGGCCAGGTCGATGTCTTCGGGGCCGCCCACTTTGCCGATCCCGGCGTTGGCCTGCAGAATATCGAGCCGCCCGTATTCGGCCATGATGGACTGCACGGCATCCTGCATGGCTTGCGGGTCGGCCACGTCAGCCTGCAGCGCCACGCCTTTGCCGCCCAGCGCCTGCACAGCAGCCAACGCATCCCGGGCCGAGTCGAGCCGGGCGTCCAGCACGCACACCGTGGCGCCGTGACGCGCCAGTGTCGCGCAACAGGCCTTGCCGATGCTCCAGCCGGGGCCGCTGGATCCGCCGCCCGCCACCAGGGCCACTTTGCCGGCCAGGCGCGTACTGGCCGCGGGCAGCCGGGCCTGCATTTCGTCGCAGGCAGTCATGCGGCGTGCCCCAGGCCCACCGTCATGCCGCCACACACGTACAGCACCTGGCCAGTGATGAAACCGGCGCGATCGTCCAGCAGTGACGCAACGGCATGGGCCACATCGGCCGGCGTGCCCATGCGCTGCACTGGAATGCTGGCGCGGATTTTCTCGGTTTGCGGCGCGCCCGGCGGGTTGACACGCTCGAACAGTTCCGTGGCGATGGGCCCGGGCCCTATCGCGTTGACCGTAATGCCGTCCGCGGCGGTTTCCAGCGCCCAGGTGCGCGTCATGCCCAGCAGGCCCGCCTTGGTGGCCGCGTACACCGTACGAGCCGTCTTGCCCAGGGCCGCACGGCTGGACACGTTGACCACGCGCCCGAACCTGCGGCGCCGCATGGCGGGCAGCAGGCCCTGCAGCAACAGCATGGGCGCCTGGATATTCAACGCCGTCACGATCGCCAGGTCTTCGGGGGTGGCGTCTTCCAGCAGGCCCGGGCGCACCGTGCCCGCATTGTTCACCAGGCGCAGCACGTCGCGCTCGGCCGCCAGGGCGGCAACGGCCGCGCGGGTGGCCTCGGCATCGCACAAATCCACCGTCCGGCAGGTTTCGCCGGGCAACAGCTCGGCGGGTGCCTTCAGGTCAAAGTTGACGACCTCATAACCGTCGCGCAACAGGCGCTCGATGATCGCGCGGCCGATGCCGGCGCTGCCACCCGTCACAAGTGCGACGGGCGTGGAATCTGTGGCTGACATTGTCAGTCTCCTTGGCTGTGGGCGGACTTGCCCGCCCCTACATAGGGAATCTCGCGGTCGATAGTTTCCCAGATGAAACGGCCAGAAGGACAGTCCTGTTCTTCAGCAACGTGCGAAACCAGTCCGGCAGCGCGCGAAATCACGGCAAACCCCCGCATCAGCCTGGTGGGCACGCCCAGCTCGCCCAGCAACGCGGCCACCGCGCCGGTGGCATTGATCGTGATATGGCGGCCATACACTTGGTCAACGGTGCGGGCCAGCAGCTCCAGCGCATCCAGCCACTTGCCTTCCAGGTCGGACTCGGCCCGAGCCAGGGCCAGCAGCTTGATGGAACGCGGGTCGTCAGGTTTGTGCAGATGGTGGCCGAAGCCCGGCAAAGGCTTTTTGTTGTCGCGGTACGACTGCACGATGGCGCGCGCTTCGGCATGCATATCGTCTGACCGGAGCATGCGCTCGAGCAACTGCGAGCAGTTTTCCATCGTGCCCACAAAGCTGCTGCCCACCGCCATGAGACCGGCGGCGACGGCGCCCTGCAGATTCTCCGGCGCGCTCATGTACACCACGCGCGTGGCAATGGCGCTGGGCGTCAGGCCGTGCTCCATCAGCGTGATGAGCACCGCGTCGACGATGCGCAGATCCACCGGACGCGCTTCACGGCCGGTGATCTGCGAAAACATGACTTCGACGAAGCTTTTCTTGCCCAGCAGGTCTTCGACCAGATCGGCATCGCGGTACGACATGCCCTCGAGATGATGGGCGCAAAGGCGGGTAACGGGGCGGTTCATGCAAGCTCCTTCATGACAGTTTCACGCACGGCATTCTTCAACACCTTGCCCACGGACGATCGCGGCAGGCTGTCGAAAACGTGTATGCGCTTGGGCGTATGCACCGGGCCCAGTTTTTCCCGTACAAACGCCATCAGTGCGTGGGGTTCCACCGATGCGTCCGGATGCAGTTGCACCGCCGCCTGCACGGCCTCGCCCCACTTGTCATCGGGAACGCCGAACACAGAGCATTCGTACACGGCCGGATGCCGCGCCAGGGCGTTCTCGACATCGATGGGATAAACATTGAAACCGCCCGTGATGATGACGTCGCGCAGGCGGTCTTTGATGAACAGGTAGCCGCGCTCGTCCACGACCCCTACGTCGCCGGTATGCAGCCAGCCGTCGACGATGGTTTCGGCGGTTTTTTCGGGCAGGCGCCAGTACCCGGCCATGACGAGGTCGCCGCGCACCACCACCTCGCCGGGCTGGCCCGCAGGCAACAAGCGTCCTTGCCTATCCATGATGGCGAATTCCGAAAACCAGGTCGCGCATCCCACCGAGCCGTGGTTGGCCGGGTCGGCCAGTTCGGCGGGCGTGATCGCCGTGACGATCTGCGGCGACTCGGTCTGGCCGTAGGTGGATCCCACCACGGGACCAAAAAACGCCTGCACCTGCGCCAGCTTGTCGACCGGCATGGGCGCGCCCCCGTAGATCAGGTTGCGCAGCTGGGGAAAATCCGCGCGCGACACGCCGGGCTGCGCCATGAGCATATAAATCAAGGTGGGGGGCATGAACGCCAGCGTGCCGCCCCGCTCGCGAAACGCCGTGGTGATCGACGCAGGCGACGTTTCTTCCAGGAACACATGGGCGCCGCCCTGCGCCAGTACCGGCAACAGGTAGGTCGACGTGCCATGCGTGACGGGCGCAGCCACCACGTACCGGTCGGCGCTGGTCAGTTGCCAGGCGTGGATCTGATTCACGATCACGGCGGTCCACGCCCGGTAGGGCTGCATGACGCCCTTGGGCAGCCCCGTGGTGCCGCCGGTGAACTTGATGGCCTGGGTCGCGTCCACCCCCGGCTCGCAGCGCCGCGGCTCGCGCCCCGCATAAGCGCGCAGCAGGCCTGCCAGCGTGCGCGGATCCGTCTCCGTGCGGCCGTCGGGATCCAGCCGGATGTGTGCCGCGCCGCCGGGCTGCACCAGGGCGCTGCCCGTATCGTCCGTACACACAATACCGGGCTGGGTCGCGTCCACGATACGCGCGATTTCCGCAGCCGTGCTGCGATAGTTCAGCGGCACCCATACCTTGCCCGACGCCAGCACCGCCAGCAGGGCCACCACATGCTGCGCCGTGTTGCCGGCGCAGATCGCCACGCGGCTCTGCGGTGCCGGGTCCAGTTCCTGGAAAGCGGCGGCAAGCGCCTGCACCTCGCTGCGCAAGCGGGCATAAGTCCATGCGCCGGCCGGAGTATCCAGCGCGACGCGGTCGGGAAAGCGGGCGGCCGCCCGCAGGAAAAAGTCGATGGGGTACACAAACGGCTCCTGGTACTGCTATTGCACTTTCAGTCCGGCGGACTTGACGACCTTGCCCCACTTGTCGATTTCGCTGTCGATCCACGAGCGCAGCGTCTCGGGGGTGTTGGGCGTGGCGGGAAGCACGAAGCCGGCCGATTTATAAGCCTCGCGCATAGACTCGCTGGCCAGGCCGTCGGTGATGGCCTGGTTCAGCTTGGCGACCACGGGCCCGGGCGTGCCGGCCGGCGCCACGACCGCAAACCATGACTGGACCGAGAAGCCATCCAGCCCCGATTCGGCCAGTGTGGGCACGTCGGGCGCGAAAGGCGCGCGCTCGGGCGAAGTGACCCCCAGGGCGCGCAACTTGCCCGCCTGCACATGAGGCAGCGATGAAGGCAGGTTGTCGAACATGGACCCCACCTGCCCGCCCAGCAAGTCGGCAACCGCCGGCCCACTGCCCCGATACGGCACGTGCAGGATATCGGTGCCGGTCGCCATCTTGAATATCTCGCACGACAGGTGGATGGACGAACCGCTGCCCGATGATGCGCAGGTCAGCTTGCCCGGATTGCTCTTGGCATACGCCACGTATTCCTGCACCGATTTGATGGGCAGGTCCGGATGCACCACCAGGATATTCGGGATGGTAGCCAGCAAGGCCACCGGCTCGAAGTCCTTCTTGAAGTCGTAATTGAGCTTTTCGTACAGCGTGCGGTTGATCGTGTTCGCAATCGAGCCGACGTACAGCGTATAGCCGTCGGGCTTGGACCGGGCCACCACTTCGGCGCCGATGTTGCTGTTTGCGCCGGTACGGTTTTCCACGACCACCGGCTGGCCCAGCGAGTCCGACAGCGACTTGGCGATCAGGCGCGCCACGATATCGGTGGCGCCGCCTGCTGCATAGCCCACCACCAGTGTCACCGGCCGTTGTGGATAGTCGGACGCGGCCTGCACGGCCGTGGCAAACCCCAGACCGGCCAGCCATAGGGCCGCCGGGCGAATAACGCGTTGCATAACAGATCGCATGACTTTGTCTCCTATCGGTGTTTATTATTCGGACGCATATACGGAATACGTCGCAGCTATGATGTACCGTGATCCAGCCCATTAAGAAGCAAGGATGTTCGAATAATGAACGACATTACGTCCGCCGGGCCCGGCGCCAGCACCCTGCGCCGCGGCCTGCGCATGCTGGCAGCCTTGCGCCAGGCGCCTGACGGCCTGGACGTGGCAGGCATCGCCCGAGCGCTGCGCATGCAGCGCACCAGCGTGTACCGCTATGTATGCGTGCTGGTCGAAGAAGGTTATGCGCTGCGCGACCCGCAAACCGGCCGGTACCGCGCCGCACCAGCCTGGCCATCGCCGCCGGACGAACAGACGCTTTCAGTGGCGCAGCTGGCGCCGGCCATGCGCCGCATCAGCGACCATACTGGCGATTCGTCTTTCCTGATCTGCCGGGTCGGGGCCGACTCGCTGTGTCTGCACCGGGAAATCGGCAGTTATCCGGTGCAAGTGCTGGCCGTGACCATCGGCCACCGCCAGCCGCTGGGCGTGGGCGCCGCCGGCCTGGCGTTGCTGGCAGCGCTGCCCGAAGCCGAAGCCGAGGCGCTGATCCAGCAGAACCGGGCTGCGCTGCGCTCGTACGGCAACATGACGGCCGGCCACATGCGGTTGCTGGTCGACGCCACGCGCCGGCGCGGCTGGTCGGCGGTGGGCAATGCGGCGGTGCCGGGCGTACTGGGGGTGGGCGTGGCGTTGCGCGACCGCTCGGGCTATCCGCGCCTGGCCGTCAGCGTATCGTGCATACTCGACCGCATGCCGGCCACGCGCCAGCGCACCATCGCGGACTTGATACGGAAAGAAATCGGCGGCACGACCTAAGCCCCGCCCCGGTCGCGCGTATCCCACCAGATGAAGGCCCAGCGCAGCGGCGCCCCGGCCCGCTCGGCCGGCGTGGCGGCGTCATACCAGACGCGCAGGCGTTGACGCTCTGCATCATCCAACCCGCCCATGGAACGCGCGACCCGGCGCGCGTAGTCATCGAAATCCGCCGCCCCCTGTAGTGCGCCGGGCACCGCGATGTAGTCCAGCCGTGGATATATGCCCATGCCGCGCAGGATGTTCAGGATATACAGGCACCCGGGCCCCGGCGGGCGCACGCGGCCCGTTGCCTGCTGGATGGCCGGATCCAGGAAATGGCCATCGGCGACATGGGTCAGGTAGACACGCAAGCGTGCATGGGCGTGCAGTTTCGCCAATGCCGCCGCCATATCGGGCACCATGGTGGAACGCGACGCCACCGCAAGATCGCAAACAGGAACATCCGACCAATCATCTTCCCACGCGCGCAGCATCGGCTGCACATTGCGCACGCCCTGCATGCGAGCGCCGTCTTCCAAGGCGCGCAACATGCCGGAACTGTAGTCCAGCGCAATCACACGATCCAGTCGGCCGGCAACGGCAAGCGCGAGCGTGCCGGCGCCGCAGCCCACATCGAGCAATGTGCGGGCGTCATCGAAGTGCATGCGCGCGATGAAATCCCGCGCATAACCGCTTACGTCCGTGCGAGGCTTGATAGCGTCGGCGCGCTCGTCCCACACCTGGGGCGGCCGAGGCCGGCCGCGCGTGGCAAGGTAGTGTTTCTTGTAGAGTTCGGCGAAATCGATCGTGTCCAGGCTCATGGCGCGGCCCCCTGTGTCTGTGCCGCCTTCGGCGCCCGGGCCACGCACCGGTCGAACCAGGCCTGCAGCGCCGGGCGCGACACGGGCAACTCGGCACCCGCCTGCCCCGTAAAGCGGCGCCAATCGTCGGCCAGGCTTGCCGAAACCAGTGTGACCACGGGAATGCCGGCGCTCATCAGGGCCAGCATTTCGTTCGCAAACCCGCCGCCGGCAGCCTCGGCCAGGCCGTAGCGGCTGACAATGACCAGGTCGGCGCGGGCTTGCAGCGCGTGGCGCAAAACCTGGCTGGCCGCGGCCAGCGCCCCCGTATCCAGGCTGCACGCCCGTGAGCCAGGCCCCAGGTCTTGCGACAGCGCGTAGCGCCGGCCCGATGCGAGATCAAGCAATTCACGAGCGGCCCTGCCCCCGCCGGCCGGCACGATTTCGTATTGCACCAGCCCGTGCACGCGCCAACCCTGTGCCTGCAAGTCGCGCGCGAACCCGGCCAGAAGCGGGTCGGCGCCATGCGACGAAGCGTGGTACATCAGCGCCGCAACCGGCAGCGAAAAGGCGGAATCGTCATTCATGGATCAGCGGACCGGCGGTCGGCGCCAGCCGGGCAGATTGCAGATGTGGTCACTCTATACGCGCCGACTGCCCCGCGAAAGCCCTGCCGTCGACATAGCGCCGTGTGCGTATGGCAGGGCGCAAAAAACAATGCTATAATTTTTTTCTTTGTTGCCGCGCCTGTAATTTTGTGGCGTGCAGCATGCGGGAGTAGCTCAGTTGGTAGAGCGCAACCTTGCCAAGGTTGAGGTCGCGAGTTCGAGACTCGTCTCCCGCTCCAGAATTTTTGCCCGCCGCCAAGTGGCAATGCGGCAGGCGCCAGGCAGAAGGGGCTCGTCCAGGGACGCGCCCCTTTTTCGTTGGGGCGGCCGTTCTTTTGCGCGTCGGTTTGCGCGGCGGCACGCGCGCCACATCGCCGCCGCGTGCCCTGGGCGCTTGCGGCTTACCCCGGCAAGACACAAACGTCAGCTTTCCTGTACAATAGCGGGCTTGGCAAATGACGCCCCTGGCGCAATGGCAGAGTGGTTATGCAGCGGATTGCAAATCCGTGTACGTCGGTTCGATTCCGGCTTGCGCCTCCAGCAGAATCAAGGCTCTCAGCAATGAGGGCCTTTTTCTTTTGGTGCGGCATATAAGCACTATCGGCAGGCAAAATGGTGGGCAAAATCTGCCATTCAACCGCCGCCATCCTGGCCCTGAACCGGCCCACCCTTTGCCCGACCCACCCGGCATTCATGGCGAGCCCCCTCAGGCAGATGCGCCATCGGCCCGGGCAAACGTGCTGTCAAGAACCCTGAGCCAGAACAACTTCCACGCCCTGCCGGCGAATGGCTTCGAGCACGGAAGGTTCGACCGCTCGGTCGGTAATCAGCCGCTGCACCTGTTGCCATCCGCACACCCGAAAGCTGGCGTGCGCTTGAAACTTGGTGTGGTCGGCCAGCACAGTCGTGCGGGTCGCCGCGGCGACAAAAGCGCGGTTCATCGCCGCGTCTTCGCTTTCCCGCATGAAAATGCCGTCGGCGTTGACCGCATGCACGCCCAGAAACGCTTCGCGAACCTGGATATCCGGCAGGGTGTTGTTCTCGTGCCGCTCTATCGTGGCCAGTTTGCGGGGATCCAGGCGGCCTGCCAGGACATAGACGTGCGCAAGATGGCTTTGGCCTGCCGCCGTGGCCACTGACAGGCCATTGGTGATGATGTGCAGGTCTTGATGGCCGCGCAGCGCCATCGCCAGCGCATGGGCCGTGGTGCCTGCATTGATAAGAATGCTGTCGCCGTCCGAGATGTATTGCGCCGCGCATTCCGCGATCGCGGCTTTCTCTGCGGACTGCTGGCTGTGGCGTTCCGAGTAGCTGTACATCTCGTACCGGGCGCTGCCCTCGGCCAACACTTCCTGCGATAAAACCGCGCCGCCATGCGTGCGCTCCAGCAGCCCTTTATCCCGCAGTTCGAGCAGATCTCGCCGAATGGTGATGGGCGACGTCGAGAACATCTGGGCAAGATCCCGCACGGTCACGGCGTTGGTCTCTTGCATGAAGGTGAGGATACGCTGCTGACGTTCGGCTTTGATCATATATGTTCACATGCGCCTATTTCGATCAATTTAGCACAACAAATAGCCGCGCTTGATTCACAAAATGTTCACATTCGATCATTAAAGTGGCGGCCATGATAACGCCCCTTCATTACACCGCCATCGTGTTCGATCTGGATGGCACGTTGATCGATACCTGGCCCAGCCTGTTTGCCGCTGCGCAGGCTGTCGCGCCCGGATGCGCCCCGCGCCCCGATGTGTTGCGCCACGCACTCAGCGAAGGCATTGCTCCGATGTTCGCACGGGCGGCGCGCCACCTGGCGCCGACAGGCCCGGAACGAGCCGCGCTGGCAAGCGCCATGCATCACGACTATCTGACGCGCAAGCTTACCGACGCGCAACCGTATGACGGTGTCGACATCGCGCTCAAACGGCTCGCCGCAAGCGGTTACCCGCTGGCCCTGTGTACCAACCGCGACCGCGCCTCGACCGAGATCCTGCTGCGGCACTTGGGCTGGCAGTCCTTGTTCAGGCATACGCAATGTCTCGATGACGGCCTGCCCGCCAAGCCAGACCCTCGACCCCTGATCGCGACTGCGTTGCATGTGGCCGAGCACCCGTCGCAGGTGCTTTTCGTTGGCGACTCGCACATTGACGCCGCCTGCGCCGAAGCAGCGGGGATGCACTTTGCCGCCCACCTGGGGGGTTATCACACCCATGCGCACGATCTGCGTCCTGCTGTCGTGTGGTACCGCCATATCGATGAACTCTCGCAGCGGCTGGCGCAGCCGTTGCCTGTGATGGAGGTGAACCATGACTGATATCGTGCTTGAAAACATCGCGAAGACCTACGGCAATACCAAGGTCCTCGACGGCCTGTCGCTGACCATCCGGGACGGGGAGTTCCTGACGCTGCTGGGCGCATCCGGCTGCGGCAAATCCACGCTGCTGAAGCTGCTGGCCGGCCTGGAGATGCCGGATGCCGGCACGATACGCCGCGGCGACACGAACTTGCTGACGCGCTCGCCCGGCGAGCGCGATTGCGCTATGGTGTTCCAGTCGTATGCGCTGTACCCGCACCTGTCCGTGCGCGATAACGTCTGCATGCCGCTGTACATGCGATCGTTGAACTTCGTGCAGCGTCTGCCGGGGGTGCGCTGGCTCAGCCCGGCCACGCGACGTCAAGTGCGGCAAGCTCAGGCTCAGGGCACGGAAGTGGCGCGGGTGCTGGGCATCGAACATCTGTGGGCGCGCAAGCCCGCTCAATTGTCCGGCGGACAGCGGCAACGGGTGGCGCTGGCGCGGGCCATGGTGCGTCGTCCGTCATTGTTCCTGTTCGACGAACCGCTGTCCAATCTGGATGCCAACCTGCGTCAATCGTTGCGTAGCGAAATCCGCCAGCTGCACGAAAAGCTGGGGGTGACGTTCGTGTACGTGACGCACGACCAGCATGAAGCCATGTCGATGTCCGACCGGGTGGCGGTCATGAAAGACGGCCAGATCCTGCAACTGGGCACTCCGCAAGACATCTATCACGCGCCTGAGCACGCCAACGTTGCCGCGTTTGTCGGGGCGCCGCGCATCAACTTCCTGACGGTCGAACGCGATGGCGCGGGCAGGCCGACGCTGCAGGGGCGCGCGCTGGACGGCGCCTTCCCCAGTGAAACGCACAGGCTGGCATTTCGCCCTCATGAAGCTGCGCTCACCCCGATGCGCGATGCCCTGCCCGTCAGCGGCGTGGTCACGCAGGTGGAGTTCACGGGCGCCGACTGCATGATCACGCTGCGAACGGCGGCCGACGAAAGCGTGATGGCGGTGCTCGACCCTCAGTCGCGAGCGCAGGCGGGAAGCCCGCTGACTGTGTATATCCACCAGGACGCCTGGCATGCCTTTGATGCCAGCGGTCGTCGCCTGGCGCTCGATCGCCCGCAGATGTTCCGGGCCGCCTGACATCGGCAAGGGCTATTCACATGATGCGTATCAAACCCTTGCCGCTGGCGCTGCTGCTTGGCCCCAGCCTTGTTCTTACGGCGCTTCTGCTGATCGTGCCGTTGGCCATCGTGGCGCTGATGTCGATGACCGACTGGCAATTCGGCGCCGCCACATGGAATTGGGTGGGCCTGGAAAACTACATCAAGCTCTGGAACGACGATTCGTTTCGCAAGAGCTTTTCCAACACGGTGTTTTACCTGATCGTGGTGTCTTTGGGGTCCATCGGCCTGGGGCTCGGCCTGGCGCTGCTGATCGAATCGCACGACAGCTGGCGTTCTTTCTATCGGACGGCCTTCTTCATGCCGGTGGCCTCGACGTTGATTGCCATGGCCATCGTGTGGCAATTCCTGATGCACCCGACGGCCGGCTTCTTCAATTATGTGCTGTCGATGTTTGGCGGCGAACCTCGCAACTGGTTACGGGACTACGACCTGGCGCTGCCCTCGCTGGCCGTGATCGGCATCTGGCAGATGTCCGGCCTGGCGCTCGTGATGTTTCTTGCCGGGCTCAAGAGCATCCCCTCAGAACTGCGCGACGCCTGCCTGCTCGACGGCATGCGCCACCCGGTGGACCGCCTGTTCAGGCTGATCCTGCCGATGCTGGGCCCCACCATGTTGTTCGTCGTCACCGTATGCGCCATCCGATCGCTGCAGGTCTTTGACACCGTGCACGCCTTGACCCAGGGCGGGCCGAACAAGGCCACGGAAGTGCTGCTGCACACGATCTATTCGGAAGGTTTTGGATTCTTCCGCATGGGGTATGCGTCGGCAATGGTGGTGGTGTTCGTCGCCTGCATCTTCATATTGACGCTGATCCAGCAGATCGGCATGGAAAAACGGACGCACTACTGATGAAGAATCCCTTGCAAGCATCCTGGTCCTGGCGGGTTTTCCGGCATGCGGTGCTGTTGACCGGGGCGATGATCTACCTGCTGCCGTTCGTGTGGATGCTGTCGACATCGTTCAAGCCGGCAGACGAAATATTCCGGCAAGGTTTCCACCTGCTGCCGCAGAAGTGGGCGGCCATTGAAAACTACACGCAGGCGCTTACGCAAGTGCCGCTGCTGCGATACCTGGCCAACGGCGTGATCGTGTGCGGCGGCATTCTGATTCTGCAGATCCTCGTGTCGCTGCCGGCCGCGTACTGCTTCGCCAAGCTGGAATTTCGGGGCAAGCGCATGGCCTGGGGGTTGGTTCTGCTGTCCCTGATGATTCCGTTTCAGGCCACGGCCATCCCGTTGTACATCCTGCTGCACCATGCGGGCCTGCTGGACACGACCGCGGCGCTGATCATCCCCTTCATCGCCTCGGCGTTCGGCATCTTCCTGATGCGCCAGTTCTTCATGGGCGTGCCCAATGACCTGATCCATGCCGCGCGCCTGGACGGCATGGGCGAGTTCGAACTGGTGTGGCGGGTGCTCATGCCCGCCGCCATGCCCGCGCTGATCGCGTTCTCTATCTTCTCGGTGGTGTGGCACTGGAACGACTATTTCTGGCCGCTGCTGGTGATCAACTCGATGGATCTCGCCACGCCGCCGCTGGGAACCATGTTTTTCAAGAACGAAGAATCCGGGACCAACTACGGTCCTCTGATGGCCGGCACGGTCATTATCACCTTGCCGCTGCTGTTGTTCTTTCTGTCTGCGCAGAAGCGCTTTATCGAAGGCGTCACCCTCTCGGGTGTCAAAGGTTAAAGGAATTCAGATGCAATTCAAGGTGTTATTCAGTGTGCTTGCCGGCCTTGCCATGACCGGCGCCGCAGCCCAGGCTGCCAAGGTAGAACTCGTGGTCGAGTACCCCTACCCGGATGTGTTCAACCAGACGCACCAGGAAATTGCCAAGCGGTTCACCGCCAAGTTTCCCGACTACACGGTGAAGTTCCGTGCCCCCACGCCCGAGTACGAAGCCGCGGCCCAGCAGGCGTTGCGCCACGCCGTGACCGGCCAGCTGGCCGACGTGTCGTTCCAGGGCCTGAACCGCCAGCGCATCTTTGTCGACCGGGGTATCGCAGTCGATCTGACGCCCTTCATCAAGGCCGAACCCGACTGGGAACAAAGCGGCTATAGCGACGCCCTGATGTCGCTGGGGCAGATCAACGGCAAGCAGGTCGGCATCGGCTTTTCGCTGTCCACGCCCATCGTCTACTACAACATGGACCTGCTGGAAAAAGTCGGTGTCGCCGATGACGCACTGCCCAAGAACTGGGACGACATAATCGCGGTAGCCGACAAGTCGCGCCAGGCCAGCCCCGGCACGCATGGCCTGCACTACGATTGGGAGATCACCGGCAACTGGCTGTGGCAAGCCATCATCTTCTCGAAAGGCGGCGCCATGCTGAACGCCGACGAGACCAAGGTGGCCTTTGACAATGCCATCGGTCGCGAATCCATTGCGCAGCTTGGGCGCATGGTGCAAAACGGCACCATGGGCAATTTCTCGTACCGCGACGCGCAACAGCTATTCGTGAACGGCCAGCTGGCGGTGCTGTCGAGCTCGACCTCGCGGCTGCAGCATATCGAGTCGCAGATCGGCGACAAGTTCCGCATGGTGACAGGCTACTTTCCTGTGTACGCCGACAAGGGCACCGTACCTGCAGGAGGCAACGTCGCCATGATGTTCACCAAGGATCCGGAGCGTCAGAAAGCCGCCTGGGAATACATCAAGTTCGTGACGGGCCCCGAAGGCGCCACGCTGATGACCCAATCGACGGGCTATTTTCCCGCCAACACGCTGCCCATCGACGACCCGAAGATGCTGGCCGGCTACTATGACGCCAATCCGAATCAGTACACGGCCGTCAAGCAGCAAGCCTGGCTGACCGGCTGGTATGCCTTCCCGGGCGAGAACGGCCTGAAAATCACCGACGTGATCCACGACCACCTGCAGACCGTGTTCGACAAGAGCGCGCAGCCGCAGCAAGCGCTGGACGCGATGGTCAAGGACGTGCAGGCGCTGTTGAACTAAAGGAATCTCGATGAAATTCATTCATCTGACCGACACGCACCTGGTGGCCGACGCGGGCGACCTGTACGGCACGAACCCCAAAAAACGCGTGCAACAGGCCGTCGCCCATATGCAGGCGAACCAGCCGGATGCGCAGGCCCTGGTGATCACCGGCGACCTCACGCATTACGGGCACGACGACGCCTATCGTCATCTGCGCGAATGCCTGGCGCCGGTTACCATGCCCATCTACCCCATTCTGGGCAACCACGACCACCGGCTGCGCTTCCAGAATCATTTTCCGGAAGTGCCCCGCGATGCCGACGGCTTTGTGCAGTACACCGCGGATTTCAATGGTTCGCTGGCGATTTTCCTTGATACGAACGAGCCCGGCGTTACATGGGGCGTGTTCTGCGCCCGGCGCGGCGCCTGGCTGCGCCAGCAACTGGAACATACCGATAGCCCGGTGCTGATCTTCATGCACCATCCGTTCTTTTCGATTGGCATTCACAGCATGGACGCCATCTCTTTGCGCGACACCGGCCCGTTCATGGCGGCCATTGCCGGGCATGAGCACCGCATCCGCCACGTGTTCTTCGGGCATATTCATCGCCCGATCTTCGGCGCCTTCCGCGGCATCCCTTATTCGACCTTGCGCGGCACCAATCATCAAGTCGCGCTGGATCTGCACGGCAAACAGCTTGACGTGCTGGGTGCGCACGAACCCCCGCAGTACGGCGTCGTTCGGGTGGAGGCCGATCAGGTGCTGATCCACCTGGAAGACTATCTGAATGCCGGAAAGAGATTCCCGCTTGGCGAATACGATCACTCGATCGCCATTGCGGGATAGGGCTGCAGATCTTGTGGCCGCCGTGCCCTCCATGACAGAAACAAGGCTCTCGATCCGAGAGCCTTGTTTTTGACGATCTGCACCGCCGGCCGATCTGGCTTCAGGGCTCGATGTATCCGGCCACCGGCCCGAAACTGGCGCTGCTGGGCGTGGCGGCGACGGTCTGGCGGTTTTGGGCCACGGGGCCGGCGCTTGGCGGGCAGGTGTGGCCGGTGGCTTCCCAGGCCAGGCGGTTCTCTTCTTCACCGAAACAGAAGAAGCGCATTTCCGCAACCTCTTTGTAGCCGAGCTTGTAGGCGGTGGCTGTATCTTCACGGGCGTTACAAGACGAACTTTCGGACGCCACGGAACCGCCGATGCCGAAGCCCGTGACGCCCACTCCCATTGTGTTGCTCTGGCCGCAGTTGTTGGAACCGCCGAACATGCTGGGCGCGATATACACATTGGGCGTGGTGGAAATGCTTTGGTGCTTGCGTTGCGACGACCCCTCGAAGGTGATGTTTCCCATGCCCATCTCCGCCGACACCCCGACCTGGGCCGTACCGGACTGTGAGCTCGAGTTGGCGTTGCTGGATGCGTTGGAACCCGCGCTGGCGCCCGTGTTGATGGTTTGGCCCCACGCGCTGAACGTACATAAGGCCAAGGTTATTAGTGCTAGCCGTTTCATGAGTATTCTCCTGGATTTAAGCCACCTTATGCCGTTCGTAGGACGTCTGAGCTTCGGACGCCTTTGATAATGTAACTTTACGAGCGGTGACACCTTATTCTATGGTTACAAGAAAATGGATTTTTGCCAGTTTGTGCGTCATCGATAAATAAAAAAATAAATACTTCGCACCACCTATATTCAAAAATTCGCGCACTTTCTTTTTCTTTATCAACCTGGGCGTCGCCGTTGGCCATCGACCCGGCCGGCGTACGCACGACCCCTGTTCGCGGCTACTTCTCGTCATCGCAAGGCGGGCCGCTCTGCTTGCCGCGAATGCGCAGCTCTAGCATCGCTTCGCCGTAAGCCTGCTGCAGCGCCTTGATCTGCTTTTCATAATATTCCTTTACATTCAATGGGTTGGATCGCAACGCATTTTCCAGCCCACGCTTGCCCTCGTCTACCCACCGCTCGATCTCGGACGCTGGCAAGCCGAAGGTTTCGCTGGCTTCACGCACACTGGTGCGGCCCTGGATAATGTCCATGACCAGCACGCTTTTGCGCCTGACAGTCCAGCGCTTGATTTCTTCGTCAAGTTTTTCGTCCATCGCCAGCGCTCCTTAAATAAGGCCGATACAAATTCAGCCGGATTAAAATCTAGAAATGTAACCATGAAATAAAATTCGGCCAAAAAAAAGGCCAGTTATATTCCACGGCTTTTTAACCATAGCCCCGCCGCCTGTTTTCACTGGCGGCCAACCTGCAGGCCCAGTTCGAGCCAATGCCACCCCGGCGGCAATTGCCCGGTGACACCCGCATTGGGCAGGCTAGGCAATAACCGGGCGCGGGAGATCCATACCTGGTCGGCGCCCCCTTGCACAACACTGTGGTAGCCACTGCCCTCGACCGCTCTGCAATCCTGAAAGCCCGGCGCCAGCACGACGTCCTGGCCTGGCTCCGACATTTGCGGAAACGACGCGATTTCGGGGTACCCGGATTGCGCTTGTTCTTGCGGGCATGTGGCCTCCCATGCCGGAGCAGTATCCGCGCCAGGATTCGCAGCCATGGCTGGGGCCATAAACAGCGCCAACCATGCCGCAAGACTTCGAAGAACCGGTCGAAATGCAGTGTTCATCGCACTCTCCTGCGTGCAGGAGGCGCGGCATCGCGCCCCCTGCACGACGGGTGTCGGTATGGCTGCTGCTTACCAGCTCCAGCCGCCAAAACCGATGCTGCCCACATTGCCGGTGGCGCCGCTGGTGTATTCGCCGCCGGCCATGCCTGACGTGCTGCCCGCGGCGAACCCGGCGGTGTAACCGCCGCCGACCGACGTGTTGACGCTGGCACCGTTGGCGTAGGTGTTGGTGCCTTGCGGCGACAGGGAAACGCCCGAGTTCGCGCTGGTGCTACTCGTGGCCGTGCTGCCCTGCAACGCCGCGCCGAACCCCAGCGAGCCGCTGCCGCTGGTGGCCTGCGATCCGCCCATCGTTCCGGAAGAGGACGAGCCGGTGCCCGCGAAACCGCCAATGGCGAAACCGGCCGCATGGGCCATGCCGATCGAGCTCACGGCCAGAGCCGCTGCCAATATTGCTTTCTTCATGGTGTATTGCCTCCTGATAATTCGAGAAACCGTCTCGAGGCGGTACTACTCCGTGAATTCCCGTATTGGTCCGATGCATTGATTGGCTAATTTCGAGCCAATTCGGAAAACATTTGCTGCCTGGTTTCGTGCCTTCGGTAATAACCCGCATTAATCTCGATGCATCTAAATGGTGCGTTTTTCAAAAACCGCGGGAAAACACTACCCCTCCGGCCTCAATAAAGAGCCCGGAACCATTCCGTGTGTCTGTCGTTATTTGCCGGCCGCCCCGGATACGCGGGTGATTCCCTAATCCCTACGGCCTATTCAATATGTGCTATGCAAAACGCATAATCACTTCCCTGAAAAGTCGTCGCGCAAATTTCACTACTGATTCGTGCAGTTTCCGTGTCTGCCAACGCCACCTGAAAACTGCTTCCCTCTCCCGGACCGCTTGTCACGACGGCTTTCATTCTAGGCAGTTTGATTTCACAAAATTTACAGTTTGTGATCTTTTTGCCGATTTATCGAAACCTTTGTCCGCGCCATGCGGATTAACAAGCTCGCGGGAGCAAGCGCTGGGTCACCAGCGAAGGGAATGTTTTTATGGATCCTCGAATTCAATACTGCGTGACGCAAATCGAACAACAAATCCTGCATGGGTCTACAGACCATTGCGTACATGACGCGCTTATCCAGGAACTGGCGCAGAAGATCAGAGTCAGCCGGTTCCACCTGACCCGTCTTTTCATGAAGGATTTCCAGCATTCGCCACGCGACTACATCCACCACAATCTCATGGGACGTTGCGCACTGATGGTGGCGCATACGCGCCAACCACCCTTCTCCATCGCCATCGACATGGGTTTTTCGAGCCAGCAGGCCTTTACCCGGGCGTTCACCCGTTATTGGGGAATTCCGCCCGGCCAGTTCAGGCAGGCGCATGCGATGTACATCGCCAAGATCAATGAAACCGCGCAACAGGCATCAAGCACCTGGTGCATGCGCGAGAATCGTGCTCGCGTAACGCTGCGCGAAATGCCTCCGGCGCGCTTCTGGGCGGTGCGCTACGAAGGGATGTCGAACCAGAAACATGCTTGCTGGAACGACTTCTACCGGCTCTTTGCCAACCTGGGCGCCGACAAGCTGACCGGCCCGTTCTTCGGCCTGACATATGACACTCCGATGTTTGTGCCCATGCCGTTCATCCGGTATTACTGCGGAGTACAGGTGCCGCCCGGATTCGGGCCCAAGCCGCGCGACGCGTTCGAGATCACCTTGCCCGGCGGCCGCGTGGCCACGTGCGAGAACGACTGCACCGCTCATGATGTGTCCGGGCTGCATGCCAACCTGCTGGACCATTGGCTGCCCCGCTCTGGCTACAGCTTGCGGGCTTCCTGCTTTGCGGAGCGGTTCGACACGTTTCCGCTGAATTGGGACAAGACGCCGCACCCCGTGCAACTGTATTGCTGGATCCAGTGACACTGGCAAATCTGGCTGTAGATGTATCAAAAAATTCCCTTATTGCTATTTTTAGTATCGCGAGTTAAATTTTTTAACACTGAGGTTTATCCGGCGGCCGGCGCGGGCAGTATTCTGTCCGCTACGGCCAGTTTCCGGCCTCGTCACTGCTTTTGGCGTGCCTCCAAAAATAATCCAGGGGATTCCGCAGGAACCACGGAAGGAGAAGCCGTCATGTCGACGATCATTGTCATTGCGGCAGAACATGCGTATAGACAGGCGATTGTGCAGGCCGCGGCCAGCGCGTTGCCGGGTTGGCGCGTTGATGAAGCGGTACGCCCGGCATTGCTGTTCAACCATCGCCCGGGGCGCGAACACGAGCTCATGCTGCTGGCCGTGCCCAGCCTCGATCACATTCACCAGATCGTCCTGATGGCGCGGCTGGCATACCTGCCCAGGGCCGTTTTGCTGTTGACGTCGCGTACCGAGCCGGCGCCGTGGTCGCGCGGCCTGCCGACGGGCGTGGTCGGCTGCCTGCCGAGCGACGCCTCGGCAGAGATATTGCAGGCGGCAATCAAGCTCGTGCTGGCAGGCGGAATGCTGTTTCCGAGCCAGTTGGTCCCCCCGCTGACCGGGCCGCCACCAGCCTGCAGGCCCCCCGCGCCGGTGGCCGATGCGGCAGTGTTGCCTGAGCAGGTGGCCCGCCGCGAAAGTGCCGTGCTGGGCCTGACGCCACGGCAGTACGAAGTGCTGGTGCTGATGGCTCGAGGCTGCAGCCTGAAGGAAATCGGTCGGCAATTGAACATCGCGGTTCCTACTGCCAAGGTGCACGCGGAAACCGTGTACCAGCGCCTGCGCGTGCACAACCGGACCGAAGCGGTGTACGCCGCGATTTCGCGCGGGGCCACCCTGGGATGGTCGTCGATGGCGCGCGAGCCCGTGACCAGCGGCTAGCGACGCTGCCGCACCGGCGCGTGTGCAACCGATCTGGTTAAATAGCGCATGACGCGGGCGCTGGCTCCCGCGCGCAGGCCGATATCCGCATGGACTCTTCCGTCAAAGAAGCACTGGCCAAGTGGCCCAACGTGCCCGCCGTTTTCGGCTGGCTGTCGCTGGACGAGCGTGGCCGCTGGCGGCTGCATCCACAAGGCGATGCCGCGGCGGGCGGAATGGGCGAATCAATCCCGAATACGCAGATCGTGGCCTTCATCGACCGCAATTATGACGTCGACGAACAGGGTCGCTGGTTCTTCCAGAATGGCCCGCAACGGGTCTATGTGCGCCTGGACGGGGCGCCTTATCTGCTGCGGCGCGCGGACGACGGTATTGCGCTGGTGACCCATACTGGCCTGCCCGTGCGCGGCGTGTCCGCCTGGTGGCTTGACGACACGGGCCGGCTCTATGCGCAGGCGGACGTCGGCCCGGCGATGGTAGACGACCGCGACCTGCCGGCCCTGCTCGAGCAGCTGCGCACCGTGGCCGGCAACGCCGTGGCCGATGTGCTCGAGACCAACGACGCGCCGGTCCGGCTGACACATCCGGCGCTGGCCGGCGCGGCAGACCTGCATTGCCACACCAGCCGGGCCGATATCCCGGCACGCTTGGGCTTCGTGGCCCAGCCCAGGCCCTGAAGCGCTGCCGCGCAGAAGTCTGGAGACTGCCGGTAGAATCGACGCCATGACCGATCAATCGCCCGTGAACTATTTCCCCGCCCCACGCCGCGCGCGCTTCTGCAGCCAGTGCGGCACGCCGATAACGCGACGCGTGCCGGAAGGCGACAACCGCGAACGCGACGTCTGCGACCGCTGCGGCGCAATTCATTATCAGAATCCGCGGCTGGTGGTGGGCACCTTGCCGGTGTGGGACAACCGCATCTTGTTGTGCAGGCGCGCCATCGAACCGCGCTATGACACCTGGACGCTGCCTGCCGGATTCATGGAACTGGGCGAAAGCACGGCCCAGGGCGCGGCGCGCGAAACGCTCGAAGAATCTGGCGCCCGCATCGAGCTCGGCCAGTTGTTCACCGTGATAGACGTGCCCCAGATTGACCAGGTCCATGTGTTCTACCTGGCGCAGGCGCTGGACCCGCGCCTGGATCCCGGCCCCGAAAGCCTGGACGCGCGCTACTACGACGAAGCCGACATTCCGTGGAATGACCTGGCCTTCCGCACGGTGGCCACCACGCTGGAACGGTTCCTGGAAGATCGCCGCAGCGGCGCGTTCCAGACCCACCATTACACGCTCGAGTCGCATCGCTGACCTTGAAGCTGCCCTGGCTACTGCACGATACGCCGTTTCCGCCGGTCGAACTCGCACTGTCCGATCCGGCGGGCCTGCTGGCGGCAGGCGCCGATCTTTCTATCGAGCGCCTGACGGCCGCCTACTCTCAAGGCATATTCCCCTGGTATAGCGAAGGCGAGCCGCTGCTCTGGTGGAGCCCCGATCCGCGCATGGTGCTGGCTTGCGAAGATTTCGCTCCCTCGCATTCGCTGCGCAAATTGCTGCGCAAGATCGAGCGCGATGAAAACAGCCTGCTGCCGCGCGTGCAAGTGCGGGTCGACACGAACTTCGCCACGGTGATGGCCTGCTGCGCCGCCCCGCGCGACGGCCAGGCGGGCACCTGGATCACGCCCGCGATCCGGCAGGCCTATGGAGCCTGGCACGAGGCAGGCGTGGCGCATAGCGTCGAGACCTGGATAGACGGCGAGCTGGCCGGCGGCTTGTATGGCGTGAGCCTGGGCCGCATGTTTTTCGGCGAATCGATGTTTACCCGCGCGCCCGATGCCTCGAAAGTGGCGCTGGCCTACCTGGTGGCGTTTTTGCGCCGCGCCGGGGTGGCATGGATCGACTGCCAGCAGCAGACACGGCACCTGGGCAGCATGGGCGCCCGGCCGGTGCCGCGCGAAGACTTCGTCAGGCATGTGCGCCAGGCGGTCACCCAGCCCGCGCCCGCCTGGCGGCGGGGCCGTCTGGACAGCCAGGGAATTCTGCATCCCGACTTGCCGTCGCGGTTGTTGTACTGACGCGCTTCAGCGTTAAGATGTAGGCCTGCCTGCCCGGGCCCGATGCCTGTGCAGGGCACGAATGAGCCAGCTTAAAGAACTCCCTTTCGCGACGCTGCAGTTCTACTCGACTGCCCCTTACCCATGCAGCTACCTGCCCGGGCGCCAGGCGCGCTCGCAGGTGGCCGCCCCCGGGCACCTGATCAACGCGGGGGCGTATTCGCAGTTGGTCGAGCAGGGTTTTCGCCGCAGCGGGCTTTTTACCTATCGGCCGCACTGCGATAACTGTCGCGCCTGCGTCCCGGTGCGGGTCGACGCCGCCCGCTTCTCGCCCAGCCGCAGCCAACGCCGCGCCTGGCGCGCGCACGAGGGCTTGCGTGCCTTCGTGGCCGAACTGGCGTGGTCGCCGGAACACTACGACCTGTATACGCGCTACCAGCAGGGCCGTCATCCGGGCGGCGGCATGGATGACGACAGCCGCACTCAATACGCACAGTTCCTGCTCACCAGCCGCGTCAACACACGCCTGGTCGAGTTCCGCGATGCGCAAGGCACGCTGGCCATGGTGTCCATCATCGACGTGCTGGACGACGGCATGTCGTCGGTCTACACCTTCTACGACCCCGATGCCCGCGGCAGCCTGGGCACGTACAACATCCTTTGGCAGATAGAGCAGTGCCGGACCTTGAACCTGCCCTGGCTATACCTGGGATACTGGATACGCGACAGCCGCAAGATGGCCTATAAATCGGCGTTCCGTCCGCTGCAGATACACGAGGACGGACACTGGCGCGAGCCGCCTGCCGATATGCGCTGACGGCTGCGCGCCGGGGCCCAAACTGGCTACAATTGCGCCCCATGTCCATACTATTCGATGCCTATCCCCTGGCGCGCCGGGCGCTGTTCGCAATGGATGCGGAAACCGCCCACGAAGTCACGCTGACCGGCCTGCAACGAGCCTACGAATGCGGGGTGACGCGGCGGCTGCTGCACGCCCGGCCGCAGGCGCGCACCACGCTGATGGGGTTGGCGCTGGACAATCCTGTGGGGCTGGCCGCGGGGCTCGATAAAAACGGGGCCTATATCGACGCGCTGGGCAACCTGGGGTTTGGGTTTGTCGAGGTAGGCACGGTTACGCCGCGCGCGCAGCCGGGCAACCCCAAGCCCCGCCTGTTCCGCCTGCCCCGCGCACAGGCCTTGATCAATCGGCTGGGCTTTAACAACCAGGGGCTGGACGCCTTCATCGCCAATGTGCGGCGCAGCCAGTGGCGCGCCCAGGGCGGGGTGCTGGGCCTGAACATCGGCAAGAACGCCGACACACCCATTGAACGCGCTGCCGATGACTATCTGGCCGGCCTGGAAGGCGTGTATCCGCATGCCGACTACGTCACGGTGAACATTTCGTCGCCGAACACGCAAAACCTGCGCGCACTGCAAGGCGGCGACGAATTATCGGCGCTGCTGGCCCGGCTGCGCGACAAGCGCGCCGAACTGGCCGACCTGCACCAGCGCCACGTGCCGCTGGCAGTAAAAATCGCGCCCGACCTGACACCAGAACAGATCGACGCCATCGCCGACATTCTGCCGCGCTACGGCATAGACGGTGTTATTGCCACCAACACCACCCTGTCGCGCGACGCCGTGACCGGCCAGCCACACGCCAATGAGGCAGGCGGCCTGTCGGGCGCTCCGGTGCATGCCCTGTCGCTTGCGGTCATCGAACGTCTGCGCCAGCGCATGGGGCCCGCGATGGCGATCATCGGCGTGGGCGGCATCCTGTCCGGGCAACAGGCCAGCGAGAAGATCGCCGCCGGTGCGAATGCCGTGCAGCTGTACACCGGCCTTATCTACCGGGGCCCAGCCCTGGTAGCCGAATGCGTGCGCGACATCAGCCGCGCCACCGCCTGAAGCCGCTGTTGCGCATCAAACAGAAAAGCCACCCGAAGGTGGCTTTTCTGTTTGATGCCGGGCTGTCGCCGCCGGTGGCCGGCGGCGCACCACGGCACGATCAGGCGGCGCGGCGGCCGCGCGTGGACTTGGTGGCGGCCTCGGCGGCGTCGGTCGCTGCCTTGAACGTGGCATTGGCGGCGGCGTTAAGGTTCGACTCGGCGACCTCGGCAGCCTGCCTGGCGGCCTTGCTCAGCGATTCGTAGGCGCCATTGGCGGTGGCCAGCGACGACTTCAGCAGGGCCACGGCGCTTTCGGAACCGGCGGGCGCGTTCTTGGACAGCTGCTCGACGGTTTCGGCGACCTGCTGTTGGCCCTGGGCAATTTGCTCTTCGGCCAGCCGCACCAGTTCGCCTTGCACGCCGGCAACGATGTCGTACACGTGTTTGCCATAGGCCAGGGCCTTTTCGGCGCCGGGCTGCACCAGGCTGCTGGCAAATGCCGCGGCTTCCTGCGGGTCTTTCACGCTGAAGGCCTGCTGCGAATTCTGGGCGACTTCGTCCAGGGTGGCCTTGACGACCTTCAGGTTCAGGTCGACCAGCTTTTCAAAGCCGGCGAACAGCGTGGCTTGCGTGGCAACCAGGGTGTTCAGGGTGGATTTCTGGCGGTCCAGAATCTGTTGGGGGATGGCGGTCATGGTGGTCTCCGGAAAAATATGGCCGGAAGCGACCCGGCAGAAAGGCGAGCTATGCGGTCGAGGCAAGCGAGCGGTTGGTACACCGACGGCACTTGTTGCACTGCACAAAAGTCATTTTACCGACATCCACCCCGCTGTCAAGCACTTTTTTGTGCGACGCAGCATGGGACCTTTGCGCTGCCGCAGATCGGGGGAAATACCCGGGTGACGCGGGTTGCTATGTTTCTTACACTGACGACCGGCCGATGGCGCTTCAAAAAAGCCCTCGCCAAAATGCCAACACCGCCGCGCATCACGCGGCACAGGAGACCTCATGAAATTTATCCCCCGTACCCTTTCGGCAATGCTGGCCGCTGGCGCGCTATTCGCTGGCGCCGCCCACGCTGAATACCCGGAACGGGCCATTAATATGGTGGTTCCCTTCTCGGCAGGCGGTCCCACTGACAACGTGGCGCGGTCGCTGGCCGAAGCCATGCGCCCCACGCTGGGCCAGACCGTCGTCGTCGAGAACAAGGCCGGCGCCGGCGGCACCATCGGCACCTCGTTCGTCGGCCGCGCCGACCCCGACGGCTACACGATCCTGCTGATGCACCTGGGCTTCACCACCGCCCCGTCGCTCTACAAAGACCCGGGCTACGATCCGTTCAAGAGCTTCCAGCCGGTAGGCCTGGTGGTCGACGTCCCGATGACCGTCATCGCGCGCGAAGACTTCCCGCCCAACAACATCAAAGAGCTGGTCGACTACGTCAAGCAGAACAAAGACAAGGTCTCGCTTGCCAACGCGGGCATCGGCGCCGCCAGCCACCTGTGCGGCACGATGCTGGTCGACGCCCTGGGCGTAGACCTGCTCACCATCCCCTACAAGGGTACGGGCCCCGCGATGAACGACCTGCTGGGCAAGCAGGTCGACATGCTGTGCGACCAGACCACCAACACCACGCAGCACATCAAGGCCAACAAGGTGAAGGCCTACGCGGTCACCAGCCTGAAGCGCGTGCCCACCCTTCCCGACCTGCCCACCATGGACGAATCGGGCTTCAAGGGGTTCCAAGTGGGTATCTGGCACGGCATCTGGGTTCCGAAGGGCACGCCCCAGCCCGTGGTCGACAAGCTAGTGAAGGCGCTCCAGGCCGGCCTGGCTGATCCGAAGTTCAAGGAGCGCATGGCGGGTCTGGGCGCCGAAGTGCTCAACGACGATGCCAACCCCAAGTCGCTCGACGCCAAGGTTCAGCAGCAAGTGCCGCAATGGGCCGACCTGTTCAAGAAGGCCGGCGTACCGCAACAATAAGACTAACAACCCTTGCCTTCGGGCACCTGAACCCCCGGCCTGGCCGGGGGTTTTTTGTTGGCGGCTGGCCTGGCCAGGCCAGAGAAGCAGGCGCTAGACGCGCACCGCATGGGGCGCCAGGCCCCGCCCCGCGCCATTGCCCACCACGGTGGGCTCATAGCCCAGCGCTTCGGATATGTTGCGCGCGGCGTCGACCAACGCCTGTATCCATTCGTCCTGCAGGCGCTCGGCGGGCGCCGAAATGGACAGACCAGCCACCAGCTTGCCGGCATCATCGAAAATGCCGGCGGCGATGCAGCGCACGCCGAGCTCGAGTTCTTCGTTGTCACGCGCGTAGCCATGCCGCCGCACCAGCGCCAGTTCGCGTTCCAGGCGGTCCAGGTCGGTAAGGCTGTTGCGCGTGTGCCCTGCCAGCCCGGTACGCATGGCATAGGCGCGCACCTGGCGGGTGTCGAAGGTGGAAAGAAACAGCTTTCCGGTGGACGTCAGGTGCAGCGGCGCCCGCCCCCCTATGGCGCGCACCACCTGCATGCCCGAACGTTCGCTCCAGGCCCGGTCGATGTAGACGATTTCGTCGCCCTGTTGCACAGACAGGTTGATTGTCTGCCCGGTTAGCTTGTGCAGCGTGCGCATGGCCGAAATCGCGGCTTCGCGCACATTGAGACGCCCTTTGACGAGCGAGCCGAGTTCCAGCAGGCGCATGCCCAGCTGGTACAGGCCGTTGTCGACGCGTTCGACGTAGCGGCCCACAACCAGGTCATTCAGAATGCGATGCGCCGTGGACGCATGCAGCCCGGTGGCGGCAGACAATTCTTTCAGGGTGACCGGATCAGAACGGGCGGCCAGTGCATCCAGCAGGCGCATGGCGCGCTCGATGACCTGGATAGCGATAGGAGAATGGGCCGGTGCATGCTCGCTGTCCGAGCCCGGCGCTATGGCTGGCATAGTGGAAGTCGCATTGAAAGATGAGCGCAGGACAGACAATTGCGCCTCGGAAGGGAAATGCCGCGCTGCAACAAATATGGGTTTCCCGTATTGTGAAATCTTGCAGCCGTTTTGGCAACCCGGGGCAGCCCTAGGGTGGGCCGCCCGCCGGCATGGCTACGCCGCCAGTCGGCCGCCCAGGCGCAGCACTTCGTGCTGCAGAAAGGCCAGGGCCGGCGCGGCGTGCTCGGGGTCGCCCTTTACGCCCAGCTCGATATGGGGCGGCCCGCCTTTGTCGCCCACGCTGGGCAGGCTGAAGGCGCTGACGCCGGGCCAGCGCTGTTCCAGCGCTTGCATGACCGGCGCGACCCGAGATTCGGGGATGCCGAAGACCAGGAACGAATGCTCGATGTGCGCGACCTGGTGATGCAACGCCGCGTAGCGGGTGTCGAGCGTCCATTCGAGCATTGGCCACGCCATGACGGGAAACCCCGGCACGAAGGTATGGTCGCGAATGAAGAAACCGGGAATGCGGTTATAGGGATTGGGCACGATCTCGCTGCCGGCCGGGAACACGCCCATCTGCAGGCGCTGCTGGTTTTCGGGCGCGGCCATGTCCGCGACGCCCTGCCCCTGGGCGGCCATCTCGGCCACGCGCTGCGCAATGGCCTGCTCGGCTTCGGGATGCAGGCGCAAGGGCAGGTCCAGCGCCGCCGCGGCGGCCTGGCGCGTGTGATCGTCCGGCGTGGCGCCGATGCCGCCGCATACCAGGACGATATCGCCCGACTCGAAGCTGCGCCGCAGGCCGGCCGTGAGCACCTGGCGGTCGTCGGGCAGAATTTCGGCACGCCCCAGCCGCAGCCCGCGCGCGGCCAGCAGTTCGACCACCTTGGCGAAGTGCTTGTCCTGGCGGCGGCCGGAAAGGATCTCATCGCCTACGATGATCAGGCCGATACGGCGCAACGAAGGGGCAGCGACCATGTGTTTTCGATGTCTCAGGGTTGGGCTTCGATGACGCGTTCCTGGCGCAGCCGGCGCAAAGCCTCGAGCCCGTAGTGCGCGTAGACCAGGCCCGAATACACGGGCAGGATGACCCAGGCAGGCGGCAACAGGTTCAGCAGCGAACAGATCAGGCCGATAATCCAGAAGCCGGTGTTGTGGCGTTCAAGCAGCATGCGCCGTTCTTCCGGGCTGGCATGCTCGACGATGGCGTCTACGCGCAACATGCGCGAAAACGCAAAGGCCCACCAGAAAATCGACAGCAGCACGGCCATGGGGGGCACCAGCCAGAAAGGCAGCGTCAATACCCAGCCCACGGCAAAGACTCCACTGACCCAGATGGCGTTCCAGACGCTGTAGGCCGTTGCATTGCGCCCCTGGCGGGACACGCCCGCGTATTCGCGCGCGCCCACGTGCCGCAGCACCAGCGGCATGACGAACACGGCGGCGATAGCCAGCCCCAGGATGCCCGAGATGGGCAGCAGGATGGCGGCCGCGATAACCGGGATCAGGTACAGCTTGATGGAAAACAGGCCTAGACCCACGAGCCAGGCGTCAAAGCTGTTGACGACCTGCCACTGCGAGGCCTGCACATTGAGCCATTCGGTCAGCGGCGTCCAGAACAGCCACAGCAGCAACAGCGCGCCCAGCAGCGCGATGACAAAAGGCAGCAGCACCGCCAGCAGCATGTTGGGATGGAACTGCGATACCAGCGCGCGCTTGAATGCCTGCGCAACGCCGGCCGCGCCTGCCGTGGCGGCACGGGCGGGGAACGACGACGCCGCGTCGGAACGGGGAGGAATCATGGGGAAAACCTGTCGGAAGACATGCCGGGTATCATAGTCTCAAATACGCTGCGATTTGATGCCATGTCCTTGCTCGTTCCCGGACCCGACACCCCCGCGTTGCGCGCCGCCCTGGCGCGGCCTCGCGCCGACACCTGGCTGGTTGCCTGCTTCTGCGCGGCCTGGTGCGATACCTGCGGCCAATACCGGCCGCGTCTTGCGGCGCTGGCCAATACCCAGCCCGAGCGCGTATTTGCCTGGATAGACATCGAAGATCACCCCGACCTGCTGGGCGATGAAGACGTCGAGAATTTTCCTACCCTGCTCGTGCAGGTGGGTTCGCGAGTGGTGTTCTACGGGCCGATGCTGCCGCATATCGGCCACCTGGAAAGGCTGCTCGACAGCCTGGGCCCCGACAGCCCGGCGGTGCAAACCGATCTGCCCGACGTGCCCGCCCTGCTCTGCGCCTGAGCCTTTACTGGGGTTTGCGGCTGCCGCCCAGCAGCACCGCCACTTGCCGCTTCGGGGCGCCGGAACGGGGCTCGGGCCTGGAGGCGCCGGTGTCGGGCGCCGCCGCCGAAGGCTCGTAGGGCTTGTAGAAGAAATCGTCCACGGGCTGGCGCGGCGCGCTGTATGCCGACGAGGCATGGCGCTCGCGCCCGCTGCGGGCCCGAGGCTCGCGGGTGTGGCTGCGCACGACCAGTTCGCGGGGCACATCGAGCTTGCCGCGCGCCACCGGGCGCTTGGTCAGTTTCTCGATGTCTTGCAGGTAGCGTTCTTCGTCGGACGTGAACAGCGCAATGGCCTCGCCCGTGGCGCCGGCGCGGCCGGTACGGCCAATGCGGTGCACGTAGTCTTCGGCATTGTGCGGAAGGTCGTAGTTGATGACGCAAGGCACGCCGGCCACGTCCAGCCCGCGCGCGGCCACGTCTGTGGCCACCAGGACTTCGAGCTCGCCGGCCTTGAAGGCATCCAGGGCCTTCATGCGGTCGGCCTGGCTCTTGTCGCCATGAATGGATTCGGCCCGCACACCGTCGCGCTCGAGTTCGCGTGCCAGGCGGGCAGTGCCGATCTTGGTGTTGGAGAACACGATCACCTGCTTCAGGCCGCGCGACTTGACCAGGTGCACCACCGCGGCGCGCTTGGCATCGCTGGGCATCTGGTAGGCAATCTGGCTGACCGTATCCGCCGTGGCATTGCGCGCGGCCACTTCGATTTCGACGGGCTGGTTCAGGTAGGTGCGGCCCAGCTTGCGGATTTCGTTGCTGAAGGTGGCCGAGAAAAGCAGGCCCTGCCGCTGGGCCGGCAGCAACCGCACGATACGGTCGAGGTCGGGCAGGAAGCCCATGTCGAGCATGCGGTCGGCTTCGTCGAGCACCAGAATGCCGACCTGGCTGAGGTTGACGGTTTTCTGCTCGACGTGGTCCAGCAGCCGGCCGGGCGTGGCCACCAGGATTTCGCAACCGCGGCGCAGGGCTTCTTTCTGGGGGCCGATGTCGACGCCGCCAAACACCACTGCCGAACGCAATGGCGTGTGCTTGCTGTAGCGCTTGACGCTTTCGTACACCTGGTCGGCCAGTTCGCGCGTGGGCGTGAGGATCAGCGCTCGCACCGGATGCCGGGCCGGCGACGCGCTGGTGTTGGCCAGCGGCATCAGGCGGTGCAGGATGGGCAGCGTGAATGCCGCCGTCTTGCCCGTGCCGGTTTGCGCAGCCCCCATGACGTCGCGCCCCGCCATGACCGGCGGCAACGCTTGCGCCTGGATGGGCGTGGGCGTGGTGTATCCGGTGTCGGCCACCGACTGGAGCAGTTGGGGATGCAGTCCGAAGTCGGTGAAAGTCGGGGTGGGAGCGTCGGCGCTGGGTGCTGCGGGTATGTTGGTGTCAGTCATCAGGATAGGCAGATGCCGGGGCAGTGAAAAAGAACAAAACGAGTATGCTGCCAAGCCCGGATTGCTGTGGATAACTTTATTTTAGCGCAGCCGGCCCGGGGGATCAGCCGGCCAGCCAGCGCAGCGCCCACAAGACCGCCATGCCGGCCACGATGACGGCCACGGCGCTGCGCGTGCGCAGGAACACCATCACCCCCACCATCGCCGCCACCAGGCGGTAGTCGAACGCCGGCCCGGCGCCGGCTTTCCAGGGCAGCAGGTCGGGCACGATGATGGCCGTCAGCGCGGCTGCGGGCGCATAACGCAACGCGCGCCGCACGCCATCGGGCAACGGCACGTAGTCGCCGAACACCATGAATCCCGCCCGGGTTATCACGCTGCACAGCGCCAGCAGCAAGATGGCGGAATAAACATAGATTTCGGATGGCCAGAAGGTCATGCGCGCCCCGTTTTGTGGAAATACCGTTCAGCCCAGATGCCTGCCAGTATCCCCATGATGACGGCGGCGGCAAGGCCCAGCCGCAAGGGCAGCAACTGGCCGACCCAGGCCGTCACCCCCGCGGCCAGCATGGAAACAAGCATAGACTTGGAGTTGGCCAGCGGCACGGTGATGGCAAGCAGGGCAAGCACCGCCGCAAAATCCAGCGACCAGCCGGTAGGCACCAATGCGCCCAGGTAGATGCCGGCAATCGATGCGCTCTGCCACACCAGCCAGCCGGGCGCGATGGTTCCCAGGAAATACCACAGCTGTTCGCGGGTGCCGCGCTGGGCGGCGTCGCCAAAGCGCGGCATGAACAGCACGAACCCCATGTCGGTGGTGAAATAGCCCAGCGCAAGACGCCTGGGCCAGGGCAGGTGGCGAAAGAACGGATGCAGGGCCGCGCCGAAGATCAGGAAGCGCAGGTTGACCACGCACCCGGCCATGAAGATCAGCCACAGGGGGGCTCCGCTGGCGATCAGGGGCAGCGAAGTCAGCTGGGCCGATCCGGCGTACAGCAGCAGGGTCATGGCCAGCGCCATGGATTCGGTAAGGCCCGACTTCACCATGGCCACCCCCGTGACCAGGCCCCAGGTGGCCGTGGCGATCAGCGCCGGGACAATGGCGTGCACGCCCTGGCGGAACGCGGCCAGGCGCTCTTGGCGCAACAGCCGGGTCGAGTCGGACGAATCTGGCGAGTCAGGAAGCACCGGCGGCCCCCTGGCTAATGGAACTGGACGGCATGGAACTCATCAAAGAAAAGCACATACGCGCAGGCCAGTTCGCCCGGCGCGGCGCCGAGCACGGGCCGGCGCTGAAAGAGCGGCATTGTACTCTTGCCGCTTGATACAATAGGCGCCACTTTCAGGGGGATACAACCATGTCGATGGCAGACCGAGACGGCTATATCTGGTACGACGGCAAGCTTGTGCCCTGGCGCGACGCCACCACGCATGTGCTGACCCACTCCCTGCACTACGGCCTGTCTGTCTTCGAAGGCCTGCGCGCCTATAAAACGGCGTCCGGCACGGCCATCTTCCGCCTGCAAGACCACACCCGGCGGCTGTGCAATTCGGCGCATATCTACCAGATCCCCATGCCCTTCGACGCCGACACGCTCAATGCGGCGCAATGCGAGGTGGTGCGGGCCAACCAGCTTGAATCGTGCTACGTGCGGCCGCTGGTGTTCTACGGTTCCGAGAAAATGGGCGTCTCGCCCAAGGGCGCCCAGGTGCACGTGGCGATCGCCGCATGGCCGTGGGGCGCCTACCTGGGCGAAGAGGCGCTGGCGCAGGGCATACGCGTCAAGGTGTCGTCATACGCGCGCCAGCACGTCAACGTCACCATGCCGCGCGCCAAGGTGGCCACTACCTACGCCAACTCCATCCTCGCCAACGCCGAAGCCCTGGAAAACGGCTACGACGAGGCCCTGCTGCTGGATACGGAAGGCTTCGTGGCCGAAGGCGCGGGCGAGAACCTGTTCATCGTCAAGGATGGCGTCATCTGCGAACCCGAGATCGCGTCCGCCCTCACCGGCATTACGCGTTCCACCGTGCATGCGCTGGCGGCCGACCTGGGCATTCCCGTGGTCACCAAGCGCCTGACGCGCGACGACGTCTACATTGCCGACGAAGCCTTCTTTACCGGCACCGCTGCCGAAGTCACCCCCATCCGCGAAGTCGACAATCGCAAGATCGGGGCGGGTCGGCGCGGCCCGGTTACCGAGAAACTCCAGACGGCCTTCTTCGATGTGGTGAGCGGCCGCAACCCCAAATATGCGCACTGGCTCACCCAAGTCTGAACACCGCATCCTTCCATCCAAGTTTTTTAGGACTGATCCATGACCGCAGCCGCTGCCGCCGCCGCGCCCTCCCCCGAAGCCATTGAAGTCGGCGCCGAAGACTTGCCGGTGTACTGCCCCGGACCCAAGGCGCCACTCTGGAGCATGCACCCGCGCGTATATCTCGACGTTACCCATACCGGGTCGGCGCGCTGCGCGTATTGCGGCGCCGAATACCGTCTGAAGCCGGGCACTGTCGTCCGCGGCCACTGACGCGCCATGTTCGCCACGCCCGAAGAAGCCGAGCAAGCGTTCTACGAAGCGCTTGAGCAAGCCGATACCGATCGCCTGATGCAGATATGGGCCGACGACGAAGAAGTCGTCTGTATCCATCCGGGCGGGCTGCGCGTGGTCGGCCATCTGGCGGTGCAGGAATCGTGGCAACAACTGCTGGCGGCCGGCCCATTGCACATCCGGCCGCTGCGCCCGCTGGTCATGCAGAGCATGATGTGCTCGGTGCACACGCTGGTTGAACAGGTCATGGTGCGCACGCAAGGCGGCACGCAATACGCCAACTGCTATGCCACCAACATCTTCCATAAAGGGCCAACCGGATGGCGCATGGTCGTGCACCACGCGTCGGCGGCGCCCGACGATGCCGGGGTCCTCGATTTACACGACGTACCCGACCGGCTCCACTGACGCGGGTGGAACGCTTGGCCACAGCCCGACTCGACACTTCCCCCTGTCCCGTTCCCGCCTGGCTGCCCGATCGCCATAGCCAGACGATCTATGCCGCCTTTGTCGCGCAGCATCACCATATTGCCTTCGTGCGCGAACGCGTCGATACGCCCGACACTGACTTCATCGACATCGACTGGACGGGGCCCGGGCTGTTTCCCCACAAGAGCGCCGACGGCCAGCCCATCGACAACGCTACGCCGGTGGTGCCGGGCAAGACAGCGGCGGCACGCTGGATAACCGATGCCGACTGGCTTTCGCTGCCGCAGACGCCGGACACCCCGGCCCTGCTGCTGCTGCATGGGCTGGAAGGCGGCAGCACCAGCCGCTATGCGCAGTCGATCGCGCACCATTTCCGGGCCCGCGGCTGGATCGTGGCGGTCGCGCATTTCCGGGGCTGCTCGGGCGCGCCCAACCGGCTCGCGCGGGCCTATTATTCGGGCGACTCCACCGAAGTGGGCTTCATGCTCGACGTGGTGCGCGCGCGCATTCCGCATGCGCGCTGGCACGCGGTGGGGGTGTCGCTGGGCGGCAATGCGCTGCTCAAATTCCTGGGCGAGCAAGGCAGCAACGTATCGTGGCTGGCGGCCTGCGCCGGCGTGTCGGTTCCCGTAGACCTGGTGGCCGGCGGCACGACGCTGTCCAAGGGCTTTATCAATCGTCGCCTTTATAGCGCGCACTTTCTTAAAACGATGAAGCGCAAGGTGCTCGAAAAGGCGCGGCGCTTTCCAGGCGCGATCGACGTCATGCGCATTGCGCATGCGCGCGACCTGCGCGAGTTCGACGACGCATACACCGCGCCCATGCACGGTTTCCGCAATGCACTCGATTACTGGACGCGCGCATCCAGCAAGCCGTTGCTGGCCACCATCCAGGTGCCCACCCTGGTGCTGAACGCCCGCAACGATCCCTTTCTGCCCGCCAGCGCCCTGCCGGTGCCGCGCGAATGTTCGCCCCAGGTGCTGCTGCACCAGCCCGCCGAGGGCGGCCATGCCGGGTTTCCCACCGGGCCTTTCCCGGCCCACCTTGGCTGGCTGCCGCAACGGCTGGGGCGGTTCTTCGAGACCGGGCAGTAAGCCCTGCGATGGGAGGTTGTGCGGTGTCTGACACCGAAGGTGTCAGACACCCGTTTTCGCTGACGCGTGCCTGTGATGGGGGGTTGTGCGGTGTCTGACACCAAAGGTGTCAGACACCCGTCTTCGCTGCCGCCTGCCTGTGATGGTGCGTTGTGCGGTGTCTGACACCAAAGGTGTCAGACACCCGTTTTCGCTGCCGCCTGCCTGTGATGGGGCGTTGTGCGGTGTCTGACACCAAAGGTGTCAGACACCCGTTTTCGCTGACGCGTGCCTGTGATGGAAGGGTTGTGCGGTGTCTGACACCAAAGGTGTCAGACACCCGTCCCGCCGGACAAAGGCCGTGCTAGCTCTTGAACCGTTCGAGCAGTTCGCGTTCGGCGGTGAGCTTGTCTTTGACTTCGCGGATCTGTACGTCGATCTGCGATTGTTCGTAGAAATCGCGGGACAGCGAACGCGCCTGTTGCAGCTGGGATTCTGCGGCCGCGTAGGCGCCGGTCAGCACGTAATAGCGCGCCATGTCGCGGCGGGCCTGGACGGGTTGGCCGTTGCGCTCTTCGCTCTGGGCCAGCATCTGGTATAGGCCCGGCTCCTCGTCGCCCCACTGCTTGATGCGGTCGCGCAGGTAGGCCTGGGCCTCGGCGTGGCGGCCGGCGCCTTGCAGCGCCTGTGCATAGGCGATGCCCAGGGCCCGCTGCTGGGGCCAACGCTTGATGGCGGCGGCGGCCAGTTCCAGTGCGCGTGCGCTGTCTTTGCGGGCGGCGGCCAGGTCGATGCCCAGGCGGGCCAGGTAGGGGCTACTGTGCCCGGCGCTGCCCTGGTCAAGGTAGCGCTGCGCCTCGTCGAGGTTGTTGCGCTGGAACGCCTGCAGCGCCAGGCCATAGTACGCGGCGGACTGGCGCACGCCCGCGAGCGTCCGGGCATCGTCTTGTAGCTGCTGCGCGGCCGTGCGCAGGCTGACCGCGTCCCGGCCCTGAATGACCCGCATCTTGGCGCGCACGTACCAGAAGTCGTCGCTGTCGGCATGCCGCTCGGCAGGCAATGCGCGGCTGCGGTTCTGGATATCCGACATCCGTTCAATAGACAGAGGGTGGGTCGATGCCCAGGCGCCGCCCCCCATGCCTTCGTTCAGCCGCGACGCGCTCATCAGCCGCGAGAACATGCGCACCATGCCTTGCGGGTCATAGCCCGCCCTGGTCAGCATCTGGAAACCGGCGCGGTCGGCTTCGCGTTCGGCATCGCGCGAAAAGCCCAGCTGGCGGTTGATGGCCGCAGCCTGCCCGAAGGCGGCCACCCCCACGGCGAGGTTACCGCCTCCGCCCGCCAATGCCGCCAGCAGGGCGGCCGCCAGGCTGGCCATCATGACGACGCCGCTCTGGGCCTGCTGCGTCATGCCGCGCGCGATGTGACGCTGCGCCACGTGGCCGATCTCGTGCGCCAGCACCGCGGCGAGCTCGGATTCGCTGGAAGCGCCCACGATCAGCCCGCTGTTGACCCCAATGAAGCCGCCCGGCATGGCAAAGGCGTTGATCTCCGGATCGCGCACCCCGAACACCTCGATGTCGGGCAAGGCGCCTGGCGCATACGCGGCCAGTCTGTGCGCCATGGTGGTCAGGTACTGGTTGAGCTCCGGGTCGTTGATGTAGGTGGGATCACGCCGGCCCTGGGCCATGATGGCCTCGCCCAGCTGGCGCTCTAGCGCGGGAGGAAGATCGGCCGATGAGGCCGCGCCCATGGACGGCAGGCCCACCGGCTGGCCCACGGCCGGGGCGACCGGCAGCGCCAGCGCAACGCTCAGCGCGCCGGCCAGCGCGCCTCGAAGTAACTTGGGATGCCTGGGTATCGTATGCCTGCGGTTCATTGCAATATGATAGCGACCGCCGTAAAAAGTTTGGCTGTCTATCCAATTTCATGCGAGGTTCCCATGCGCCCAGTCCGCAAAGCCGTTTTCCCCGTCGCCGGAATGGGCACACGTTTTCTGCCTGCCACCAAGGCCATGCCCAAGGAAATGCTGCCGGTGGTGGACAAGCCCCTGATCCAGTACGCCGTCGAAGAGGCCGTGGCGGCCGGCGTCACCGACCTGATCTTTGTCACCGGGCGCAATAAGCGCGCCATCGAAGACCATTTCGACTCGGCCCCCGAACTCGAGGCCGACCTGGAAGGCAAAGGCAAGCACGAACTGCTGGCCATGGTGCGCGACATTCTGCCCGCCCACGTCAATTGCCTGTACATACGCCAGCCGGCCCCCCTGGGCCTGGGCCACGCCGTGCTGACCGCCGCCCCGGCCGTGGGGGACGAGCCCTTTGCGGTGCTGCTGGCCGACGACCTGATCGACGCAGACACCCCGGTGCTCAAGCAGCTGATCGACACGGCCTATGCGCATGACGCCAGCGTGCTGGGCGTACAGGATGTGCCGCGCGCAGATACCCGCAAATATGGCATCGTGGCCGCGCAGCCCCTGGACGAGCGTACCGCGCGCGTCACGCACATTGTGGAAAAGCCGGCGCCGGAGCAGGCGCCGTCCACATTGGCGGTGGTGGGCCGCTACGTACTCGAGCCGCAGATTTTCGATTTCCTGCGAGCCACCCAGGCCGGCGCGGGCAACGAAATCCAGCTGACCGACGGTATCGCCGCGCTGATGAGCGCGCGCGCTGTGTACGCGCATCGATACCAGGGGCAACGCTACGACTGCGGCAGCAAGGCCGGCATGTTCCAGGCCACCGTGGCCCTGGGCCGCAAATACCACGGCCTGGAGCCCTGAAACGGGGGCCGGCCCGCGCCCGCGGATGATTAAAGGCTGGCGGCCGGCTTGCCGGCGTCGGCATGCTCGCGCATGCGGGCCCGGGCCAGCGCCTGGCGGTCTTCAAGACGCAGGCGCCCCTTGCTGGACAGGCGCATCAGCGTGCCCAGCGCGACCATCAGGCCGAACACTTCGACCATTGCGGCAGGAATCCACATGGTCAGGCCGCCGATGGTCTGGTCAGTCTGGGCAGACATCGAAATCGCGCGCCCGCACAGCTCGAACAGCGGGTAGATATCGTATTCGGTAAAAGTGATGACCGCGCCGGCCACCATCTGCGGCGCCATGGTCAGCACGGGCGACAGCACCCGCCCGCCCGGACTCATGGCGGCGGGAGGGCTGGGACGCCGGTCGAGGATGAGGTTCCAGTACAGGAAGCCGCTGATCACCACCGACCAGTTCATCAGGCGGTAGAGCCGCCAGTCGAGCATGGAATAGAACTGCACCGACGGAATCAGCCACACCAGCACCAGGAAGACGAACAGCGCCGGGATGAAGTACTTATTGGTCAGCACCGCCACCACGGCACGGCCGGACGAAGTGCGCAGGAAGTCGCGCAGCCGTATCCGCCAGGCCATGGGCAGGCCGGCACGCATCACCGAACCGGGATACGCCGCCATGACCAGCAGCGGCCCCAGATGGTGCAACACCAGGTGCTGGATGCGGTGGATGAAGAACATGCGCTCGGCGTAATAGTCGATGCGCGTGTGCAAGGACAGGTACAGCAGCACGATGCCGGACCAGAACAGGAACTGGCGCCAACCATTGACCCGATGCACGCGCTGACCACGCACGAACAGTACGATGCCTGCCACGAAGGCAGCGATCAAGGCCGGGGAGAATTCCCACGGCGTGAGCCAACCGAGCCAATCCATGCCGAAATCCGATAAACCTGACAAGTCGCGGGCGACGCCCGTGGGGGCATTGTAGTTGACCCACGCACGGGCGAAGCCGGCCGGGTCAGGCGCGGGCCGACGCCCCGAAGCGCACGTGGCGTACAGCCGGATGGGCACGCAGGCGCCGTGCCTGCGACATGAGTTCGCCGCGCAATTCCGGCGGGCAATTGACGGTGATGCAGGCCGACGCAAAATCGGCATCGCGGCCGGAGTCAACCTGGAACTGGGCCACATCGATGCCGGCGGCGCCGAAATCCAGGCAGATCTGCTTGCGCACCGCCCCCAGCGCATCGCGCGGGCACTCGATGGTAAGTCGCGACGTGCCAGAACGACGGTTGAGCGCGGCGCGGTCCACGCCGGCACGGCGCATGAACAGGTCGAATAAACGCATGGCAACCTCCCGGAAACGGGAGCGCTCGTGCGAATGCGCGTGTCGGCACAGCGGCGCGCGGGCGGCGCACGAATCGTGCACAGCAACGCGGGCTGTGGGGCACAGCAACGGTTCGGGCGGTATTAGCGGGAATATGACGGCAAAGAACTTACCGCCACGTACCGCATCCTGCACTGGCAGGACACGGCAGAAGGAGTTTCTGCGGGGATCCTGTCAGGCAGCGACGTCGATGCAAGATCGACTACTACTGTCGCCGGAATCGGTATTCACAGAGCAACTCCGTATGATTTGAACGTATTGATTTTACGCGGTTTATTGATGACCGACAAGGGTTTTCCCTGTCGCACGCTTCAAATGTTGCGCAGGACGCGCACTGCCGGCCGCAACAGCCGTCAACGCACGAAATGCCAGCCCAGGTACACCGCGAACAGCCCGTAGAACCCGCCCACCGTGGACAGCACCGGCACGCTCATGCCGGCGCGGCGGAATCGCAGCCACAGCAATGCGATCGACAGCAGCGTGAACAGGCCTGCGGCCACGAGCGGGCCATCGAGCAGCCACGGGGTCAGGAATATGCCCAGGGCGCTGGGGATCGTGGCCTGGATCATCATGGCGCCCGAAATATTGGCCAGCGCCAGGCGTTCCTTGCCCTGCCGCACCCAGATCAGCGCGTTCATGATTTCGGGCAACTCGGTCGCCACCGGAGCGAGCAGCAATGCGGCGACGTGCGGCGAGGCGCCCATGGCGATACCCAGCAGTTCGATCTGGCGCACGAACACGTGCGAGGCGCCCGCGATCACCACCAGCGCCAGCACCGTCTGGGCGGCCGCCCAGGCCGTGGTTGGCGTCGGATCGCGCGGCCGCAGTTTCAGGGGTTCGATGTCGTCACAGTCCAGGCAGGCCTCGTCATTGGCGAGCTCGCGCTTGACGTACAGGCCGTAAACCGCCAGGAACAGCAGGCCCAGCCAGGGTTTCCAGGCGAACACCACCAAGCCCAATGCCACCTTGACCACGAACACGCCCATGAACCAGGCCTGGTCGCGCGCCAGGCGCTGCTGGTCGGCATTGATGCGGGCCGCGCTGCGGCCGCCCCGCCACAGCGCCCAGCCCACCACGGCATAGGCAAGCGTGGCGAGCACCAGGGGCCCGCCCATGGCGGCGCCCACGCCGATATCTTTCTGCTCGGGAGTCGTGCCGAAGACCACGGCCATGAAGGTGACTGCGCTTTCGGGCAGTGCGGTGCCGAACGCCGCCAGCACGGTGCCGGTGGCGGTGGCGCCCAATTTCATCCGGTGGCCGAGCCATTCGATGCCGTTGACGAAATACTCACAGGCAAAGTAAATGACCAGCGCGGACAGAAAAAAGAGAAACAGGGTGAGCAGCATGATGCATAGCCGGACGAGCAGACACCAATGGCGCGACGATGCGGCTCGCCCGGCAGGCATGTACGCATCGCGGCCAAAGGTCTCGCCTGGCTTCCCGGTGCGGCGACGCGGGTGCCGTCAGCGCCATGGGGTACGAAACCGCCAAGTCTGTTGACGCTGACTCCTTTGGGGATTCAAAGGATGGCTACTCCCCAATGACAGTGGCGCGGATTATAGCAGCCGCCCGCTCGCCCCGCCGGCGCATGGCGCGGTAAAGTAGCCCATGCCCCGGCTGGCGGGGCGACTCTTATGGCTGCCACCAACGATGAGCCTTTCCCCTGCCGACATTGCGCCCTACGCGCGGCGCCGCCACCGCTTGCTGGACCATATGCGCGCCGCCGGCGGCGGCGTGGCCGTCGTGGGCACCGCGCCCGCCGCGGTGCGCAATCGCGACACGGAATACCCGTACCGCCACGACAGCAACTTTTTTTACCTGACCGGCTTCGCCGAGCCGCAAGCATGGCTGGTATTGGTGGCGGGGCCCGTCGACCGGGCGATCCTGTTCTGCCGCCCCCGGCACCCCGAGCAGGAAATATGGGAGGGCTACCGCTGCGGGCCCGAGGCTGCGCGCGAGCGCTACGGGTTCGATGAAACCTACTCGATCGACGAACTCGACAAGCTGATGCCCGAGCTGCTGCTGGACCAGCCCACGCTGTTCTGGCCGTTTGCCGCGCGCGGGCCGGCGCAGCGCATGCTGCGGGCCTGGCAGGCGCAGGCCGAGGAACAAGGGCGCGGACGGCGCCGGCCGCCGGCGCGCGCGCAAGATCTGCGGCCCGTGCTGGCCGAGATGCGCCTGATCAAGGAGCCTGGCGAGATCGCCACCATGCGCCGGGCGGCGCGTATCTCGGCGGGCGCGCACGCACGCGCGATGCGCGCGGCACGGGTGGGCCAGCACGAATATGAGCTGGAAGCCGAACTGCTGTATGAATTCCGGCGCCATGGCGCACAGGCGCCGGCATATCCCTGCATCGTGGCCGCGGGCGCCAACGCGTGCGTACTGCACTACGCGGCGGGCGACACCGAGCTGCGCGATGGCGACCTGGTGCTGATCGATGCCGGATGCGAAGTGGACAGCTACGCATCGGATATCACGCGCACGTTCCCCGCCAACGGCCGCTTCAGCGGCCCGCAACGCGAGCTGTACGACCTGGTGGCCGCGGCGCAGCTTGCGGCTGCGCAGGCCACTGCCCCGGGGCGCAGCTTCAACGATGCGCACGACGCGGCGGTGCGCGTGCTGGCGCGCGGCATGCTGGATGCCGGCCTGCTGCAGGGGTCGCTGGACGGCGTGATCGAATCGGGGGCATATACCCGCTACTACATGCATCGCACCGGCCACTGGCTGGGCCTTGACGTGCACGATGCGGGCGACTACCGCAGCGGCGCGGCCGAAGCCGGCCAGGATCGCCCCTGGCGCACGCTCGAGCCCGGCATGCTGCTGACCATCGAGCCCGGCATCTATGTTCGCGCCGGCGACGATGTGCCCCGGCAGTTCTGGGACATCGGCATCCGCATTGAGGACGATGCGCTGGTCACGGCGGAAGGCTGCGAATTGATCACCCGCGGCGTGCCCGTTGACGCACGCGAGATCGAGGCGCTGATGCGCGAATGACTGCAACCGCGCGGGCGGCTGCGGGCGGGCCTTCAGAAGACGTAGCCGTCCAGCCAGCCCATCGCCGTCCAGGTGTACACCACCACCATGGCGATGCCGAAGATGCCCGCCGTGGCGCCTACCAGGGTGCCCATGATCGCCACCAGCACCGGCCCCCAGCCCGTATGCGTGACGCGCCCGTGGCCGGGGTTGTAGAGGCGGTCGAATTTTTCGTCCGGCATCAGGCTGAAAACCACGCCTTCGATAAAGCCGTCGATCATGGGCACAAACACCAGGAAGAACGCCGGGTTGTCGTACCAGACCGGAAATTGCGTGGCCGCAGCCAGGCAGGCCAGCACGGCGGCGGTAACCATCCAGGCATGGCGGCGCCCCAGGTACCACCAATGCGCGCCCAGCCAGCCGAACAGGCACGCCAGCAGTCCCACCACCAGCTTGCGCCGCGGCGGGCGGAGGGAAACGGATTTCGAGGACGACATCAATTGCATATCGGAACGGCGTGACGCCCGCCGCCGGGCGGTTATCGATCGGAATGCCCGCGATTGTAGTGGACGGTAGAATTCGAGCATGACCCAGTCTGCCTATGACATTGCCATCCTGGGCGCCGGCCCGGTCGGCCGCACCCTGGCGCTGCTGCTCGCCCGCCATAGCGCGCGGCCCGAGCGCATCGCCTTGCTGGCGGGCGCGGCGCCGGCCGGCAAGGCCGTCCAGCCCCCCGCCGCCGACCCGCGCGTGCTGGCGCTGAACCACGGCAGCCGGGTGCTGCTGGAATCGCTGCGGGCCTGGCCGGGACGCGCCGCCGACATTCGCACGGTGCATGTTTCGCAACGCGGCCGGCTGGGCAGCACGCTGATTCAAAGCAGCGACTTCCAGGTAGAGCGGCTGGGCAGCACGGTATCGTACGCCGAGCTGCATGCCACGTTGCTGGAACGTGTGCAGGAAAGCGGTGTAACCGTCCTGCACGGGCCGCCCGCCCAAGTGGCTGGCCAGGACGGTCAGGCTGTCGTCGTGCGCCAGGGCGATTCGGACTTGCGGTGCGCAGTGGCGGTGCAGTCGGACGGCAGCGGCGGCGATGACATACGCCGCGAATACGGCCAGCATGCGGTCATCACCAGCGCCTCGGCCGCCCTGCCCCGGGCCGGTTGGGCATGGGAACGCTTTACCCGCGAAGGGCCGCTGGCGCTGCTGCCGCACCCGCAGCTGGCGGGCGCGTATTCGGTGGTGTGGTGCAGCAGCCCCGGCCGCGCCGCCGAGCTGGCGCAAATGGACAACGCCGCTTTTTCGGCGGCCCTGAACCAGGCGTTCGGCACCCGCCTCGGACGCCTGTACAGCCAGGCCCCGCGGCACATTTTTCCGCTGGCGCTGAACGCGCGCCGCACGCTGGTGCAGGGGCGGCTGGCGGCCATCGGCAACGCAGCGCAGACCCTGCACCCGGTGGCGGGCCAGGGACTGAACCTTGGGTTGCGCGATGCGGCACGCCTGGCACAGGGATTGGCCGACTGGCTCGTCGCCCCCGCAACCGACCCGCAACCCGCACTGGCGGAATTCGGACGGGCGCGCCGCGCCGACCGCTGGATCACGGCCGGCCTTACCGACCTGATGCCCCGCGCTTTCGCCACCGGCCTGGCCCCCGTCGAGCACGCCTGCGGGCTGGGCTTGCTGGCGCTGGACCTGGCCGCGCCCCTGCGCGCACCGCTGGCCCGCCACCTGCTTCAGGGGCTGCGTGTCTGAAGGCGGCAGCCCGATCAAATAGGTGCCGTATTGAAGGCGGGTAAAATCCCGCCCATGCGCATCGGCCCCTGGACCCTTCCCAACAACGTGCTGGTCGCTCCCATGGCGGGAGTGACCGACCGGCCTTTCCGACAGCTGTGCAAGCGGCTGGGGGCCGGGCATGCCGTGTCGGAAATGGCGGCCAGCAACCCGCGGCTATGGGAAAGCGTCAAGACCTCGCGGCGCCTCAACCACGACGGCGAGATCGCTCCGGTGGCCGTACAGATCGCCGGCGCCGACCCGGCCATGATGGCCGAGGCCGCCGCGTTCAACGCGGCGCGCGGCGCGCGCATCATCGACATCAATATGGGTTGCCCGGTCAAGAAAGTATGCAACCTGGCGTCCGGTTCGGCCCTGCTGCGCGACGAAGACCTGGTGGCCCGCATACTCGACGCGGTCGTGGCGGCCTGCCAGCCGCTGGGCGTACCGGTAACGCTGAAGACCCGTACCGGCTGGGACCGCGATAACCGCAACGCGTTGCGGGTGGCGCGCCGCGCCCAGGACGCCGGCATCGCCGCCCTGGCGCTGCACGGACGTACCCGCGCCGACCTGTACACTGGCCAGGCCGAATACGACACCATACGCGCGGTCAAGGCCGAGATCGCTATTCCGGTCATTGCCAACGGCGATATCGACAGCCCGCGCAAGGCGCGCCAGGTGCTCGATTACACTGGCGCCGACGCGGTCATGATCGGCCGGGCGGCCCAGGGCCGGCCCTGGATCTTCCGCGAAATCGACCACTACCTGCGCACAGGCGAAACGCTGGCGCCGCCTTCCACCGAAGAAATGCGCGACCTGCTGCTCGAGCACCTGGACGATCATTACCGCTTCTACGGCGAGCACACCGGCGTGCGCTCGGCGCGCAAGCATATCGGCTGGTACATAGACGGCCTGCCCGGCGCAGACGCGTTCCGCGACCGCATGAACCGCATCGACAACACCCGCGACCAATGGCGCGCCGTGTCCGACTGGTTCGACGAACTTTTGCGCGCCGGCCCGGCCATTGCGGCCGCCGACGCGCAATCCCTGCTGGCGGCATGATCCGCCACCACCCACCTCCAACTATAAAATTTGTACACAATGAGCAAGAAAGATGTCCTGGAAGACTGCGTGCGCGCCAGCCTGGAGCGCTATTTCGAAGACCTGGGCGAATCCCAGCCCCACGACATGTGGGACATGGTGATGCGCTGCGTGGAACGCCCGGTTCTCGAAGTCGCCCTGGAGCGTTCCGGCGGCAACCAGTCGCGGGCGTCTGAAATGCTCGGCATCACGCGCAATACGCTGCGCAAGAAGCTGCAGGCCCACAACATCCAGCCCTGAGCGCCCGCCGCGCTCGCGACCGTTTTTCTTTCTTTCAGCCGCCCTCTCCATGAAAATCGAAACTGCCCTGCTCTCGGTGTCCGACAAGACCGGCATCGTTGAATTCGCCCGCGCGCTGGCCGCGCGCGGGGTGCGCCTGCTGTCCACGGGCGGCACCGCCCGGCTGCTGGCCGAGTCCGGCCTGGCCGTCACCGAAGTCGCCGCGCATACCGGATCGCCGGAAATCCTCGACGGCCGGGTCAAGACGCTGCACCCAAAGATCCACGGGGGCCTGCTGGCCCGCCGCGACAGCGCCGAACACCTGGACACCATTGCCGAGCATGGCATCGACCGCATCGACATGCTGGTGGTGAACCTGTATCCGTTCCGCGAAACCATCGCGCGGCCGGGCTGCACGTTTGCCGACGCGGTAGAAAACATCGACATCGGCGGGCCGGCGATGCTGCGGGCGGCCGCCAAGAACCACGGCACCGAGGCCGGCGGCGTCACGGTCGTGATCGACCCGGCCGACTATTCGCGCGTGCTGGCAGAAATGGACAAGACCGGCTCCACATCGTATGCGCTGCGCCTGGAGCTGGCCGCCAAGACTTACGCCCATACGGCCGCTTACGACGGCGCGATCGCCGGCTACCTGACCAGCCTGGCGGAACCCGCGCCCGCACAGGACGCCGCCCCGTCGCGCCACGACTGGCCGGGCACGCTGACACTGCAGGTCAACAAGGCACAGACCTTGCGCTACGGCGAAAACCCCCACCAGCAGGCCGCGTTCTATGTCGACAGCCACCGCGCCGCCGGCCTGCTGGGCAATTACCGGCAGCTGCAAGGCAAGGAACTGTCGTACAACAACATCGCCGACGCCGACGCGGCGTGGGAATGCGTGCGCAGCTTCGACACGCCCGCCTGCGTGATCGTCAAGCACGCCAACCCCTGCGGCGTGGCGGTGGCGGGCGATACGCTGCACGCCTATCAGCAAGCCTTCAAAACCGACCCGACATCGGCCTTCGGCGGAATCATCGCCTTCAACCGCCCCATTGACGCGGCCACGGCCGAAGCTGTCAGCGGCCAGTTCGTGGAAGTGCTGCTGGCGCCGGGCTACGACGGCGCGGCGCTGGCCGTGCTGGCGGCCAAGAAAAACGTGCGCGTGCTGGAAGTTCCCGCCGGCGCCGGACACAACGATTTCGACATCAAGCGCGTGGGCGGTGGCTGGCTGGTGCAGACGCCCGACTCGTATAACGTGCCGCGCGATGCGCTCCGGGCGGTTACCCGCCGCCAGCCCACCGAACAGGAAATGAACGACCTGGCCTTTGCCTGGAAGGTCGCCAAGTATGTCAAGTCCAACGCCATCGTGTTCGCCGCCGGCGGCATGACCCTGGGCGTCGGCGCCGGCCAGATGAGCCGCATCGATTCTGCCCGCATTGCCTCCATCAAGGCCGAGAACGCGGGGCTGACGCTGCAGGGCTCGGCGGTGGCGTCCGATGCGTTCTTCCCGTTCCGTGACGGCCTGGACGTGGTGGTGGCGGCCGGGGCGACCTGCGTGATCCAGCCCGGCGGCAGTGTGCGCGACGACGAAGTGATCGCGGCCGCCGACGAGCATGGCATCGCCATGGTCTTCACCGGCACGCGTCACTTCCGTCACTGATGCGCGTCCTCGGCATCGACCCCGGCCTGCGCCGCACCGGTTTCGGTGTGATCGATGTCAAGGGCGCGAGCCTGCGCTATGTGGCCAGCGGCACCATCGTGGTGCCGCCTGCGCTGGCGCTGCCCGAGCGCCTGAAAGTCATCCTGGACAACCTGCGCGAGGTCGCCCGCGACACGCGCCCCGATGTCGCGGCGCTGGAAATCGTCTTCCTCAACACCAATCCCGCGTCCACCCTGCTGCTGGGGCAGGCGCGCGGCGCGGCGCTGTGCGCGCTGGCCGACAGCCGGCTCGAGGTTCACGAATACACCGCGCTGCAGATCAAGAAGGCTGTGGTCGGCACCGGGCGGGCCGCCAAAGAGCAAGTGCAGATGATGGTTCAGCGCCTGCTGTCGCTGGACGGCACGCCCGCTCCCGATTCGGCCGATGCGCTGGCCTGCGCAATTTGCCATGCACACGTCGGGCCGCTGCAAAGCCGCCTGGGCCTGCTGTCGGGCGGCGCAGGCCGTGGCAGCCGTGCGCGCGTGCGTGGCGGCCGCGTGGTGGGCTGACCCGCCCCGCGCGGCACACCGTTTAGAATGCCGGCAGGGCGCGCGCGGCGCGCCATTCCTTCACTTGCTGGCGCCTGCACCATGATCGGACGCATTACCGGAACCCTGATCGAGAAATTGCCGCCCACCATTTGCGTGGACGTCAATGGCCTGGGCTATGACATCGAAGTGCCCATGAGCACCCTGTACGCCCTGCCGGAAACCGGCGCACGCGTTGCGCTGTATACCCACCTGACCGTGCGCGAGGACGCGCACATCCTCTACGGGTTCGCCACGCCGGCCGAACGCAGCGCGTTTCGCGAACTGATCAAGGTCAGCGGCATCGGCGCACGCACGGCGCTGGCGGTGTTGTCGGGCCTTTCGGTAAGCGAGCTGGCGCAGGCCATCACGCTGCAGGAATCCGGGCGGCTTACACGCGTGCCCGGCATCGGCAAGAAAACCGCCGAGCGCCTGTTGCTGGAAATGCGCGGCAAACTGGGCGCCGACATCGGCGCCAGCGCGCACCCCGTGCCCGACAGCCAGGCCGACATCCTGAACGCGCTGCTCGCGCTGGGGTATTCCGAAAAAGAGTCGCAGGCCGCGCTCAAGACACTGCCCGAAGGCACCGAGGTGTCGGACGGCATACGCTTGGCCCTGAAGGCGCTGGTGCGATAAACAGCGGCGGGGGGGTGTAGGGTCAAGCGGGCTTCAGGTAGCCCGGCACGACCGCTTCCATGCTGGCGGGCACCACGCCCAGCTCGGGCGCCATGGCTGCGGACCCGATGTTGTCGACGGTAAGCGACGCAAGGTTGTCGCGCGAGATGAGCGGGTCGCCGGGCAGGCATTCGAAGCAGCGCGCCTGCAGGCGGGCCACGCCCGCGGGCAGCGCGCACACCGGCCTGGGATGGCCGCTCCAGATGGCGCACAGGCGCACGATTTCACGCAGCGTATATACCTGCGGCCCGGCCAGTTCGTAGGTACGGCCGGCCGTTACGGGGTTGACCAGGGCCGTGGCGATTGCGCTGGCCACGTCGGCCACGCTGACCGGCTGCATGCGTGCGTCGGCGCCCGCCAACGGGATGGCGGGCAGCCAGCGCGCCAGCCGCGCGAACAGGGTCGTGAAGCGGTCGTCGGGGCCGAATACGACCGACGGCCGGAATATCGTGCAGGCGCCGTCGGGCCAGGCGGCATAGACCTGGCGCAGGGCGGCTTCGCCGTCGCCCTTGGACCGCAGGTACATGCTGGGGCCGGAGGAATCGGCGCACAAGGCGCTGACGTGCAGCAGGCGCCGCACGTCGTGGCGCCTGCACGCTTGCGCAAGCCGGCGCGGCAGCTCTACGTGCACCCGGGCAAAGCCGGCGCCGTACGGCCGGCCATGCCCGCCATGCAGGATGCCGGCCAGGTTGATGACCGCGTCGCTTTCTTGCAGCATGCGGTCGAGCGCCGTGTCGTCGTGGACATCGGCTTCAAGTAACGTAAGCCCCGGCAACAATTGCAGATCGCGGCCGCGCGCATACTGGCGCGTGGGAACGAGCAGGATGTGCCCGTCGCGGGCCAGCCGTGCCGCCACGTGCCTGCCCAGGAAACCGGTGCCGCCAACAAGCAGGATACGCATGGTTGCAGCCTCTTATTCGGATAACGGTTCCGCCCATTCTGCCCCGCGCCGCCAGGCGCCGCAAGCGAGTGGATCAACCCGCCAGCAGCCGCGCGTAATTGCCCAGATCGACGTTGCCGCCGCTGATGATGACGCCCACCCGCTTGCCCGGCATGGCCAGGGCCTGGTGCAGCACCGCCGCGGTGGACAGGCAGCCGGTGGGTTCGACCACCATTTTCATGCGTTCGGCAAAGAATTTCATGGTCTCGACCAGCTGGTCGTCGGTGACGGTGACGATGTCTTTGACGTGCTGCCGGATGAGCGGGAACGTCAACTGCCCCAGATGGGTCGTGACGGCGCCATCGGCCAATGACTTGGGCGTGGGGATGCGCACGATTTCACCCTTGCGCAGCGACTGCTGGCCGTCGTTGCCGGCTTCCGGCTCGACCCCATAGACGGCGCAGGCCGGGCTGAGGGCGCTGGCCGCCAGCGCCGATCCGGCCAGCAAGCCGCCGCCGCCCAGGCAGACGACCAGGGCGTCCAGCGGGCCGACTTCTTCGAACAGTTCTTTGGCGGCGGTGCCCTGCCCCGCGATGACGTCCGCATGGTCATAGGGCGGGATCAGCGTGGCGCCGGTCTCGGCCTGGATGCGGCGCGCCACCGCCTCGCGGTCGTCGGTGTAGCGGTCATAGGTGACGACGTGCCCCCCATAGCCTTCGGTGGCGGCGCGCTTGGCCACCGGTGCGTCGTGCGGCATGATGATGGTGGCGCGCACGCCCAGCAGGCGCGCGGCCAGGGCGATGGCCTGGGCATGATTGCCGGACGAAAACGTAACGACCCCGGCATCCCGCTGCGCCGGCGTCAGCCGCGCAATGGCGTTGTAGCCGCCACGGAACTTGAACGCGCCCATGCGCTGGAAGTTTTCGCACTTGAAGAAAATCTGCGCGCCGGTGCGCGCGTCGGCGGTGGCCGAGCGCAGTACGGGGGTGCGGTGGGCGACGCCGGCCAGGGTCTGGGCGGCGCGTACGACATCATCGTAGGTGGGTAGCGTGGACATGAGGTCTTTCTTTGGCTTGGGTGGGAGTGCGGTGGTTGGATGATATCGCCTGTTGACGGGATGGGTGGTGTACGATGCTTGCGCTGGCCCGGCTGTTGCTGTGATGCCAGTCTTGCTTTTTATTATGGCCATCCAGTCTGATTCGCTTTCTTCCCTGCCCGACGCGCCCCGCCTGGTGACGCCGCAACCGGTGTCGCCCAACGAAGAGTCCATCGAACGCGCCCTGCGCCCCAAGGCGCTGCAAGAATACGTGGGCCAGCAGCGCGCGCGCGAGCAGCTCGAGATTTTCATTGCCGCGGCGCGCAAGCGCGGCGAGGCGCTCGATCATGTGCTGCTGTTCGGCCCGCCTGGGCTGGGCAAGACGACGCTCGCGCACATCATCGCGCACGAAATGGGCGTGCAGTTGCGGCAGACATCGGGGCCGGTGCTGGAGCGCCCCGGCGACCTGGCCGCGCTGCTGACGAATCTTGAAAAGAACGATGTGTTGTTCATCGACGAGATCCATCGGCTGTCGCCTGTGGTGGAAGAAATCCTGTACCCGGCGCTGGAAGATTTCCAGATCGACATCCTGATCGGCGAAGGCCCCGCGGCGCGCAGCGTCAAGCTGGACCTGCAGCCGTTTACGCTGGTGGGGGCCACCACGCGGGCCGGGATGCTGACCAACCCGTTGCGCGACCGTTTCGGCATCGTTTCGCGCCTGGAGTTCTACAACGCCGATGACCTGGGGCGCATCGTCACGCGCAGCGCGGGTTTGCTCAACGTCGCGATTACGCCCGACGGCGCGGCGGAAGTGGCACGCCGGTCTCGCGGCACGCCGCGTATTGCCAACCGGCTGCTGCGCCGGGTTCGCGACTACGCGCAGGTCAAGTCACACGGCACGATCGACGCCGAGTCGGCGGGCAAGGCGCTGGCCATGCTCGAAGTGGACCCGCAAGGGCTGGACTTGATGGACCGCAAGCTGCTGGAAGCGATCGTGCACAAGTTCGACGGCGGGCCGGTGGGCGTGGACAGCCTGGCCGCCGCCATAGGCGAAGAGCGCGACACCATCGAAGACGTGATCGAGCCTTACCTGATCCAGCACGGCTATCTGCAACGCACGCCCCGAGGCCGCATGGCCACCCAGACGACGTGGCGGCACCTGGGCCTGGCCCCTCCCACAGGCAGCGGCGAACTGTTCAAGTAGGCGCACCCGGGGGCGTCGGCTGCCGGGGTGCGACCCGAGGGGCCAGCACGGGCGGCCAGATGGTTCTGATGTGGTGTCTGACACCCTTCGGGAGTCAGACACCTGGCGGACTCCCTTCGAGCATGGCCGGCCAGATGCTGCTGATGTGGTGTCTGACACCCTTCGGGAGTCAGACACCTGGCGGACTCCCTTCGAGCATGGCCGGCCAGATGCTGCTGATGTGGTGTCTGACACCCTTCGGGAGCCAGACACCTGGCGGACTCCCTTCGGGCATGGCCGGCCAGATGCTGCTGGTGTGGTGTCTGACACCCTTCGGGAGCCAGACACCTGGCGGACTCCCTTCGGGCATGGCCGGCCAGATGCTTCTGGTGTGGTGTCTGACACCCTTCGGGAGTCAGACACCTGGCGGGAAACTGTTCTGATGCGGTGTCTGACTCCCGAAGGGTGTCAGACACCGACCGCGCAAGCGCGGCGGCGGATGTTGATTACGCCACCAGCCTCAGGATGTCGTCGCCGTACGCTTCGAGTTTGCGCGTGCCCACGCCATTGATATGCGCCAGTTCGTGCATGGACGCGGGCCGCGCCAGGGCGATTTCACGCAGCGTGGCATCGTGAAAGATCACATAGGCCGGCACGCCATGGTTCTTGGCGACCTCGCCGCGCCAGTTGCGCAAGGCCTCGAAAACGGGCTGCGCTTCGGGCGGCAGATCGATGACCGCGGCGCGGCTGCGGCCGCCGGACTTGCTGTTCCGCGCCTTTTTCTCTGATTCGCGCCGCAGCATCAGCTGGCGTTCGCCCTTGAGCACGGTCCGGCTGCCCTCGGTAAGGGCCAGCGTGCCATAACCGTCGGTATCGACGGCCAGCAGGCCCTGGGCCAGCAACTGGCGCAACACACCGCGCCAGGCATTTTCGGACAGATCGGCGCCCACGCCGAACACGCTCAGCGTCTGGTGATCGTTCTGCCGGATGCGGTCGGTATCTTTGCCGCGCAGAATATCGATGATATGGCCCGCGCCATAGCGCTGCCCGCGCTCTTTCCACAACCGGTACACCGCCGACAGCACTTTCTGCGCGGCCACCGTGCCATCCCAGGACTGGGGCGGATCAAGACATACGTCGCAGTTGCCGCAAGCGGTGATTGCCTGCCCGAAGTAGGCCAGCAGGCGCACGCGGCGGCATTCGACGGTTTCGCACAGGCCCAGCATGGCGTCGAGCTGCTGGCCCAGGCGGCGGCGGTAGAGCTCGTCGCCCGGGGATTCGTCGATCATGCGGCGCTGCTGTACGACATCCTGCAGTCCGTAGGCCAGCCACGCCGTCGCGGGCAGGCCGTCGCGGCCCGCGCGGCCGGTTTCCTGGTAGTAGCCCTCGACCGACTTGGGCAGATCGATGTGCGCCACGAAGCGCACGTCGGGCTTGTCGATGCCCATGCCGAATGCAATGGTGGCAACCATGACGATGCCGTCTTCGCGCAGGAACCGGGACTGGTTGCCCGCACGCACCGCGGCGCTCAGGCCGGCGTGGTACGGCAAGGCATTGACGCCGTTCTGGCACAGGAAGTCGGCGGTTTCCTCGACCCGGGCGCGCGACAGACAATACACCACGCCCGAATCGCCATCGTGCTCGCCACGGATCAGGTCCAACAATTGGCGCCGCACTTCGTTTTTCTCGACGATGCGATAGCGGATGTTGGGCCGGTCGAAACTGGCCACGAAATGGCGAGCCTCGTCCAGCGCCAGCCGCTGGGCGATTTCGACGCGCGTGGCCGCCGTGGCGGTGGCGGTGAGCGCGATGCGGGGCACATCGGGCCAACGCTCGTGCAGCATCGACAAGCCCAGGTACTCGGGCCGGAAATCGTGGCCCCATTGCGATACGCAATGCGCTTCGTCGATGGCGAACAAGGCAATGCGGCCGCGTTCGAGCAATTGCAGGCAGCGGTCGGTCAGCAGACGTTCGGGGGCCACATACAGCAAGTCGAGCTCGCCCGCCAGGAACGCCTGTTCGACCTCGCGCGCCACGCGCCAGTCTTGCGTGGAATTCAGATAGGCCGCGCGCACGCCGAGCTCGGTCAGGGCGTCGACCTGGTCTTGCATCAGCGCGATAAGGGGCGACACCACCACGCCGGTGCCCTCTCGCACCAGCGCCGGAACCTGGTAGCACAGTGATTTGCCGCCGCCTGTGGGCATCAGCACCAGCGCGTCGCCCCCGCCGATGACGTGATCGACGATGGCCTGCTGGTCGCCGCGGAAGGATTCGTAGCCAAAAACGCGCTGCAGGACGTCCTGGGCGCGGGGGTCAGACATGAGAAGTAGCGTAAGGCGTCATGGCGGCGATTTTAAGCCCCATTCAGGGGCCGGGCGAGGCGCGGGGCCGCAAACCGTCCTACCACGACAGCCACAGGCCGCGCATGAACGCATCGACCGGCATGGTAAGCCCCGCGCGCATTTCGTAATCGCCCGTGACCACATCGCGATCGGCGCCCACGGCGAGGCGCACGCTGGGCGCCACCAGCATGCTGTGCTGCAGCCCGAAGCGTTGTTCGATGGCCACGCCGGATTCGCGCAGCCCGGTATAGGTGCCCGTCAGCGTGCCCCAGCCCGAGATGGGCACGCCGGCGGCAAACGTATTGCGCATGCGGGGCGAGGTGAACGACCCGTCGCGGTATTGGGACAGGTCGCCGAAACCGGCGTCGACCTGCTCATTGGTGACCGCCAGGCTCACCGATTCGAGCAGATTGACGTTGTAGCCGAAGCGGTAGCGCCACGCGTTGACATTGTCGAACGTGCTTTGCGTCACGCCGACCTGAAAGGTGCCCAGATCGCCCGCCGAATAGGTCGTGCCCAGCCCGCGGGTGGCCAGATCGGGCGCGGTCTGCATCTGGCTTTCGAGCGTCAGCGCGGGAGTCAGGCCATAGCGCAGCGTTCCGCTGCCCGCGGTGACGCCGTAATCGATAGCGCCCGACTGCGCGGCCAGGTTGGTGTAGTTGAGCCGGCCGACGGTAGACGAATAGGCGACCTTGCCGGGCGGCACCACCTGCGCCCCGCCCGCCCAGTCCGCAATCTGCAGGCCGCCGATGGGCACCGCACTGCCCCACAGCGGCGCGTTGGCCGTCAGGTGGCCCACGGCCAGGCTGGGCCCCGCGGTGTCGCGATACACCCAGCGCCCGCCCGAAAAGGCAAACCCCTGCTGGCTGCTCAGAGTGGAAAACCAGGGGCTGGCGGGTTGGGCCACGCCGGTGACCACCATCACGGAGCCCGACGGCACCGGGTCGCGCGTTTCCAGGCCAAAGTCGTATTGCTGCGGCGGCACGGGCTGCACATCGGGGAACAGGTTCGCGCATTGCACCGGTAGCGGGGCCGCCTGGGCGGCGGCGGACATGTCGACCGTGCCGGTGCCGTCCGGGCCCGCCGCTCTGGCGGCATCGCGGTGGGCGTCCCGCTGCTGCAGCGAGGCGTCGACCAGGCCCTCGAGCGGAGACAGCTGGCAGGGCATCGGGTCCAGCTCGAGGGGCCGCGATTCGGCCAGCGTGGCGGGCGCCACCGGCAACGGCATGGCGGGCGCCAGCACCGCGATGCCGAATCGCGCAGCCCGCTCGGTATCGTCGCGCGCCGGCTGCCCGGCGTCCGGGCGCGGCGCCTGGCCCCGCGGGGCCGGGTCGTGCGGTGACGTCACGGCGAAGGGGGCCGACGGCAGGGAATCGGGCGCGGCGCAGGCGCCCAGGCCCAGGCTGCAGGCCGACAGGCCGGCCAGCATGGGACGCACGGCCGCCCCGCGCCAGCCACGATACATGGCCATGACGCTCGACAGTGTACGGACCCGAGAACGGCGCATCAGGAAAACTTCTGGGCGAAAGAAAACGACCGCGCAAACGCGTAAGGCGAAGTCGCTATTTTAGGTTGCCCCGGCTGGCGCGGCCCAGGCCGCGTTATATTTCAATCTATTTCCCGCCCCTTGCCGGCGCTCCCATCCCCGGACACTATGGCGTCCATGGACAATCCGCATACCAAGCTGCTGGTCGTCGACGACGACCCCGCCCTGCGCCAGCTGCTGGCCGACTATCTCAACCGGCATGGCTACGACACGCTGCTGGCCCCCGACGCCAGCGACCTGACCGCGCGCATCGCCCGCTACACCCCCGACCTGCTGGTGCTCGACCGCATGCTGCCCGGTGGCGACGGCGCCGATGCCTGCCGCCGGCTGCGCGAACAGGGCGAAGATATCCCCGTCATCCTGCTGACGGCGCGCGACGAGGCGGTGGACCGCATCATAGGCCTGGAGGCCGGCGCCGACGACTATCTGGGCAAGCCGTTCGATCCCCGCGAATTGCTGGCGCGCATCGAAGCGGTATTGCGGCGCAAGCGCGGCCCTTCGGCGCTGACCAAGGACGTGCCGGTCAGCTTCGGGCCCTTTGTATTCGACCCGGCCCTGAGGCAGCTGTTGCGCGACGGCGAGCCGGTCAAGCTGACCGGCGGCGAAATCAACCTGCTGGAAGCCCTGGTACGCAACGCCGGCAAGCCGCTGTCGCGCGAACGCCTGCTGGCGCTGGCGCGCGACGACGACGGCGGTGAACGCAACGACCGCGCCATCGATATCGCCATCCTGCGCCTGCGGCGCGCCATCGAAGACGACCCGAAACAGCCGCGCTGGATACAGACGGTATGGGGCATCGGCTACCGGTTCTCGCCTTGATTGCCCGCCGCCACCTTGCATGAACCGCCTGCTCAGTTCCCTGTTGCCGCGCTCGCTGCGGACGCGCCTGATCCTGCTTGTATTGGGCGCGGTGCTGCTGGCGCAGGCTGCCACGCTGGCGACCGTGTCGTATTACCGCCAGAAGTTCCTGGAAGACGTGGCGATAGGCTATATCGCCACCACCATACGCACCCTGCGCGCGGCGGTGTCGGAAATCCCTGCGGACGACCGCGCCGAATTCGTGCGCAACGCCTCGCAGAACCAATGGCGGCTGTGGTCGCGCACCCTGCCGGCCGAGGCGCGCCTGCAACGGTTTTCGCGCACGCCGTCGCCCGGGGCGCGGCAGGACGCCAGCGGCACGCCGCACCGGGATGTCGACCGGATTCGGCACCGTTCGCACCATGACGCGCAGACCGACGATATCCGGGACGACCTGCGTTCGCTGATCCGCAAGCTCAATGACCGCCTCAACGATGGCACGCGCGTGGCGCTGTCGCACGGGCGGGATCCCGAGATTTTCATCTCGCTGGCGCGCAACACCGATACCGAAGAAGCGCCTCGCCTGCGCGAATGGCTGGTGATCCCGCTCGAACGGCTCGATCCCCCGGTGGCCACGCCCATGATCGCCGCGTGGCTGGGCGGCATGGGGCTGGTGCTGCTGCTGGCCGGCGGGTTTTCCTGGCACATTACACGGCCGCTGACGCGGCTGGCCGAAGCCGCCGACCGCCTGGCCGCCGGGCAACCCCAGCGCGTGCAGCCGTCCGGCCCGAGCGAAACCCGTGCGCTGGGCGAACGCTTCAACGCCATGCTGGATGCCCTGGCTGAATCGGAATCCGTGCGGCGCACGCTGCTGTCGGGCCTGCCTCATGACCTGAAGGGGCCCTTGTCGCGCATGTGGCTGCGCATTGAAATGGCCGACGACCCGGTCCTGAAAGACGGCCTGCGCAAAGATCTGCAGGACATGCAGCACATGGTCGACCAGTTCATCGGTTTCGTGCGCGGCACCGATCCCGCCGGCTATCGCTATGTCGAGATGGCGTTTCCGGAATGGCTGGCCGACCGGGTGGCGGGCTGGCAGAGCACGGGCACCGAGGTCACCCTGGATATGTCGGACGACAACATGGTGCTGCAGGGCGATGCGGTGGCCCTGGGCCGGCTGCTGGACAACCTGATCGGCAACGCGCTGCATCACGGCAAGCCGCCCGTGGATATCCGCCTGCGGCGCGCGGGCGCGCACGCCGTGCTGGAAGTGGCCGATCACGGCCCGGGCATCGCTCCCGAACGCCGCGCCGAAGCGCTGCGGCCGTTCGCCAGGCTGGACGACGCCCGCACGCGCACCGGCAATGTCGGGCTGGGGCTGGCGCTGGCCGAAGCCATCGCGCGCGCGCACGGCGGCGCGCTGAAACTCGACCAGGCCCGCGAAGGCGGGCTGCTGGTGCGCATCACCCTGCCCCTGGCCGCCGACCGGGCCGAAGACGCGGCGTCTTGATACCCCGACAGCCCCGGCCGCCCCGACAGCCCCGGCCGCCCCGGCGGCAACGCGCCGCGCTCAGCCCGCGCGGCGCTCTTTGCCGAATACCGACCGGTAGGCCAGCAGGTTGAACACCACGACCACCGGCGCGCCGATCACGGCCCCGGCCAGCACCAGGCGCATCGATCCGATCGAGGCCGTGCCGTCCCAGAGCGTCATGTCGTCGAGGATCAAGTAGGGAAACAGGCTGTAGGCCAGGCCCGCGAGCATCAGCCAGTACAGCACCACGCACAGCACAAACGGCAGCCAGCTGTGCTGCTCGGCCCGACCCGGTATGCGCGACAGGCGCATTTCCACGTTGGAAAAGCACAGCAGCATCAGCCCCCATACCACCGCCGCCACTACCAGCCCGGAAGGGTTGCTCCATTTATAGAAAATGCCGGCATTGGCCAGCCCCAGCATCGCCGACGTGGCGACCATGCCCACGGCGGCCCAGCGGATGGCCGCGCGGCCCCAGCGCGCGGCGCGGCGCTGCAGCTCGCCGTCGACGCGCATGACCAGCCACGCCGCCCCCAGCAGCGCGTACGCGGCCACGGCGCAAAAGCCCATCAGGACGGCAAACCACCCGTAGCCCGCGGCGGTCTGGTACCCCGTGGCAAAACGCCCCAGGATAAGCCCTTGCGCAAACGCCGTGGCCACCGAGCCCAGCCAGAACCCCAGCACCCAGCGCGGCTTGAGCTCGCTGCGCGCGCGGATGCGGAACTCGAAAGAGACACTGCGCAGCGCCAGTCCGAGCGCCATCAGGGCCAGGGGCCCGTACAGCTTGCCGAATACGGCGCCCCACGCCATGGGAAATGCCGACGCAAACAGGCCTATGCCCAGCAAAGGCCAGAATTCATTGGCATCGCGCCACGGGCTGAGCAGGCTCATCATGCGGCCGCGCTCTCCGGCCGGCGCCAGCGGCAGCAACATGCCCACGCCCAGGTCGAAGCCGTCCAGGACGACGCCGCCCGCGATCAACAGGAACAACAACCCCATGAACACCAGCGGCATCCAGAAGGTCGGATCGCTGGAATTCACCCCCAGCGAAGCGGCCAGCATGTCGATCATGGGGACAGGCCTCCGGGTTTGCGCACCGGCACCACGCCGTAGCGCGCGGCATGGAACAACATGCCATTGAAGGCCGCCAGCAGCGCCGCATACAGCGCCAGGTAGCCCGCCAGGCTGGCCGCCAGCACCGGCACGCTGGCCGTGCCCAGCACTTCGCTTTGCGTGATGGTGGCGTTGACCGCATACGGCTGCATGCCGGCCACCGAAAACACGCCCCCGGCCAGCACGGCAAGCCCGCCGGCATACAGCATGGCGACAACCATCCGCAGCCACCAGCGCGGCAGCAGCGACGGATCCAGCCCGCGGCGGGCGGTGAACGCCAGCGTCAGCAGCGACACCGCCAGCATGGCCAGGCCCAGCAACATTACCGCACGCAACGTCCAGAACGTGGCCGCCACCGGCGGCTGCATACCGGAAAACTTGTCCAGCCCCTGGTAGAGGCCTTGCGCATCGCGTCCCAGCCATGCCTCGCCCACGCCGGGCAACGCCAGCTCGGCGCGCGTGGCCTGCGCCCTGGCGTCGGGCCAGCCGAACAGGGCCCAGGCCGGCTCGGCGCCGCTTTGCCAATAGCCCGCCGCGGCCGCCGCCTTGGCGGGCTGGTGCTCGGCCATGACGCGGCCCGCGCCGTCGAGCACCGGCCCCTGCAGCAGCGAGGCGGCCGCCGCCGCGACCAGCGCCGCCTTGAACGCACAGCGTTCGCCCTCGTCGAGCCGGCGGCGCAACGCCTGCAGCGCGGTAACGCCCAATATCAGGAAGGCCGCCGCCAGGGCGGACCACAATGCCATCAGGCCCAGGTTCCAGCCGAACGACGGATTGAAGATGACCGCCCGCCAGTCATAGACCTGGTAGCGCGCGTCGATGAGGGTGGCGCCGGCGGGCGTCTGCACCCACGATTGCAGCGCCAGCACCCAGAACAGGGTTGCCGCCTGCCCCAGCGCCACCATGAACACCGCCAGCGTATGCGCGCCCGCGGATACGCGGCGCTGCCCGAACAGCATCACCCCCAGGAAGCATGATTTCAGGATGAACACCGACAGCACCCCGAAACCGATGAGCGGCCCGGCCACATTGCCGATTTTGTCCATCAGGCCGGGCCACAGGCTGCCCAGCTGTATCAGCACCGGCAGCGCGGCGGCCAGGGCCAGCACGAACGACAGGGCAAAAAAGCGCACCCAGAACCGGTAGGCGGCCGTCCACCCGGGCCGTCCCGTGCGGTGCGCGCACAGCTTGAAAAACAGCAGCATCCAGGACAGCGCCAGCGAAAGCGCCATGAACAACGCCAGGAAGCTCAGGCTTGCCGTGAACTGGATGCGGGCCAGCAATAAAGGGACGATATCCATGATGGCCGGTAGTGTAGAGCCTGTTTCCGGAAGATGGGGACAGGTTTACAACGGTTTCGGAGTGCGGACGTGGCAAAATTGACGCTTTGCCGCTGTTTTCTCCTTTCTCGAGCATGACCACCGCCCCCACGCCGACTGCCGCCACCAATTTCCTGCGCAACATCATCGACGACGATCTGCAGGCCGACCGATTCCAGGGCAAGCGCTGGGCCGGCGAGCCTGGCCCGGCCTCGGTCCAGTCCCGGGGCGCGCCCGACCCGGCCCGCATCCGCACGCGGTTCCCGCCCGAGCCCAACGGCTATCTGCACATCGGGCACGCCAAGAGCATTTGCGTGAACTTCGGGCTGGCCCGCGAATACGGCGGCGTGTGCCACCTGCGCTTTGACGACACGAACCCCGAGAAAGAAGACCAGGAATACGTCGACGCCATCATCGAGGCGGTGCGGTGGCTGGGCTTCGACTGGAACGCCAACGGCACCGAGCACCTGTACTTCGCCAGCGATTACTTCGGCTTCATGTACGAGTTCGCCCAGGCCCTGGTACAGGCCGGCCACGCCTACGTCGACGAACAGACGCCCGAGCAGATCCGCGCCAACCGCGGCACCCTGACGGAACCGGGCGTGCCTTCGCCCTGGCGCGACCGCCCCGCCGACGAATCGCTGGCGCTGCTGGCCGAAATGCGCGACGGCAAGCATCCCGACGGCAGCCTGGTGCTGCGCGCCAAGATCGACATGGCGTCGCCCAACATCAACCTGCGCGACCCCGTGATGTACCGCGTGCGCCACGCCACGCACCACCGCACCGGCAACACCTGGTGCATCTACCCCATGTACAGCTGGGCGCATCCGGTCGAAGACGCGCTGGAAGGCATCACGCACAGCATCTGCACGCTCGAGTTCGAAGATCAGCGCCCCTTCTATGACTGGATCCTGGCGCGCCTGGCCGAACTGGGCAAACTGGCCCGGCCGCTGCCGCGCCAGTACGAATTCGCCCGCCTGAACCTGACGTACGTCGTCACCAGCAAGCGCAAGCTGCTGCAACTGGTGCGCGAAGGCTACGTCGATGGCTGGGACGACCCGCGCATGCCCACCCTGTTCGGTCTGCGCCGGCGCGGCTACACACCGTCGTCCATCCGCCTGTTCTGCGACCGCACGGCCGTGTCCAAGTCCGATTCGCGCATCGACTACGGCCTGCTCGAGCAGGCCGTGCGCGACGACCTGGACCCCACCGCGGCGCGCTCCGTGGCGGTGCTCGACCCGCTCAAACTGGTCATCACCAATTACCCCGAAGGCCAGCACGAAGCCTGCACCGCCCCGCGCAACCCGCATGATCCGGCCGCCGGGGCGCGCGAGTTCCCGTTCTCGCGCGAGCTCTGGATCGAGCGCGACGATTTCCGCGAAGAGCCGCCCAAGAAGTATTTCCGCCTGTACCCCGGCAACACCGTGCGCCTGAAATACGGCTACGTGGTGCGCTGCACGGGCTTCACCAAAGACGAATCCGGCCGCGTAACCGAAGTGCAGGCCGAATACCTGCCCGATACCAAGAGCGGCACGCCAGGCTCGGACAGCGTCAAGGTCAAGGGCAATATCACCTGGGTCAGCGCGGCTCACGCGGTGCCGGCGCGCGTGCATCTGTACGATCGCCTGTTCTCCGACCCCTATCCGGACGCCGGCGACAAGGATTTCCTGACCTGCCTGAACCCGGACTCGCGCCGCACCGTCGACGCCTGGCTGGAACCGGGCACCCGGATCGCGCCGGGCGCCACATGGCAGTTCGAGCGGTTGGGCTACTTCACGGTAGACAGCAAAGACTCGACGCCCGAGGCGCCGGTGCTCAACCGCATCGTCACGCTGCGCGACTCATGGGCCACGGCCTGATTTCGTTCCCACATGACTACTGATACCCTCGCCCTGGATTTCAAAAGCGCCACGCTGTATGCCGTACGCGTGGTGCTGCACAGCGCCGACCTGTCTCTCCTGACGGCGGCGCTGGATCGCCGCATGGCGGACGCCGGCAGCTTCTTCGAGAATGAACCCGTGGTCATCGATGCCAGCCGCGTCGACAGCCCGATCGACTGGCCGGCGCTGCTGCAGGCGCTGCGCCGGCACAACCTGCCGCCCATAGGCGTGGTGGCCCAGGGCGCCAACCTGCAGGCCGCCCAGGAAGCCGGCCTGGCCGCCGTGGAACTGTCCACGCCACGCCCCGCGCCCGCCGTAGAAACCGCCGCGCCCAGCGACATCGCCACGCCGGTGCCGGCCGTGCCCGCGGCGGCCCTGGAAACCGCGACGGCCCCCGGCGCCGACCCGGCCAGCGGTGCGGCCGCTGCGCCGGCCGCCCCTGCGCAGCCCGCGCCTGAAGAATCCCCCTTGCCCGCGTCCGCGCCGGCTTCGGCATTGGTCATCACCAAGCCGCTGCGTTCGGGGCAGCGCGTGTACGCGCGCCATACCGACCTGGTGGTCATCGGCATGGTCAGCCAGGGCGCCGAAGTGATCGCCGACGGCAACGTGCACGTCTATGGCCCGCTGCGCGGCAAGGCGATGGCGGGCGCGCGCGGCGACACGTCGGCCCGCATCTTCACCACACAGCTCGACGCCGAGCTGCTGGCCGTGGCCGGCGTTTACCGGGTGGTGGAAGCCAAGCTCGACCGCAGTCTGCACAATCAGCCGGCGCTGGTGTACCTGGATGGCGAAACGCTGCACATCGAGGCGCTGCGCAAGTAGCCGGGCATGGATAGCATCAATGGGCGTTGCCGCGGGATACCGGGGCACGCCTACATCTTGTAAGAAGCCTTACACGGGCTTTTTGCTTTACGATAACGCGATTTATTCGAACATAAGGGTTAAACGGTCATGACACGTATTGTTGTGGTGACTTCCGGCAAGGGTGGGGTCGGAAAGACCACCAGCAGCGCCAGCTTTTCCGCCGGATTGGCCATGCGTGGCCACAAAACGGCCGTCATCGACTTCGACGTCGGCCTGCGCAACCTGGATCTGATCATGGGTTGCGAACGCCGTGTCGTGTATGACTTCGTCAACGTCATCCAGGGCGAAGCCTCGCTGAACCAAGCGCTGATCAAAGACAAGCAGCTCGAGAACCTGTTCATCCTGCCCGCCTCGCAAACTCGCGACAAAGACGCGCTGACCCAGGAAGGCGTGGGCAAGGTGCTCGATGACCTGAAAGAAATGGGTTTCGAGTACATCGTCTGCGACTCGCCCGCCGGCATCGAAACCGGCGCGCTGATGGCCGCCTACTTCGCCGACGACGCGCTGGTGGTCACCAACCCCGAAGTCTCGTCCGTGCGCGATTCCGACCGCATCCTGGGCATCCTGTCGGCCAAGTCGCGCCGCGCGGTCGACGGCGAAGAACCCGTCAAGGAATACCTGCTTCTGACGCGCTATAACCCCAAGCGCGTCAATGATGGCGAGATGCTCTCGCTGAGCGACATCGAAGATATCCTGCGCATCAAGCTGATCGGCGTCATCCCCGAGTCGGAAGCCGTGCTGCAGGCGTCGAACCAGGGCCTGCCCGCGATCCACCTGCGCGACACGGACGTATCCGAGGCCTATAAAGACGTGGTGGCCCGCTACCTGGGCGAAGACAAGCCGCTGCGATTCGTCGACTATGAAAAACCCGGCCTGTTCAAGCGCCTTTTCGGAGGGAAGTAAGCAATGTCCTTCCTGTCGTTTCTGTTAGGCCAGAAGAAAACCTCGGCGGTGGTCGCCAAGGAACGCCTGCAAATCATTCTTGCCCATGAACGAACGGGCCGCGGCTCGTCGCCCGATTACCTGCCGCAATTGCAGCAGGAGCTGGTCGCCGTCATTTCCAAATACGTGAACATCGATCCGGACGACATCAAGGTGCACCTGGAGCGTCAGGACACGCTCGAAGTCCTTGAAGTCAAGATCGAGATGCCGCAAAAAGAGGCTTGATTGCCGCGCGGGCCGCGACCTGGCCCCGGCTGCGTCACCCCGCAAAAAAGGCCCTGGCAAGCGTGCTGCTTGCCAGGGCCTTTGTGTGTAATGGCAGAGGTTTACTTGCCGACCTGGTCGCCGATGATGCCGCCCAGCGCGGCGCCACCCACGGTGCCCAGGATGCCGCCATTACTGATGACTGCGCCGGCCACACCGCCCACGGCGGCGCCCCCGACGGTGCTTTTCTGGCGGCGGCTCATGCTGTCCCACGACGAACACCCTGCCATGGTGAACGAAAGCAGAACAGCCATGCTGATTTTCGAGAAGGTTCCGATGTTGATCATGATGAGGCTCCTATAGTTGTGCCTGGGACAGCGCACCGGAGTCAGGCGAGGCCGGAATATCAGGCACTGCGGCGTCCCCCACAAAATTACGCAGCTTCAGGATGGCAAAAAGCGCGCAAACGAGCTGTTAGGGATGCCCATAAATTGTATCCATGGGTAGGCCCGGCGCCCCGCCGCGCCGGCACATGTTGCCCTGGCGCAGGCTTATTTCACCAAACGTAACACGTCGCGAAAGCGAGGATGGTCGCAAGACTGCATCCATTCGAACAGCGCCATCTCGGAAGTGACTACCGTGGCGCCCGCCGCGCGCATGCGCCGCATGCCGGCATGCTGGTCCGAAACGCGGCGCGACCCTACCGCGTCGGACACCAGCACCGCGTGATAACCGAGCTCGCACAACCCGATAACGGTCTGCAGGACGCACACATGCGCCTCCCATCCGACCACGAGTATGGTGCGGCGGGCCGGCGGCAGCCATGCCTCGAACCCCGGCTCGCGCACGGCTGAAAAATGGCGTTTGTGGAACACGGCCTGCACGAGCTCGCGCAGCGATGCCAGGGTGGCGCCCAGGCCTTCGGCATTCTGTTCAGTGGCCACGACCGGCACGTCGAGCAGGCGGGCGCCCCTGGCGAGCTTGCCAACGGCATGGGCCGTTTCATCGCCGTGCGCGATGGCCGGCAACAGCCGTTCTTGCATGTCAACCACGAGCAATGTCGAATCAGCGGCGTGCAGCAACATGAAAGACCTCGCACTTGAGACGGCTTTGACAACAAGCGGCGACGCCGGCGCCTCGCCGCGATGCAGCCCCGGCGCTCATGCGCCCAGGGCGTGCCCTTACCTCAACGCCTTGTAGCGCAGGCGGCGCGGCTTGGCACCCTCTTCGCCCAGGCGGCGCTTCTTGTCCGCTTCGTATTCCTGGTAGTTGCCGTCGAAGAAAACCACTTGCGAATCCCCCTCGAAGGCAAGGATGTGCGTGGCGATGCGGTCGAGAAACCAGCGGTCGTGGCTGATGACCATGACGCTGCCCGGAAATTCGAGCAGGCCGTCTTCCAGGGCGCGCAAGGTTTCCACGTCCAGGTCGTTGGACGGCTCGTCCAGCAGCAGCACGTTGCCGCCGGCGATCAGCGTCTTGGCAAGGTGCAGGCGGCCGCGTTCACCACCGGAAAGCTGGCCGACGATCTTGTTCTGGTCGGCGCCCTTGAAGTTGAAGCGGCCCAGATAGGCGCGCGACGACATCTCGAACTTGCCCACCGTGAGCACATCGGCGCCGTCGGACACGGCATCGAAGACGGTTTTGTTGTCTTGCAGCGCGTCGCGCGACTGGTCGACAAAGGCCAGCTTCACGGTCTGCCCGATGGAAATCGTGCCCGAATCGGGCTGTTCGCGGCCGGCGATCATGCGAAACAGCGTGGACTTACCGGCGCCGTTGGCGCCGATGATGCCGACGATGGCGCCGGGCGGCACCTTGAAGCTCAGGTTGTCGATGAGCAGGCGGTCGCCATAGGCCTTGCTGACGTTGGTGAACTCGATGACTTCGTTGCCCAGGCGCTCGCCCACAGGAATGAAGATTTCCTGGGTTTCGTTGCGCTTTTGATACTCGTGCGACGACAGTTCTTCGAACCGCGCCAGGCGCGCCTTGGCCTTGGCCTGGCGGCCCTTGGGGTTCTGGCGCACCCATTCCAGTTCTTTCTTGATGGTTTTCTGGCGGGCGGATTCCGAGGCTTCTTCCTGCTTCAGGCGCGCTTCCTTTTGCTCGAGCCACGAGCTGTAGTTGCCCTTCCAGGGGATGCCGTGGCCCCGGTCGAGTTCCAGTATCCATTCGGCCGCGTTATCAAGGAAGTAGCGGTCGTGCGTGACGCCCACCACGGTGCCGGGAAACTTCTGCAGGAACTGCTCAAGCCATTCCACGCTTTCGGCGTCGAGGTGGTTGGTGGGTTCGTCGAGCAGCAGCATATCGGGCTTGGACAACAGCAGGCGGCACAGCGCCACGCGGCGCTTTTCACCGCCGGACAAGTGCTCTACCCGGGCGTCCCAGGGCGGCAGGCGCAGCGCGTCGGCGGCGATTTCCATCTGGTGTTCGATATCGTCGGCGCCGCTGGAAGCCGCCGCGGCGATGATGGCCTCGAGCTCAGCCTGCTCGGCGGCCAGGGCATCGAAATCGGCGTCCGGTTCGGCGTACGCGGCGTATACCTCGTCCAGGCGTTTCTTGGCCTGCACGACAGCGCCCAGGCCTTCTTCAACGGCCTCGCGCACGGTGTGTTCGGGATTGAGCTGGGGCTCTTGCGGCAGATAGCCGATGTTCAGCCCCGGCATCGGAACGGCATCGCCTTCGATGTCTTTGTCGACCCCGGCCATGATCTTGAGCAGCGTGGACTTGCCCGAGCCGTTCAGGCCCAGCACGCCGATCTTGGCGCCGGGAAAAAACGAAAGGGAAATGTCGCGCAGAATCTGCCGCTTGGGCGGCACGATCTTGCCGACTCGGTTCATGGTGTAGACGTATTGGGCCATGTGCTCGTATGCAAAGACAAATCAAGGGGAAGCAATGATTGTAGGCCGGAACGCGTCAGCCGGCCCGCGCCGCGCCGCGCGGGCGCCACTGCGCGAGACTGACGCCGGCCAGCGCCATCAGGCCGCCCGTGACATGGTAGACATGCGGCACTTCGCCCAGCGTGGCCGCGGCGATCGCCACGGTGCCCACGGGCATGACGTTCAGGAAGACGCTGGCGCGATTCGGGCCCAGGTAGCGCACCCCCTGCATCCACAGGTATGGCGCGAACAACGACGGGAATACGGCGGCGTACAGCACCAGGGGCAGGTTGGCCGCGTTCAGCGGCGAACTGGGCGCCAGCAGGTACGACGGCAGCTGCAGCGCGATGCCGAACAGAATCTGGATGTACAGCGACTGCCATACGCCCACCGCCATGGGCCAGCGGCGCAGCAGCACGCCGTACAGCGCGTACGACAGCGCGGCCAGCCCCATCAGGGCGTCGCCGACATTGCCGCCCAGGGCCAGCAGCCGCGCGGGGTCGCCTTCGCCCAGCAGCACGCTGAGCCCCAGCAGCGACAATGCGCCGCCCAGCACGGCCGTCGGCGCCGGCCGCTCGCGCAGCACCATCGAGCCCAGGATAATGGTGATGAGCGGCACCATGGCCGTGATGATGCCCATATTGGTTGCGGTGGTCGTGGTGGCCGCGACATACATCAGCCCCTGGTACATGGCTGTGCCCAGCGCCCCCAGCACGGCCAGTTTGCCCAGGTTGGGGGCAATGGTGCGCCGGGCCTGCCACACACCTGGCAGGATAAACGGCGTAAGCACCAGCGCCGCCAGCACCCAGCGATAGAAGCCGATGACGGCCGGCTCGATCACGCTGGCGGCCAGCTTGGTGACCACCATGTTCACGGCCCATATCAGCACCGCCGACAGGGGAAACAGCATGTGGCGGGCGGAAGGCGTGGGCGCGGGGGAAGGCATGGAATACGGTGCTGACAAAGAAGAAGGGATATTAGCGCCTTGGAAGGGGCGCAGCCGGCCGCGCCCGGCTCGGCGCGCGTCGCGGGTCGAACCCTGACCGGGGCGCATGGCTTGCCGGATCGTGTCCAGAGCGCATGGCCCGTCGAACCTTGTCCAGGGCGCTCAGTGCGCTACACCGTGCCCGCCGACACATGGCGCGCTTATTTCGAAAACGCGCGACAATGCGCATTGGCCCCGTCTTTCGCGCCGCCGCCGCGCTTTACCAGGAACGCTTTGCCATGTCCGCCTCTGCCCAACCGCCGGCCTCGCCCGCCCGTTTCAGCACCCAAGAACTCGACATGCTGGCCAGGACGGCCGACGCCCTGAGCGCCTACCTGGGCAAGCCGGTGCTGGCCGAGGTCATGCAGGGCGACGAAGGCACGGAGTGGGTCACGTTCGGCGTGCCCGTGGCCCAGGGCGCCCCCGACGACCACCAGCCGCATGTACAGTTGGGCGGCCCCCAGACGCGCCTGCTGGGCGGACGCGGCGGCCTGGATCCCGCCGACGACGACACCTATGATTGCCTGTACCTGTGGTCGGTACAGATCACGTCGAACGAGGGCGAGCGATTCGTCAAAGTCGACCAGGCCGGCGACGAAGCCGCCTGGTCCGACGACCTTGCCGACGTCCTGCCCTTCGCCCTGACGGACGAACCCTTGACCGGGATAGACGACGAGGACGATGACGAGGACGATGAAGATGATGAAGACGACGCCGAGCCGGGCGAACCTACGCCCCGCTGATAGGCATGGCGAGCGCTGACCGGCGCGGCCAGCCTGACACCGGTGCTCATCGTGTCGGTGTCTGACACCCTACGGGAGTCAGACACCTACCACGCAGACATCCATAGACGTCAAGGTGTCTGACTCCCGCAGGGTGTCAGACACCAATCGCGCGGACACCCATAGCCGTCAAGGTGTCTGACTCCCGCAGGGTGTCAGACGCCTATCGCGCAGACGCCCATAGGCGTCAAGGTGTCTGACTCCCGCAGGGTGTCAGACACCTACCACGCAGACATCCATAGACGTCAAGGTGTCTGACTCCCGCAGGGTGTCAGACACCTACCGCGCAGACACCAATAGGCGTCGAGGTGTCTGACTCCCGCAGGGTGTCAGACACCTACCGAGACACCGATGGCCGGCCAGGTGGCTGCTACCTATAAGATCAAGCCAGGCCGCGGCGGCGGTCGCGGCGGTGCATCAGGTATCCCAGCGGCCACATCAGCAGCACCAGCGCCCGCGCAAATGGATCGGTCAGCCGGTAGGCCTGTACGGCGGTGGGCAGGCCCGAATACTCCAGGTCGAGGCGGAACCGCGTGTAGCGCGCGGCGGCCATACAGAATTCCTTGGGCCGGAAACGGAACCAGTCCATGTGGTGCTGCAGGATATTCCATGCCAGCAGATAAAGCCCCTGCGCGTTGTTGCGCACCGACACGGCGCCGCGCGTCAGGCCGTCGGCACTGGTATGGTAGATGCGCACCACCTGGTTGATGCAGCGGCTCTGGTAGCCGGCGCGCGCCATGGCCCACCAGATCAGGCTTTCGGGCACGAAACCCGCGACGTCTTCGGGAAATGGAAAGCGGCGCAACACATCGGTGCGCATGCTGCCGAACTTCTCGCCCTTGATGCGGTGCCGGAAATAAAGCTCTACTGCGCTGGCATCGAAGACATCGCGCGGGAAACGGTCGCCCACGATGGCGCCGTCGGGGCGGGCGCACAAGCCGGTCACGCCCACGTACGCTTCGCGCTGCGCCGGCGCTATGGCTTCCCATGCGTCTTTCAGTATTTGCAGCGCTTGCGGCGGAATTTCATCGTCACTGTCGAGCGTGATGATGAATTCGCCGCGCGCCTCGCGCACGCCGCGATTGAAAGCCGTTTTCTTGTGCTGGTTCTTCTGCCAGACGTACCGGATCGGGAACGCGCCCTGGGCCTGCCAGGCCAGCACGGCTTCATGCGTGCGGTCGGTCGAGCCGTCATCGACGACCAGCCATTCGAAGTCCCGGCAGGTCTGCTTCCGTAGGGATTCATAAACACGGTAAAGCGTCGCCGCGCGATTGTACGTGGGCGTCAGAACCGTGAACTTGTAATGCGGTTCGCTCATGCGACGGGCCAATTCGCAATGGACGTTTGCGACGGGTCTAATTGTTTACGGGTAAAAAGCTGGGCTTCAGTTTATGAGATATACGTAAAGTGGTTCGCTTTGTGCGTGCCCATTTTGCAAACAAATTTGTCAGCTCTTGCCAGATCTATACTATTTGGACTTGCAGCAAGTTTGCCTCAGATGCGGACAAGGCCGGTCTTGACATATGCAAGGCACGGAAACGGGCACAAAAATGCCCAAAAAAAAACCGCCGGTAGACCGGCGGTTCTTGCATCCAGCGCTAATTACACGCGCTTGATTTTTTCAAGCATCTTGAACACGCCCTTGGGCGAGTTGACGAACAAGCGCTTGAAAGCCTTGCCCAGGCAACGGCGTTCCAGGGTATTGCGACGCACGCGTTTGCGCTCTGCCATGATGGTTCTCCGGTAAGGTTCTATGGTGCCAGCCCGCCCCGTTGGCCCGGCAACAATCGGGGCGCAAGGCTGGCGGCAAAACTGGGATAACTCGGCATTTTAGCCCGAAACCGCGCCCCCGGCCAAACCGCCGGCCTGGGCGGCTATAAACGCCCCTACCGCGTCGGCGTCGGGCAACGGACCCACGGCGCCATACCCGGTCGTGGACAAGGCCGCCGCCGCATTCGCGTAACGCACGGAATCCAGCCAGCCTTCGCCGGCGCAGCGCCGTGCCAGCAGATTGCCGGCGAAGCAATCGCCAGCGCCCGTGGCATCCACGGCGCGCACCGTCAGGCCCGGCACCATCGTGCGTGCCTGGCCGTCGTCGACCAGCGCCCCCTCTTTGCCGAGCTTGAGCACCACCACGCCCGGCGCGCCCGCGGCGCGGATCCAGTCGAGTGTGCGCTGCGGATCTTCGTGGCCCGTCAGATGGCGCATGTCATCCAGGCTGGGCAGGAACAAGTCCGCCTGGGCCAGCGCCTCGCGCAGGACGGCGCGCGCACGGGCCACCGGCCACAGGCGCAGCCGCAGATTGGAATCCAGGCTGACCTGCCCGCCGGCTGCGCGCGTGCGTTCCATGGCGGCGAACACCGTATCGCATGCGCTTGCGCTGATCGCCATGCTGATGCCGGACACATGCAGATAGCGCGCCCGCTCCAGCGGGCCGCCGTCCAGATCGGACGGCTGCATGCGGCTGGCGGCCGAATCGCGGCGCAAATAGCTGAACACGTGGCCATCGGGCCCGTGCTGAACGAAATAAACGCCCGTGTGCGCCTCGGCATCGACGCGCACCCCCGATGTGTCGACGTGCTCGCTGCGCAGCAATTGCAGCAATTGCGCGCCGAATGCGTCGTCGCCCACGCGTGTCAGATAGGCGCAGCGCGCGCCCTGCCGCGCGGCGGCGATGACGGCATTGGAAGTATCGCCGCCGAACCCCTGCAGGTATTGCGGGTCGCCCGCCCGGGTCTGGTTGAACTCGATCAGGGGCTCGCCCAGCCCCACCACGTCGAAGTCAGCCATGGGCGGCCTCCCGCGTTTGCCGGACCAGCTGCACCAGCGCGGCGGTGTCGCGGGCGGCGAATGCGGCCTTGTCGTAAAGATTGCTGCCGATGCCGACCAGCGCGGCGCCCGCGGCAAAATATTCATGCATGTTCTGCTGAGTGACGCCGCCGGTGGGGCAGAACACCGTGTCCGGAAACACCGATTTCAATGCAGCCAGGTGGCGCGGCCCGCCGGTTTCCGCAGGAAAGATTTTTACGATGTCGGCGCCGGCCTGGCGCGCCGCGAGCACTTCGCTGGGCGTGAAGGCGCCCAGCAGGCACAACGCGCCCGCGGCGTGCGCCATATCGGCGATGCCGGCGACGAGCGCCGGCGCCACCAGGAAGTCGGCCCCCGCCACCAGGGCTTCGCGAGCCTGCCTTTCATTGAGCACGGTGCCCACGCCCAGCGTTATCGTGTCGCCATGTTCGTCGCGCAACGCGCGCACCAGATCGGCGACGGCGGGTATGGTCCAGGTCAGTTCAATGGTGCGGCAGCCGGCCTGCACCGCGATCTCGGCCGCATAACCTGCGGTGGCCGCATCGGCATAGCGCAAAACGGGCACCACGCGATCGGTCGTCAGGCGCTCCAGCGAGTTGGTGGCAGGGGTAGGTTTCATGGGTATCGCACCAGGATCAGGAAAAAGAATGGGCAAAAGGCGGTGGCAGGCCCGCCAGCCGCTCGGCCGCCGCGGCGCGCAGCCGCAGCAGGGGTTCGATATAGGCCGCCGGCTCGGCGGGTGCAAGAAACGGCATGGTGCTGACGCTGACGCCAGCCACCGCGCGGCCGGCCGCATCGCATAGCGCCACCCCGTAGCAGACAATGCCGGGTTCGTTTTCTTCATTATCGATCGCATAGCCCTGCCGGCGCACCTGGGCCAGTTCCGTCTGCAACGCCTGCGCGGTCACCAGGGTGGCCGGCGTCAGCCGGGGCAGCGGCAGGCGCGCCAGCCGCTCGTGCAGCGCGGGCGGTTCGAGCGTGGCCAGGCAAGCCTTGCCGACTGCGCTGCTGTGCAGCGGCAACTGCCCGCCTATGCGAGACGCCATGCGCACCGCGCCGGGGCCATCCAGCTTTTCGACATAAACCATCGCGTCGCCCAACGGCACCGCCAAGTGCACAGTCTGGCCGGTGATGTCGCGCAGGGCCTGGAGATCGGGCGCGAGCGCCTCGCGCAGATCGAAGCGCGACCAGCTGCGGCTGGCCAGGCTGAACAGCCGCGCACCCAGCACATAGGTGCCGTCGGGCCGCGCCGCGACCAGGCCATGTTCCGCCAGACCGGCCACGATGCGATACACGGTGGGGCGCGGATACCCGCAATGCGCCGACAGCTCGGCCACGCCGGGCGGCTGCGCAGCGTCGGCCACCTGCTGCAGCACGCGCATGAACTTGCCGAACGCCGCAGTGCCGGCAACGGCGGGCGCGCCGGGCACGGGCATTGCGAAAGAAGATAAAAGTGGTTTGTCCATAATGCGGACATTCAATTCATAATGCAGACATTATCCCTGCCCAGCCATACACTGTCGAGCCAGGGCGGTGACTTTCTAAGATCTTCGGATACTGGTTAAATATACAGATATGGTTGGCGATATTCTGTCGCCTTCGGGAACCTCCATCCGCCCGCCCCACGCAACGCCCTCTGTCATGAATCCGCACATCCGCATCGTTGGCGCACGCCAGAACAATCTCAAGAACCTGGACCTCACTCTCGCCACCGGCGAACTGGTGGTCATCACGGGCGTGTCAGGGTCGGGCAAGAGCTCGTTGGCCTTCGACACGCTGTACGCCGAAGGCCAGCGTCGCTATGTCGAGACCTTTTCGCCGTATGCGCGCCAGTTCCTGGACCGCATGGACAAGCCGCAGGTCGATCGCATCGAAGGCATTCTGCCGGCCATCGCCATCGACCAGACCAATCCGGTGCGCAGTTCGCGCAGCACGGTCGGCACCATGACCGAACTGAACGATCACCTGAAGCTCTTGTTCGCGCGCGGGGCCAGGCTGTATTGCCGCGGCTGCGGCAAGCTGGTGCGGCGCGACACCCCGGAATCGATTGCGGCGTCGCTCGCGCAACGCGCGCCGGCGGCGGGCGATCCCCGCCTTGTCATTACGTTTCCCATTGCCGTGCCCGCCAACTTCACCGAAGACGAAGTGCGAAGCTTTCTGGAGCAGCAAGGCTATACGCGCGTGCACCGCGAAGAAACCGCCACGGTCCGCCAGCCCGCGGCAGCGGCCGAAAAAGGCAAGGGCAAGGCCCGCGCCAAGGCGGCCAGGCCGTCGCCCGCGGACAGCGAACGCCGCATCCTGCATGTCGTGCAAGACCGTTTCCGCCATTCGGGCAGCGAAACCGAACGCGTGATGGAAGCCCTGGACACCGCATTGCGCATGGGCGGCGGGCACCTGGCGGTGCACGCGCTGGATGACGACGGCGGCGATGCCCATGTGTGGAAATACAGCGACCGGCTGCACTGCGCCGATTGCGATATCGAATATACCGACCCCCTGCCCAGCAGCTTTTCCTTTAATTCGCCGCTGGGCGCATGCGAAACCTGCCGCGGCTTCGGGCGCGTGATCGGCATCGACTACGGCCTGGTCATTCCGGACGAAAACAAGACACTGCGCGAAGGCGCGATCAAGCCCTGGCAGACCCCGTCGTACAAAGAATGCCAGGACGACATGGCCAAGTACGCGCCGCGCGCCGGCGTGCCCATGGGGGTGCCCTGGAAATCGCTGACCGACGAGCAACGGCATTGGGTGCTGCATGGCGATCCCGACTGGAAGGGGGGCAACCAGGCCTGGAAAACTCAATGGTATGGCGTGAACCGCTTCTTCGCCTGGCTGGAAAGCCGCGCGTACAAGATGCATGTGCGCGTGCTGCTGTCCAAGTACCGCAGCTACACGCCCTGCCCCACTTGCCGCGGCGCGCGGCTCAAGCCCGATGCGCTGTTGTGGCGGTTGGGCGACGCGCCCGACACAACGCCTGCCGAGGACAACCGCTACCCCCGCTTCATGCCCGTGGGGGCCAGCTGGAGCCGCGCGCAACTGGATGCGCTTGCGGGCGTGTCGATCCACGACATCATGCTGCTGCCCATCGAACGCGTGCGCGCATTCTTCGACACATTGTCGTTCAGCGGAGCGCTGGACGCGGCCACCGACCTGCTGCTGACTGAAGTGCGCGCGCGCCTGAAATTCCTGTGCGACGTGGGGCTGGGATACCTGACGCTGGACCGCCAGAGCCGCACCCTGTCGGGCGGCGAAGTGCAGCGTATCAACCTGACCACCGCGCTGGGCACGTCGCTCGTGAACACGCTGTTCGTACTGGACGAACCGTCCATCGGCCTGCACCCTCGCGACATGCACCGGGTGGTGGAAGTGATGCACCGCCTGCGCAACGCGGGCAACACGCTGGTGGTGGTCGAACATGACCCGCAGGTCATGGTGGCCGCCGACCGCATCATCGACATCGGCCCAGGGCCGGGCGAGCGCGGCGGCCAGATCGTGTTCGACGGCACGCCGACGCAATTGCGCGCCAGCAATACGCTCACCGGCAACTATCTGGGCGGCCGCCAGCGCGTCGAGGCGCCGCGCCCCATGCCCGTGGAACCCGGCACGCCCCGGCTGCTGCTCGAAGGCGTCAGCGCGCACAACCTGCGCAACGTGTCGGTGGAAATCCCCCTGGGTCGCCTGGTGTGCGTCACGGGGGTGTCGGGGTCCGGCAAATCGACGCTGGTGCAGGACGTGCTGTACCCGGCGCTGCTCAAGCACCAGGGCAAGCCATCCGAAGCGCCGGGGTCCTTCGATCGGCTGCTGGGCGCCGAACAGATCGCCGACGTGGTCATGGTGGACCAGACGCCCATCGGCAAGACGGCGCGGTCCAACCCTGCCAGCTATGTGGGCGCCTTCGACGCGATCCGCAAGCTGTTCGCACAGGCGCCGCTGGCCAAGGAGCGCGGCTACACGGCGGGCACGTTCAGCTTCAACAGCGGCGACGGCCGTTGCCCCACCTGCGGCGGCACCGGATTCGAACATGTCGAGATGCAGTTTCTGTCCGACGTGTACCTGCGCTGCCCGGACTGCGACGGCCGCCGCTTCCGGCCCGAAGTGCTGGAGGTGCGCGTCGAACACCTGGGCAAGAACGCATCGATAGACCAGGTGCTCGACATGACGGTCAGCGAGGCCCTGGATTTTTTCAGGGGCCTGCGCGATGTGCAGACCGGCCTGGCGCCGCTGGCCGACGTGGGCCTGGAATATGTGCGGCTGGGCCAGCCCGTGCCCACGCTGTCGGGCGGCGAAGCCCAGCGCCTGAAATTGGCCGGACACCTGGCCGAAGCCGCCCGCAGCGGCATTTCTGCCGCGCGCGTGGCCAAGAAGGGCAGCCTGTTCCTGTTCGACGAGCCCACCACCGGGCTGCATTTCGATGATGTCGCGCGGCTGATGCGCGCCTTCCGCAAGCTGCTGGCGGCCGGCCATACCTTGCTGGTCATCGAGCACAACCTCGATGTGATCCGGGCGGCCGACTGGCTGATCGACCTGGGCCCCGAAGGCGGCGATGCGGGAGGCCTGCTGATCGGCGTGGGCACGCCGCAAGACCTGATGGACAACCCGCGCTCGCACACCGGCGCCGCCCTGCGCGACTACGAAGTCAGCGTGCTGCCGGGGGACGTGATCGTGGACAGCGATGTCGATGCGCAGATCACGCAGCAGGCCGGCCTGGTGCCGGTGCTGGCCGAGCCAGCGACCGCCTATGCCGACGCCGCCGGCACGCCGCTGCAATCGGTAATGCGCCGCCGCAGGCAGGCACAGGCCATCGAGATCCGCAACGCGCGCGAGCACAACCTGAAAAACGTCAGCGTCGAGATCCCGCACGACAAGTTCACCGTGATCACCGGCGTGTCGGGCTCGGGCAAGTCGACCCTGGCCTTCGACATCCTGTTCAACGAAGGGCAGCGGCGCTACCTGGAATCGCTCAACGCCTACGCGCGCGCCATCGTCCAGCCGGCTGGCAAGCCGGACGTGGACGCGATTTTCGGCATTCCTCCCACGGTTGCCATCGAGCAGCGCACCAGCCGCGGCGGGCGCAAGTCGACGGTGGCCACGATGACCGAGATCCACCATTTCCTGCGGCTGCTGTATATGAAGCTGGGCACGCAGCACTGCCCCGATTGCAATGTGCCGGTGGAACCGCAGAACGCCGACCAGATCGTGGCGCGCCTGCTGCGCGAGCACAAGGGCCAGCATATCGGCCTGCTGGCGCCCCTGGTCACCGCGCGCAAGGGTTATTACACCGACCTTGCCAAATGGGCGGGCGCCAAGGGCTACACCCATCTGCGGGTAGACGGGGCGTTTATACCGGTAAGCCCCTGGCCGCGCCTGGACCGCTACAAGGAACACACCATCGAACTGCCGGTGGCCGATCTGGTAGTGGACCCCGACAACGAAGCCGGGCTGCGCCAGGCCGTCAGGACGGCGCTGGAGCACGGACAGGGCGTCATGAGCACCGTATGGCCGGTCAACCGCCTGCACGAAGCGCTGGACAGCGAATTGCAGCAGCAGCACTTCTCGGTAAAGCGTGCCTGCCCTTCTTGCGGAACCAGCTTTCCCGAACCCGACCCGCGCCTGTTTTCGTACAACTCCAAGCATGGCTGGTGCCCGGGATGCTACGGCACCGGCGTGCAGCTGGAAGAATTCGACGCCGAACAGACCGGCGAAGAAAGCGCGTGGAACACCAACTACGAAGGCGAGGCAGTCGCGTGCTCGGTGTGCCACGGGCAACGCCTGAACCGCGTGGCGCTTGCCGTGCGCTGGCGCGACCGGTCTATTGCCGAGCTGGCCGCCCTGCCGGTGTCGGACGCGCACACTTTCTTTACGGGCCTGGTGGCGCGCGGCCGCGAGGCCGAGATCGCTCGCGACATTCTTGCCGAGATCCGGGGGCGCCTGAACTTCATGAAAGAAGTGGGCCTGGACTACCTGGCGCTGGACCGCGCCGCGCCCACCCTGTCGGGCGGCGAAGCCCAGCGCATCCGCCTGGCCGCGCAGCTGGGCTCGAACCTGCAGGGCGTGTGCTATGTGCTGGACGAGCCCACCATCGGCCTGCACCCGCGCGACAACCGCATCCTGCTGGACGCGCTGGCCCGCCTGGAAGGCAACGGCAATACGCTGGTGGTGGTGGAACACGATGACGACACCATCCGCCGTGCTTCCCACATTATCGATATCGGCCCGGGCGCCGGCGTGCGCGGCGGCCGCGTGGTCGCGCAAGGCACCGTGCAAGACCTGGTGGCGTCGCCGGACTCGGTCACCGGCCGCTACCTGGCCAAGCCGCTGGCGCACCCGCTGCATGGCCGCCGCGCTGTCACGGACGACACGCCGATGATCCGGATCCGCGGCGCGCAGTTGCACAACCTGCGCCAGGTCGACGCGCGCATTCCGGTGGGTCGACTGAGCGTGGTCACGGGCGTCTCGGGTTCGGGCAAGTCCACCCTGGCGCGCGAAGTATTGCTCGACAACCTGCTGCAGGCCGTATCGCAAGGCAAGGCGCCGCGCTGGCATGGCTGCGAACAGATCACCGGCTGGGAAGCCATCGACCGGGTGCTGGAAGTGGACCAGACGCCCATCGGCAAGACGCCGCGTTCGTGCCCGGCCACGTACATCGGATTCTGGGACGACGTGCGCCGCCAATTCGCCGACACCCGCGAAGCCCGCATGCGCGGCTGGAGCGCGGCGCGCTTTTCGTTCAATACCGGCGATGGCCGCTGCCCGGTCTGCGAAGGCCAGGGCATGCGCACCATCGAGATGAACTTCCTGCCCGACGTCAAAGTGCCGTGCGACGCCTGCAATGGGGCCCGCTTCAATGGCGACACGTTGTCGGTGCAGTTGCGCGGCAAGAATGCCGGCGAATTGCTGAGCATGGAAGTCGACGACGCGCTGGCCTATTTCACGGCGCATCCCAAGATCCATCGCCCGCTGCAGCTCATGCACGACGTGGGGTTGGGCTATCTGACGCTGGGTCAGCCATCGCCCACGCTGTCGGGCGGCGAGGCGCAGCGCATCAAGCTGGTGACCGAGCTGTCCAAGGCGCGCCTGACCGAGGGGGTCATCACCACCGGGCGCGCATCGCGGATTCCGCATACGCTGTATGTGCTGGACGAACCGACGGTGGGCCTGTCGATGGCGGACGTAGAAAAACTGATCCACGTCCTGCATCGGCTGGTGGCGGCCGGCAATACGGTTGTGGTGATCGAACACAATCTCGACGTGATCGCCGAAGCCGACTGGCTGCTGGACCTGGGCCCCGAAGGCGGCACCGGAGGCGGCCGGCTGGTCGCCGAAGGCACGCCGGAACAGGTCATGGCATTGCACGACAGTTCGCACACGGGCCGGGTGCTGGCGGAGTTCCTGGCGCAGCAAGACCGGCCGCTGGCGCAGGCAGGCTGAGGTAAGCTCGCGTTGCGCCGGGCAAGCCGGCGCGGCGAGAGCTTCTTCATCACCACGACTGATATCCATGCAATGCCGTTTTGAAGACCGGCTGGCCGGACGCGCGCTGGGCCTGTACGACCCGGTGCAGCGCATCGAGGCCGCCCAAGCCAGCCAGCTGCCGCAGGCCTGGGAAGCCATCGAGGCCGCGCGCCGCGCCGGGCACTGGGTGGCCCTGCTGCTGGATTACGAATTGGGCGAGTGGCTGGCCCCGGAAACCACCCTGGCTCCGCCCGACGGCCCCATTCCCGCCGACCGGCGGGCCGACGCGCCGCGACTGGCCGCGCTGGTGTTCCGCCGCATGTGCATCGAGCGGCCATGGAGCGGCTCGGACGCCATGCACGCGGCCGGGATCGAATCGGTGAGCCATCGCCTGGCGCAAGCTGACTATCTGCGGCACATCGAACATATCCGCACGCTGATCGAGGCCGGCGAGCTGTACCAGATGAACTACACGCAGCCGCTGGACGTGCGTGTGCAGGGAAGCCCGCGCCTGCTGTACGAGCGCATTGCGACCGTGCAGCCCGTGGCGCATGCGGCCTACATCGAAGACGCGCACCGCACGGTGCTGTCATTTTCTCCCGAACTCTTCGTGCGGCGCGACGGCGCGCGCCTGACGACGCGGCCCATGAAGGGCACCGCGCCGCGTCATCCCGACCCGGCAGAAGACCTGCGTCTGGGCAACGAGCTGCTGGCCAGCGCAAAGAATCGCGCAGAAAATCTGATGATCGTGGACCTGTTGCGCAATGACCTGGGCCGCCTGGCCGAGCCCGGGTCCGTGCAGGTGCCGTCGCTGTTCTCGCTGGAACGCTACCCCACCGTATGGACCATGACCTCTACGGTGACCGCCCTGGCGCCGCGCGCCACGCTGGCGGACGTGGCGCAGGCCCTGTTTCCGTGCGGGTCGGTTACCGGGGCGCCCAAGGTCGCCGCCATGCGCCGCATCCGGCAACTGGAAATCGCCCCGCGCGGGCTGTATTGCGGCGCAATCGGGTGGCTGGCGCCGGATGGCGATTTTTCGTTGAACGTGGCGATACGTACGCTGGTGCTGGATAAACGCGGCCACGGGATCTACAGTGTGGGCGGAGGCATCGTGCACGACTCCGACCCAGGACAGGAATGGCAGGAATGCCTGTGGAAGGCTCGCATCCTGCAGCACGCCATGCAACGGCAGCACTGACCCCGGACTGATCTTCGCGACCGCGCCCATGACGCCCGAACTTATTGAAACCGTGCTGGCCGACGCCAATGGCGAGATCGCTTTGCTGGCAGGCCACTTGCAGCGCCTGGGAGCCAGCTGCGAGGCTCTCGGCTATCCGTACGATGCGCAGGCCATCGAGCGCGACCTGCGCATCGCCGCCGTGTCGCTGGCCACGCCGGGCCCGCACAGGCTGCGCCTGCTGCTGGACCGCCACGGCCATCGCCACATCCAGACCGCCCCGTTGCCGGTGCTGCCTGCCGGTCAGCTTGTCATGCTGTCCGATCAGGTGCTGGACGCCGACGAACCGCTGCTGCGCTACAAAACGACGCACCGCCCGTGGTACGCCGATGCCGCCGCCTGGCTGGCCCGGCATCCCGCCGTATTCGACCTGTTGTTCCTGAACCAGCGCGGCGAACTCTGCGAAGGCAGCCGCACCAATGTGTACCTGCTGCTGGACGGCGCCTGGTACACGCCGCCGGTTTCCAGCGGCTGCCTGCCCGGCGTACAGCGCGCCCGTTTGCTGGAAACCGCAGACGTGCGCGAACGCGTGCTCACGCTGGAAGACCTGCACGCCGCGCAGGGCATGCGCCTGTCCAACGCCCTGCGCGGCTGGTTCGACGTCAGCCTGCACAGCGCCTGACGCTTCGCGGTGGGTGTCTGACACCCTTCGGGAGTCAGACACCTGATGCGATAACGAGCGGGCACGTAACGGTAGGGATGCGTCGGCCCCGTCGCCGCCACAGGTGTCTGACACCCTTCGGGAGTCAGACACCCGATGCGATAGCGAGCGGGCGCGTAGCGGTAGGGATGCGTCGCCCCGCGCCGCCACAGGTGTCTGACTCCCGGAGGGTGTCAGACACCAGATGCGGTAATGCGCGGTGGGTGTCTGATACCCGATGCGCCCGCGATGTATCCCTGACCCTGTGTCAGGCTACGCGGCGCCGACCGTCAGGCCGCCGCATACGTAAAGCGTCTGGCCGGTGATGAAACCGGCGCGTGCGTCGAGCAGCATGGCCACGGCATGGGCGACGTCGGCGGGGTGGCCGATGCGGCCGGCCGGTATCGACGCCGCCAGTTCGCGCGTGCGCGGATGATCCGGGGGGTTGGACTGGTTGAATAATTCGGTGGCCACCGGCCCCGGCGCTACGGCATTGACCGTAATGCTCGAGGCCGCCAGTTCCAGCGCCCAGGTGCGAGTCATGCCGACCAGGCCCGCCTTGCTCGCCCCATAGGCCGTGCGGCCGGGCTTGCCCAGCGCGGCCCGGCTGCCCACATTGACCACGCGTCCGTATCCCTTGCTGCGCATGGCCGGCAGCAAGCCCTGCAGCAACAGCAAGGGCGCCATCAGGTTGACCGCCAGCGTATCGCGCATGGCCTGTTCGGACACTTGTTCGATGTCGGCCACCTGGATCATGCCGGCGTTGTTCACCAAGTGCAGCACCTGCCGTTCGGCGGCCAGGTCGGCCACGGCCCGGCTGGTCTGCGCGGAATCGGATAGATCCACCGAGACGAAGGTTTCGCCCGGCAGCAGCTCGGCTGGCGCGCCCCGGCTGAAATTCACCACCTGGTAGCCGTCTTCGAGCATGCGCGCGGCGATTGCCCGGCCGATGCCGCGGCTGGCGCCGGTTATCAGTACAGTTGCGTCGCTCATCGGGTAACGATGCTCCCCTGCCTGATCGACCCGCGCCATGTGCCCGCGCCTGCGCGGGTCATGGGCAGCGAGTGGACGCTTGGCGTTGCCGTTGTCTTGGCCATAGGTTTTTCATACAGTACCTGAATACGTACTTTGGCCATATAACCACAACAATGTCCGCATCCACAATACCTGCCCCCGCGCACGGGTTTGCCGCTCGCCTGGCCGGGCTGGCGCGGCGCAGCCCCGACGCTGTGGCGTTGTACGACCGGGACCGCCCGCTGCGCTTCGCCGCGCTGTCGGCCGCCGTGGATCGGATGGCCGCAGGCCTGGCGCTGGCAGGCGTGCGGCCCGGCAGCCGCGTCGCCTTGTGGCTGCCCAATTGCGCCGAATGGGTGGTGGCATTCCTGGCGTGCGCGCGGCTGGGTGCGCTGGTGCTGGCCGTGAACACACGGTTTCGCGCAACCGAGGTGGGCGACATTCTGGGGCGCGGCCGTGCGCAGTGGCTGGTGTACTGGCCCGGATTCAAAGGCATTGACTTCAATGCCATACTCGATGACGTGCCTGCCGAGGCCCTGCACGCGCTGCAAGGCGTCGTGGCGCTCGACGAAGGCGCCATATTGCCGCACGCCGTGCGCGGACGGCCGGCACTGCGCTGGAACGAGCTTGCGCATACCGCGGCCGCCCCGCCGCCGGCCGTCGATGACGACGCCGGCGTGCTGTGCTTCACCACGTCGGGCACGACCTCTCTTCCCAAGTTCGTGCTGCATGACCAACGCACATTGCTGCGCCATGGCGACGCCGTTGCCCTCGCCCACGGCTACGACGACAGCGCATGCGTGCTGGCCGCAGCGCCCTTTTGCGGCGCATTCGGCTTCGCCATGTTCGTGGCGGCGCTGGCGCGGGGCGTGCCCGTGGTGTGCGACCCGGTATACGACACCGCACGCACCGTGCGCGCCATACGGGAGCATCGCATCACCCACGTGTACGCCAACAACGAGGCGCTGGTACAGCTGTTCCTCGCGGGCGGGCCGGGCGACTTTGCCACGCTGCGGCAGGTAGGCTTCGCCAGTTTCGCGCCGCAGGCCGCCAACCTGCTGCAGCTGGCCGAAGAATACGGCGTGCCGATCACAGGCCTGTACGGGTCCAGTGAACTCAACGCGCTGGCAGCCGCGCAGCCCCTGGACGCGTCGCAGGGCGATATGTCCGTACACCACCTGCCCGGCGGCACGCTGGTCTATTCCGACGCGCGCGTGCGCGCCTGCCACCCGGGCAGCAGCGAGCCGCTGCCCCATGGCGTGTCTGGCGAACTACAGATCCGCTCGCCCGGCCTCATGCGCGGCTATCTGGACGACCCCCAGGCCACGGCGGCGGCACTGACCGACGACGGCTACTTCAAGACGGGCGACCTGGGATACACGCTGAGCCCGCGGCAGTTTGTGTTCCAGGCCCGCCTGGGCGATTCGCTGCGGCTGGCGGGCTTCCTGGTGAACCCGGCGGAAATCGAACAGGTCGTCGAGGGCCAGGCCGGCGTGCAAGCCTGCCAGGTGGTGGGCGTAACGCAACACGGCAAGACGGTGCCGTACGCATTCGTATTGTTGCGCGACGGCGCGCAAGCCGATGTGCCCGCCTGGCAGGCCGCCTGCCGCCGCGCGCTGGCGGGCTTCAAGGTGCCGGCCGGCTTTCATGTGCTGCCCGCGTTTCCGGTAGTGGAAAGCGCCAACTCGGCCAAGATACAGAAAAACAAACTGCGCGAGATGGCATCACAGTTGCTTGCCGAGGCGGACCCCGCCGGCTGACGGTGCCCCTCTGCCCGGCCTCGGCGCGCGCCGCGGTGGGGCGCTCGCCCCGATCAGGCGGGCCGGGCCAGCGCCAGCCGCACGGCCTCGTTGGCCACGGCCAGGCCCATGGCCGCCGTCACCATGACCACCGACCCATACCCGGCGCAAGACAGCCCCTGCGGCGCGGCCGGCTGCGCCACCGGGCCCAGGTCATCGCCCGCCTCGTCCGGGCGCGCCCACGCGGCGGGCAGTATGGCGGGCTGGTCGAACCACAGCGCGCGCACACCCATGCGGGGCACCCGCTTCAGCGGTTTGCCGCGCGCGTCGCTGGCTTTCGGGAACCCATGCTGGCGGCGCAGGATATTGCGCAGCTTGGCCAGCAACGCGTCGTTTACCGCCTGCGATAAATCTCCCGCGCGCAACGCCAGCGGATCGGTCTTGCCGCCCGCGCCCCCGCACAGCAACAGCGGTACGCCGCGGCGGCGGGCATGCAGCACCATGGCGATCTTGGCAGCCGCCTGGTCGGTGCAATCGGCAAGCGCGGTGTAATAGCCCGGCAGCACCTGCTCGATATTGGCCGGCTCGACGAAATCGTCGACACAGGTAAGCACACAAGCGGGGTTGATGGCATGGATGCGCTGCGCCATGGCTTCGACTTTGGATTGCCCGAGGGTGGACGTCAGCGCGTGTACCTGCCGGTTGACGTTCGATTCGGCGATATGGTCCAGGTCGACCAGCGTCAGGGCGCCCACGCCGCACCGTGCCAAAGCCTCGGCGGCCCAGGAACCCACGCCACCCAGCCCTGCCACCGCCACATGCGCGTCGCGCAGGCGCGCCGGGGCGTCCGGGCCATAAAGCCGGGCCAGCCCCCCAAAGCGGCGATCGGCGTCGACCTCGCATGCAGAGTCGGAGGCGGTAAACGAGGTAGCGGGCGGCGCGTGGGCAGTCATGCCCGGTATTTTCCCACGCGCGCGGCGCGAGCGTGGCGCCGGCCTCGTTGCGGAAAGGCGACATGTCAATTATTGACGCAACATGTTTTATGCCTAATCTTTTGCCCAACGTACGCATTCTGGCGCGCAAGTTCGCGCAGTTGCGTATAAGTTGCCCCCAATTGGCAATCCGGACCCGGCCAGGACAGCTGCGCGCCGCAAAGACGGGCGGCTCGACACTGCTGCAAGTTAGGCACAGAATGGCTGTAGTTAACGCCGTGTCCGCTACTTCGTCTTCCCCCTCGCCCCCCTCTTCCGCGACGGAATTCCCCGCCGCGGGCATGTTGTGCGTGGTCGCGATGCTGAACCACATCGCGCTGACCGGCGGGCGGATCACGGTGTCCCTTACTGCGCTGCAATTGGGCCTGTCGACCTTCATGGTGGGCGCGCTGGTCGCGGTGTTTGCCTTCATTCCGATGCTGATGTCGGTGCGCGCCGGCCAGTGGATCGACCAGGTGGGCGTGCGCCGGCCCGTGGTGCTCGGCAATGCCCTGGTGGTGACAGGCACCGCACTGCCGTTTGCATTTCATACGCAATGGGCGTTGATGCTGGCGGCATGCGGCATTGGCGTGGGCTTCATGCTGCACCAGGTAGCCACCCAGGATCTGCTGGGTCATGCCGAACCGCAGCGTCGGCTGCGCAATTTCTCATGGTTGTCGCTGGCGCTGGCCTGCTCCGGCTTCAGCGGCCCCTTGCTGGCCGGCCTGGCCATCGACCACCTGGGCTCGCGCCCGGCGTTCGGCTTGCTTGCCCTGGCTCCTCTGATTGCCCTGGCCGGCGTGCGGCGGCTCTTGCCCGCCCTGCGCACCATGGACCAGACCATGGCGCCCCCTGCGCGCCCGGTGCAGCGCCGGCCGGTCACTGAGTTGCTCAAGGTGCCGCCCCTGCGGCGCATCATGGTGGTCAACACCATATTTTCCGGCGCCTGGGATACCCATTTGTTTGTGGTGCCGCTGTACGGCGTGGCCGTCGGTCTGTCGGCTACCACTATCGGCGCCATTCTGGCATCGTTCGCGGTGGGAACTTTCGTTATCCGCCTGCTTCTGCCCTTTATCCAGCACCGCGTGCGGGCCTGGTCGCTGGTGCGCGGGGGCATGGCGGTGACGGCGGTAAATTTCTGCATTTACCCGCTTTTCGCCGATGTAGCCATCCTGGTAACGCTATCTTTTATACTGGGGCTGGCGCTGGGCAGCAGCCAGCCGAGTATGTTGTCGCTGCTGCACCAATACACGCCGCCCGGCCGCGCCGCCGAAGCGGTGGGCCTGCGCATGGCGTTCATCAACGCCTCGCAGGTTTCGCTGCCGCTGGCCTTTGGCGCGCTCGGCGCGGTCATTGGCATCGCGCCGTTGTTCTGGGCCTATGCCCTGGCGCTCAGCGCCGGCGGCTGGGCCAATCGCCATCCTCCCCAAGACGCCGAGGCCGCCCCGCCGTGAACCCGCAGTATCCCGCCCCATCCGCCTTGCCCTTCCGGCTCTGGACGCCCGAAGAACGGCGCGCATCGCTTGACGACGCGCTCAGGCATTGGCGCGAAGGCGAAGACGTATGGGTGTACGGCTACGGCTCGCTGGTCTGGCGGCCGGATTTCGCCTTCGAAGAGCGTCGCCTGGCCACCCTGCGCGGCCACCACCGCGCGCTGTGCCTGTGGTCGCGCGTCAACCGCGGCACGCCGGAATGCCCCGGCCTGGTGTTCGGCCTGGACCGGGGCGGCTCGTGCCGCGGCGTGGCGTACCGTCTGGCGGGCCGATCGGTGCCCGATTACTTCCCGTCGCTATGGGACCGCGAAATGTCCACGGGCGCATATCTGCCGCGCTGGATCAATTGCGATACCGCTCAGGGGCCGGTACGCGCCCTGGTATTCGTGATGAATCGCGACAACCCGGCCTATATCCGCGCCCTGCCCGAGCCCGAACTGCTGGCCATCGTGCGGCGCGCCTCGGGTCGCTACGGACGCTGTACCGAATACGTTGTGCAGACCGCGCAGGCGCTGCGCGCGGCCGGCATCCGCGACGCCCGCCTCGAGCGCATTGCCAGCCTGCTCGAAGCCGACCCGGACACACTGCCCGAAAGCTGAATGCACAGCCGCCGCGCCGGCGCGCGGGCCCGCGGGCGATGGCGGTAAACTGTCAGATTCCCTTCGCTTACACAATCTGCGCTCTCATGTCTGTTTCCGATTTGCGCCAAGACTACGCAAGAAGCGTTCTGCTCGAAGAGGCGGCCGCGCCCTCGCCGTTCGAGCAATTCAACCTGTGGTTCGCCGAAGCGCTGGACGCCAAGGTGCCCGAGCCCAACGCCATGACGCTGGCCACGGTGGACGCCGCCGGCCAGCCGTCGGCGCGTATCGTGCTGGTCAAGGGCTACGATGAGCGCGGCTTTGCCTTCTTTACCAACTACGAATCGCGCAAGGGCGCCGACCTGCTGGCCAATCCGCGCGCCGCGCTGCTGTTCTTCTGGCAGCCGCTGGAACGCCAGGTGCGCATCGAAGGCCGCGTCGAGCGCGTGGCGCCCGAAGAATCCGACGCCTATTATCAAAGCCGGCCGCTCGGCTCGCGCCTGGGCGCGTGGGCGTCGCAACAAAGCCAGCCCATCACCCGCACCGAACTCGAAGCCCGCGAGCAGGCCGCGCGCGATCGCTACGGCGACCAGCCGCCGCGGCCGCCGTACTGGGGCGGTTACCGCCTGGCGCCCACCGTATTCGAGTTCTGGCAGGGGCGCCCGTCGCGCCTGCATGATCGCCTGCGCTACCGGCGCGGCGACGATGGCGGCTGGATCATCGACCGCCTGTCACCCTGACGCGCGATCGCCGCCGCCTGCATGTCCGACTTCCCGCCTGAATTCGACTCGCGTTATTTCCGTACCGCGCTCGGACGTTTCGCCACCGGTGTCACGGTGGTGACCACGGCCGCGCCGGACGGCGCTCCTATCGGCCTGACCGTCAGCTCGTTCAATTCGGTGTCGCTCGAGCCTCCGCTGGTGTTGTGGAGCCTGTCGCTCAAGTCGGCCTCGCTCGAGATCTTCGAACATTGCGAGCGTTACGTGGTCAATGTGCTGTCGGCGGGCCAGGCAGGGCTGGCGCGGCGCTTTGCGCTGGGGCACACCCGCGAACGCTTTGACGGCCTGCCGCGCGCCTACGCGCCCGGCGGCACGCCCATGCTGGACGCCCCGTGCGCCGCGTGGTTCGAATGCCGCAATCGCAGCCGCTATGTCGAAGGCGACCACGTCATCATGGTGGGCCAGGTAGAGCGTTGCGGCCACAGCGCCGCGGCCCCGCTGGTGTTCCACGCCGGCGGCTTCGACCTGACGCCCGCCCACAAGCCAACCGAATGAACACCCCTGAAACATGAGCACTGACATCGACTGCATCGTCGTCGGGGCCGGCGTCGTCGGCCTGGCCGTGGCGCGCGCCCTGGCCCTGTCCGGCCGCGAAGTCCTGGTGGCCGAAGCCACCGAAGCCATAGGCACCGGCACCAGTTCGCGCAATTCCGAAGTCATACACGCCGGCATCTACTACCCGGCCGGCAGCCTCAAGGCAGAGCTTTGCGTGCGCGGCAAGCACTTGCTGTACGACTACTGCGCGGCCCGCGGCATTGCGCACCGGCGGCTGGGCAAGCTGATCGTGGCCGCCAGCCCGGACGAAGCGCTGATGCTCGACGACATCGCGGCGCGCGCCCGTGCCAATGGCGTCGATGACCTGCGTCGCCTGACAGGCGAACAGGCCCGCGAGCTGGAGCCGGCCCTGCAATGCACCGCCGCGCTGCTGTCGCCTTCGACGGGCATCGTCGACAGCCATGCGCTGATGCTGGCCTACCAGGGCGACGCCGAAAACGCCGGCGCGCAATGCGTATTTCACACGCCCATGCTCTCGGCCCGGGTGCGCCCCCAGGGCGGCTTTGACGTGCGCTTCGGCGGCGACGAAGCCATGAACCTGTCGTGCAATGTGTTGATCAACGCATCCGGCATCCATGCGCCGACACTGGCGCGCAGCATCGAAGGCCTGCCTGGCGACAGCATTCCCGGCGAATACCTGTGCAAGGGCAGCTACTTCACGCTGGCCGGCCGGGCGCCGTTCTCGCACCTGATCTATCCCGTGCCGCAACACGCCGGCCTGGGCGTGCACCTGACGCTGGACATGGGCGGACAGGCCAAGTTCGGGCCCGACACCGAATGGGTCCGGACCGAAGACTACACGCTGGACCCGACGCGGGCCGAGGTGTTTTATGATGCCGTGCGTACATACTGGCCCGGCCTGCCCGACGGCGCGCTGGCGCCCGGCTACACGGGCATCCGCCCCAAGATCTCCGGTCCGGGCGAACCTGCCGCCGACTTCGTCATTGCGGGCCCCGCCGCGCATGGCGTGCCGGGCCTGGTGAACCTGTTCGGAATCGAATCGCCCGGGCTGACGGCCAGCCTGGCCATTGCCGAAACCACCCTGGCGCGCCTGGCGTCCTGACGCGCCTGGCCGGCGGCCCACTATTTTGCCCATCATGCAGCAAAACGACTACATCCTGACCCTATCCTGCCCCGACCGTACCGGTATCGTGTACCGCGTGAGCGGCCTGCTCTTCGAGCTGGGCTGCAACATTCTCGATTCGCAGCAGTTCGGCGACGACGAAACCGGCCGGTTCTTCCTGCGCGTGCACTTCAACCTGCCCGGCTCGGCCGCCGAAAGCGACTTGCGCGCGCAATTCGCCGAGCTTGCCGGCGCCCACGGCATGGACTGGCAGATTCACGACGCGCGGCGCAAGGCGCGCCTGCTGATCATGGTCAGCAAGCAAGGCCATTGCCTGAACGACCTGCTGTTCCGCGTGCAGAGCGGCCAGCTGCGCGCCGAGATCGCCGCCATCGTCTCCAACCACAACGACTACGCGGGGCTGGCGGCGTCGTACGGGATCCCTTTCCATTACCTGCCGGTTACGCCCGACACCAAGGCCGAACAGGAAAAACAAGTGCTGGAACTGGTGGAAAGCCAGCAGATCGACCTGGTGGTGCTGGCGCGCTACATGCAGATCCTGTCGCCGGAAATGTGCCTGGCCCTGGCCGGCCGCGCCATCAACATCCACCACAGCTTCCTGCCCAGCTTCAAGGGCGCGCGTCCCTATCATCAGGCGCATGCGCGGGGCGTGAAGATCATCGGCGCCACGGCGCACTACGTGACGTCCGACCTGGACGAAGGCCCCATCATCGAGCAGGACATCGAGCGTGTGGATCACACGATGACGGCGCAAGACCTGACGCAAGTCGGCAGCGACGTAGAGTCGCTGGTGCTGGCGCGCGCCGTGCGCAGCCATGTCGAGCACCGCATTCTGCTGAACCGCAACAAGACGGTGGTGTTCCGCTAGGCCCGCGGCATGACAGGGCGCGCCAACGCCGCGGCGCTCATACCAGCAGATATATCGTCACCGCCACGCAGGCGGCCGTAACCAGCAGCCAGATCCAGGGCCAGCCCTCGCCCTCGCCTTCGCGCGACGAAGCGGTGTCGATGGGCGCCGGAGTGACGCGCTCGGTCTCGAACGTGGTGTCGGTGCGGCGCTTCAGGGCGGGGTTCAGCGGCGCGGGGTCGGATGCGCCGGTTTGCGGGTCTTGGTTCATCGTGGATTCCTCAGGGCGTCGTGTCCCGGCTTGGCGACCGGTGTGTGCAGGCCGGCAGGCTCAGGCGCCAGTGAACCATGGCCAACAGGCAGGTAGTTCCCGGATCGGCATCGTTGCGGATCGCCGATGTCAGCGTAGCCCAGTCTTCTTCATTGGCATGACGCGAAAAATCGGCCACCGCAACGCGCACAAAGGCGGCCGGCGTCAGGCCGTCGGCGGACGCGGCGGACGCGACCCGCGCCGCCAGCGCGGCATCGGACTGGCGCAGCCACGCCTCGAAGCGCGGCGCGCCGTCGCGCGCGCTGGCCAGGATATCGCCCAGCATCGGCATCGCGGTCATGCCTCCTGTATGCGTATGCCGGCCACGTCGGCGCGCTCGGCCAGGCCGGCTACGTAGCGCCCCGCCGCCACCGACCAGCTGCGCGCCTCGAGCATGTCGGCGATCCTGGGCGCAACGGCGTCAAACGGCAGTATCTGCCCCGGGATGCGCCGCTGCAACCGCAGGACGTGCCAGCCAAAACGCGACCGCACCGGCTCGCGGCCGGTCGTGCCCTCGGGCAGCCGCTCCAACGCTTGCTGCACGGCCGGCACCAGTTCGCCGCGCCGCACCTGTCCCAGCGAACCGTCTTGTTGTGCCGACGGGCAAGCCGAGCACGCGCGGGCCGCGGCGGCAAACGCGGCCGGGTCGTCGGCCACGCGGGCGGCGATGGAATCGGCCCGCTGCCGCGCCGCCAGCCAGGCAGATTCGTCATCGGCCTCGGGCTCGATAAGGATGTGCGCGGCCTCGAACAGATCAGGCGTGCGGAACCGCTCCCGATTCAGCTCGTAATACCGGCGGCATTCGGGTTGCCCCGGCTGCTCGGCATGGACTTGCTGCTCGAGCAGCTGGCGCACCAGCGCGTCATCGTCGGGCTCGATGCGGCCGGCTTCATCGGTTTCGGGGTCGGGTTCCAGGCCCAGCCGGCGCGCCTCTTGCAGCAGCAGCTCGCGCACGGCCAGCGCGCGCGCCGCGTCCGTCCAGGCAGTTTCGGCATCGGGCGCCGGATGGTGCTGGATTTCGCGCGCGATGGCTTCGGGGCTGATTTCCACGCCGTTGATGCTGACCTCGCCGAACGTGGGCGGCGCGGGCAGCAGCGGTTCGGGGCCGCCGCAGCCGCCGCTTGCGCAAGCCTGCGGCATGGCCGCATCCGCGTGCGGCCGGGAGCCATAAAAACGGATGACTTCGACCGATTCCATTACGCGCCCTCCTGCCCGCTTTCGGCTTTCTGGCGCAACACGGTAGTGCCGCCATAGCTGGGCGCCACGCCGGCCGGCCCGCGCGTGGGCGACACAGGCTGCCGCGCCGCGCGCGCGCGCACGATCTGGAAGCCCGGCCGCAGCAGATACCAGATGGGCGCGCTCCAGATATGCACGAGGCGCGTGAACGGCGTGATCAGGAACAAGGTCAGCCCCAGGATGATATGCAGTTTGTAGACCAGCGCCACGTCACGGATATTTGCCGGCGCCGACGGATCCAGGGTCAGCACGCCCTGTGCCCAGCTCATGAATCGGAGCATTTCGCTGCCATCCATATGCTGCATGGTCCAGAACGTCGTGGCGATGCCCAGCACCAGCTGCAGCCAGATCAGCACCAGCACCAGAATGTCGCCCCACGATGAGCTGCGCCGGATGCGCGGGTCGAACAGGCGGCGGTGCAGCAGCAGCGAGCATCCGATAAAGGCCATCACGCCCGCGATGCCGCCCACGACCAGCGCCGCGGCCTGCTTGAAACCGTGCCCGATGCCCAGGTGGTCGATCACCGTCACCGGCGTCAACAGGCCGACGAAGTGCCCCACCAGCAACACCAGCACGCCCATGTGGAACAGGTTCGACCCCAGCACCATCTGCCGGCGCCGCAGGAACTGGCTGGACTGCGCACGCCAGCTGTACTGGCTGGCGTCGAAACGCAGGATGCTGCCCACCACCAGCACGGTCACGGCCAGGTAGGGATACCAGCCGAATGCGAGTTGATTGATGAAGTCGCTCATGGCCTCGGCTCCTTGCTTGATGTGCGGCGCACCACCTTGATCGGCACGGCCACGCCGGCGGCGGCGCCGATGCCTCCGGTAGCGGCGACGTTGAATGTGACCGGCGCCTCTTCCCACTCATCATCCACGCGGGCCGGATCGTCGTCGGGCTCGCGCGCCTGCAGCTCGCGCAGCGCCTCGGCGTCGTACTTGCCGTCGGCCAGCGCCACCAGCGCATGGAAGATGCCGGCGTAGGGCGATTGCCGCTTGTCGAGCCGGTCTGCAATGGCGGCATAAACGTGCGCCGGCTGCGCCAGCGTTTCGCGCGACTCGGCCGGCTCCAGGCATGACACGTATTCCAGGAACACAGGCAGAAAGTCGGGCAGTTCGTTGCCTTGCAGGTAGAACCCGGAAGCGACGTATTGCTCGCCCAGGTCTATCATGGCCTGCCCGCGCTCGCGGTTGTCGCCGTGCACATGCTCGAACAGATGCAGCGACAGCGAGCGCGAACGGTCGAACAGGTCGCTGTAGCCGGCCTGCAGATCAAGCAGGTCGGCGGTCTGCAGCCTGTCCAGCAAGGCTTGCAGGCCCGCCTGGGCGCGCCGCGGCAGCGCGCCTTCGCCGGCAAGCGCGGCGCGGATGTCGCCGACATGCGCCTGCAGTTCCGCCGACGGGTAGGCGAGCAAGGCCGCGCATGCCCGCAGGGTGAGTTGCATGGAAGGATGCTTCATGTCGGCACGTCCATCATGGGGTTGCGCGGCGCGCGCTTGGCCCCGCCGAACAAGTTGACCTTGGTCTTGCCGCTGGTGGCCTCCTGGAAGCCGAAGCCGGTTGAACCGCGCAACGCATAGGCGTCTTCTTCGAACTCGCGGTGCGCCGTGGGGATGACGTAGCGGTCTTCGTAAGCGGCCAGCGCCATGATGCGGTACATCTCTTCGATGCGTGCGCGGTCCAGGCCGACCCGCTGCGGAATCGAATCGTCGATGCGGCCATCGACGCTCTTGGCGCGCATGTAGGCGCGCATGGCCAGCATGCGCTCCAGCGCCTGGGCGATGGGCGCCTCGTCGCCGGCGGTCAGCAGGTTGGCCAGGTAGCGCAGCGGTATGCGCAACGAGCGCACATCGGGCATGCCGTCGCGGGCCGAGATCTTGCCGGCCTCGGCGGCGGACTGTATCGGCGAAAGCGGCGGCACATACCACACCATGGGCAGCGTCCGGTATTCGGGGTGCAGCGGAAACGCCACCTTCCATTCCACGGCCATCTTGTACACGGGCGAGCGCGTCGCGGCCTCCAGCCATTGTTCGGGCACGCCGTCGCGCCGCGCCTGCTCTTGTACCTGCACATCGTTGGGATCCAGGAACACGCCCAGCTGCGCCGGATACAGATCGTGCGGATTCTCGACGGACGCGGCCTGTTCGATGCGGTCGGCGTCATACAGCACGACCCCCAGGTAGCGGATGCGGCCCACGCAGGTTTCGGAACAGACGGTGGGCTGGCCGGTTTCGATACGCGGATAACAGAAGATGCACTTCTCGGATTTTCCGCTGGACCAGTTGTAGTAGATTTTCTTGTACGGGCACCCGGACACGCACATGCGCCAGCCGCGGCATTTTTCCTGGTCGATGAGCACGATGCCGTCTTCGGCCCGCTTGTAGATGGCCCCCGATGGACACGACGCCAGGCAGGCCGGGTTGAGGCAATGCTCGCACAGCCTGGGCAGGTACATCATGAAGGTCTTTTCGAACTGCCCGTAGATTTCTTTTTCGATGCCCTCGAAGTTGTAGTCGTGGCTGCGCTTTTCGAACTCGCCACCCAGCATGTCTTCCCAGTTGCCGCTCCATTCGATCTTGTTGAGCAGCTCGCCCGTGACCAGCGAGCGCGGCCGCGCGGTGGGCTGCGCCTGCAGTTCGGGCGCGGCCTGCAGCCATTCGTATTCGAAGGTGTAGGGCTCGTAGAAGTCGTCGATTTCCGGCAGGTGCGGATTCGCGAAGATTTTCGACAGGATGCGCCACTTGGCCCCCTGCCTGGGCACGATCTTGCCGTTCTTGCGGCGCACCCAGCCGCCCTTCCAGCGGTCCTGGTTTTCCCAGTCTTTGGGGTAGCCGATGCCCGGCTTGGTTTCAACGTTGTTGAACCAGACATATTCCATGCCTTCGCGGTTGGTCCAGACGTTTTTACAGGTGATCGAACAGGTATGGCAGCCGATGCACTTGTCCAGGTTCAGCACCATTGCAATCTGCGCGCGCACTTTCATTTTGCCGCCTCCTTGATTCCCACGCCCCTATCGGCAGTACCGGCTTCGACATCCGCCGCGTCGTCGGCGCGCTTGTCGAACCAGTTCACCTTGCTCATCTTGCGCACCACCACGAACTCGTCGCGGTTGGCCCCCACCGTGCCGTAGTAATTGAAGCCGTAGGCCAGGTGCGCATAGCCTCCTATCATGTGCGTGGGCTTCATGTTGATGCGGGTCACCGAGTTGTGCACGCCGCCGCGCTGCCCGGTGATTTCCGAGCCCACGGTGTTCACCAGCTTTTCCTGGGCGTGGTACATGATGGCCGAACCCGGCATGATGCGTTGCGACACGATCGCGCGGGCGGTCAAGGCCCCGTTGACGTTGAACACCTCTATCCAGTCGTTGTCGCTGATGCCCGCGGCGCGCGCGTCGTCTTCACTGATCCACACTGTGGGCCCGCCGCGGTTCAGGCTGAGCATGATCAGGTTCTCGGTATACGTGGAGTGGATGCCCCACTTCTGGTGCGGCGTCAGGATGTTGAGCAGGATTTCCGGGTTGCCGTTGGGCAGCTTGCCGACCACCTGCTGCACCGTCCGGGTGTCGATGGGCGGGCGCCAGGTCGCGAACGCCTCGCCGAACGCCCGGATCCAGTGATGGTCCTGATATAACGACTGGCGGCCGGTCAGCGTGCGCCACGGAATGAGCTCGTGCACGTTGGTGTAGCCGGCGTTGTAGCAGACCTTTTCGCTCTCGATTCCTGACCAGGTAGGCGACGAGATGATCTTGCGCGGCTGGGAAACAATGTCGCGAAAGCGGATTTTTTCTTCTTCCTTGCCTTCGGCCAGGTGCCCGTGGTCGCGTCCCGTAACCTTGCCCAGCGCGGCCCAGGCCTTCAGCGCCACTTCTCCATTGGTTTCGGGCGCCAGCATCAGGATGGTCTCGCAGGCGTCGATGTCGGTGTCGATCCTGGGCCGGCCCGCCGTCGGGCCCTCGGCCACCCGGCCGTTCAGGTCCGCCAGGAGCTCGACTTCATGCCGCGTGTCCCAGCCTATGCCCTTGCCGCCGTTGCCCAGCTTTTCCAGCAGGGACCCCATCGAGGTAAAGCGCGCGTAGGTCTCGGGATAATTGCGTTCCACCAGAGTCACCGAGGGCATGGTTTTGCCCGCCACGGGTTCGCATTCGCCCTTCAGCCAGTCTTTGGGTTCATAAGGCTGGGCCAGTTCGCCCGGGGTGTCGTGCTGGATGGGGGTAAGCACCACATCGTGCTCGACGCCCAGCACTTCCGGCGCCACGCTGGAAAACTGCCTGGCGATGGCGCGGAAGATGTTCCAGTCGCTCTGCGCCTCCCAGGCCGGGTCTACCGCGGCGGACAGCGGGTGGATGAAAGGGTGCATGTCCGATGTATTGAGATCGTGCTTTTCGTACCAGGTTGCCGTAGGCAGCACCACATCGGAATAAATGCTGGTGGTCGACATGCGGAAGTCGATGTTCACCATCAGGTCCAGCTTGCCCACGGGCGCCTCGTCCCGCCACGCCACGTCCTGCGGCTTGCTGATGCGTTCGCGGTCGTTGTCCGATCCCACCACGCCATGCAGCGAACCCACCAGGTGCTTGAGAAAATACTCGTGCCCCTTGCCGCTCGCGCCCAGCACGTTGGATCGCCAGAAGAACATATTGCGCGGCCAGTTGACGGGATGGTCCGGATCCAGGCTGGCGGGCTTGATATCGCCGTTGCGCATGCCTTCGGCCACCACGGCGGCCGGGTCCGCGCCGCTTTCCTTGATGCGGCGCCCCAGGTCCAGCGGGTTGGCCTGCAATTGCGGCGCGGATGGCAGCCATCCCATGCGCTCGGCCTTGGCGTTGTAGTCGATCATGGTGCCCGGCCAATCGGCTGCATCCGCCAGCGGCGACAGAATTTCCGACACCTTCAGTGTCTCGTAGCGCCACTGGTCGGTGTGCGCGTAGAAAAAACTGGTGCCGTTCATGTGGCGCGGGGGCCGCGACCAGTCCAGCGCAAACGCCAGCGGCAGCCAGCCGGTCTGCGGACGCAGTTTTTCCTGGCCGACGTAATGCGACCACCCCCCGCCCGACTGGCCGACGCAGCCGCACATGACCAGCAGCGAAATAATGCCGCGGTAGCTCATGTCCATGTGGTACCAGTGGTTCAGGCCGGCCCCCAGGATCACCATCGAGCGGCCGCGCGTCTTCTCGGCCGTAGAGGCGAATTCGCGCGCCACCTGGATAATGGCCTGCCGCGGCACGCCGGTCACCTTCTCGGCCCAGGCGGGCGTGAACGGCACGTCTTCGTCGTAGCCGGTTGCGACATTCCCGCCGCCGAAACCGCGGTCCAGCCCGTAATTGGCGCAGAACAGATCGAACACCGTAGCCACCATGACGCTGCCGCCATCGACGGTGGCCACTTTCTTTACCGGCACGTTGCGCATCAGCACCTCGCCATGCCCCGTGGCCACGAAATCATGCGGGGCCGTGCCGCCAAAATACGGAAACGCCACCGGCTCGATCGCATCTTCATGGCCGGCGAGCGATTTGCGCAGCCGCACCTCGCGGCCCGCGCCGTCCTTGTTTTCGAGGTTCCACTTGCCCTGCTCGCCCCAGCGGAAACCCGCCGAGCCCAGGGGCGCCACCAGTTCGCCAGACAATTCGTCGCAGGCAACCGTCTTCCAGTCGGGATTATTGGTTTCGCCCAGCGCGCCGGGCAGGTCGGCGGCGCGCAGCAGGCGGTCGGGAACCAGGCGGCCATCGCGCTCGGCAAGGGTCACCAGCAACGGAAAGTCGGTATAGCGGCGCGTGTAGTCGTCGAAGTAATCGACCTGGCGATCGATGTGGAACTCGCGCAGCACCACGTGGCCCAGCGCAAGCGCCAGGGCGGCGTCCGTGCCCTGCTTGGGATGCAGCCACAGGTCCGAGAACTTGGCCGCCTCGTTGAAATCGGGGGCAATCACCACGCTCTTGGCGCCGCGATAGCGCACTTCCGAATAAAAGTGCGCATCGGGCGCGCGCGTCATGGGGATGTTCGAGCCCCACACCAGCAGGAACGCGGCGTTGTACCAATCGGCGCTCTCGGGAACGTCGGTCTGCTCGCCCCAGGTCTGCGGCGACGAAGGCGGCAGGTCGCAATACCAGTCGTAGAAGCTCAGCAGGTTGCCGCCTATCAGCGACAGGTAGCGGCTGCCCGCGGCGTAAGAGATCATCGACATCGCCGGAATCGGCGAAAACCCGGCGATGCGGTCGGGGCCGTATTCTTTGATGGTGTAGGCGTTGGCCGCCGCGATGAGTTCGGTGACCTCGTCCCACCCCACTCGCACGAAGCCGCCGCGCCCGCGCCGGGACACCCAGTCATGGCGCTTGTCGCTGTCCTGCACGATGGACTTCCAGGCCGCGACCGGCGACAGGGTCTTGCGGGCTTCGCGCCAATGCCTGATGAGCCGGGCGCGCACCAGCGGATACTTGACCCGCGTGCCCGAATACAGATACCAGCTGTAGCTGGCGCCGCGCGGGCAGCCGCGCGGCTCATGGTTGGGAAGGTCAGGACGGGTGCGGGGATAATCGGTCTGCTGCGTTTCCCACGTCACGATCCCGCCCTTGACGTAGATTTTCCAGGAACAGGAACCGGTGCAGTTCACGCCATGGGTAGAGCGCACGATCTTGTCGGCCGACCACCGCTTGCGATAGGCGTCTTCCCAATCGCGCGACTCGTCCGTGGTAATGCCATGCCCGTCGGCGAACTTGTCCCGCGATCTGCGAAAGTACGTCAGGCGGTCTAGGAAGTGGCTCATTATCTATCCTCAGGTCAGGCGGCAAGTGGGACGGCGCCGGCCATGCGCGGCGCGGACGTCGAACGGTTGACGTGAACAAAAGGCTGGAGCGCTGGGCACTGCGCAGGCACGGCGAGGGCCTGCGCCTGCCGGCAGGCCGGGTGTGCGACGACAGTTGCAACGACACGCCGCCGGCCTGCGCGGCCGGGGCGACAAAGGGGATATCGACGGGAAATTCGTGGGGGATACGCCGCGTGGGGGCCATGCGGCAGGCACACGGCGGCGCGTCGCCGGCCCTGATCATCGGGCCTGCGGCCAGGTACCTATCGGTTGCCGACTTGCTCAATCAGCCCTCCCGCGGTCACGTGCCGATGCGACGCGCCAGGCGCTTCAGAAGCGCGCGTCGCGATTCACGATCTGTGCAGGCAGTGTAGTGGACGACTATCGGACTGACAACAACCGCGGCCTAGCCCGCCTGCCGCAACCAGGCCAGCGCAATATCGTGCAGAGGCTTGTCGACCAGCTTGCCATCGACGGTGATGGCGCCATGCGCGCCCGAGGCCACCGCCTGCACCACGCGGCGCGCCCAGGCCAGTTCATCGTCCGTTGGCATGAACCCCTGGTTCACGGGCTCGACCTGGCGCGGATGGATGCACAGCTGCCCGCCGAACCCCAGGCGGCGCGACGCCGCCGCCGCGGCACGGACGGCCGGCTCGTCGTGCCACTGCAGCGTCGTGCCGTCGATAGGAGCGGCCAGCCCCGCCAGGCGCGAGGCCAACACCAGGCCGATGCGCGCCGGCAGCCAGCCCTGCTCGTCCTGGATGCCTGTGTCGCGTGCATAGTCCACGCTGCCGAACACCAGCCGCGCCACGCCGGGCTGGCGCGCAAGCTCGCGCGCGCATTCCGCGCCCTGGGCGGTTTCGATCAGGGGAAACAGCGCCGCGTCGTGGCCGACGATGGTACGCGCGCGGCGCAGCACATCAGGGGACTCGGCCTTGGGCACCATGACAGCCCGGCAGCCCGCCCGCGCCAGCGCGCGCAGATCGTCTTCAAACCAGGGCGTTGCGGCGCTGTTGACGCGGACGATGGCGGAGTGGCGCGTCTGGTGGATCCAGCCGGCCACGGCGTCGCGCGCGGCCGGCTTGGCATCGGGCAGCACGGCGTCTTCCAGGTCCAGGATGATGGCGTCGGCGCCCATTGAGGCAGCCTTGGCATAGCGATCGGCGCGATCGCCGGGAACGAACAGCAGGCTACGCAGACGATGCATGATCGGCGGGCTCCGGTGCGGCAAAATGGCGGCGCTGCGTGGCCAGCAACAGGCCGAACACCAGCGCCGGAATCACGATCAGCACAAAGGCCGGGCGATAGCCGCCCAGCAGCGCGGCGATGGCGCCGAACAGCGGCGGCCCCAGCACCACGCCCAGGAAGGTGCACGTAAGCGCGCCGCCAGTGGCCAGGCTGGCCTTGCCGGGCGGCGCCTGCCGCGCGACTTCGGCCAGGTATACGCCGTTCCAGCCCACCGCCGCCGCGCCCAGCACCACCAGCGCCAGCGCAACCACGGGCACGGGCGCGCCCGCGGGCAGCAAGACCAGCGCCAATATGCCGAACGCCATCATCAGGGCCAGCGCCGCAAGCATCATGACGGGGCCCAGGTAACGATCGGCGCACCAGCCCCATAGCAGGCGCCCGGCCACGCCGGCCACCTGGCCCACAGACAGCATCATCCCGGCTGCCACCAGGGTGTAGGCCAGGCTGTCGTGCAGGTAGGTGACCACATACGCGCTGTACGACCACTGCACGGCAGAAAAGCACAGGGACACGCCGGCCAGCAACGCCAGCGGACGCCGCGAGAAAATCAGCGCCAGCGGCGCGGCCAGGTCACCCAGCCCGGCGCTGCGGCCCGGACGCCTGTCTGCGTCCAGCCCGGCCCGCACCAGCTGCGCCAGCGCGGCGCACGCCAGGCACGCCAGCGCCGTGGCCAGCAGCGTGCCGCGCCACCCCATGGCGATTTCCATCTTGGGCGCAAGCAGCCCTGCCAGCACGCCGCCCAGCGGCACACCGGTCTGCTTGATGGAAAACACAAACGACATGCGGTGCGATGGCGTCGTGCGGATGAGCAAATGCGAGCTGGCCGGCGTAATGGGCCCATAGCCCAGGCCCAGCAAGACGGCGCCCACGGCCAGCAGCCACACCTGGCCCGACAGGCTGCACAGCAGGCCGGCGGCGCACAGGCCCAGCCCCCATTGGCTGGCGCGCATCGCGCCCAGCCGCGCCACCCAGCTGCCGGCGCTCAGGCTGCCCGCCATGGCGCCCACGTAGACCAGCGCCACATACACGCCCACCAGCTCGGCGCCCACGCCGGCTGCCTCGCTGAGCACCGGCGCCAGCACCGGCACCACCAGCGCGGCCGCCGCCACCAGCGACTGGATGGCCAGGGTAATGACCAGGACACCCGCCCCACCCAGCTTCACATCGACACCTGCCAGTCGCGCCGGAAGGACTCGCGATACGTGAAGCGATCGGCGGGGTGCACGCTGATCGCCAGCTCGACCAGCTCGTCGCGCGCATCCAGGTAGCGGCGTTCCAGCCGCAGGCCCGCCGAGCCCGGCTTGGCATCCAGGCGCCGCGCGGCGGCCTTGTCCAGCACCACGGCACGGATGTCCTGGTGCACGGTCTTGATCTGCAGGTCGAATTGCTCTTCGAGCACGGCATACAGCGCGCGCGTCATGCGCCCGCTCAGCCCGGATACGGAGCGGAATGCCGGCGCGACGTACGCGTCGGTCATGCAGATGGGCGCGTCGTGCGCTTCGGTATAGCGCAAGCCCCAGACGTGCAGCCAGGTTTCTCCGGGCGAGGCATCAAGGGTATCGGCCAGTTCGCCCTGCACTTCCAGCAGCGCCTGGCCTTCGATTTCCAGCGAGGTCTCGTAGGCATACTGCCGCAGGTCGGTGATGCCCGACATGGTCTGCGTATATTGGGTAACGGGCGCCGCGGCCAGCACACGGCTTCCCACTCCCGGCTGGCGGGTCACCATGCCCATCTGCACCAGTTGCTTGACCGCTTCGCGCACGGTAAAGCGCGACACTCCGAACTGGTCGCACAATTCGAACTCGGTGGGCAGCAGGCCGCCCACCGGGTACCGGCCCGTCCGTATCTCGTGGACCAGCGTGGTGGCCAGCTGAAGATAGCGAGGCCGGCCGCCGGGCGCTTCGATCTTTACAGTCATAGAACTGCGCTTTTCCTCAGTCGGGCGATCTGGCCGGCATCGTAGCCCGCCTGCGCCAGCAATTCATCGGTATCGGCGCCCATGGCCGGCGCGGCGCGCGCCAGTGGCGCTTCGCCGGGACAGCGAATGGGCGGGGCCACGCTTGTCACGGCCTGGCCCTGGGCATCGTACGCATCAAGCAGGCAACCGCGCGCATGCACGAAGGGGTTGTCCAACGCCTGGGCCACATCATAAACCGGCGCGGCGGGCACCTTCCCGGCGAATCGCTCCATCCAGTCGGCGGTGGATCGGGTCGTGAACACCGCCTCGAGCTCCTCGTTGAAACGCTCGCGGTTGCGCAGGCGGTCGGCAAACGTGCGGTAGTCGGGGTTTTCGGCCCATTCGGGATGGTCCATGGCCGTTGCCAGCAACGGCCAGAATTTTTCCTTGTTGCACATCACGAAGATCCAGCTGTCGGCCGTGCGGTACAGCTGGCTGGGCACCAGCGACGGGTGCCCCGACCGTGGCGCGCGGCCGGTCTGGTGGCCGCCATTCAGGTACCAGGTGGCCACGTAGCAGAGGTTGTGCAGGGCCACGTCGAACAGGCTGACGTCCACGTCGCGCCCCACGCCGCTCTGGCGCGCGCCCAGCACGGCCGACACCAGCCCCAGCGCGGCGGTGGTGCCCGTCATCAAGTCGATGATGGACAGGCCGAAACGGGCGGGCGGCCCGTCGGGCTCGCCTGTCAGCGACAGATAGCCGGCCTCGGCCTGCATCAGATAGTCGTAGCCCGGCCAGCCCGCGCGCTCGCCGTCGCGTCCGTAGGCCGACAGGTGCACGCACACGATGTCGCGCCGCACCTCGCGCAGGGTGTCGTAGGTCAGCCCCAGCTTGCCCGGCAAGTCGCCGCGCAGGTTGTTGAACACCGCATCGGCGCGCCTGCACAGGTCGTGCAGCACCTGCCGGCCTTCGGGGTGCTTCAGGTCCAGCGTGACGCTCTTCTTGTTGCGATTGAAAGCCTGGTAGAAGTGGCTGTCGCCCGGGCCGAAGTAATGCGGGCCCACGGCACGGCCCACATCGCCGCCATCGCGCGGGTTTTCGATCTTGATGACTTCGGCGCCCAGGTCGGCGAGGTGCTGCGTGCCGAAGGGCCCGGCGCCGTACTGCTCTACCGAGACGATGCGCAATCCGTTCAACGGCAGGGTCATATGGGGTTCCTTTGCACCAGTTGCCGGGCGATGATGATGCGCTGCATTTCGTTGGTGCCTTCCCCTATTACCAGGAGCGGCGCGTCGCGATAGAAGCGCTCGACAAGATATTCCTTGGAATATCCATAGCCGCCGTGGATGCGCATGGCTTCCAGGCTGTTCTCGACAGCGGTTTCGGTGGCGAACAGCTTGGCCATGCCGGCTTCCATGTCGCAACGTTCGCCGCGGTCGTAGGCTTCGGCCGCGCGCAACGTCAGCAGGCGCGAGGCATCGGTGCGCGTGGCCATGTCGCCCAGCTTGGTCTGGATGGCCTGGTGTTCGCAGATGGGCTTGCCGAATGTCTTGCGCTGCTGGGCGTACTTCACCGCTTCGCGCAGCGCGGCCTGCGCCACGCCCACGCCCCGCGCGGCCACGTTGATGCGGCCAAGCTCCAGGCCGTTGAGCACCATCTGCAGTCCGCGGCCTTCGGCGCCGCCGATCAGGCGGTCGGCCGGAATGCGGTAGTTTTCGAACACCAGTTCGGTGGAATCAATGCCCTTGTAGCCCAGCTTTTCCAGCTGGCGGCTGACCGTGAACCCCGGGCCTTTTTCGGCGATGAACAGGCTCATGCCCTTGTGGCGCGGCTCGGCCTGCGGGTCGGTCTTGACCAGCAGCGCGAAGCAGTTGCCGTGATAGCCATTGGTGATCCACATCTTGCTGCCGTTGACCACGTAGTCATCGCCCTCGCGGCGCGCCACCGTGCGGATCGCCTGCAGGTCGGTGCCGCAATCGGGTTCGGTCAGGCCGATGCCGCCGCGCAGCTCGCCGGTGGCAAAGCGCGGCAGGAAGGCCTGCTTCTGCGCTTCGGTGCCATTGCGCTGTACGCACATGGCCATGATCAGGTGCGAATTCAGGATGCCCGACAGCGACATCCATTCCTCGGAGATGCGCTCGATGATCCGGGCGTAGGTCACCGTGGACAGGCCCAGGCCGCCGTACTCGGGCGCGATCAGGCAGCCGAACAGGCCCATTTCCTTCATTTTTTCGACGATTTCCACGGGGTACACATCGTCGTGCTCGAATTGCCAGACGTGCGGGCGGACTTCCTGTTCGAGGAAGCGGCCCACCATATCCAGGATCAGGCGTTCCTGGCTTTCGTCATGTGAGTTCATGCCGGTCTCCATGTGAATATCTCGCTCATGCCTGCGCCAGGCCCTGGGCCAGCGCGCGCGCCGACCCCTGCTCCAGCCCCAGCACGCACGCCTCGATCGCGGCGGCGCGCTCGGCGGACACCTGGCGGCGCGCGTTGTCGTGGAACTTGGCGCGTATGTCGTCAGCGCCAAGCGGCCGGTCTTCGGCGCCGCGGTTGACCGCCTCGCGCTCGCGCAGCGTGCGACCGTCCTGCAGCTCGACGATGACTTCGCCGCCGTAATGCAGCGGGAAGTCGCTGTCGGGGTCGTGGCGATAATCCGTCAGGGCGCACAGCCCCAGCACCGCCGGGTCGCGCAGCGCGGCCTCTTCCAGGTCGTCCAGCGTCAATCGGCCTTTGCACAAGGCGGTGGCCACCAGATAGGGAATACTGAACTGCGCCTCGTAGCTGTTGGCCGGCTTGCGCTTGGAGGCCTCCGGCTCGCACACCGTCTTGACGACTTCGGCGGGCACCAGCACGGTGATGCGGCGCACTTGCTCCGGCCGCACGCCCTGCGCATGCAGGCGCGCGGCCGCGTCGACCGCGGCATGCGTAAAGTGGCAGGCCGGCAGCGGCTTGACCGACACGCGTTCGACTTCCCACTGTGTGCCCAGCCCTGCCATGGCCAGGCCCAGGTCGTAATCGAGCGCGCCCAGGTGGCTGGCGTACAGTCCGAAGCGGCCTTCGTAGGCCAGCCGCGTGCCGGTGTAGCGATGCTTGCCGAAGGTGGCGGACGTGATGCCCGCGCACGCCGCCCAGCCGGGATGCATGCGCTTGTTCCAGGCGCCATCATTCAGGAATTCCAGACTGCCCGAGGCCGTGGAAAGCGCGATGCCCTGGGCATCCACCAGCTGCTGCGCATCCAGCCCCAGCAGCCAGCCGGCCGCCAGCGTGCAGCCGAAGGCGCCGATCAGTCCGGTGGGATGAAACCCCACCTGGTGAAACCCCCCCTTGGCCACGGCGCCCAGGCGCGTGGCGACTTCCATGCCCAGCACATAGGCGGCCAGCATGTCGGCGCCGGAACGGTCATCGCGCGCGGCCACGGCCAGCACGGCGGGCAGGACCGACGCCGTGGCATGGATCACCCCGCGCGCGTGCGTATCGTCGTAGTCCAGGCCGTGGATCAACACGCCGTTTGCCAGCGCCGCATTGCGCGGATCCATGCGCCGGGACGACCCTATCACGACGCTGTCGCCGCCGCCGTCCAGTTCGCCGATGGCAGCCAGCGCGCGTCGCGAAAACTCATAACCGTGCGAGGCCAGCGCAATGCCGATGGAATCCAGCATCAACAGGCGGGCACGTTCGCGCGCCGACGCGGGAATGGCAGCGGCCTCAAAGCCGGCGGCGTAGCGCGCCAGTGTTTCGGACAGCGCCAGCGTGGCCGGCGCCTCAGCGTGGTCTTTCATTGCAGGTCCTCCCTATCAATCCAGCAGCACCAGCGACAACGCGGGCACAAAGGTAATCAACGCCAGCGACACCAGGCGGGTGACATAGAACGGCACCACGCCGCGCGCCACCTGCTCGACCGGAATGCGCGCGATGCCGCTCATGACGAACAAGTTCAGGCCGATGGGCGGCGTAAGCGTCGCGATCTCGACATTGGCGACCATGATCACGGCAAAGTGAACCGGGTCAACGCCCAGGTGCGTGGCCATGGGAAACAGCAAGGGCGCCGTCAGCACGATCATCGCCACGCCATCGAGGAACATGCCCAGCAACAGCAGCACCGCGTTGGCCAGCAGCAGGAACTGCCAGGCCGACATGTCCATGCGTTCCATGAAGCCGATCAGCGACGCCGATACGCCCATGCGCGCCAGGATGAAGCCGATCAGGCTGCCTCCCATGACCACCATGAAGATCATGGTGGATTGCAGGATGGATTCCTGCGACACCTGCCAGACCGTGCGCCAGTTCATGGTCCGGTACACCACGACGCACAGCAGCGCCGCATAGCCGGCGGCCACGGCCGACACTTCGGTGGGGGTGAAAATGCCCAGGTAGATGCTGCCCAGCACCAGCACGGGCATCGACAGCGCGCCCGAGGCGCGCGGCAGACGCTTCACGAAGCCGGCGAAATCCGGCTTGACCGTGGTGGCGCCGTAGCCGCCCCGCCGCGTCAGCCAGGCCGTGGTCAGCAACAGCAGCGCGGCTTCCATCAGGCCGGGCACGATGCCGGCCACGAACAGCCGGTCCACGGGCAGGCCCACGATGGAGCCGATCAGGATGAAACCCAGCGAAGGCGGAATCATCAGCCCCAGCGTGCCGCCCACCGCCACCAGGGCCGCCGAGAAGCGCGGCGGGTAATTCTCGCGCTTCAGGCCATCGACCGTGGCCGCGCCGATGGCGGCTGCCGACCCCACGCTGGACCCGGATACCGCCGCGAAGAACACGCAGGCCAGCATCACCGTCAGCGCCAGGCCGCCGCGCACGCAGCGCACCACGCTGCCGATCAGCTCGATCATCAGCGCCACGATGTTGCCGCGCATCATCAGGTTGCCCATCAGCACGAACATCGGTATGGCCATCAGCGGGTAGCTGTTGATGGACTTGAATGCGGTCTGCGCCACGACGGTCAGGGGCACGCCGTCCACCGACATCACCATGGCGCTGGACATCAGGCCCATGGCCGTGCCCACGTGCGCGCCCAGGGCCAGCAGCACCAGCAGGCCCAAAACCGAAAGTCCCAGTGTCATAGCAGCGGCTCCTTGCCAGAGATGGCGGCCACGACGCCAGCATCGGGCTCGTCTTCTGCAGCCTCGGGCACGAACGGATCGCCCCAGCGCCAGGCATACCAGGCGGCGCACGCGTAATACACGAACAGCGCAAGGCCGCCCACCGGCATGGCCAGAAACAACAGCCACATCGGCAGTTCGAGCGATGACTCGGACACCATGCCCATGGTGTAGAACCGTTGCACCTGGGGAATGGACGAATACGCCAGGATGAAGGCGAACGCCATGCCCGCCAGGCTGGTCAGCAGCCAGACCGCGCGCTGCACGGGCGGCGGCAGCCGCTGCACCAGCAGTTCGGTGCGAATATGGCAGTGGCGAAAACCCGCGATGCCCAGTGTCAGGAAAAACGCCCACACCATCAGGAAACGCACGGATTCTTCGGCCCAGAAATAGCTGACATCCAGCACATACCGGCTGAAGCCTTCCAGGATCATGATGCCCGTGGCGCCCAGCGCCAGGGCGGTGGCCAACGCCAGCACCAGGCGCGATATCCAGCCCAGCCGGCCGAACACGGGCGCCACGCGCGCCGCGGCGGGCGCCGCGGGTATAGAAGCCGAATTCAGGTCACTTGCCATCATTGACGCACTCCTTTCGGATCTTCTCCAGCTGCACGATGGCATCGGCATGCTTGCTGCGGAAGCCCTCGCCCGCCGCCACGAAGCGCGCCTTCAGCTTGTCGACTTCGGCCGGCTCCATGACGCGGTAATGGCCGCCCTGCGCCACCATCTTGTCGATCAGCTGGCGGTCTTTGGCGACGGTTTCCTGCCACTGCCGCGCGATAATCTCGGCCAGCACGTCCTGGATGATCTTGCGCTGGTCGCCCGGCAAGCCATCGAGCCACATCTTGTCCACTGTCACGGCCGAGGTCGCCAGGCCCATGCCGGGAGCCAGCGTGGCATAGCGCGCCGTGTTGCCCAGCACGTCTACCCATCCTGCGGGCGAGGTCATGGCGCCATCGATGGCTCCCTGCGACAGCGCGGCAGACATTTCGGACGCCGCCATCGAGATGGGGCTGGCCTGCACCGAACGCATGGCATCCAGCATGATCTGCCCGCCTATCACCCTGACCTTCTGCCCTTTCAGGTCGTCAACCTGGCGGATGTCGCGGTCTTTCATCAGGAAGATCAGGTCGGCCGTGCGCAGAAAGCCCAGCACCTGCATGCCGCGCGGCTCCAGATAGCCCGAGATCATGCGCGTGAAGCCCTCGGCGAAACACGCATTGGTCATTTCTTCGGTGGTCAGCGCGAACGGCAGGCTGGCCACGCCCACGCGCGCGTCGAACTGCTCCAGGCGCGACGAAACCGGCCACACCATGTGGACGGCGCCGGTGCCCAGCGCGGCCAGGCCGTCGCGGTCGTTGTACAGCTGCGAAGCCGGAAAGTACTTGCCCTTGACTGCGCCGTCGGTGCGCTTGTCAACCTCGGCAATGAACTGCTCGATATACGGGCTGGGGTTGGTGGCCAGCGGAATTTCGCTGGTGATGATCATTTCTGCGGCCCCGGCCGCGCCACCCCAGCAGATCGCCAGGGCGGCGCACCAGGGCGCCGCCTTGCTCCAGATCGTCTTCATGTCGCCTCCGTCGCGGCGGTTGATCCGCCTGTTTGCATGCCGGGCGCCGGACGGCGCGCATGCCATGTCGTCGTGCGCTGGAACAGCCTGCCCAGCGCCAGCACCCTGTCCTCGCCCAAGGGCGGGCCCACCAGCTGCATGCCCAGCGGCAGGCCGCCGGCGCCGGCGCCCGCCGGCAGGGTCAGCACCGGCAGGCCCAGGTAGTTGATGCCGCGTGTCCACGAGGACAAGAGCGCGAATTCGCGTTCCAGGCGAGCCTGGTCGGACCCGTGCGTGTCGTCGACCCTTGGCGCGACATCGGGCGTGCACGGCAGCAGCAGGGCATCGGCCCCGCCCTGTACGGCATCCAGGTAATGCCGCAGGAAGGGCTCGCGCAGGCGCAGGGCATTGCAGTAGTCCGCTCCCGACACCAGCAGGCCGCGCGCGATGCGGCGGCGCACCTGGTGCCCGTAATCGTCGCCGTGCTCGTGCAGCCAGCGCCGGTGCATGGCGGCGGCTTCCACCGCCAGCACGATCGAAGCCAGTTGCCCGGCCCGCTGCAGCAGCGGGTACGGAGAAGCCACGGGATGGCACTCGACCCCCGCGTCGCGCAGCGCGCGCACCGCCTCGTCCAGGGCCCGCCGCATGTCGGCGGACATGAGGTCATCGTCGCGCCAGCGCGGCACGGCCACGCGCAAGGCGCGGGGCGCATCGCCCAGGGTGGCCGGCGCGTCCACGCACGAAAGGTCGGCCGCATCGGCGCCGGCCAGCGCGCGGTACGCATGGCCGCACAGCTCGGCAGACCACGCCAGCGGTCCGATGCAGTCCAGGCTGGGCGACAGCGGCATGGCGCCCGCCACGCTGATGCGATGCTGGGTGGGTTTCAGGCCGGTAAGGCCGCACAAGGACGCAGGCAGGCGCACCGATCCGCCCGTGTCCGAGCCTATCGCCAAAGGCACATGCCCCGCCGCAACCGACATCGCGGCCCCGCTGGAGCTGCCACCCGATACGCGGTCTATGTCCCAGGGATTGCGGCCGGGCCCCAGGGTCGCATTCCAGCCGGTGGGCGACATGGCGAACTCGGCCATGTGCTGCGCGCCCAGCACGACGGCGCCGGCGGCGCGCAGCCGCGCCACCACCGCGGAATCGGCGCCGGCCGGCGCGCTGCCATCGCGCAGGCGGGTGCCCCAGCCTGCCACGCGCCCTTTGCGGTCGAACATGTCCTTGATGCCCACCGGCATGCCATGCAGCGGCCCGCATGGCCCGCCCTGCCGGTATTCTTCATCGCGCTGGCGGGCTTGGGCCAGCGCGGCGTCGGCATCGATATCCACCCACGCCAGCCGACCGGGTGCGCTGCGCTCGATCTGCGCCAGGCAGTCGCGCACCCATGCTTCGCTGCCGCGCCGGGCCGGCGCATCGGCCGGCGCGGGCGCGTCCGGCCATGGTTCGGGAGCCAGGCTGCACAACACCTGCCCGAACGGCGCCGCCACTTCTGTCATGGCCAGCTGCGCCGCTTCTTCTTGCAGCGTCGCGGCCAGCCCGGCCACGGCCATGGCAAGATCGGGCAGATCATCCCCGTCCAGCGGCAGGCCGCGGGCCCCGGACCAGTCGCGCGCCGACTGGATCAGAGCGTCCATGTCAGACTCCGCAGCGTTGCGCGATGGCGTCGACCTGCTTGACCACGTCGCCGTACTTGTCGGTATAGACCTTCTTCGCGATGTCGGCGCGAGCTTTCCATTCCGCCGCGGCGGCATCGTCCGCGACGCGATACACCGAGCCCTGCGCTTCCATCTGCTTTACAGCCTTGGCATCGGCGGCGCGCGCTTCATCCCACTGGCGCTTGATAATGTCGTTCAGGCTGTCGACCACGGCCTGGCGCTGGTCGGCAGGCAACGCGTCCATCCAGTTGCGGTCCACCACGACGGCATAGGTGGCCAATGACATGCCCGGCACATGAAACGCGTACTTGCCGGTCTTGCCTATCATCTCGGCCCAGCCGGCCGGCGACGTCAGCACGCCGTCGATCGCGCCCTGGGCCAGCGCAGTGCTCATTTCCGACGCGGCCATCGACACGGGGCTTGCATCGAAGCTGCGCACCATGTCCAGGAAGATGCGGCCGCCAGTCACGCGCAGCTTGGCGCCCTGCATGTCGGCCAGCGACTTCACGTCGCGGTCGCGAAAAATAAAGAACAGGTCGGCGGTGCGCAGCAGCCCCAGCACCTGGAGCTGGCGCGATTTCAGGCGGTCGGATATCAGTTCCGTCAGGCCGCTGGCAAAGCATTGGTTCTCCATCAGCTTGTCCGACAGGCCGAACGGCAGGTTCACGTAGCCCAGCCCGGCATCCAGCGTCTCGAGCCGCACCGACACCGGCCACACCATGTGCACGGCGCCCGTGCCGATGGCGGCCAGGCCATCCTGGTCGTTGTATAGCTGCGAGGCCGGGAACACCTTGACCTGCACCGCGCCGTTCGTGCGCTTGGCAACGTCCTGCGCAAACTCGTTCATGTACTTGGTTTTCCAGTGCGACGCCGCGACTTCCGACGTCAACACCATCTCGACTGCGTAAGAACTCAATGGCGACAGCAGCGCAAACAGCAGCGCCGCACGGCGCAACAATGAATACGACATGGCAATACCTCCTCTGGTGAGTACTGCAATGCAACGCGGGCGGCGCCCGCGCACAAACGGGCATGTAATGCTTATTGGTCGCCCACGCCGTGCCCGCGCTTGGGCACCAGGCTGTAACGGATGAAGTTCATGACCTCCACGCCGTCCTGGTTGAAGGCGCGGGTGCGGGTCGTGACGATGCCCTGCGTGGGCCGGCTGCGCGATTCCCGCAGCTCGAGCACTTCGGACTCGGCGTACAGCGTGTCGCCCGCGAAAACGGGCGCGGTCAGGTTGATTTCTTTCCACCCCAGGTTGGCGATCGCCTTGCCGCTGACATCGGCCACCGTCATGCCCAGCACCACGGCCAGCGTCAGCCCGCTGTTGACCAGCAGCTTGCCGAATTCGCTTTTGCCGGCGTAGGCGGCATCGCAATGCATGGGATGAAAGTTCATCGTCATCAACGAGAACTGGATGTTGTCGGCGTCCGTAAGCGTGCGGCCGGGCCGGTGCTCGTACACCGCGCCCACCTCGAACTCTTCCAGATAGCGGCCGAAACTGAAGCGATACCGCTTGGGCCCGACGGCCATGACCTCCATATTGCCTCCTTTGTCTAGTTTGTTAGTTTGTCTGGACAAATACTCGAACAAAGAGGCGCCCCCTGTCAACGACTTTTCATCCTGCGCCGCAGCATCGCTTTCGCGAAGCACCCGCGCGGGCAGTTCAGTCCCCTGCCGTCACTAGCCCATAGTGGCGGCGCATGAGCTCCACCGCGCGCTGCAGCAGGGGCGATGCCGCCTGCGCGGACCAGATGGCCTGGCTGACCGAACGCGCTTCATGGTCGAACGCGATGAATCGCGTGCCGGCCAGCCGGCTGCGCGCCAGGCAGGCCGGCACAATGGAAACGCCCAGGCCCTGCGACACCAGCGCGGCCACGCTCAGCCAATGGCGCACTTCGTGGCGCACGGCCGGGTGGAAGCCGGCCGTAACGCACAGCGACAGCACCGTCTCGTAGTAGCTGGGCGAGGCCGCGCGCGCGAAAAAGATGAAGTCCTCGCCTGCCAACGCCGCCAGGCGGACACGCTGGCGCTTCGCCAACGGATGCGCCGCGGGCACGCACAGTACAAAGGGTTCCGCCACCAGGTCCAGCGTGCAGACCTCGGGCGGCGCGGGATTGGCGTGGATAAAGCCCAGGTCTTGTTCGCCACGCCGTACGGCCTCGATCTGGTCGTGCGAATTCAGTTCAGTCAGCACATGCTCTACATCCGGCAGCGCCGCCCGCATCGCGGCCAGAAGGTCGGGCATGCCGCGATACAACATCGACCCCACAAAACCGATGCGCAGGCGTCCGCGCAACCCGGCGTTCACGCGCTGCACCAGCGTACCGATGGCTTCGGACTGGCGCAGCAGCGCCTGGGCTTCGCGATAAAGCACATGCCCCGCGTCCGTCAGGGCCACGTGCCGGCTGGTGCGCTCGAACAGTCTTACGCCCAGCGTGCTTTCCAATTGGCGGATGGCGTAGCTCAGCGGCGGCTGCGACAAATGCAGGCGCGCCGCGGCGCGGCTGAAATGGCGTTCTTCAGCCACCGCGATGAAATACCGCAGCAGTCGGGGTTCAAGATCCATTTGAGTGCCGCATGCCAGGCCATTGATATTTAATATGTATTGTTGACCATAAAATCAGTATTTGTATAGATAGATAACCTGCGTGACCATGGCGCTTCGAATGTTTGCCCGAGCCCGCCATGCCAGAATCCTCCGCCATCCTGCAGGATGTGCCCGACTCCCGGGGCCTGAACCTGTTCTGCGCCGATCCTTATGCGGCTCCGCTGTGCGCCCTGTACCTGCCGCCGGCGCTGTACAAGCACCTGTTGCCCCACCTGGAGCGGCTGGGCGCGCTGGCCGGCGGCCCGATCGACGAACTGGCCGCCGTGGCCGACCAGAATCCGCCTACTCTGTCGGTGCGCACGCGCGCCGGCCAGGATGAGTCCCGCATTGACAAACACCCTGCGTATGTCGAGCTGGAGCGCCTTGCATATGAAGAGTTCGGATTGGCGGCGCTTTCGCATCGCGGCGGCGTGCTGGGCTGGCCGGAAGCGATGCCGCCGGCCGCCAAGTACGCGCTGAGCCATGTGTTCGTGCAGGCCGAGTTCGGCCTGTGCTGCCCGGTCAGCATGACCGACTCGCTGGCGCGCACCCTGCGCCGTTATGGCGACCGTGCACTGGTCGAACGCGTGTTGCCCGACGTGATTGCCCAAGACCTGGACACACTGCGCCAGGGCGCGATGTTCATGACCGAACAAGGCGCGGGCTCAGACGTCAGCGCGACAGCCACCCGCGCCGAGCAGGATGACGACGGCACGTGGCGCCTGTACGGCGATAAGTGGTTCTGCTCGAATCCCGACGCGGGCTACGCCATGGTCCTGGCCCGCAGCGAAGACGTGCCCGGCCTCGGGGGCGTGTCGCTGTTCTTGCTGCCGCGCGACTTGCCCGACGGCACGCACAACGCCTATCGCATTCTGCGCCTGAAGAACAAGCTGGGCACGCGCTCGATGGCCAGCGGCGAAATCCGGCTGGAGGGCGCACAAGCCTGGCTGGTGGGCGAGCGTGGCAAAGGGTTCCAGCAGATGGCCGACATGATCAACAATTCGCGGCTATCCAACGGCATGCGCGCCGCCGGCTTGATGCGGCGCGCGGCGACAGAGGCCGTGTACTTCGCGCAGCATCGTCGCGCCTTCGGCCAGCGCCTGGTCGACATGCCGCTGATGCGCCGGCAACTGGCCAAGATGATCGTCTGGGCCGAGCAGGCACGCAGCGTCATGTACCAGACCGCTGCGGCGCTGGCCCGCGCCGAACAAGATGCCGATGCCGCCGTGCTGGCCCGCATCATGACGCCGCTGATCAAGTTTCGCGCCTGCCGCGACGCGCGCAAGGTCACGGGCGACGCCATGGAGGTGCGTGGCGGATGCGGATACATCGAAGAATTCGTCGAAGCGCGCCTGGTGCGCGACGCGCACCTGGGTTCGATCTGGGAAGGCACCAGCAATATCGTCGCGCTAGACGTGCTGCGCGCGATCAAGAAGACCGAAGCGCTGCAGGCGCTGCGCCGGCACACGGAAAGCCTGCTGCGCGAGGGGGCGCCGTGCGACCCCGCGCTGGCCGATGCGCAGTCGCGTGCATTCGATGGCGCATTCGCGCTGGCCGGCCATGCCGCGTTGCAGGACCGCCCCGATCTGGCGCGCCAGGCTGCATCGGGCCTGTACCACGCGCTGTCGGTCGCCGCCTTGCGGCGCGAGGCGGGCGCGCCCGGCCTGGCCAGCCGCGCCACGCTGGCCGATCTGGTGTTGCGGCACCGGCTGATGCCGCGCGACCCCTGCGAGGTGCCGGCCGACGAAGACGACGATTGCCGCGCCGTGCTGACCTACGCACTGTAGGCCGGCGCGACGCCCGAGGGCCGGCCGCGCGCCGGCCATCTACAACAACGTGCTCCGACCCGCACCACGGGCGAGAGCGCACCCCGCCAACCTGGAGAGACCATCATGCACCGCCGCCTGTTCTGCCTGGCCCTGGCCAGCGCCGCCGCACTGTGCCACCTGCCGTCGACGGCCGCACCAACCTATCCCGACCGGCCCGTGGCGCTGGTCGTGCCGTTTCCCCCCGGCGGCCCCACCGACGCGCTGGCCCGCCGGCTGGCCGATGCCTTGAAAGACCAGCTGGGGCAAACCGTCGTCGTCGAAAACCGGGGCGGCGCCGGCGGCAATATCGGCGCCGAATACGTAGCCCATGCCAAGCCTGATGGCTACACCATTCTGTTCGGCACATCCGGGCCGCTGGCTATCAATGTCAGCCTGTACAAGAACCAGCAATACGATCCGCAGAAAAGTTATGCGCCGGTCGTGCGCATCGGGCACCTGCCCAATATCCTGGTTGTGCACCCGTCGGTCCCCGCACGCGACATGGACGAGCTGATCGCCTATGCAAAAGAGAATCCGGACAAGCTCAGCTACGCGTCATCAGGCAACGGCGCATCGTCGCACCTGGCGGGCATCCTGTTCAACAAGATGGCGGGCACGCAGATTCTGCATGTGCCCTACAAGGGCACCGGGCCGGCCCTGAACGACCTGCTGGGAGGGCAGGTATCCATGTCATTCACCGACATTCTCACCGCCCTGCCGCACGTGCAGGCCGGCTCGCTGCGCGCCATAGGCCTGGCCAGCGCACAGCGCTCGGATGCCCTGCCGCAGCTGCCCACCCTGGCCGAACAGGGCCTCGACGGCTACGACGTCAGCGTGTTCTTCGGCATTGTCGCGCCGCGCGGCACGCCCGACGAAATCGTGGCGCAACTCAACCGCGCGTTCGTCGCAGCCCTGGCCAATCCATCGATTAAAGAGGCGCTGCACAAGCAAGGCATCGTGCCCGCGCAGGATCAGACACCGCAGGGCCTGGCCGACTTCATTGGCGAGCAGGTGCCGAAGTGGCGCGCCGTCATCCGGGACGCCGGCGTGTCGCTGGACTGAAGGAGAGCGGTATATGCCTGTTTCCACATTGACGGCCGGCGCGCTGGCGGGCTGCCGGGTCATCGACCTGTCGCGCGTGCTGGGCGGCCCCTATTGCACCCAATTGCTGGCGGACCATGGCGCCGATGTCATCAAGATCGAGCCGCCGGCCGGCGACGAAACGCGTGGATGGGGCCCGCCGTTCCTGGGCGATACGGCGTCGTACTTTGTAGGCGTCAATCGCGGCAAGCGCGGCATGGTGCTCGACCTGTCGGCGCCGGCGGGCCAGGAACTGCTGCGCCGGCTGCTCGCCGACGCCGATGTGCTGGTGGAAAACTTCAAGCCTGGCACCCTGGAAAAATGGGGCTTGGGCTACGACACGCTGAGCCAGGAATTTCCACGGCTGGTTCATTGCCGCGTCAGCGGCTTCGGCGCCGACGGCCCGCTGGGCGGGTTGCCCGGCTACGACGCCTGCGCGCAGGCCATGTGCGGCCTGATGAGCGTCAACGGCGACGCGGACGGCCCCGCCACGCGTGTGGGCCTGCCGGTGGTGGACATGGTCACGGGCCTGAACGCGGCCGTCGCTGTACTGCTAGCCCTGAACGAGCGCGCCCGCAGCGGCCTGGGGCAGTTCCTGGACATCACCTTGTACGACTGCGCGATTTCGCTGCTGCACCCGCATGCGTCCAATTATTTTTACAGCGGCAAGGTGCCTGCCCGTACCGGCAATGCACATCCCAACATCGCGCCTTACGAGACACTGCCCACGCGCACCGGGCCCATTTTCCTGGCGGTGGGCAACAACCGCCAGTTCGCCGCGCTGGCGCAGGCCCTGCAGGCCCCGCAACTGGCGGGCGATGCCCGTTTCGCCAGCAACGCAGACCGCCTGCTGCATCGCCAGGCGCTGCGTTCGGAGCTGTCGGCGCTGCTGGCCGGCCACGACGCCCCCCGCCTGGCCGAACAGCTGCTGCGCCAGGGCGTACCCGCTGCGGCCGTGCAGACCGTGGAAGACGTGTTGAACCACCCCCACACCCGGCATCGCGACATGGTGTGGGAAGACGGCGACTACCGGGGCGTGGGTTCGCCTGTCAAGCTGTCGCGCACGCCTGCGTCGCTGCGCCGCCCGCCGCCTGCCCTGGGCGAGCACGACGCAGAGATCCGCGGCGCGAGCTAATCGCCCATCACCAGCCCTTCGCGGCGCGGATCGGCGCCGCCCACCAGGCTGCCCTGGTCGATGACGATGCCCTGTATACCGCTGGGAAAGTCCACGGCCCTGGTCTCGTGACCCATGCCCTGCAGCGCCGGCAGCATGTCTTGCAGCGCGGTGCCCCGCTCGACTTCGGTGGCCTGGTTGCGGCTGCCCATGTTGGGCAGCGCAATCGCCTGCTGGATGTCCAGCTTCCAGTCCAGCACGCCAACCAGCGTCTTGGCCACATAGTTGATGATGGCGCTGCCCCCGGGCGAGCCCACCGCCATGTACGGCTTGCCGTCGCGCAACACGATCATGGGAGCCATCGAACTGCGCGGCCGCTTGTTGGCCTGCACACGATTGGCGACGGGCCGGCCTTCCGGGTCTTGCGCCGACAGCGAAAAGTCGGTCAGCTCGTTGTTCAACAGGAAGCCGCGCACAAATATCTTGCTGCCGAAGGCGGATTCAATGGAACTGGTCATGGACAGCACATTGCCCTGCCCGTCGACCGCCGCGATGTGCGATGTGGACGGCACTTCCAGCGCATTGCCGTGTCCGCGCAGCGCCAGCAAGCCCGCCGGATCGCCCGGCAGCGCCGTGCCCAGCGCGCGGTCCGGGTGGATGAGCGCGGCGCGCCGGGCCAGGTATGCCGGGTCCAGCATGGCTTCTACCGGCACCCGGACAAATTCCGGGTCAGCCACATAAAAGCCCCGGTCGGCAAACGCCAGGCGGCCCGCCTCGGCAAAGTAATGCACCGCCTGCACGCTGCGCGGCCCCAGCTTGGCCATCGGAAAATGCTCCAGGATGCCCAGCATCTGCAACACGGCGAGCGGCCCGCTGCTGGGCGGGGGCGGCCCGCACAGGCGGTAACCGCGATACAGGCCGCATACGGGCTCGCGCGTACGCGCACGGTAGGCGGCCAGGTCGGCCACGCTCAGGTCGCCGGGGGTTGCGTGGGCGCGCACCGCCGCGACGATGTCCTGCGCAATGTCACCGTGATAGAACGCGCTTGCGCCCTTGTCGGCGACGCGCCGCAGCACGGCGGCGTAATCGGGGTTCTTCAGCACGTGGCCTACCGGCCACGGCCGGCCGTCCGGCCCCAGGAAATAACGCGCCGCCGCCGGCTGCGCCAGCAATTCGTCGCGCGATTCGGCCAGCATGGCATGCAGGCGCGGCGACACTTCGAAACCTTGAATGGCCAGCTCGATGGCAGGCTGGAACAGCGTGCGCCACGCAAGCTTGCCCTGTTGCGCGTGGGCCAGTTCCAACCCGCGCAGCAGGCCCGGCGTGCCGACCGACATGCCGCTGTTGACGGCCTGCTTGAACGGCAGCGGCTTGCCGTCACGCATGAAGCGGTCGGCGCGCGCGGCCGCCGGCGCGGATTCGCGGGCATCGTAGACCCGCATCCGGCCGTCGGGTGCGGCATAGTGCACCATGAACGCGCCGCCGCCCAGGCCCGACGACTGCGGCTCGGTCAGGCCCAGCACCAATTGCGCCGCGATGGCGGCATCCACGGCGCTGCCCCCTGCGCGCAACATGCGGTAGCCCGCCTCGGTGGCCAGCGGGTTGGCGGTTGCCACCATGTACCGCTGCGCCGTCACCGCCTGCCTGGCCACGTAGCCCGAGGCCGCTTCAGGGTTGAGGCTTTCGTGCGCGGCGGGCTGCGCCCAACCCGGCGCGCTCCACACGGCGCATGCGGCGCCTATCCCTATCCAGAATCGAATGCGCATGGCTGGCCTCCAGGGTTGCGCGGCGCCGGCTGGCGGCCGCCACGGCCATTATCGCAATAGAATGCGTCACGCTGCCTGTGTCGCCTATGATTACCCCATGCGCCTTCGCCACATAGAAATCTTCGAAGCCATACGCCGCACCGGTTCGCTGACAGAAGCCGCGGCGGCGCTGCACATTTCACAGCCGGCCGCCAGCAAGCTGCTGGCGCATGCCGAGGCCCAGCTGGGCTTCAAACTGTTCGACCGCGTCAAGGGCCGGCTGGTGGCCACGCGCGAGGCCGAGATCCTGACCCCGGAAGTCTCGCGACTGAACCAGGACCTGAGCAGCCTGCGCCGCCTGGCGGCGAACCTGCGCGAACGCCCGAACGGCCACCTGCGGGTGGGCTGCGCGCCGGCGCTGGGTCTGGGGCTGCTGCCGCAGGTCGTGCGCGCCAGCCGCGACACGCGGCCCGGCATCACCTTCGACATCCACACGCATCACAGCGCGGAACTTGTGCAGGGGCTGCTGGCGCGCGAGCTCGATGTGGCCGTGACATTCGATATGCACGACTACCCCGGCCTGACACGCGCGCCGCTGGGCCATACCGAACTCGTGCACCTGGGCCGCAAGCCCGGCGGGGGCAGTACCCGGCTGGCCGACCTGATGCACGATACGCTCATCCTGCTGGATGCTCGCGATGCGTCGGGGTCGCTGCTGCAGATGGCGCTGGATGCGCAAGGCCTGGATCCGGAAGTCGCCATCCAGGTGCAGACACATTATGTGGCCTGCGCCCTGGCCGAGGCCGGTTGCGGCGAAGCCATTGTGGATGCCATTACCGTCCGCGCCATGCTGCGGCCGGGCATGGTGGTGCGCCGTCTGGACCCGCCGCTCAAGGTGCCGCTCAGCATCCTGACGCGCACCCAGGACCCGCTTTCGGCGCTGCATCGAGAACTCATCGAACGCCTGCGCCAGGCCTGCGCCGAGCTCGAGCAGCAGTTTCCGCTGGCCCCATGAAAAACGGGCGCCCCAGGGGCGCCCGTAACGCTCGACCACGTTGCGGGCGCCGCGACGCCCGCGTGGCCTGCATGCGGCTTAGTTGAGCGTGATGTTGCTCTGCTTGACGATGTCTTTCGCCCAGTCGTATTGCTCTTTGATTTCCTTGGCGAACTCTTCAGGCGTGTTGCCCGACGGCGCCGAACCCTGCTGGTCGAGCGCTTGGACGACCTTCGGGTCTTTCAGGGCCACCACGGCGGCGTCGCGCAGCTTGTTGACGATGTCCATGGGCGTGCCCGCGGGCGCCAGCAGTCCGTACCAGACCGGCTGGTTCAGCTTCGCGAAATCCACTTCCTTGAAGGTGGGCACGTCTTTGATGGCGTCGATGCGCTCGGGCCAGGCAATGGCCATTGCGCGCAGGTTGCCCGCCTGGATCTGGGGCATGGACGACGGCAGGTTGTCGAACAGGATCTCGATCTGGCCGCCGACCGCGTCCGCCACGGCCGGACCCGACCCCTTGTAGGGCACGTGCACGATGTCGGTGCCGGTGGCGATCTTGAACGATTCACCCATCAGGTGCAGCACGCCGCACGTGCCCGAGCTGCCGTACGAGTACTTGCCGGGGTTCTTCTTCAGCTCTTCGAGAAAGCCCTTGAAGTCCTTGGCGGGGAACTTGGGATTCACCGACACCACGTTGGCGGTGTTGGCGAAATTGGTAACCGGCTGGAAGTCCTTGATGGGGTCGTAGGGCAGATCGTCCGGACGGCAGGCCGAGTTGACCGCCATGGTGGACACGGTGGCGATCGACAGCGTGTAGCCGTCGGGCGCCGCGCGGGCCGCTTCCGCCGCGCCGATGGCGCCGCCTGCGCCGCCCTTGTTTTCAACCACCATCGGTTGGCCCAGTTCCTGGCTCATGCGCTGGGTGACCAGGCGCGCGATGATGTCGGTGGACCCGCCCGGCGCGAACGGCACGATGACGCGGATAGGCTTGTTCGGATAGGCGTCGGCGGCCACGGCGCCGGACGTGGCGGCCAGGCCGCAGGCCATCGCGACAGCGGTGGCGAGGGTACGTGCTTTGATCATCATTGTTGTATTTCCTCCAAGTGCGGGCCCCTGTTGAGGCCGATGGTGCAGGCATCGGCGTACGGCCGGTAGGCCGCGTGCCGTGAATCGGGTGAGGCGAAGTATATAAAAACCGGTTTATCGGTCGTGCGCGCGCTCTGCCGAATTCGTGGAGAATATCAGCAAATCGGCGCCTGGCGCGGGTGGGATTTGCGGTAGTTTCCCCAATTTTTTTGGATTTTCATGTCGGTTGCGCTGCTCGTCCTGCCGGATTTCCTGCTCATCGCCCTGGGTTGGCTGCTGCGCCACAAACTGGGCTTTACCCGCGAGTTTTTCGCCGGCACCGAGCGCATGGTGTATTTCGTGCTGTTCCCCGCCATGCTGTTCCAGGCGATTCTGCGCACGCCCATCAGCGCGGGGGCGGCGCTGACCCTGTTGCAGGCCACGTCGCTGGTGCTTGGGGCGGGCATCGCGCTGACCTGGCTGGGCGGACGCGCCCTGCGCGCGCAACCGTTGGCGCTGGCGTCCGCCGCGCAATGCGGGTTCCGCTTCAATACCTATATCGGCCTGGCGTTGGCGGCCAGCCTGGGTGGCGCGCAGGGGCAGACGACCATGGCGCTGATCGTCGGCTTTGCGGTGCCTATTGCAAATATCGCGGCTGTGTATGGGCTGGCGCGCCATGGCGGCAATGGGGTGCTGCGCGAGCTGCTGCGCAATCCGCTGCTGATGGCTACGGTGCTGGGGCTGGCGGGCAATCTGGCGGGGCTGCAGTTGCCGGGGCCGGTGGATACGGTGCTGGCGCGCCTGGGGGCGGCGTCGCTGGCTCTGGGCATCCTGTGCGTGGGCGCCAGCCTGTTCTGGCAAGGCGGCCAGGGGCAGGGCCGGCTGATTGCGTGGGTGCTGACGGTGAAGCTGGTGCTGTTGCCGCTGGCGGCGCTGGGAGCGGCCAGGTTCTGCGGCCTGCCGCCGGGCGAGGCGCGCATGCTGCTGCTATTCGCTGCGTTGCCCACTGCGTCGGCGGCTTATGTGCTGGCGATGCGGATGGGGGGAGACGGGCGGATGGTGTCGGTGTTGATTTCGCTGGGGACGCTGCTGTCGGTGGTGACGGTGCCGGTCTGGATGGCGGTGGGGGGGTGAGGGTGGAGGTGAGGAGTTGAGGTGGGGAGTTGAGGTTGTGGGGCGTCTGGGTGGGGAGCTGAGGTTGTGGGGCGTCTGGGTGGGGAGCTGAGGTTGTGGGGCGTCTGGGTGGGGAGCTGAGGTTGTGGGG
>NZ_NEVI01000006.1:0-323340 GCF_002261415.1 Bordetella genomosp. 7 | reverse complement strand
GGGTTCCAAACCCAGATCTCGGGCCACCTGCGAAACGGTGTTCCCCGGCAGCCCAACCAGGCGAACCGCTTCGCGCTTGAATTCATCAGTGAATGTTCTTCTGCTGCGTGTCATCGTCCTTCTCTCCAGGCATCATCATGCCATCTGATGTGTCCGGCGAGATAGGGCAAGGCCAGTCCTCGGTTTTATTCTGATTCGTCCGCGCACGGTCCGTGAAGCCGTCTGGCGATTTCTGGGTGCAGCGATCTCGTCAGTCATCTTCGGGCCGCTGGTCGTTGCCGCTATCCACAGCTTCTGGCCGAGCCTGCTGGCGTCCGCTCACACACTCGCACAAGGCGATGGCATCGGCTTCACCGCACTGTACTTCACCGCACCCATTCAGATCGCGTCCGGTCTGCCGATCTGGTGGCTACTCGGCCTGGGTGCTCGATGGATGGAATCCAACCAGGGTCTGACACTGGACGGCCTTTTCAGCACCGTGATTAACGTTATCGCCCGATCACGCAACGCCGTGCGCGGTGACCCCGGCCAGGTGCGCATGCCACCACAGTCAGAAAACAAGGAGCGCAACGATGAGACTCAGTAAGCATTTCACGCTCACGGAACTGACGCGAAGCGCCACCGCACAGCGACTGGGCCTGGACAATTCGCCCACGGTGCATGAGCTCGCCAACCTGATGCGCTTGGCCGCAGTGCTGGAGGATGTGCGCCACGTTCTGGGCAGCCGACCGATTCTGATCAGCAGCGGGTTTCGGTCCGAGGCTGTCAACAAGGCAGTGGGTGGATCGACATCGTCGGCCCATCGGCTGGGCCTTGCTGCAGACTTCACCTGCCCCGATTTCGGATCTCCCTTAATGGTCTGCAAGGCGATTGCCAGCAGCGGAATCCAGTTCGACCAGTTGATCCACGAGAAGGGTTCGTGGGTACATCTGGGGCTCTCGCACAGTGTGCCCCGCACGCAGCTGCTCACCTACGACGGCACGCGTTACCTGCCTGGTCTGCAGCCAGTGACGAGATGAGAGCACAGTGATGAACTGGAAATCCCTCATCATCGCTGCCGCCACCTGCACTGCCCTTGCCTCGGCCGCCGCCTGGCAAATCCAGTCCTGGCGCTACAAGGCCGTGATGGCTGATCAGAGCCATCGCCATGCTCTGGAAGTCGCCACACTGCAAGAGACCCTGAATCGAATCAACGAGGAGGCGGCCCGACAGCTTGTCGCCCAACAAAAGCTACAGCAGGAACAGGCGGCAGTCCTCGCCAGCCTCGAAGCCACCCATTATCAGGAGCTACGCCGTGCTCAGAACGAAAACGCTCGCCTTCGTGCTGATGTTGCCGCTGGCCGTATCCGGGTGCCAGTCAGTGCCGTCTGTTCCGCCAGCGACAAAATTGGTGCCGGTGACGTGCCCGGCCAAGCCGACACCGCCAGCCTGGATGATGGAGCCTTCCGAGCAGAACTTCACCCAGAGGTTGCTGGACGCATTGTCGGGGTCGGAGGTGAGGCCGATCAGTGTGCATGGAAACTAACGGCGTTGCAGGGGTGGGTCAAACAAACCACAGCCGAAACAAATCTGGCAAGTCCGTAGCGCATTTCACTCTCTGCCGTCGCCGGAACCATTGCCGACAACTACCAGACCTGCCACGAGAACGCCGAGCAATTGAGGGCGCTGCAGGCGTGGGTCAGGGGTGTGCAAACGACTACGGAGTAACCTGACTGTGGTCGACGCGCAGCAACCATTCAACCTGACGTCGAGCAGAGGCAATCACTTGACTGAAGATTCGAGCGTCGACATTCGGCTCGCGATTTTCTTTTCGTGGAAAGTCAGACGACAGACGCCCCCCGATCAAAAGCACGCGTATCGGCGAGGTGATGTGCTTGGCGAAGTCGTGCCGGTACTCGATGGCTTGTTTGTAGTCATCGTAATTCAAACTGTGGTCGGGGCGCTTGAACTCGATCAGCAGATACTCACCATTGAGATCCTGGTTCAGCAGCAAATCCGGACGTTTGTCGGCATTTTTCCCCTTGTACGTCGTGTTGAGTACATCTTCAATCTGCCTCTTCAACGTGATGTTGGAGCTGAAGAGTGAATACTCTGGCCCGAACACCCACAGACTCAATTCCAGTGATTTGTGCATCGCCGCTTCGGTCGTAGCGGAATCGCGCGCCAATTCCTCCAGTTGGTCGAGAAATGTCTGTCGCGCAGCTGCTTGCGCGACAAGAAACGCCATCTCAGCCAACCCGAAGTCGCTTAAGCGATCCGCAATGGTCGCCACTTCACCCTGCGATGCATCGGCTATGTGTTCCAGCAGGATGCGGTAGTCGGATCGCTCCAATGCATCCAGCAACACGCCGACGATGGGTTCAATCTTGCTCGGCGGTTCGTCGTAATAACGTTCCAGAATTTTTTTGATCGACTTGTCGGCGAAAGTCCGCTTGTGTTCTGGCAGTCTTGCCAAGCGTTGCTGAATGGTCTTCTGCATCCGCGCTTGCGCGAGCTGGAGTTCCATCCCGTACTTTTCTTTCGCCGCCGAAATGAGGATCGGCTGAACGAAAGCTTCCACGGCCTTCAGCTTTTCGCTGTTCTCTACCAGTGAATCCCATCCGGCGGTGACGTGGTCGAGCAGCCCGTCCGCATCCACTTCGCCGTACATCTTCTTCAACAGCTTCGGCGGAAAATACTCGTGCCCCTCCAGACCGAAGAAGCTGGGCGAGCCGACCGCCTTTCCACCAACGCGAAGCGTGACCCCTGGCTGGCGCAAGCCTGCCTTGCCGTCGAAGATCGACAGACGCAGTTTGACGTCGCCGACGTCCGGTAGCGTCGTCTGGTGTTCCGAGTAGCTCCCTTGCACGTCATCAACATCGAGCCGTTTCTCATCCACGATGACTGCGAAGTCATCATGCCTCCCATAGTCCTGCAAGAGCAGTTGACGCAGGCGGTTAGCGTCGGGGTAAATCAATCCCTGATGTAATTCGCTCAACGTGATGACCGTGCCGTGGTCGTTTGGATCACAGTCTTCGCTGTGAAGAGCTATGTCGAGATGTTCTATATCCTCCACGTTGCTTATGGCGTCCAGCCGCAGGGCGATACGGCATAGTTTCCCCCGCGTGCGCGTCTCCAAGGTCATCACCGAAGCAGCCATGAATCCGGCGAACTTGCCGATGCCCTTGCGTCCTTTTACCTGGCGATTCTTCCCAGCGGTGCGGTCGCCTCGCGCCGAACGCCGATCTTTGGCTATGGTGAGGTAGTGCCGCCGCAGTTCTTCTTCTGTCATCCCGGTTCCATCGTCGCGGATGACAATGGGTTCGCCGCTCAAGGGTTTCGGTAGTTGGATGCTCACCTGATCCGCATCGGCATCCCAAGCGTTGTCCACGAGTTCCTTCAGCGCACGCTCGGTTGATGTGTACTCCTGGCTCAGCAGCGTGGCGAGACGGGAATCGACTTGGAATCGAAGCTTGGCAGCGCTCATGGGGGCTCCTATAGCAGCATCCTGAAACGGCGGTTGTCCGCATCCGACGACTTGAGAATGCGGTATTCCATCCCGCTGGCCACCGCAATTTGCTGGGCGAAGTCCTTCTTGGCCTGCACCACGGCATCCTCGATCTGGTTGTCGGCCTTCACCTCGACGATCACGTACTTCAGGCTGCCATCCGGCTCTTCACGCTGGAAGATGAAGTCGGGGTAGTAGCTGCGCACGGTGCGCGAATCGGGGTCGATGTACTGGATGAAGAAGTCGGACTGGCCGTGGGTCAGCATCCCGGTGAAGTAGATCTTCTTCACCCGCTGCTCGCGCAGCAGATCCCAGAACAACCAGTTCTCCGAGCCCGAGTCGAAGCAGTAGGTGTCGAGGTGGAAGCTCTTGGCGCGCTCTTCGTCCTTGATCTGCGGGTCGTGCATCCGAACGATCTTGTCCTTCGCCGCCGACACCTCGTAGTAGCCGTTCGGGGGCATCTTGATCAGCTCGACCTCGTGCTCCTCGGTCTGCTGCAACTCGTCAAGGTCGTAGAGCTGGCGGAACAGGCGCGGGATGATCTCGTCGTAGAGCAGCTCGTTGAACTCGTTGGTGATGGCCACGAGCTCGTCGGCACCTTCCTTGGTCGCGTCGAGTAGATCCTCGATCTCCAAAGGGCTGCGATTGAGATAGCGTGACACCTCGGCCACCAGCGATAGCCGCGAGAACACCCGCTTTTCCCGGCGCGCCGTCAGATCGAAGGTGCGACTTGCAGAAGCGTGCGCCGCGTCGGTGGCGGTCAGGCCGTCCTGCTGCGTTTCGATCAGGCGGTACTTCTCGACCAGCTCGCCCCACTTCTGCTTGTCGGCTCGCTCCGGCATCAAAGCGTGCCCAGTCACCAGTTGCTTCTCGCGCATCTGGTACTGCTTACGCACACGAACCAGCTTGATCTTGACCGGCGGCTCCACCACACGCACTTCTACGCGCACCTTGTCCTTGCCAGTCTTTTGCAGCTCGTCGGCGCTGATGCGGAAGTTCTGCTGCAGCTCGTCGTTCAGGGTGTTGAGGTTGGCGTCTGAGAGGAAGACGTGGCCGGTGTGCTGGGCCTGGCCGATGGCGCGTAGGCAGCGCATCGTGGCCTGCAAGACAAACACCTTGGACTTGGGCTCGCGGAACAGTCCTACACCGAACAGGGAGCGGCAGTTCCAGCCTTCTCGGCCCTTGTTGACCAACAGGATGAACTGCTTTTCCGATCCTTCGGTGTCCAGGCGGTTGAACTCGCGGATGTCGTCGTTGGTGGTGAGCTTGTCGTCGCCCACGTTGACCAGGATGCGCGAGGTGGGGATGCCGTGCTTGAGGAGCGCACGCTCCACCGCTGGGCGCAGTTCGCCGGTCAGCTCGTCGATGGTGGCGGCGAAGAGCGCCAGCTTCGGTGTCAGCCCTTCCGGCCGCAGTCCTTCGGTTTCCTTGAGGAAGGTCTCGATGGCGATGTCGACAAACTCGTCGGTGCGGGTGTTGGCGTAGCCGTGCAGGGTCACCTTCTTGAGGAAACCCTTGTCGATGGCCTCCTTGAGGCCGTAGGCGTAGACCACCTCCGGCAACACCTCGCGCCCCACGTAGGGCGTGCCGGTGTAGTTGTAGCAGGCCACCACCCGGGTGCCCGCCGCGTTCAGGCTGGCGGCGAGGATGTCGATGGTGGTGCGCAGGCTGGTGTCGGTTTCCTTGGTGCCCAGGCCCATGTCCTTGGCCAGCGCCTTGCCGAAGGCGTGGTGCGCCTCGTCCACGTAGATACCCAGCTGCTCCAAGCGACGCAGTTTCTCGAAGCGCTGGTTGGTGGTCAGCTCGCCTTCCTCTTCCGGCTGGTCGAAGTTGTAGAGGTCGGCGGCTTCGGCATAGACACCGGTGGCGGCTAGGGTTTCGCCGGTCGCGCCGAACAGCTTGTCGACGGAGGTCTTTTCCTTGTGCTGGCGCTTGAGGATGATCTTCTGCGTGTTCGAGACGATGATGTTGAAGCGCGAGCGATCCAGCGTGTCGAGTGAGGTGCCCGCCTCCTCGAGGTAGTGGAAGCGCAGGTGGGTGGTGAGGAAGTTGACGTACTCCGGCGGCACCACGCGGGTCAGGTCGAACGACTCGATCTCCTTCAGCGACTGCAGCACGGTCTTGTCCGGGGCGAACACCAGCGCGTTGTGGCAGTAGCGTGAATCCTTCTCGAACTTGTTGCCCAGCAGGAACTCGTAGAAGATGCAGGTGGCCATGAGGATGGTTTTGCCCGTCCCCATCGTCAGCGCGAAGATGTAGTTCGGGTAGGCGCGCGAGTTCTTGCGCATCTTCTCGAACAGCCGCTTGTACGAATCCAGTTCCAGCTCGTCCGTTTCGCCGAACTGGAACATCTCCTGACCGGCGGTGCCGAGGAAGGAGCCGAACTTGCGGCCCTCGAACTTGCCGCTGCGCTCGTACCACGCCTTGAAGATCTCCTCGACCTTGGCGTTGTCGAGGAACTCCTTGAGAAAGACGTAGGTTTCCAGCGCCTCGAACTGCGGCTGGCGCAGGAAGGCCTTGGGATTCTTCTCCGGGTTGTTGAAGTCGAGGAATTTGCGCGTCAGCTCCTTGTAGTGCGAGCGGATCGCTCCCCGGTTGTCCTGGTGGAACTGCCACAGGAAGCGGAAGAAGGCGAAGTCCAGCGAAGCGCCGGACGAGCTGGCCTTGGCAGCGGCGGTTGCGCGCTTGGTGGTGGGCTTAGTCGCCATGGGCCACGCTCCCTTCCCAAGACTCCGACAGCAGGTCGGTGATCTTCACGCGGATGGTGCCTGCATCCTCCGGCACCTTGTAGACGCCCTTGACCAGCTCGTTTTTGCCGGGGATATCCACTACCGCCGGTTGCAGCACCGCGCCGTCGTAGTTCCAGTCGATCAGTACCGACTCGACCAGCTCTTTCCAGTCCTCGACCGACTCCTTCTGCAGGGAGAGCTTTTGCAGCAGGTTCATGGGGTAGAAGCGCTCGATGAGCAGCTCGCCGTTCTTCACCACGACCTTGGCCTCGGAGTCGCGCTTGAACTCCAGATTGGCCTTGTCGCGCAGGATGTCCACCACCTCCACGTCGATCTTGAAAGGCTTGGCGGCCAGTTCCAGTTGCGCCGCCAGGTCTGGCTCGTGGCCCATGCAGACGAGGGTGATCTTCTCGACGGGCCGGTTCGGGCTCTCGTTCTGCTTGCGCTCCCAGGCCTTGTAGTCAAAGCCCGCAATCAACTCGTTCAGATCCGCCCGCGTAGCAATGCGGTTGACAGGCATGATTTTGACCATGCGCCCGTCCTTCTCGCCATCGAATACGGTGCTGAACTCCAGCTTCTGCACCTCCAGCGCCTCCAGCAGCAGCTCCTTGGCTTGCACCGGGTTGCGGAAGATGTCGTAGTGGTTGACGTTGTAGACCTCGAAGCCGGTGTAGTACTTGGTGTCCGGGTCAAGCGACTTCTGGCGCAGCTCCTCGGCCACCTTGATCAGCCGTTTGGTGGATGTCTGAATGGCTCCGAGGTTGATATCCGCGCCGATGAAGCGACGGCCGAGTTTCATGGCAACGGCTTGGGTAGTACCTGAGCCCATGAAGCAATCGAATACCAAATCGCCTGGGTTGCTTGATACCTTAATTACACGCTCAAGCAGCTCTTCTGGTTTCTGAGTCGGGTAGTCCAGTCGCTCACCTGACGTATTGCCAATGCGTGCAATATCAGCCCAGTTGCAGGACAAAGGAGTCCCGTTTGTTTCATCTAGGAACACTTTATAGCCATCCAGCCTTGGCGTCCCATCCTGCTTGGTTAGGATGCGCCCCTCGTCCCAGAGCCTCTCTAATTCCTCCTTGGGCAACCCCCACGACCTGTTGGGAGGCGGCGTAGTCCCGCGCCAGGTAAATTGTTTAGCTGGGTTTGCGCCGGAGAATGTAAGGTCTCGGCCGGTAAAGAGACGGCCATTTTCATCTTCCTTATAACGCCTTAACTGAGCGTCCCCGTAAGGAAGGTATTGTTCGTTGAAAGTAAATTCCTTGTTTTTTGTGAAAAACAGGATGTGATCGTTAGATCGTCCATAACCCTTGCTTTTCATATTGTGGGCATTTGTGCGCAACCAAATAACTTCGTTAATGAAGTTTTCTGGCCCAAAAACCTCGTCCATTATCAGCTTGAGATGATGTGATTTACGGTAATCGCAGTGCAGGTAGATACTTCCAGTTGGAGATAGCAATTCCCGCAACAGCAGGATTCGCTCAAACATAAACTGAAGATACTCATCGTTGTTCCAAATATCGGTGTACTGCTTTTCCTCGAATGAGGCACGGTCAGTAGCAGCAGTGTTTCCCTTCAGAGTTACCGATTTTTTATAGTCCGCCTTGGAATCAAACGGCGGGTCGATGTAGATAAGGTCAAACCTGCCTCGAAACTCCTTCAGCAGGTGGCTCATCACCTGCAGGTTGTCGCCCCAGAAAATCTTGTTGCGCCAGCCATCCACCTCCTCACCGTGGACTTCCTTCAACTGCGCCGGGTAATACTGAGTCGAGGTGAACGGGCGCTTGCCACGCCAGTTGAGCATCGGGTAACCCTTGATCGGCTCGAACTCGTACTTCTCGACGTTCGTGGTGCCGCCATCGGGCGTGGCCAGTTGCAGGCTTTCCTGCGCAGGTGTTTTCTTGCTCATTTGTCTTTGTTCCTGAATTTCCAATTCTTGTTGTCGCAGTAGGCGCGCATGTCGCAGCTCTGGCACAGCTTGGCCGGGCGTGCGGTGATGGCGTAGTCCTGCCGCTCGATGCGCGCGACGATGTCGTCGAAGCGCGCGATGGTTTTGCCGATGGCGCGGTCGTCCTTGGTGAACGACACGTAAGGGTTGCCGCCGTCTTCGCCGGTGTAGTACAGATGCATCCGACTGACCTTCTGGCCGGTGCGTTCCTCGACCAGATGGGCGTACACCTCTAGCTGGTGCTGGTACTGGCGCAGGCGATCCCGATCCTTCTCCATGTCGGGCTTCTTCTCCGACTTGAAGTCGATGATCTCGACCGTGTCGTGCTCGCCCCGGATCAGGTCGACGCTGCCCTTCAAGATGTACTGCTGCTTGATGAGGGCGATCTCGACCTCGGCCGCCTTGATGCGATCCCAATGGCCGTTCTCGCGCTCGTAGTAGCGAAGTACGTGCAGCAGCGCCGCCTGTTGCGAGGAGGGCGCAAGGTAGACGCGCTCCTTCTTCGACAGCATCGCGTAGTTGGCCGCGAACCAGCCCTTGATGCCGTCCAGGGTGATAGTGCCTTCCTCGCCGCGCAGCACGGTCTTGTGAATGTCCTCGATGGTCTGGTGCACCAAAGTACCGAAGAGCATCGGGCTCTCACGGATGGGCGCGAACTCCAGCTCTTTGAAGAAGCGGTACTGCTCGGCGCAGTTCTCGAACACGGTGATGTGCGAGGTGAACGAGTACTCGCGCTTGAGGTTGATCTGCTTGACGGCCTCGAAGGTCAGCGCCGACAGATCGATGTCACGCCAGCTGGGCAGCTCGTAGAACAAGCGCTCGAAATACTTCGATGGCGACTTTCCCAGGCCACGGCCATTGCGCTCCTGCGCGGCCAGCACCAGCAGGTTCTGGGCACGGGAGAAGGCGGTATAGAACAGCCGCCGGAAATCGAAGTGCTTGATGTGCTCCAGCGGCTCGAAGCGGGGTTTCGACAAGTACCCGCCATCTTCCAGCAGCTCGTCGAGCGCGGTGTGCTGCTTGCGCGGCACCGCCTCCAGCGAGCCGCACACCACCACCGGGAACTCCAGCCCTTTGGACTGGTGGATGGTCAGGAACGAGACGCAGCCCTTGGGCGCGTACTCGGCCTCATCCTCGTACTCACCGATGCCGCCCTCCTGCAGGAAGCGCAGGAACTGGTTGAACAGGTCACGGAGGTTCTTTTCCAGGAAGTCCGGGTTCAGCACGCTGACGAAATGCAGGTACTCGAACTTGGTGAGCAGCTTGGAGAAGGTGGCCAAGTTGCGCGCCGCGCGGCCCTTGTCCACGCCCTGCGTCGCCTCTTCGGTAAGAAAGCGCGAGAACAGCGGGAACTGCAGCAGTTGGTAGAACAGGCCGGAGAAGGCGTAGTCGGTGTTCTGCGTGAGCACGGCGTGGCGCTTGGCCAGCGGGCGCGCCCAATCCAGCAGCGGCCTGTTTTCCGGCTTGCGCAGCTCGTCCGTGAAGGGCTTGAAGCAAAGGTGGTCGTAGTAGTCCCAGATGTCCAGATGCACGCCGTCGGCCCACGCCCGCACCTTGGGGAACTGCGGGAACAGGAAAATCAGCGCGCCGATCATCAGGCGGATTTCCTCGCGCTCGAAAAACATGTTCGAGCGGGGGGAGAACACGGGCACACCCTGCGATTCGAGGAAGCGCGCGAGCGCCACCACCTTGTCATTCTTGACGGAGCGGAAGAGGAAGGATACCTGGTTCCAGTCCGCGAGCTGACCGGATGCCTTCAACCCATTGAGGAAGGCCAGCACCTCGGCGTGCCAGTTGGTGGTCTCGCCTTTGTCGTCGCTGGCAGCCAGTCGCACCGCCGTGGGCACGTCGGGAAAGTCGTCCTCACGCGGCACGATCTGCTTGGCGAAACGGAACACGCGAGTGCCGTCGTCCCAGACTTGTTCCTTCATCCACTCGTTGTAGAAGCGGATGATGTCTGGGTGCGAACGGTAGTTGACCGTCAACTTGACCTGTTTGCACTGCCCCTCATCGAACAGCGACGGGAACTCCAGGATGTTGCGGATGGTTGCGCCGCGAAAGCGGTACAGGCCCTGGTCGTCGTCGCCAACCACGCACAGATTCTTGTTCTCGCCCGCCAGCAGCAGCAGGATGCGCTCCTGAATGGTGTTGGTGTCCTGGTACTCGTCCACCATCAGGTAGGTGAGCTTTTCACGCAGTTGCCCCAGAACTTCGGGGCGCTTTTCCAGCAGTTGCAGCGCCTCGTACTGGATGCCGGAGAAGTCCAGTGAGTTGTGCTCGTGCAGAAGCTCCTGGTACTTGGCAAAGCAGGTGGCCAGGGCGCGGATTCCCGGCTCTGGGGCCGCCGCCAGCGTGGTGGCGTCGAGCGCCTCTTCGCCGACCTTGCTGACCCACTTGAGCAGGTTTTCCGACTGCGCCCAGCGGCCCGTCTGGTCGTCGCCCATTACGAGCTGGGCGTCGGGCAGCTCGCGAAAATCCTTGATGTGCTGGTAGAGGAAGTACTGCTGGTCGAACTGGTCGAACAGCGTAAAGCTGCGCTTGAGCCGAGTAAATTCGCGGAACTCCTCCAGCAGCCGCAGGCAGATGGAGTGGAACGTGCCGAGGTACATCTCGTTCAGGTTGAACTGAATGCCCAGCTCGGCCAGACGATTAGAAATGCGAGTCGTCAACTCGCGCGCGGCCTTGTCGGTGAAGGTGACAACCAGCAGCGACTCGGGGGTGACGCCTTTCTGCGTGATGAGATAGACAATGCGCTCGACCAGCGTGAAGGTCTTGCCGGAGCCTGGGCCCGCGATGATAAGCACCGGGCCGTCGGTGGCGAGGATGGCTTCGAGCTGCTGGGGGTTGGCCTTGGATTGAAGGGCGACGGCGCTGCTTGTCATTCCGCCCCCTCGTCATCGTCCACCATCGCCTTGCCGATACTGCTCGCGATCCACTTGTCCAAGTCGCCGCGCCGGAAGCGCCACGTTCCGCCCAGCTTGAACGCCGGGAGCTTGCCGCTCGCCGCGAGGCGATAGACCGTGCGCTTGCCTGCCTTCAGGTAAGCGGCAACCTCATCAATCGTGAGGATCTCGTCCGGCTGGTCGCTCATCTGGTCACCTTTGGGCCTCTGCTACTGGGTTGGTCTAATGCTGTATCTTGTCATAAGATGGCATGAATGGACAAACTTGGGCAAACATGGCATCCAAGAAGATGTCGTGAGGCCGCATTCAGGGGGAGCTGTGGCATCTAACTACGAAGCGATTTGCGAAGAAAACCGAGAAAGCTACGGCACCAAGGGTGCCCAGAAGTCCGGGAAGTTGGCCGCTGGGCTGTATGACGACCGCACGCACTTCATCTTCGAACTGCTGCAAAACGCCGAGGACGCGCTCGGTCGACGTGGCGAGTGGCGCGGATCACGCAAGGTTGCGTTCACCCTGAACCCGGATCGCCTGACGCTCTCGCATTTCGGCAAGCCGTTCGACGAAGCGGACGTCCGAAGCGTCTGCGACATCGCCGAGAGCACCAAGAACGAGTCGTCCATTGGGCGATTCGGCCTCGGCTTCAAGTCTGTCTACACCGTCACCGATCTTCCGGAGATTCACTCGGGCGACGAGGACTTCGCCATCGAGAACTACGTCTTCCCGAAGCGGTTGCCGCCTTCGGCGCGAGCGCCTGACGAGACCCAGATCATTCTTCCCCTGAAACCGGAAGACGCGAGCGCGGGGTCGGACATCACGGCGGGGTTTCGCCACTTGGGGCCGGGCGCGCTGCTCTTCCTGCGCCACATAGACGAAATCAACTGGAGCGTCGAGGGTGGCGCGTCCGGGTTCTATCTGCGCAACACCCCAGAAACGCTCGGGCCCAATGTCCATCGCATCACGGTGATCGGCCAAGAGAGTGGGCAACCCGAGGTCGATCAGAACTGGCTGGTGTTCCACCGCGACGTGTTCTCCGCCGAGGGAAGAAAGGTCGGACGGGTGGAAATTGCCTTCTCCCTGGTCGCAGTCAAGGACGCCCCAGGTCGCTGGGCTGTGCAGCCGCTGGCCAAGTCGCCGCTGGTGGTCTTCTTCCCCACGGTGGTTGAGAGCCACCTCGGCTTTCTCGTTCAAGGGCCGTATCGCACCACGCCAAGCCGCGACAACGTTCCGCCAGGCGACCCTTGGAACCAGCATCTGGTCAATGAGACATCCAGCCTGCTGGTGGAAGCGATGCGCTGGATGCGGGACAGCGCAATGCTGGATGTCGCTGCGCTGCGCTGCCTGCCGCTTGACCGGGAAAAATTCCCGAAGAATTCGCGGTTCGCGCCTATGTTCGAGGTCGTGAGGCAGGCCTTTCAGGAGGAGGAGCTACTTCCAGCGTTCGACGGCAAGTACGTCGCCGCCTACCAGGCCAAGCTGGCGCGCACGCAAGAGCTGCGCGAGCTGTTCAGCCCGGAGCAGCTTGCAGCGCTGTTCGGATCGGAAGTTGCCGCATGGCTGTCTGACGACATCACCGAGGTTAAGACGCCTGAGATCCGAAAGTATCTGATGCGCGAGCTCGATATCGACGAGATCAGGCCAGAGAGGATCATCCCCCTCCTTAATAGGGCGTTCCTGGAAGCGCAACCTGACGAGTGGATATCACGTCTGTACGAGTTCCTGGGTAGCCAAGGAAGGGCCGTGCGTGTTCAGCTCGACACCATCCCGCTCGTCCGCTTGGAGAACGGCTCGCACGTTGTCGCTCGCGAAAACGGGACGATCAGGGCCTTTCTGCCCAGCGCCATCGTCACCAGCTTCCCCACCGTGCGCCGTGCAGTATGTTCGACGGACGAGGCGCACCGGTTCCTGATCTCACTGGGTATCACCGAACCCGATCCGGTGGATGACGTCATCTGGAACCTGCTGCCGAAGTACCAGCAGCCAGAGGTCGACGTGGACGACGATGTCTATGCGGCTGACATCGAACGCATCCGCACCGCCTTCAGTACCGATTCCACCGCGCAGAGGGAAAAGCTCCGGTCAGCCTTGCGCGATGCCACCTTTGTGATGGTGGTTGACACCGGCGACGGCAATACGTATGTCGCCAAGCCTGGCGAGACCTACATCGCCACCGACCGCCTACAGCAGCTCTTCGCAGGCGTGCCCGGCATCTTGATCGTCGACAATGAGTACGACTGCCTGCGCGGTGAAGAGATTCGTGATCTGCTGGTGTCGTGTGGTGCCAGCCGATTCCTTATTCCCGAAGCAGCGCCCTCGGGACTTGGGCATTCCGAGAAAGCTCAGATTCGCAGAGAAGCAGGACTTGAACGTGCGAGTTGGGAGAATCCGCCAGAGGACTTCACCCTTCGCGGACTGACAGCGCTGCTGGAGTTCTTGCCAAAACTACCGCCCAAAGATGCCGCCGCCCGGGCCAAGGTGTTGTGGGAGGCCTTGGCCGATCTGGAGACGCGCAACACTGCTGCTTTCTACGGCTCCTACAAGTGGGGCTACTTCCACGAGACAAAAACCGCTCGATTCGATGCCGCCTTCGTCCGGACGCTCAATCAGGTCGCCTGGGTGCCGAATGCCGACGGCGAGCTTGTACCGCCTGGGCTAGTCGTGTTCGACACCCTCGGCTGGAAGCCAAACCCGTTCCTGCAGACCAAGATCACCTTCAAACCACCGATCATCGACCAGCTTGCCAAGGAGGCAGGCATCGACCCGGCTATTCTCGATCTGCTACGAAGAGACCCAACCATCGTCGCCGAGCTGACGTCCCGACTGAGCACAAGCCCAGCGCCGCAGACTGGGCCATCGGCAGCGCCCGAACAGGAGACCGGCAAGCCGTCCGATGGCGACGTGTACGACGGCGCGAAAGATCTGTACGGCGATGACATGCCGGATATCCCGCCCGGCACTCCTGATCCAGACGGCGGCGATGGTGTGGACACGGGCGCAGGAGGTGGTGGCCAAGGGCGCACTGGTACGGGGCCCTCGCGCGGTGGTAGCCAGGGCAATGGGGGTGGCCACGGCACGCCCGGAGACAAGGGCAGTGGCAAAGGCGGCGGGCAAGGAAAGAGGACTCCCGGTCACACCGGGGGGCGACCGTTCATTTCCTACGTCGGTACTCACCCCGATGATGACGGCCCCGACCCCGATGGCCTCGATCAGGCGGCACGAATGCAGATCGAGGAGCGAGCCATCGACTTGATCATTCGCCTTGAGCCAGGACTAAGCCGCACTCCGGAAGGCAACCCAGGCTTTGACCTCGTCGAGGCCGACAGTAGTGGCAGGCAGATTCGATGGGTCGAAGTAAAGTCGATGACGGGCACCTTGCAAGATCGTCCCGTAGGACTGTCACACACGCAGTTCGACTGCGCCCGCGAGAAGGGCGAAGCGTACTGGCTGTACGTGGTCGAGCGAGCAACCGATCCGGTACAAGCCCGCGTGCTCAGAATTCAGAACCCCGTCGGCCACGCCCGGACGTTCACGTTCGACCACGGCTGGAGCGAGATAGCACGAACTGATCCGCCCCGTTGAGGTACCAATCGGCCAAATCGTCGAATCCACGCCCTCAAGGCCAAGGCGTTACGATCTGGCTCGGGTATGGAACGTGGGTTCGGTTCCGTGTTCCACCACCAGAATTCCCGCAGTTTGATGTCATAGATAGCCAGCTCCCTGGGGTGCTGGCTATTTTTTTTATCACGGCCTGCGATCCGCGTGCTCAGGCGAGTGATGCCGAGCGGTGATGCCGTCGGCGCGCGCAGCGGAAGCTGCCCTCAGTCGTGCGAGATCCGCGTGCCCAGGACCTTCAGGCATTCGCGCATGAACGCGGCCAGACCTGTCCAGCCCTTGGCCGACACCATGTTGCCATCTACGTATGCTTCATCAGGTTTGACGTCGATGAAGGTGCCGCCCACGGCGGTGACCTCGGGTTCGCACGCGCCCAGGCCGGCCACCTTGCGGCCTTTCAGGACACCCGGCACCGCCATCAGGATCTGCACCCCATGGCAGATCGTGAAAATCGGTTTGCCGCTTTCATGGAAGTGGCGCACCATTGCCTGCACGCGTGGATCGGTGCGGATGTATTCCGGGCCGCGGCCGCCCGCCGCGTAGATCGCGTCGTACTCCTCGACATTGACCTCCGAAAATGTTTTGTTGATGTCGGCGTAGTGACCCAGTTTTTCCGTATAGGTCTGGTCACCCTCGAAGTCGTGCAACGAGGTCTTGATGCGATCGCCGGCTTTTTTGTCCGGGCAGACGACATGCACGACGTGCCCGACCGCCTGCATGCCCTGCTGGAACACGTAGATCTCATATTCTTCGGTGAATTCACCGGTGAGCATAAGAATCTTCTTGCCCATAGCTTGTCTCCTGATGGGTGATGGTTCGAAAGCTGCGTCCCGCCGCAGCAGAACGCAGGTTGCAGATCAGAACGGCGATTTCGGGAAATAAAACTGGTCGGCGTTCTGGCTCGTGATCAGCGGCGCATCCAGCAGGAACGAACCACGCATGGGCGCCTGCCCCGCAAATTGGCTTGCCGTCATGTACATCGCCGACTTGATCATTGAGGGCGGATACGGCGTGGAAATGGGGGTGCGCTTGTCCCCGGCCTTGACCATTTCGATGACCTGCTTCATGCCGTTACCGCCCAGCGCGTACTTGATGTCGGTGCGGCGCGCCTGATCGACCGCCTCGATGACGCCCAGCAGCATGTCGTCGTCGTTGGCCCAGACGGCATCGATCTTGGGATACTTAGACAGATAGTCCTGCATCAGCCGAAACGCCTCGTCCTGGTTCCAGTTGGCATACTGGATGTCGAGGATCTTGATATCGGTCTTGGCGATGACGTCCGAAAAACCCTTGATGCGCTCGTCGTCGATCACGGTGGGGATGCCACGCAGCACGACGATCTGTCCCTTGCCGCCCAACTGCTCGGCAAGCCAGCGAGCGGTATTCGCCCCGACGGCGATGTTGTCGCCAGCCACATAGAGATCCTGTACCGACGGATCGGTAAGCCCGCGGTCCACTACCGAAATGAAGGTGCCCTTGGCCTTCAACTGCGACACCGGCCCCGTCAACTCTTCGGACGTGAACGGAAGAATCACGAGCGCGTCGAGCTTACGGGTGGCCGACAGGTCTTCGAGTGCGGACACTTGTGCCGTCGCAGATTGTGCCGTGGACACGACCACGTCGATGTGGGGGAACGCTTTCTCGATTTCCTTGGCGGCCTGTTCGGCGTGGTACACCACGCCACCGGTCCAGCCGTGGGTGGCTGCGGGTATGGAAACGGCGATCGTGACGTCTTTGGCGTGCGCCGGCGCGCTACCCATCGCCAGGCCCGCCGCAAGTGTCGCGGCCGACAGTGCCTTGATTGCTTTCATGTCTTCCTCCGTTATGGACTACGCCTTATGAGCGGCTGTTGGTAAATCGATGGGCCAGCATGGCAATGATGATGATCGCCCCCTGCACCGCGGCAATAAGATATTCGGACACCAGGTCGGACAGGACCATGACATTGGCAATGACTTCAAGGATGACGGCGCCGGCTACCGTACCCCAGATGCGGCCTTTTCCACCCCTGAGCAGTGTTCCGCCGATGACGACGGCCGTGATGACCTGCAGTTCCCAGAGCTGGCCTGTAGTGGGCGTCGCGGCTCCCAACCTGGGCACATAACAGATCGCGGCCACCGCAACGCACAGGCCCTGCAGCGCAAACGCCATTGTGCGCACGCGGTTGACGTTGACCCCGGAGAAACGCGCCACTTCGGCGTTGGAGCCTACCGATGTCAAGTGGCGCCCGTACTTGGTCCGGTAGAGCAGGAACGCGCCCGCAATTACCACAACCAGTGTGATCAGCACCGGGTATGGCACTCCCAGAAAATTGCCGAAGTAAACGGGCCGGTAGGCCTCGCGCAGGCTGCGGTCGATAGGCAGCGAGCCGCCATTGGTCATGAAGGTGATCAGCGCGCGGAAAATTCCCATCGTTCCAAGCGTCACGATAAATGGCTCGATGCGCCCCACCGTCACGATCAGCCCGTTGAACAGGCCGCAGAGCAATCCCACGACGATGGCCATGCACGCCCCCAGCGGAATGGCCCAATTGCCGAATGCCGGTTCCAGGGCGTTCATGGTCATGATCATGATGCCGGTCACGAACGCCATCATCGAACCGACCGACAGGTCGAGCCCGCCCGAAGAAATCACGAAGGTTGCGCCCACGGCAATGATCGCGATGAAAGCGCTGCGGGTGACGACGTTGGCCAGGTTCGCGGGCGAAATGAAATTTGGGTTGATCAGTGCACCCAGTATCAGGATGACGGCCAGCGCGATGAATGGCGCCAGGTCAGCCCAGCGGATGCGGCTGCCGCCTTCGTTGGCGGCGATCGTGGCGGTCGCAGTGGCCATGTGATGTCTCCCCTTGTGTTCCCATGCCACCGGTCGTGGCGGCATACACAATGTTCTCTTCGTTGATGTCATCGCCCGCGAACTCGGCGACGATGCGCCCCGCGCGCATCACCAGGACCCGGTCCGACAGGCCAACCAGTTCTTGCATTTCCGACGAGATGACAATGCAGGCCTTGCCCGCGCTGACCAACGCATCGATGATTTCGTATATCTGGCTCTTGTTGCCGATGTCCACGCCACGAGTGGGCTCATCGATGATGACCACAGACGGATTTGCCAGCATCACCTTTGCCAGCAGCAGCTTCTGCTGGTTGCCGCCCGAGAGCTTTCCCGCCTCGAGCGTCAGGGCGCGGACCCGGATATCGAAATCGGAGACCGCCTTGCGCAGGGTGGAGGTCTCGGCCTGCCGGTCGATGATGAAAGACGGATTGACGCGATCCAGCGCGTGCAAGGTCAGGTTGGGGCCCAGCCTTTCGTTCAGCAGCAGGCCTTTGCCCTTGCGGTCTTCGGTCAGGTAGACGAGCCCGGCGTCCATCATCGTGGAAACCGACCGCAGCGGGACTTCGCGACCATTGAGTTCCACCCTTTGTGCGCGCGAAGGCCGCAAGCCCATCAAGCCTTCCATCAGCTCGGTGCGTCCGGCCCCTACCATGCCGGCCAGGCCGAGCACCTCGCCAGGCCGAACGCAAAAGGACGCGGCGCGCAGTCCTCCATCGACCTCCAAGCCGGTGACCGAGAGAATGGGCGGCGCGCCGGGCACCTGTCGGCGAGGCGGATAAAGCATATCCAGCGAACGCCCCACCATAAGTTCCGCCATCTGGCGCTGGCCCATTCCTGCTGCGGGCCAGGTGCCCACCAGGCGGCCGTCACGCAGGACAGTAACGGTGTCCGCCACCGCCTGCACCTCGTCCAGGCGATGCGAGATATACAGCACCGCGACGCCCTGGTGGCGCAGGCCGCGGACGATGTCCAAGAGAGCGGAAACTTCGTCGTGCGCCAGGACCGCCGTAGGCTCATCGAAAATGACAAGCTTGCGTTCGTCCAGCAGGGCGCGGGCGATCTGTACCAGCTGCCGCTGTGCCAGCGGCAGCTGTCCCACCCTGTCGCGCGGCCGCGCAGCGGATCCCACCCTGGCAAGCAGTTGCGCGGCGCGCTGGTTCATATGGCGGTCGTCGACAGACAGTCCACGCACGACCTCGCGCCCGAGGAACAGGTTCTGCGCCACCGTCAGGTCTGGCGCCAGGAGGATCTCCTGGTGGATCAGCACGATCCCCGCCTGCTCGGCCGCGACGGCGTCGGGAAACGCCACGGCCTTGCCATCCATGAATAGCTGGCCCGTGGTTGGCGCGGCGTGGCCCGACAGCAGCTTCATCAGCGTGGACTTGCCGGCGCCGTTCTCGCCGATTACGGCGTGCACTTCGCCGGCCTTTAGTTCGAGCGAGATGTCCGCAAGCACCGTGATGGCACCGTAAACCTTGCCCAGGCTGTCGGCCCGCAAGGCGGGGTCGCCCGGTACGGTGCCGGCCGCGACGAAAGGCGGGGGCGCGTGCGCGTTCATTCGAAAGCCGAAAGAAGCCTGTCGCGCGAACGGAGTATGTGCTCGTACATCGCCGAATGCGCCGCGTCGGGGTCGTTGGCCCGGAAGGCGGAAAGCAGCGTCTCGTGCTCCTGCAGGGCTTCCTGCGTCACGCGTGTATGGAACATCAGACGGAAAATGTGCAGGTGCACATGCAGGTTGAACAAGGTCGCACGGATCACCTCGTTGCCGGCGATCTGCATGATTTCGTCGTGAAAGTTCGCGTCGGCCCGGGCAAACCTCGAATACCGCGTGTTGCGGTCGACCGGCGGCTCGCCATGGCCCATATCGGCGGCCGACCGTTCCAGCGACTCCAATGCCTGGGGCGTCATGTTCTGGGCGGCGAGCCTGGCAGCGTGGGGTTCGAGCAACAGGCGGAAGGCGTAGAGATCCTCGAACTGCTTGCGCGTCCATTGCGGGGCGGCGCTATAGCCAATGAGGTGTTCCTTGCGCACCAGGCCTTCGCGTTCGAGCCGGTTCAGCGCTTCGCGCACCGGGGTCTGTGACACCCCCATTTCGCGCGCCAGGACATCGATGGGAATGCGTGCGCCGGGAGCGATCTCCAGCGCCATAAGCTTGTGGTAGATGTGCTCGTACACATTGTCAACCATGCTGGCAGGCCGCAAGCCGGCCGGCTTGTTCAGTCGTTCTGCTGCATATCCCACGTTTGTCTCCTGATACCGCGCTATGCGAACGCATTTTTGCAGATAGGATATTTGATGTCAAATAAAATATCCTATACGATCCTATATACGATTATTCAGCGCCAGAAGTATCGCGGCGCGACGTATTGCCACCCGAGGAGCTATCCATGAATCTGCACGGCACCGTCCGGGCGCCCCGCGAGCTGATATTCGGCTACGGCCAGCGGCACGCGCTTGGGCGCATCGCCCGCAAATTGGGGCGTAAGGCATTACTTATCACCGACGCGCGGCTCGCCGCCGATAACGATCTGCACGGTATGGTCGCGCAGCTCGAACAGGAAGGTCTGGCGGTACGAGTCGATAGCAGCACCCTGCCCGATGTCCCCGTGGAGTCGGCCCAGGCCAGCGCCGCTGCGGCACGCGATTTTGCGCCCGAGGTGGTGATCGGCGTGGGAGGCGGATCGTGCCTGGACATGGCGAAATGCGTGGCCACTCTGCTCACCCATGGCGGTGCGCCGCAGGATTACTACGGCGAACATCTGGTGCCGGGCCCTATACGGCCCGTCATCGCCCTTCCCACCACCGCGGGCACCGGCTCCGAAGTGACGCCGGTCGCGGTGCTGTCCGATACCGAACGCAGCCTCAAGGTGGGTATTTCCAGCCCCTATCTGGTGCCCACCGTCGCGCTTTGCGATCCTGAGCTCACGCTAAGCTGCCCGCCCGGGTTGACAGCGATCTCCGGCGCGGACGCCATGACGCACGCCATCGAGGCATTTACGGCGATCACGCGCGAGGCCACGCCCGGCATGGCGCAAGAGCGGGTATTCGTGGGCAAGAACGCCTTGTCCGACCACTTTGCATTGCGCGCGATGGCGCTGCTTTGGGAAGGGTTGGAAGCGGCGTACCGCGACGGATCGGACCGCCAGGCGCGCGCCAAGGTCATGATGGGCGCAACCCTGGCAGGGCTGGCGTTCGGCGCCGCCGGCACTGCAGCCGCGCATGCCATACAGTACCCCGTCGGCGCGCTGACTCACACAGCCCACGGCGCAGGGGTGGCCTGCCTGATGCCATACGTCATGGCATGGAATACGCCCGCCATCCAAACTGAGTTGCGCCAGATCGCCCAGACCCTGGGTTTGCCGGATGAGCACGCTGTCATTCCGGCCATTGCCGGGCTCTTTGAACGCATCGGCATTCCGCCCACGCTGCGCGACCTTGGGCTGGCGGAACACGACATCGACTGGGTAGCGCAACAGAGTTGCAGCATTGCGCGACTGGTCCAGAACAACCCCCGTGCCCTGCCGCCGGAAGACATGCGCAGCCTGATCAACGTCGCCTATGCCGGCACGCGATGACCTTTTGATCATGCACTTACCGTCTGGAGATCCGCGCATCATGCCTTTGCCCGAACTGACCGGCTACGCCGACCCCCTGCTGCATTCCCAAGGCCTGTACATCGACGGGCAGTGGTTGCCACGCCGCGGCGTTCCGGTGGTAAATCCGTCCACTGGGGATACGCTGACAGAGATCGCGGACGCCGGCATCGCAGATGCCACGGCGGCTGTCGATGCGGCAGCGGGGGCAGCCCCGGGCTGGCGCGCCACGCCAGCGCGCCACCGCGCGGAGATCCTTCGCCGCTGGTTCCAGCTGATGACCGAACATGCCGACGCCCTTGCTACGCTGATTTCGCTGGAAAATGGCAAGACCCTGGCCGATGCGCGTGGCGAAGTGGCCTACGCGGCCGAATTCTTCCGCTGGTATTCGGAAGAAGCGTCGCGCATCCAGGGCGAGTATCGCCGCACACCTTCCGGATCACACACCATATTGGTCGACCACGAGCCCATCGGCATAGCCGTGCTCATCACACCCTGGAATTTTCCGGCAGCCATGGCCGCCCGCAAGATTGCTCCGGCCCTGGCGGCGGGCTGTACCGTGGTACTAAAACCCGCGCTGGAGACCCCCCTGACTGCCTGCGCAATGGCGCGGCTGGGCGAAGAGGCCGGGGTGCCGCCGGGGGTCGTCAATGTCCTGACCACTCAATCGCCGGGCGAGCTCACCAACGCCATGCTGGCGGACGCCCGGGTGCGCAAGCTGTCGTTTACGGGCTCGACCTCGGTGGGGCGACTGTTGCTGGCAGAAGCAGGCAGGCACGTGATCAGCTGCTCGATGGAGCTGGGCGGCAACGCGCCGTTCATCATCATGGACGATGCGGATCTTGACGCGGCGTTGGACGGCGCAATGGTGGCCAAAATGCGCAATGCCGGCGAAGCCTGCACAGCGGCCAACCGCTTCTATGTGCAGGCCGGCATCCACGATGCGTTCGTCGAAGGGTTGACCGCCCGCATGGCGCGCTTGCGGGTCGGCGCCGGCTATGATCCGCGAACCCAATGCGGCCCCATGATCACGCCCGCGGCCGTCCAGAAGATAGACCGCCTGGTGTCGTCGGCGGTGCGCCATGGCGCGCAGGCCACCACCGGAGGGGCCCCGCTGCAGGGCCCCGGCTTCTTTTATCCACCAACCGTGCTGGTCAACGTGCCCGCCGCCGCCGCCATTTCACAGGAAGAGATCTTTGGCCCTGTGGCGCCCGTTTACCGGTTCGACACGGAAGACGAGATGGTGGCCATGGCCAATAACACCGAATACGGACTGGCGGCCTACCTGTACACGCGCGATATTCCGCGCGCGATGCAGCTGGGGAAACGCCTGGAAACCGGCATGCTGGGCATCAACCGCGGCCTGGTGTCCGACCCCGCCGCCCCTTTTGGTGGAGTAAAACAGAGTGGACTTGGGCGCGAAGGCGGTGTCACGGGTATCCTGGAATTCACCGAACCCAAGTATTACGCCGTAGACTTCTAGCCTTCGGCGCCCCAATCGGTTACGGAACACTGCGGAGAACAGGAATGACAGGCACCGACGCCTATCGCATCCGGGACTTCGTGCCCGACTTCGACAACATCGCCTCGGAGCTCGCCGAGCGCAGTCGGGAGATAGGCTCGCGTTGCACCGTGCGCCCCGATGTTCCTTACGGAACGGGAAAGCGCGAAACGCTGGATCTGGTGTTTCCCGGCAGCCCGCAAGCGGGCGCCCCCTTGCACATATTGGTCCACGGGGGCTATTGGCGCTCCGGAGAAAAAGTGAACTACCGACTGGTGGCCGCGCCAGTTATAGCGGCAGGCGGAATTGCAGCCCTCGTCGAATATGACCTCATGCCCGGCGCCCGCCTGCCGGCGATCGTGGACCAGGTGCGCCGCGCCGCCTGCTGGCTGCAGGACCATGCCGAGGCATTCGGCGCCGCGCCAGACAGGATGACGGCCAGCGGACACTCGGCCGGTGCACATCTGGTTTCTTATCTCGCCGCCACGGGCGCCTGCGAACGCGCGGGCACGCGGCTTCCTTCGTTGCGTGGCATGCTGCTGGTCAGTGGCATTTATGACCTGTCCGGCATTCCTGACAGTTTCCTCAAAGACGAAGCGCAGATGACGCACGCCGAAGCACGCACCTGGACGCCGATGGATGCGGTCCAGCATGAAGGCCCCTTGCGCGTCATCGCTTACGGCACGGACGAGACGCCCCCGTTCACGAGACAGGCCCAAGCCCTGTACCGGAAGCTGCGCGAAACCGGCCAGCCCGCGGAACTCGTACCTGTCGCGCGACGCAACCATATGGACATCGTGCTGGACCTCGCCGACCCGGGCGGACACCTGGGCGGGCGCCTGTCGGCACTCGTGGCCGGGTAGACGCCCTACTCCCGCCCGCGTTAGTTAATGGGCAGCATGGCCGTTGCCGCCCAGCCGGGCCATCAGTTTGTCTACGTAGGCAATGCCGACTGCCGACAGGATGAACACCACGTGGATGATGGTCTGCCACATGACGCCGGATTCGGTCAGTCGGGCGCCGGGCGCGCCGATGTTGCCGGCTTCGATGAACGTGCGCAGCAGGTGGATGGAAGAAATGCCGATGATGGCCATGGCGAGCTTCACCTTGAGCACGCTGGCATTGACGTGGCTTAGCCATTCGGGCTGGTCTGGATGCCCTTGCAGGCGCAGGCGCGACACAAAGGTTTCGTAGCCTCCCACGATCACCATGACGAGCAGATTCGAGATCATGACGACATCGATCAGGCCCAGGACGATGAGCATGACGTCCAGTTCACCAAAGCTCTGGGTATGCGTGACGAGATGCCAGAGCTCTTTCAGGAACAGGAATACGTAGACGCCCTGCGCGACGATGAGGCCCAGGTACAGAGGCAACTGGAGCCAGCGGGAACTGAAGATCAGCCCGGGCAGGATGCCCAGGCGGGGAGAAGACGATTGATTCATGGTTGCGAGCCGGTGTATGGAAAAAAAGCCGGCACGCATTCTAGCAACTGCTTCAGGGGCACGGCGGGCCGGGTGCGGCGCCGGGGCCATCCGGGCCTGCTCAGCGGTCGGCCGGCCCCCTTTGCAAGGCGGTGGCGAACAGCGGTTTCCACGACTGTATGTGACGCGTGATCAGTTCGGCGATGTCATCGCATCGGCGCTGCGCTGCCAGCTCGATCATCTGGTAGTGCTCGTCGACGGATGCGCGCTGGCGCTCGCGCCCTTCTGCCGAATTGATGCCATACAGCCGCATGTCGGCGCGCAAGTCCATGATCATGCGCGTCAACAGCGGATTGCCGGCACGCGCCACCAGCGCCTCGTGGAAACGTCGGTCGGTTTCGATGTATTCGCCCACGTTTTCGTCCCGCACCGCCCGGGCGACATCGTCGGCCAATGCCACCAGCGGCCCGGTATCTGTCAGGCCTTTGCGCGCCAGGGCAACCAGGGCGCCTGACTCGAGCATGACGCGCACGTCAAAATGGTTTTCCAGGTCCTGTTCGGTGATTTCCTGGACACGGAAGCCGCGATTGCGCATAGGTTCTACCAGGCCGGCGCGGCTGAGCTCGAGCAGTGCCTCGCGCACCGGCGTGGTCGAGATGCCCAGCTCGCTGGCCAGGCTGGGAACCGAATAGATCTTGCCCGGCGCCACGGCGCCCGTGACGATCTGCGAGCGCAACTGTGCGATTACCGATTCCCTAAGATTAGCGGGCGGCGCCATCCGGGCCATGCAGCTACCTCCGTGTGGTGCGAACTTCCTGGACCCGTACTTTAGCAAACCCCACAAGGTAGTGTGTCACGCGCTGCCGGCCGGCCCCGACCGGCAGCACCCTGCCCCGGGCTATCCCGCATCGCCCATGGACGGGTAGCCGTATTGCATCGGCGGCACCCAGGTTTCCTTGATCGTGCGCGGCGACACCCATCGCTGCAGGTTGAGCATCGAGCCGGCTTTATCATTGGTGCCACTGCGCCGGGCGCCGCCGAACGGCTGTTGGCCGACCACCGCGCCGGTGGGTTTGTCGTTGATGTAGAAGTTGCCGGCCGCATGCCGCAAGCCGGCGCGCGCCTGTGCAATGGCATGGCGATCGTTGGCGAAGACGGCGCCGGTCAGCGCGTACGGGCTGGTCTGATCCACCAGTTCGATGACGTCGTGCCAGCGCTCGTCGGGATACACGTACACCGACAACACCGGCCCGAAGATTTCTTCCTGCATGGTGATGGCTTTGGGGTCGGATACCTGGATGACCGTCGGCTCGATGAAATAGCCCACCCGGTCGTCGCCTTTGCCGCCGGCCAGTACGGTGCTTCCCTGCGCGGGCGCGCGATCGATATGGCCCATGATGCGCTCGTACGCCTTGCGGTCGATGACGGCGCCCATGAACACCACGAAATCGGCCACATCACCCATGCGCACGGTGGCCAGGTCGTCCAGCAGGGCCTCTTTGACGCGCGGCCACAGGGTAGCCGGGATATAGGCGCGCGAGGCCGCGCTGCACTTCTGGCCCTGGTATTCGAACGCGCCGCGCAACAGCGCCACGGCCAATTCCCGCGCATCGGCCGAGGCATGCGCCAGTACGAAGTCCTTGCCGCCCGTTTCGCCCACCAGCCGGGGATACGTTCGATACTCCGGCAGATTCCGGGCAACCTGTTGCCACAAGGCATCGAACACAGCTGTCGATCCGGTGAAGTGCAATCCGGCGAAATCGGCGGACCGCAACACTGCGGCAGAGACCGCGGACGAATCGCCCGGCACGAAGTTGATGACGCCGGGCGGCAGGCCCGCCGCCTCGAGCAATTCCATTATCAGGTAGTTGCTCAACGACGCCGAAAACGCGGGTTTCCAGACCACGGTATTGCCCATGAGCGCTGGCGCACATGGCAGGTTGCCGCCGATGGCGGTGAAGTTGAACGGCGACACCGCATAGACAAACCCTTCGAGCGGCCGATATTCCAGCGAGTTGCTGGCGCTGTTTACCGATAGAGGCTGAATCTGCTGAAGGCGCTCGGCGAAGACCACGTTGAAGCGCAGAAAATCGATCAGTTCGCAGGCCGAATCGATCTCTGCCTGGTGCACGGTCTTGCTCTGGCCGGCCATGGTGGCCGCATTGAGCTTCTGCCGCCAGGGCCCCGCAAGCAGTTCGGCGGCCCTCAGGAAGATTGCGGCACGCTCGTTAAATGGCATGGCCGACCATGCGGGCTGCGCCCGTACCGCGGCCTGCACGGCGGTGGCAGCCAGTTGCGCATCCGCCTGGCCCACCGTGCACAACGCGCGCGCGTGTTCGTGCGGACATGTCAGCACGCGTGATCGGGCGCCCAACATGCGTTGCCCCCCGATCACGAGCGGGACTTCCGCGTCGCCTCCGCGCAGCGTTTCGAGTGCCTGCTCCAGATGCCTGCGTTCCGGGCTTTCCGGCCGGTAATCGAGAATGGGTTCGTTGACGATATGCTGTGTATTCATGGCTCTGCAAAGCGAAAAGTCACTGACCCGGGATGACGGGCGGGATGTAGGTGAAGGTGTGCATGAGGATGGCAGCGACGGCGATCACGATCGGGAAATGCACCAGGAACTGCATGGCGGTGTACCCCACCAGATCTTTGGATTTCAGCCGCAGAATGCCCAACAGCGGCAGCATCCAGAACGGATTGATGAAGTTCGGCAGCGTTTCGGCGATGTTGTAGACCATCACCGTCCAACCCAGGTGCGCCTGGATCTGGTTTGCCGCGTCCATGATGTACGGCGCCTCGATCACCCATTTGCCGCCGGCCGAGGGAATGAAGAAGCCCAGGAACGCCGAGTAGATGCTCACCAGGATGGTGAATATCGTGCTGTCGTGGGCAAGGCTTACAAACCACGTCGCGATCGCATCCGACAGCGTGTGGCCGTGTGTGTTCACCACTTTAGTAAGCACATAGCCGATGCCGCCATAAAAAGGGAACTGCAGCAGTACACCGCCGATGCTGGGCATCGCCCGGCCGAAGCTTTCCAGAAAGCTGCGGGGCCGCCAATGCAACAGCAGGCCCAGCAGCAGGAATACGAAGTTGTAGGTATTCAGCTGCGACAAGGTGATAAGCGGATTGCCGCTGCTGAACTTGCCGTACAGCCAGCCGGCGGCCAGCAGAAGCACGGCAATGGTCAACAAGGGGCTGAATTCCAGGTAGTCGCCGGGGCGCTGGCGCTGCGCGGCGGCCAGCTTGTCCTGGGTCAGGTCCACGCCCAGGTCCTGCGCTGTCTTGGTGTTTTCGGCGCTGGGGGTCGTGAAGTAGCACACCAGCGCGGAAACGGCCGTCACCAGAACTACCACCACCAGGTTCTGCCACGTCAGGATGGTTTGCGAAAATTCGATTACGCCGGTAATCGGCATGAGCGACGCCGGAATGCTTGCAGGCGTGGCCTGCAGCTGTGCCGCCGAGGAGCTCATCCCCAGCGTGAAGCCACACCCCAGGCCCAGATAGCCCGCCGCGCCCGCAGCCCGGTAATCCAGCCGGAGATCTGTCCGGCGCGCCATCTCGCGCACCAGCAATCCCGAGAAGATCAGGCTCAGCCCCCAGTTGACCAGCGACAACAGTATGCTGAGCGTGCCGATGAAGACGACCGCGCCGCGCGATGTGGACGGCACGCGCGCAAGCGCGCGCAGCATCCATGCGACCGGCGGCGACATTGCCAGGACATAGCCGGTGATAGCCACCAGCGCCATCTGCATCGTGAACGGAATAATGCTCCAGAACCCTTCTCCAAATGCCTGGCTGACGGCCAGGGGATCGCCGCCGTGCAGTATGGCGCCCACGCCGACAACCGCGCAGGCCACCACGACGAAGACATAGGCGTCGGGAAACCACTTTTCGGACCAGGCGACAACTGCCTGCGAGAAACGTTCTACGAAACTGCCGGATGGCTGCTGTCTTCCGACGGCCGTGCCGGCCATGAGTTGCTCATTTGACATGGTGCGCTCCAATAAGAAGGAGAAACAGGGTTACCTGCGCAAAACCAGGGGAGTAATCGGCACTGCCTGGCAGGTCAGGCAGATGTCAGAGGGACCATCGAAACCGCTCAGGTGAACGACCTGGCCGGACACAATGCGCATGGCGCAGCTTTCGCACTGCCCCACCCGGCAGCCGCTGGGCAGCGGCACGCCGGCGCGCTCTGCGGCATCCAGCAAGGAACCGTCGGCCGGCTTCCAGCTGTAGTGCAGGCCGTCGCCGGCGATCTGGACAGGCTGCGGCTGCAGCGTGGGCGGCACGCGCGTTTCGCTATGAAAGGTTTCGGTGAAGATGTCGAACCCCGGAATGCCGCGCGCCGCCAGCGCTTGTCTGCAGTGATCCAGGAACCCGTCGGATCCGCACAGGTAGACCAGCGGCCGCTGCGCGACCAGCGCTGGAGCCAGCCAGTCGAAGGCCAGTTGTCCGCTGTGGTGGAAGTCGCGCCCGAGCACATCGCCCTCGGCGGGATGTGAGTAGACGGTGTGCAGGCGCACCGTGCCGACACGAGCGGCGAGCCGGACGAGATCCGCGCCGTAAGGGTGCGCGGCGCCGTCGCGGCACGCATGCACCAGCCATACGGACGGCGGCGCAACGTCGCGATGCGCAAGCGCCTTCAGGTATCCGCGAAACGGCGTGATGCCGATGCCGCTGGCCATCAGGATGACGGGGCGTCGGGTATCCAGGGGCGGCGTGAATACCCCCGCGGGTGTGCTCAGCAGGAGACGCGCGCCCTCTTCCAACTGGTGCAACGCGGTGGACACCTGGCCATCCGGCCCCGGCCCGCCGCACACCCTGCGCACCGCGATAGAAAAATACGGGGGCGCACGATCAGGCCCCGTGAGCGAATAGGCGCGCCGCAAGCCCGTGCCGGGCAGCGACACAATGACGTGCTGCCCCGGCAGAAAATCGGCAAGCGGCTGCCCGTCGCAAGGCGACAGCCGGAATTCGGCCACGTCTTGCGACAAGATCCGCTTCCGGGTTATGTGAAAGGCGCGCTCACCCGCCCAGCCATCCACAGGGTGTCGGTGCTCGCGCTCGATCCGGCAGGCGATGGCGCGCAACGGCACCGAGCCGCTGACCGGGTCGCGGTGGCAATCAGACAGCGCACCGTTGATGCTGCTGGACTGCGGGCCCAGAATGGGCATGCCTGTCCGTCCCAGGGCCTCGCAGGCCTGCCACCAGCCAAACTCGGCGATGACAACGCCTGCATGAAGGTCGTCGCTGATCCGGGCGCGCAGACGGGCCGAGCCGTACGGCGTGCTTATCCGCAGCCAATCGCCGGCCGCAATCCCCCGCAGCCGGGCGAGTTCCGCGCTGATCGTGGCCTGCGGCTCCGGGGATTTACGCCGCAACGATGCCACGTAACGATGCGAGGTGTGCACGAACCAACCGCTCTTTGCGGTTGTGAGGACCAGCGGATACTCGCCGGCACGGCCCGCCGGCGTATCGGCCGGTTCGACGTACTCGGGCAGGGCCGGCTGGCCGATCTGGTGCAGGGCTTCGGAATAAAGCTGCACCCGCCGATCCGGCGTAGGGAAACCGGCCGGTTGCCCGGCGACGGGCGCTTCGTATTTCCGGTACGCAAACGCCTGTGGAAATCGCATCCCTTCAGGATGCTGCCGCAATGTCTGTACCGTGATGCCCAGGGGTTCGAGCTGGTGATTCCAGCACGCCTCGATGTCGCCTCCGAAGAATTCGTCTTGCAGGCCCAGGCGCTTTGCCAACTCGAGCACGATTTCGTAGTCCGCGCGCGACTCGCCCATTGCGTTGAGCGCGCGCGGACGCAACTGCACATGTTCAACCGCGTGTTGAGTAATCTCGAAGCCCAGCTTCAGCGCTTCGCGCTCCCACGGCATGCTTGCCGGAAGCACGATATCGGCGTTCGAGGCTGTGGGATTCATGTACATGTCGACATGCACGTGAAAATCCAGCGCCTGCAAGGCCTGCTGATTTCGCTCGGTGTCGGCCTGCGAGACAAGCAGGTTCGTGCCGAAGCTCATCAGCGTGCGCACCGGATAAGGATCGTGCTGCAGGACGGCGCGGGCGAAATCGCGCGAGGTGATCCAGCCCATGCCCGGCGGCCCAAGTGGCAACTCGTCCAGCCCCAGCGCCTTTGCCCGCTGGCCTGGCGGCAGCAGATCGCCGTAGGTATTGACGGCCCGATAAGGAGGCGCCACTGTCCACAGGTTGCCTCCCTGGCGGTCGCACGCCCCCGTCAGGGCGTACAACGTAGCAATTGCCCGTTCGGTCTGCGTCGCGTTGGTGTGCTGCCCCACCCCCGTCCACGCGTGGTATGACAGGCGGGGCGAGTTCTCGAACACCGCGTTGAACCGCGCTATGTCGGCCTCGTCGAGCCACGCCAGCGCCGCCACCGTGTCCGGGGTGTAGTGGTCCACCGCGGCGGCCAGCATCTGCAGCACGGTGACGCACTCGTAGCGGCGGCCGTCATGCCCCTGCACAGGCCAAGCGCCGAACAGTTCAACCTGACTCGGGTCGGCGCCCGGCTCCTGGGCGACGGGACGGCCATCGCTCATGACCACGCGTGCCGACGCCGACGCATCAGGCCACAGTTCGCGCGCGCGAAGCAGGGCCCCGGTCTGCTGGTCGACCAGGCACGGCCCGTTCGTCCAGCGCGCGACGAAATCGCGGTCAAAGCACTGTGAGCGCAACAAATGGCGTATGGCGCCCAAGGCAAGGGCAGCGTCCGAGCCCGGACGCACCCGCAACCACAGGTCTGCCTGCTGGCCGGAACCTTCGCGCTGGGGATCAACCACCACGACCTTGGCTCCGCGCTGCCGCGCCGCGCCGATGCGCGACGCCTGGGCCAGCCAGGTACGAGCGGGGTTGTGGCCCCACAGCAGCACGGTCTCGGTATGTTCGAGGTCCGGCACGCCGATGCCTCGGCCAAACGTCAGCGCGTGGGCGTAGTCCTTGTGCCAGCCACAGACTTCCACCGCATAAATGAGGTTCGGGCTGCCGAACAAGCGGATGAACCGCTCCACCCACTCGAAACTGTCGACCATGGGGGTTCCGCTGGGCGTGGTAACGGCGAAGGCGACGCTCTCGGCTCCGTGCTGGTCGCGGGCGGCGGCCAGCCGCGCGGCAATCTCGTCCAGCGCATCCGTCCAGCTGATTTCGCGCCAGCCGGGATCGGCGGCGCCGCGGGGGTTGGTGCGCCGCATCGGTCGCAGCAAGCGGCCGGTTCCGCCGACCATCTCGGGCGCAGCGCGCCCCTTTGCGCATAGCGCGCCCCCCGTGGGATGAGTTGTCAGGGGAGTCACCGCCACCAAGCGGCCGCGCTCGACATGGTTCACCGCGCCGCAGCGCGACCGGCATAAGGTGCAGTACCCGGGTATCGAGAGAGTTGTATCCATTGTAATGCGTGACGCGCTACATAACTGCACTGCATAGTAGTGTGTCACGCGCTACTTACAATATAGGGATAAACGCGTAGATGGATCTGGAGATACGGCGGCGATTAGGAACGGCCCGAACGTTTCAGCGGGCCCCGGGCAACCCGGTGCTGCGTCGCACCTGGGCCACTTCGTCTGCCGATACCGGCTTGGCCCCATTGCCCCAGTTGCTGCGCACATAGCTGGCCAGTTCGGCGACTTCCGCATCGCTCAGCCGCCAGGCGAAGCCGGGCATGGACAGCGGCGTGGGCGCGCGTTCGGTGGCCGGCATGGCCGATCCGGCCAGAATGATGTGGATCAGCGACGTGGCGTCGTCACTGATGATTGCGCTATTGCCGGCAAGCGCGGGAAAGGTGCGCGGATCGCCTTGTCCATCGGCGCGATGGCAGCCGATGCAGTTGTCCAGGTACAGGCGCGCACCCAGGCTGCGCGGCGTCGCGTTCGCCAGCTCACTGGATGCCTGCGTGGGCTGGGCAAGGCGTTCCGTGTCTTTATCGTCGTCTTCGGGCACGGGCAGCGACAGCAGGTAAACCGCGATGGCGCGCCGATCGGCGTCGGTCAGGTATTGTGTGCTGTGCTGCACGACCTCGCTCATGGGACCGAACGCCGCCTTGTGTTCGGTGCGGCCCGTCTCCAGGTAGGTGACGATGTCATCCTCCGTCCAGGTGCGCGCGCCGGTTTTCAGCGACCGTGCCAGGCCGGGTGCGTACCAGTCGTCGAGGACGGCGCCGCCCAGGTAATCGGCGCCGTCCTCCTCCGACATGGCCTTGGGCTGGCCCAACATGCCGCGCGGCGTATGGCACGACCCGCAATGCCCCAGGGTGCGCACCAGGTACGCGCCGCGCCGCCAGTCCGGATCGCGGCCGGGATCCGGCGCGGGCGGCGCCGGGGGCTTGAACCACGCGTTCCACGCGCGCAGGCCGGCCCGGACACTGAAAGGCCACGGCAACGCATTGTCGAGATTGGCTTCGGCGCTGGGCTGCACGCCGTTCATGAAATACGCATACAGCGCCTGCATGTCTTCATCGGAAATGCCGGCGTATTCCGGATACGGCATCGCGGGATAAAGATACTTGCCGTCACGGCGTATGCCGTGCCGCACGGCACGGTCGAACTCTTCATAGGTATAGGCGCCAATGCCATGCACCACATGGGGCGTGATGTTGGTGGAATGGATTGCGCCAAATGGAGTGTTCATGCGCAGGCCGCCTGCATAGGGGGTGCCTCCCCTGGCGGTGTGGCAGGCCGCGCAGTCGGCCGCACGCGCCAGATACTGGCCGCGCAGCAGCATGGCCTGTGACTGGACCGGCGCGCTTGCGCCCATAGACGGCGGCAACGCGGGCGCAATATGCGGGGCAGCCGGGCCGGGCTCGGGGTGAAACAGCCATGCGGCAAAGGCGCCGGCGCCCGTCACCGCAATGAGCGCCCCTGCGATAAGGATGCCTTTGCGCTTCATGCCGCCACCAAGGGCCCGGGATTGCTCAGGTACTGCGTACGGATGGCGTGCGCCGAGAAATACGCCAGCGCCCCCACCGTGCCGGTAGGGTTGTACCCCAGGTTCTGCGGAAAGGCGCCCGCCCCCATGACGAACACGTTGGGCACGTCCCAGCTCTGCAGGAACTTGTTCAACGCGCTGCTGCGCGGGTCGCTGCCCATGATGGCGCCGCCCACGTTATGCGTGGTCTGGTACGGCCGCGTATCGTAATGGCTGCCAGGCTGAATGTACGACACCTCCATTTTCTGCGGGCGCATGTGGCGCGCGATGCGGGCAGCCTGTTCTGTCACGTAGCGCGTCATGCGCAGGTCGTTGTCTTTCCAGTCGAAGGTCATGCGCAACAGCGGCAAGCCCATTGCGTCGCGGTACGTGGGATCCAGATCCAGGTAACAGTCGCGGTACGACATGACAGTGCCATGCGTACTGATGGACATGGTGTGCAGGTAGTGATTCTTTACGGCACGCTTCCAGCCCGACCCCCAGGCCGGCGCATCCGACGGCAGCGTCAGCTGCTGGATCGGACGCCCGCCGGTGCGGCCCGGGCCGATGTAGGCGCCGCCTATGAATCCCAGCGGCCCGTGATCGAAGTTGTCGGCGTTGAAGTCGTCGATGACGTGCCCGGCGCCGCCCGCACCGATGAACGGATTGAATATCTTGCCGTCGCCATAGAACAGATCGACACTGCCCATGATCTGGTACGAATAGTTCTTGCCCACCACGCCCGCACCGGTCACGGGATCATAGGGTTGGCCGATGCCCGACAGCAGCATCAGCCGCACGTTGTGAAGCTGGTAAGCGCACAGGATCACCAGTTGCGCGGGCTGATCGACTTCATTACCCGTGCCGTCGATATAGGTAACGCCGGTGGCCTGCCGGCGATCGCTGTCCAGGTTGACCCGCGTGACATAGCACTGCGTGCGCAGCTCGAAGTTGTCGCGCCGCACCAGCACCGGCAGTATGGTGGACTGCGGCGATGCCTTCGAATAGTTGTAGCAGCCGAAACGCTCGCAATAGCCGCAGAAGCTGCATTCGCCCAGTTGCACGCCATACGGATTGGTATAGGGGGCGGACGCATTCGAGGCCGGGCGCGGAAACGGGTGATACCCCAGGTCTGCGGCCGCCTGCGCGAATAACGCGCTGTCATACAAGGCATCCAGCGCGGGCAGCGGATAGTCGCTGCTGCGCGGCGCTTCGAACGGGTTGCCGCCCTCGATCAGGCGGCCCTGCACGTTGCCCGCCTGCCCCGACGTGCCGCACACCCGTTCAAAATGATCGTAAAAGGGCTCGAGTTCTTCGTACGTCACGCCCCAGTCCTGGATGGTCATGTCCGGGGGAATGAATCCGGCGCCGTAGCGTTCCGTGATATGCGAGCGCAGGCGCAGCTCTTCGGCATAGGCTCGCCAATGCACGCCGTTCCAGTGCACGCCCGCGCCGCCCACGCCGTCGCCCGGCAGGAAGGAACCCAATTGCCGGTACGGCAGCGCCTGCTGGTCCATGCGGTGCCGTATTGTCAGCGTTTCACGAGACAAGTCCTGGAAAAGCCGATGCCGCACGGCATACGTCAGTTCATCGGCAATGCGCGGAAAGGAAAAGTCCGGGTTGGTGTCGCGCGGCTCGCCGCGTTCCAGCGCCAGCACTTGCAGCCCGGCATCAGTGAGCTCTTTGGCCATGATGGCGCCAGTCCAGCCGAATCCCACCAGCACCACATCGACAGGTTTTCGTTGCTGCGCCATATCAGAGCCGCTGCCCGGTGATGCTGACCGGCCCCAGCGGATACGGCTGGTTGTGCCGCTCGGCCCATTCGAGGTAACTGGCGCGCGCGCCGGTAAAGCCCATCATCTGCCAGCTGCCCATCCCGTGGTTGCCGCCATGGATGGGATCGGCGAAATAGCCTTCTTTTACGTTCTGCCAAAGAAAACTGAAGAAGCGGTCCAGCCGCTCTTGCCCGGGCCCGAACCGGTTGGTGGAACAGGCGTCGAGCACCTGGTCTTGCGCGCCCCCATCCAGTTGCGCGAAGGGCCGGCCATGGCGACGCTCGCACTCGGCATCAATGGCGGCGATGGCGCGCCGATAGACTTCGCGAGGCGTCTGGCGCGACTGGTAGCCCAGCTCCGGCGGGGCGTCTTCCCGGAACGGTCCCTGCATATACCATCGCGCCGCATGCCCGAATCCGCCCTCGAGTTCGCGGTCGATGAACTCGGGAACGCGCAGGCTGAGCGCGCCTGGGCCGATATCGTCCTCGGGGATCAACCTGTCGCATGCGGCGTGGATGAACTTCCATTCGCTGGCGCTGAAGTATCGGGGTTGATAGTGCGAGGCTGGCGAACTGGCGGGGGACGCCTTGGGCGCCGGTTCAGGGTGGCGGCTTTCGGCGGCGGCCGGCGCGGCGCTAGTGGCCAGCGCGCTGGCGGGCACCAGGGCAATGGTGCGTTTCAGAAACAGGCGGCGGGGCGGATCGGTACGATCGGGCATGACGGCATCTCGCGGGTGGGCCTGAAGACCCGCGCCCCCGCGCAAACCGCATGCCTGCCCCGGAATTCGCCGAATTTCGCGGCAGCATGCCCCTTTGTTGCCCGGCGCGTGTAAATCCTACGCGCACGCGCCGCGCGTGCAACGGCTCAGTGCTTGGCCGGAAAATCGCTGGGCCAGCGCATGGGCACGGGCGCGGACGTCTGTTCGTTCATGAGATGCTCCAAGAGTGAGGGGTCAGTAGCGCGAAAAAAGATTTGACGCTTTTGTCGCCCGCCCGATTCGACCCAATAGCGCACCGTTATGGCCGTTTCCCGCAGGATTGGCCTGGCCGGGCGGGATGTGCATGGATGCCGGAATATGGTCAAATCGCGCCCTATGAGCGCATGCCTCAAATATTTGATTGCCACCATGCTTGCCAGCATCTTTGGCATGACTGCGCACGCTGGCGAAGTCCGGGTGGCCGTGGCCTCCGGTGTCGCGGCGCCCATCCGCATGGTCGCCGAAGAATTCCAGCGCAAGACGGGCAATGAAGTCCGCCTTACCGTGGCGCCCACCAGCAAGCTGTACGTCGAGATCGAACAAGGCGCCCGCTACGATGTGCTAGTGGCCGGCAACGACGTGCTGCCCGCGCGCCTGGAGGCGACACGCAAGGCCGTGCCCGGCACCCGCTATACCTATGCGACGCGCGTGCTGGCGCTATGGTCGCCGCACAAAGGTTATGTCGACCCGCAGGGCGAAGTCTTGAAGTCCAACCAGTTCAAGCGCCTGTCTATCCTGAGCCCCGATGTGCAGCCTTATGGTCGCTCGGCCTTGCAAGTGCTCGAAAGGCTGGGGCTGCGCGAGTCGATCGCGGGCAAGCTGGTGGAAAGGCACGGCGTGTCGGACACGCGTCGTTTCGTATCCGGCGAAAACACGGAACTGGGGTTCGTATCGCTTTCGTATGTGTATAAAAACAGCCGTATCGAGCACGGGTCGGCGTGGATCGTGCCGACCTCGCTGTACGACCCCCTGCGGCTGGACGCGGTACTGCTGCGTTCCGGCGCAGACAATATGGCCGCAAGGTCGTTTCTGTTCTATCTGAAAGGGCCGAAAGTCGCCCAGGTCATGCGCTCGCACGGATTCCATCGTTGAACGCGACGTGCGTCGGAAACCATTGCGGTGTCAGGCACCCTGCGGGAGCCAGACACCTGGTGTCTCGAACTTGCGCATAGCGGTGTCAGGCGCCCTGCGGGAGCCAGACACCTGGTGTCTCGAACTTGCGCATGGCGGTGTCAGGCGCCCTGCGGGAGCTGGGCGCCTGGTGTCTCTGGTATCTGGGACTTGGGCACGGCGGTGTCAGGCTCCCGCAGGGTGCCTGACACCTGGCGCAAGAACGGGCCGGTCGCAGCCGTCATGCCGCCTGTTTGAAGCGTGCCGGGATGCGGCCGGCCCACGGCGCGGCGCGCTCGAGCTCGGCCGACAGCCGCAGCACCAGGTCGTCCCGCCCGAACTGCCCCATGATCTGCACGCCGATAGGCAACCCGGCTTCGGTCCAGTACACCGGCACGCTCGCGGCCGGCTGGCCCGACGCGTTCATGATGGCCGAGAAAACCGCGTACTGAGCCACCTTGTAGCGGAACTCGCGGAACGGCCCTTGCATGGCCAGGTACCCCAGGGGCGCGGGCGGTTGCGCCAGCATGGGGGTAAGGATCAGGTCGAAGCGGGCGATGTCCTTCTGCAACACGCGACCCACGTGGTGAAACGTGTTGATCGCGTTGACATAGTCTTCGGCGGTCAGGCGCAAGCCCTGTTCATAGCCGTCGCGCATCGCCGGCTCGAGGTCGTCATCGCGCAGCGAGCGCTTCAGGCCCGCCAGCCGGGCATGCACCGAGGCGACGATGTTCGCCTCCAGGACCTGCAAGTGCGACTGGAAGAACTGCTGGTAGTCCAGGGGCGGCGGCGCGGCCTCGATGATCTCGTGGCCCATGTCTTTGCACAGGCTCGCCGCGTAGCGGACTGCATCCAGGCACTCGGGCGCCAGCGGGATGCCGTCCCAGGCCGACGTCCAGACCGCGATGCGCAGCGGAGCGCGCCGGGCTTCGGTGACGGCCGACATGAATGATGCGTTCGGCGGCGCCGAGTCATAGGGCGCGCCCGCTTCCCGGCCGCATATTGCGTCCATGGCGGCGGCCGTGTCTCGCACGCTGCGGCTCAGCACACCGTCCGTGCCCATTCCGCCCCAGATCTCGCCCTTGGTCGGCCCGGTCGGCACGCGGCCTCGTGTTGCCTTGAACCCGTACAACCCGCAGCACGATGCCGGGATGCGAATGGACCCGCCGCCATCGCTGCCATGGGCGAGCGGCACCACGCGCGCGGCAACCGCCGCGGCGGCCCCGCCGCTGGAGCCGCCGGCCGAACGTGTTTCGTCCCAGGGGTTGAGCGTTACCGCGCCATTGGCCACGGCCTCGGTGGTGGGCGCCATGCAGAACTCGGGCACCGACGTCCGCGCAAAGGGAATCAGCCCCGCGGCCTCGAAGCGTTGCGTCAGGGTGGCGTCGAAAGTGAACGACGTGTCGGTGAACAGATTCGACCCCAGGCTCATGGGCAAGCGCACGGACGCCAGGCTGGAGTCCTTGAGCAAGAAAGGAATACCCTGGAACTGCCCTTGATGCCGCCACTGCCGGGCCCATTGCAGCGCATCGTCGTACTTCTCGTAGCGAATGGCATTGAGCGCCGCGCCGCGCGTACGCGACAAGGCGACCGCATGCTCCATCAGTTCCGGCGACGACACCGCCTTTTTCTGGAGCAGGTCCGCCAGGGCCAGTCCATCCAGGTCCTGGTACTCGTTTTCCGTCATGATTGTCCTTAATGTAGCTGGCTCATTGATGCGGATTCCACTGGCTCAGGGCGCGAGCGGCCTCGATGGCCAGTGGACTGAAGCGTTTGCAGAACACGTCGGCGTTCCAGTCGCTGAGCGACCCGGCGATATGAATGGCGCCCACCGGCACGCCGTCGTGGTCGCGGATAGCGGCGGCCAGCACGACTTCGCCCAACAGCGTTTCTTCTTCTTGAGAGGAATAGCCATCGCGGCGCGCGGCGTGCACTTTTTCCCAGATGTATTCACGATCTATCCGGGTCTTGGGCGTAATCAGCGTCAGTTCGGAGTCGGCGATGATCTGTTCGACGACCTCGTCGGGCAATGCGGCCATGCAGGCCCGCCCTCCCGTTGCCACGCACGTCGGCATGCGCCTTCCGGGCAAGGTCGCGTAGAAACGTTCTCGCTTGCTCTGCATGCGCGCGGCATACACGATGGTCAGGTTGTCGTGCTCGGCATCGAACAGGCTCAGATCCACGCGCTCGCCGGTGGTGGTGCGCAAGTCGCTGAGAATCGGCGCCGCCTTTTCGATCAGCGGGTTGGATCGCAGGTAATCGAACGCCCTGTCCAGCAACAAACGACCCAGCATCAGGCCGCCGCGCTCGGTCTGCTCGAGATAGCCCCGATTGAGCAAGGTCTGGCTGATGCGCTGCGCGGCACTCTTATTGATACCCGCCGCCGCCGCGATCTCGCTCAGGGATTTAGCGTCCGGCTTTTCGGCGAAGGCCTCCAGGACGTCCAGCGTCCGGGATACGGATTGCAGCAGCAGGCGGTCATCGATAGGAGGGAAGCGGTGTTTGATGCTCATGGTTCATTCCTGCTGAATGGGCCTGCGCCGGCCAGATGCGTCGAAGCGTCATATTTGCGCGTCGGGCAAGCGGACCGTCAGGCCATCCAGCGCGTTCGACATTTCGATCTGGCAGCACAAGCGACTGTTCGGGCGGCGCTCGCAGACGGTCGCGTCGAGCATTTCGTTTTCCAGGTCGGATACGGAAGGCAGTTTATCCAGCCAGGCCTCGTCTACATAAACGTGGCAGGTGGCACAGGCCAACGAGCCGCCGCATTCGCCCAGGATTCCTTTTACATGAGCGCCCAGCGCAGCGAGCATCACACTCTCGCCGCTGGCCGCCTCGACCTGGGTGCTGGAGGCCTGGGCATCGATGAAAATTATTTTCGGCATGAAGAATTTTCCTGTAGAGAGGTCAGGCAGCCTTCAAACGCAAGGGCAGATGCTTGAGGCTGCGCAACACGTTGTTGATGCGGCGCACGGGCTCCCCTTCGAGACTGATTTCGCGCACGCGCTGGGCAATGGCCGTCAGGATGCATTCGCCTTCCAGGCGCGCGATCATCTGGCCGATGCACATGTGAATACCGTTGCCAAGGGCGACGTGCCCCAGGCGGGAACGCGTCATGTCGTAGTCATCCGGGCGGTCCCAGAAATCGGGATCTCGGTTTGCCGACGCCAGGAACATCATGACCTTCCTGTCGGCGGGAATGCGTGTGCCGTCCACGATGACATCGCACATCGTCAGGCGCCCGACCGTCTGGATGGGGGTTTCGAGCCGCATGGCCTCTTCCAGGGCGGGCCGTGCCTGGCCGGGGTCGTCGCGCAACAGCGCATACTGTGCCGGATTCATGGCCAGGTACCACAGCGCGGCCGAAATGGCGCTGCTGGTGGTGTCCAGCCCGCCGCGCAAGAATGACCGCACCAGCAACGGCGCGAGTTCGGGTTCGAGTTCGCCCGCGTCGACGGCCTGGTACAGGCGGTCGCCGAAACCGCCCGGCAGCAGGTTCTCGCGTCGCATCATGGCGTCGTGCCACGGCATGATTGCGTCGGCGCGCTTCTGCGTCGCTTCGTAGCGGTCGTTCTTGGGGCCTTGCGCGTCGAAATTGAGCGCCCCGAGCAGGAACAGGTTGTCGCGGGTTTCCGGCGTGACTTCCAGGCCCAGGGCCGGCGGAAAGGTCGTGGAAATATACTGCTCGGCCAGATCGTAGACCCCATCTACGTATTCGCGCTGCAGCAGCTCGTCGACCAGGCGCTCCGCTTCTTTGGCGAAGGTCTCGCGCCAAGAACGGATCAGCTGGGGCGACATCGCTTTCTGCATGGCCGAGCGCACGTAGGTGTGCCGTGGCGGATCGACCTCGACGATGGCACTGGCGGGCCGCCAATTGCCGGGCTTGCGGATGTCGGCCACGCCCGAGCCGCCGGTGGACGAATAGGTCTTCCAGTCTTTGAGGGCGGGGTGCACGTCGCGATGGCGACCCATGACGTACATGTCGTACTTGGGCAGGAAGGCCACCGGCCCGGCCTGCCGCATGGCCGCGTGCATCGCATAGGGCGAGTGCAGCACGTCTTCGGCGTAGGGGTCGAGGGTCAGTTCGGGAGCCTGCCTGGGGGTGTCGGCGATGGCGTCAGTCATTATCAACTCTTACTGGCTATTCTCGTTGAGATCGATCCAGGCCTGGGCGACTTCCGCCCCGGTGGCGAACCACACGCCCGGGAAGGTCTTGATGTACTGGATCATTTCGCGCAGCAGCGCAATGCGGCCCGGCCGCCCCGTGACCTGCGGATGCATCACCAGGTCGTACAGCCCGCCCCACCGGTATATTTCGCGGAACTCGGCCTTGAAGATATCGGCCATATGGGCGTTCGAGCAGATGGTGCGGGGGTTCTTGATCGAGAACAGCGCATACGGCGCGTCGTCCAGGCTCCAGTGCCACGGAAGCTCGACGACGCCCTTGCTGCCGTCCGGCATTGTGTGGCGATACGGATTGATATCGTCCATCAGCGACGTGTCATACAGAAAGCCGTGCTTCTTGAGCAGCTCGAACAGCAAGGGGCTGACCTCGCCCGCCGGCGAGCGATAGCCTTTGGGCACCACGCCCACCGTGCGCTTGAGCGCCTCCAGCCCCTTTTCCATTTCTTCGATCTCGGCATCGTCGTCGCCGTCGGACCAGCGATGCGAATAGCTATGGTGGCCGACCTCGTGGCCGCCCTTCAGGATCAGCTCGACCTTGTCGGTGTGGTGCTCGGCCGTCCAGCCCGGCACGTAGAACGAGGCCTTGACCTCTTCTTCATGGAGCAGCTCGCAGATCTTGGGCACACCCACCTTGGCGCCGTAGGCGCCCTGGCTGACTATGCCCGGCCGCCTGGCGTTGGCCGGGTCGCGCGACGTCCACAGGGTTTCCGCGTCGAAATCAAAGGTCAGCATGACGGCGCAACGCGCTCCGCCGGGCCATTTGACACTCATGTCATGTTTCATCATTGGTACTCCTGGCGCATGCGACACGCCGCTCGTGAATCAGTAGTTGGGAATGTATCGGGCGGACAAATAGCCGCCGTCGACGGGCAAGGTCACGCCGCACACAAACGAAGCATCGTCCGAGGCCAGGAACGCAATCGCCGCGGCCTGCTCTTCGGGCTGGCAGACGCGGGCCATCGGAGTGGAAGACACCATCAGCTTGACGTAGTTGGGGTTCTGCAGATGCGCTTCGGTCATCGGCGTCACCACGACGCCCGGGGCAATGGCGTTGACCCGGATTCCCTGGTGAGCGACCTCGCTGGTCAGTTGCTGCGTGAACTGGGTCACTCCGGCCTTGGCCACGGCGTAGGCGGTGGTTCCGGGGTACCCCACCAGGCCGAAGATCGATGACAGGTTGACGATGCTGCCGCCCGGCCTGGGCAGGTGCGGCAGCACGGCCCGCGTGATGCGCATGAGCGACACCAGGTTGATGTCGACGATGCGCGCGAGCAGTGCGTCGTCAGAATCTTCCAGCCGCCGGGATCCTCCGACGCCGGCATTATTGACCAGCACATCGATGCGCCCGAACGCCTTGAGCGCGGCAGCGACGATAAGCTGCCCCGCTTCCGGCGCGGCGACGTCTACCGCCAGCCCCTCGCCGCCCGCAGAATGGGCGGTTTCAACGACTTCGGGCAACACATCGACCCACAGCACCGATGCCCCTTCGTCGGCAAACCGCCGGGCGGTCGCCGCGCCGATACCGCGCGCCGCACCCGTGACGATAATGGTCTTTCCCTCGAACCGCCGCATCGTGGCCATGCTTGCTCCGTAAGTGCGCCCGCCTCAGGCCTGCAGGCGCAGCGGCAGGGTTTTCAGACTGCGCAGGGCGTTATTCAGCCGCTGCGTCGTGGGCCCTTCCAGGCTCAACTTGCCGACTCGCTTGATCAGGGCATTGAGTACGCATTCGCCTTCCAGGCGGGCGATCATCTGGCCTACGCACATATGCACGCCGTGCCCCAGCGCCAGGTGGCCCACGGGGTTGCGCGCAATGTCGAATTCGTCGGGCCGGTCCCAGAAGGCCGGATCACGGTTGGCTGCACCCAGTTGCAGCATCACTTTCTTGTTTGCCGGAATCGTCACGCCGTCCACCACCGCATCGCGCATGGTGAGCCGGTAGGCCGTCTGCGACGGACTTTCCAGGCGCATGGTTTCGTCCAGCGCCGGGCGGGCCAACGAGGGATCTTCGCGCAGCCGGGCATACTGGGAAGGATCGCGGGCCAGGTAATACAGCACCGAGGAAATCATGGCGGTCGTCGTGTCCAGGCCGCCGCGCAGGAAAGAACGGATCAGCAACGGAGCCAGCTCCGGCGCCATCTGGCCGGCATCGGCCGCCTCGAAGATCTTGATCCCGAAGCCGCCGGGCATCAGGCTTTCGCGCTGCATGCTGGCCTGCTGCCAATCCTTGATGAGCGCGTCGGCGCGCTGCTGCGTAGCCAGGTAGCGGGCATTGCGCGGCCCCTGGCTATCGAAGTTGAGCTCGCCCATCAGGTACCAGTTCGCGCGCAGCTCAGGCGTATGCCGAATGCCCATGGCCTTGGGAAACGACGTGGAAACATAGGCTTCCGCCAGGTCTTGCACGCCGTCCACGTATTCTTTCTCGACCATTTCGCCGATCAGCCGCTCGGCCTCTTCTTCGAACCCCGCGCGCCAGCCACGGATGACCTGCGGCGACAGAATGCGCTGTATGACCGTGCGCACCTGCGTATGTTCGGGCGGATCCACGTCGCCGATGGGACTTCGGGCGCGCCAGGTGTCCGGCTCGCGCACGTCGGTCAGGCCGATGCCGCCGGAAGACGAGAAAGTCTCCCAATCTTTCATCGCGTCGCGCACCTGCCGATAACGCCCGATGGCGTAGACGCCGTAGCGCTTGAGATACACCGCCGGCGCCTGGCGGAGCTGTTCGAACATGGCAAACGGCGACTCGAGCACGGCATCGTCGTAAGGATCGATGTCGAGCTCGGGAGCCGCGACTGCAACCGCGACTTGGGTCATGGCCTGGTTCCTTTTCTGGACTGGTGCTGGATCAACTTGCTCGTCAGGCCGTCAGGCCTTCAACCCCCCATCGACGGGCATTGTCACGCCCGTGGTGTAGCTGGCTGCGTCGCTCAGGAAATACATGACGGCGTCGGCGATCTCGTCGGCCTGGCCGAACCTTCCCATCGGAATGCGGTTACGCATGACATCGACGGTCGGCGGCGCGGCGCCTCCCAGCTCGCTTGCTTTCACGAACATTTCCTGCGCCATGGGAGTGTCTATGGTGCCCGGGCATACGCAATTGACCCGGATGCCTTCGCGCGCGTGATTCAGCGCCAGGCTGCGCGCCAGCAGCGCCACGGCGCCCTTGGAAGCCGAGTACGCGGGCAGAAAGCCCGAACCGCCCAGGCCGGCGGTGGATGAGAACAGCACGATCGACCCCTTGCCGAGCTCGCGCATCTGCGGAACGAGCGCCTTGACGGCCAGCCAGGCCCCCTTGACGTTGACATCGAAGAGCCTGTCCCACTCTTCTTCGGTGTAGTCGATGGCGGGCTTGGGAATGCCGTTGATGCCCGCCGAAGCCACGAGAAACTCGGCGGGGCCGAAAGTCTGGCGCGACAGTTCCGCGGCCGCATTCACGTCCGCCGCCAGCGATGCGTCGCCCACGTAAGTGACGGCGTCGGGGCATGAGGCCCGGAGCGCTTCCAGGCCGGCCGCGTCGCGGTCGAACAGCATCAGCTTCGCGCCGTCGCGGGCCAGCCTCAAGGCACTGGCCTTGCCCAATCCCGAGGCCGCTCCGGTGACGAACGCCACGCGGCCCTGAAAGCGCGATTCAGACATGCTCTTTACCTCCCAGATAGAATTCGCGCAGTTCGTCCATGGCCACGCCATCGCCGACCTCGCGCTCATAAGCGATACGCCCGCCGCGGATCACATAGATGTAATCCGCGATGTCCAGCGCCATCCCGACGTTCTGTTCCACCAGCAGCAGCGTCAGGCCCAGTTCGCGCAAGGCGAGAATCGCCTCGGCGATTTCTTCCACGACTCTGGGCGCCAGCGCGGCCGACGGCTCGTCCAGCAGCAGCATGGAAGGACGCGACATGAGCGAGCGGCCGATGGCCAGCATCTGGCGTTCGCCGCCGGACAGCATGCCGGCCGCCACATTGCGGCGCTCTCGCAGGCGTTTGAAGCGCTGGTAAACACCTTCGAGGTCTTCGGCGATGCCGGCCTTGTCGCGGCGGCGGTGATAGGCCCCCATCAGCAGGTTTTCCTGGACGCTCATGCCCGCGAAGACTTCCTTGCCTTGCGGCACCAGCGACAGGCCCATGGCGGCGCGGCGCTCGACCGGGACGTCGTCGATGTCCTTGCCGTCGAAGACGATGTTGCCTTCCTGCAATGACACCAGGCCCACGATGCTTTTCAGGGTGGTGGATTTACCCGTGCCATTGCCGCCCAGCAGCGCAACCAGCCCGCCCTTGGGCACATCCAGCGTCACGCCATGCAATATGCGCGTGCGGCCGTAGCCCGCGATGATATTGTTAAGCTTTAGCACGGCGCTTCCATCCTGAACCGATATAAGCCTCGACCACGACCGGGTCGTTGACCACGGTCTCCGGGTGCCCGTGGGCGATCATGACCCCGCTATCGAGCACCACCACCTGGTCGCACAGTTCGCGCACTACGCGCATATCGTGCTCGACCAGCAGAATGCTCATGCCGAATTCGTCGCGCATCCTGCGGATGATGCTGATCAGCCTGTCGACATTCGGAGGCGACAGGCCGGCCGCCGGCTCATCGAGCAGGAACAGCTTGGGCATGCTGATGAGCCCGCGCGCAAGTTCCACCATGCGTTGCTGCCCGATAGACAGGTCGGTCGCCGGCCGTTTCGCGAATTGTTCCAGCTCGAACCACTGCAGCAGTTCACGCGCCTTGGCCCGCACCGCGTCTTCTTCCCGGACCGCCTGCGCGCGTCCCAGGATGGTGTCCAGGGTGCTGGATTGCATGCGGATGTGATGCGCGAGCAGCAGGTTTTCTTCGACGCTCAGCGAGCCGAACAATCGAATCATCTGAAAACTGCGCGCCATGCCCAGGCGTGCCCGCTTGTAGGGCGGCAGGGCCGTGACGTCCTGCCCGCCGAACAGGAACGATCCGCCATTGGTTTCGAGCTCGCCCGTGATCAGGTTGACCATGGTGGACTTGCCCGAACCGTTGGGCCCGATCAGGCCGACGATTTCGCCGACGCCGACCGACAGGCTGACATCCTTGACCGCCACCACGCCGCCGAACCGGCGATGAATGCCTCGGGCTTCCAGAATGGGAGCAGTGCTCATGCCTGGGCCTCCTTGGTGGCGCGCAGCTTGCGTACGCGGCCCGCGATACCTTCGGGCATCAGGGCAATGGCCAATATCAGCAGCACGCCGAAGAACAGCATGCGGTAGCGGGCCCAGTCGCCCAGCATCTCGGGCAGAAGGGTCAAGAGCGCCACGCCCAATATGGGCCCATAGAACGAGCCTTTGCCGCCGATGATCATCATTGCCACGATCGTGCAGGATATCCAGATGGTGTAGTCGTCGGGGGCGATGTTGCCCATGTAGTGGGCCATGAGCACGCCCGCCGCGCCGGCAAACGCCGCCGATGCGACGAAAGCGGTCAGCTTGGCACGGGTTGCGTTCAGGCCGATGGCCGAGGCCAGGACCTCGTCATCGCGCACCGCCACCCATTCGCGCCCCAGCCGCGACTTCACCAGCCGTTCGGCCACCGCCACCAGCACGACCGTCGCCGTCAGAATCAGCCAATAGTTGGCCCTCAAGCCGTCGATCGTGAATAAGTGCGCGCCGAACAACGAGACATCGCCCACCGGTTCCACCGGCAGGCCATTCTGCCCCCCGGTAAAAGACGTCCACTGCACCAGCCCCAGATAGACGATGGTCTGGAAGGCGATGGTCACGATAGCCAGGAAGTGCCCTTTCAGACGCAGCGCGGGAACGCCCAGCAGCAGGCCGCACAGCCCGGTGATGATCATTCCGGCCGGCAGGTGCACCCAGAAGCCGGTACCCAGGTCGCGCGACATGATGCCGGCGGTATAGGCGCCGATTCCGAAGAACGCCCCCTGGGCGAACGAAAACTGCCCGCAGAACCCGGTGACCAGGTTCAACCCGGTCGTCAGGATCACGTACACCAGCATCAGCAGCAGCAGCGACACGATATAGCTGCCCTGCACAAGGAACGGCACCGCCGCGAGCAGCAGCACCAGAATGAGGAGGGAGAGATTTTTCTTCATGAGCGTTGGAACGTCCTTCCGAACAGACCCTGCGGACGCAGCAGCAGGACGGCGATGACGATCACGAATCCGACGATGTCGCGCAAGCCGTTGCCCAGGTAGGCCGAGGTAAGGGATTCGACGATACCCAGCAGCAGGCCAGCCGCGGCCGCGCCGGCCACATTGCCCATGCCCCCCAGAATGACGACCGTGAATGCCTTGAGCACGATCATGTTGCCGATGATGGGGTACACCATGTACACCGATGACATCATGAAGCCCGCGATGCCTGCCAGCAGCGCCGACACGATGAAGGTAATGACGGCAACCCGCTGCACGCGCACGCCGCACATCCGGGCCACCATGGCATGCTGGGCCATGGCGCGCAGGCTGCGCCCCGTCCACGTGTAGCGCAGCACCAGGTACAGCACCGAAATCAGCGCCACCATGGCCACCGGAATCAGCAATTGCTGCAGCGGCAGGTAGACGGGCCCTATTTCGACGCCGATGGTGGAGTACTGGGTTTGCATCAGCATGGGGCTGGGACCGAAGCCTATCAGGGCCGAGTTCTGCAGCACTACCGCCAAGCCGAACGACGCAATAATGGAACTGGTTGCGTCGCGCTCTTTGAGCATCTTGTTCAGCAGCCCTTCGGCGCCCAGCCCCAGAATGATGGCCACCACCAGCACGCCGCCCAGGGCTGCCCAGATCGGCAGGCCATAGTTGATAACCAGGATCAGCCCCGTGTAGGCGCCCAGCATGTAGAACTCGCCATGGGCAAAGTTGACGACGCCCAGGATGCCGAACACCAGCGTCAGCCCGACAGCCACCAGCACATAGTTGCTGCCGTTGACGATGCCGTTGGCGAGATATTGCAGTAGAAGGTCCACGATCGCTTCTGCCTCGATTGATCAATAGTCGAGAACGCGTTTGCCGTTCTTGATGATCGCAATGAAATAGGGATAGTCGACACTGCCCTTTTCATTGAAGTCCGCCGTGGTTCCTTCGGGCCCCAGGCCAATTGGGAAGTCTTTCATGCCATTGGCCAGCATCTGCTGGATCGCGGCGCCGTCGGGCTTGCCCACGCGGCGCAGTGCCTCGATGCCGATGGCTGCCGAGTAATAACCAAGGGCGTTGAGCATGCCGGGGTCGTGGCCGTATTCCTTGCGGAAGCGCTCGCCAAAGGCGCGGCCGACTTTGTTGGGCGTGCTGGCTTCGTAGGCGGTGGCGACCGCGAAGTTTTCGGACGCCGGGCCCGCCAGCTTGATGAAATCGTCGCTCAGCATCGAACCGGAACCCACGAACTGGGTGCGCAGGCCCACCGACGCGGCCTGGCGCACGATGGTGGCTCCGTCCGCCGCCCAGCCGCCGATGTACACCACGTCGGGCTTGAGGGTGCGGATCCGGGTCAGGATGGTAGAGAAGTCCTGGTCGCCAATGTTGTACGACTCTTTGGCCACGATCTCGCCGCCCGCGGCCTTCACCACGTCGGAGGTCTGCTGGGCCAGGTCGGTGCCGTAGCCCGTCGTGTCGTGCAGGATGGCGACGCGCTTGGCCTTGAATTTGTGGACGATCGCGTTCGCGGTGTCGTTACCCTGGCCCGTGCTGTCGGCAAAGAAGCGGAAGAACCAGGGATCTCCCGGCGTGTTGGCGTCCGTGGCGATCGCGCCGGTGGAGCCGCCCGTCAGCATGGGCACCTTGAGTTCTTTGGCCACCTTCATGCTGGCAACGACCACGGCGGAAGCATAAGTGCCGATGATGAGAGGCACCTTTTCCTGCTCAATGAGCTTGCGAACCGCCAACACCCCCTTGGAGGTATTGCTTTCGTCGTCCTCGACCGCGAGTTCGATCTTGCGCCCCAGCACACCGCCCGCGGCGTTGGCTTCGGCGACGGCGAACTTGACGCCCTTGAAAACTTGATTGCCTTCGATGGAACCGTTACCCGACAGGGGCAACATGCAGCCTATGCGTATGGGCGACGAGTCTTGCGCTTTGACCAGAACCGGCAGCGCAAGGCCAGCCCCAAGCAACCCGAGCATATGACGACGAGAAATCCTGGACATGGAAGCCCCCTAGTTTGTATATCGAACAGGTATCCGAATTCGATGACCAATCAATCATCGTATTGCACAACGATACGACCGTATTTAAATAATGAACCGAGAACAGGCCGCGGGCAATAATTTTCTTGACCGGGAAAACCCTTGATTAATAAGGAAATTAAGGGTTAACCCGGCCTTGTGCGGGCATTTTTTGGCCGACGGAACCGCAACATGTCGCATCGATATACAATTCGTCCGTATCGACTAAAGATACGGCGTATTATTTTTTCCACACTGTGAGCGGGCCTCATGCAGCGTATCGTCATCGTGGGAGGCGGCCATGCCGCCTCGCAACTTTGTGCCAGCCTCGCCGAGGCCGGGCTTCGAACCGGCGTCACCCTGGTAAGCGCCGAGGCCCATCTGCCTTATCACCGCCCCCCGCTGTCCAAGGGATACCTCAAAGACCCCCAGGCCGAGCCCCAGTTGCTGCGCCCCGAGTCGGCCTACGAGGGGATGACCCTGCACCTGCGCACGCGCGCCGAACATATCGATGCCGAGGCCCGCAAGGTCACGCTCAGTGATGGCAGGGTCCTGCCCTACGACGCCCTGGTGCTTGCCACCGGCACCCGCCCCAGGCGCCTGCCCGGATTGCCCGCGGCGTTGGACAACCTGCACTATCTGCGCACCATCGACGATGCGCTGCGCCTGCGCGTGTCGTTAGCCGAGGCAAAGTCCGTCACCGTGCTTGGCGGCGGATTCATCGGCCTGGAGATCGCCGCGACCGCGGCGGCGCTGGGCAAGCGCGTCACGGTCTTCGAGATGGCCGACCGGCTGCTGGCCCGCGCGGTCTCGCCCGATGTTTCCGAGCATGTCGCAAACACGCTGCTGCAGGCCGGCATCACCTTGCAGCGCAATTGCGGGCCGATCGAGTTCCTGTGCCAGCAGCAGCGCGTGGATGCGCTGATCTGCCAGGGCGAGACGCACGCCGCCGACCTGCTGGTGGCCGGCATCGGCGCCGAGCCCGACACCGCGCTGGCCCAGTCTGCGGGCCTGGCCATCGATAACGGTATCGCCGTCGATGGCCATATGCGGACATCCGCCGCGCACATCTATGCAATTGGCGATTGCGTGAGTTTTCCCTATGCCCGCTGGAACCGGCGCCTGCGCCTGGAATCGGTGCAGAATGCCAACGACCAGGCGCGCACGCTCGCGGCGCTGCTGGCGGGACAGCAGCCGGCGCCCTACGCCGCCCTGCCCTGGTTCTGGTCCGACCTGGGCAGCCTGCGCCTGCAGATGGCCGGCCTGGCCCCCCAGGGCGCCGAATGCGTGACGCGGCCCGGCGCCAAGCCGGGCAGCTTTTCGATACTGCATTTCGCCCAGGGCAGGCTGGCTTGCGTGGAATCGATCAATGCGCCGGTCGATCATATTGCCGCGCGCAAGCTGCTGGAAAAAGACCAGCTTCCCGACCAGGCGGTGCTGGCCGACCCGGCCATACCTTTGAAGGCCCATCTCTGAACGCCCGGCCGCCGTGCCGGAAGGCGGCTACTCGTTTTTTTCTTGCCGGCTGACGGCGATAAGGTGTTCGAGCAGCCTGCGCTCGGTGGCGTCGCGCTCGGATGGCTGCCAGGCATAGGTGCCCTGCCCGGACTTGGCGCCGATATTGCCGGCTTCGACTTTTTCGCGGAACATGCGCGGCGCCTGCCCGGCATTGCTGAGCGAGGGCGCCAGGTAGTCCATGATGTCGCTGGTAAGGTCCAGCCCGATGAAATCGGCGTTTCTGAGCGGGCCGATCTCGGGCAGCCGGCGCCCGAAAGTCAGGCGGGCCACCAGGTCTACGGTTTCGGGCGCGCAGATGCCTTGTTCGACAATGTGCGCCGCCTCGCGCACCAGCGCGAACTGCATGCGATTGCCCACAAACCCCGGCACGTCGCGATACACCTCTACCGGGATCTTGCCGGCCTGCTCCAGCCATGCGATGACGCGCTGTACGACGCGCTTGTCGGTCTGTTCGCCATGCACGACTTCGACCAGGGGCATCAGATACGGCGGGTTCCACCAGTGCGTGCCTACGATGCGCGACGCCAGCGCGGAGCCCGCGGCGATTTCGGTGATGCGCAGCACCGAGGTATTCGAGGCAACGATGCAGTGCGGATTGGCGGCGTCGATGGCCCGCACCAGTTCGCGCTTGATGTCGAGCTTTTCGGGCGCGGCCTCTACGACCAGGTCGCAGTCTTCGACACACTGCTCCAGCGTGTCGCTGATGCGCACGTCCACGGGCCGGCTCTGGCCCAGCAGCTCGAGGTGACCGGCAATACGGCGTGGCACGTCGGCGCGCACGGCGGGGTTCGGATCCCAGATGGCCACCTGAAACCCCGCCACCATGAATGCCTGCGCAATGCCATGCCCCATCAGTCCCGCGCCCAGCACCGATACCCGCGCGCGGCTGTCTGTCGTTTGATTCATGCTGATTCTCCCGGCCACACCCAAGCCGCCAGTTTGCCGGTTTCGCGATGCAGATACCACTGCTGCGCCGGCGATTCAGCGTGACAGCAGACCTTCGGCCAGTTGGTAGGCGCCCAGCGCAGCCAGGCTGAGCATGAAACACAGGCGGAACATCCGCGGCGACAGCACGCGACGCAGGCGCTGGCCGGCGGCCATGCCCAGCAGCGCCGGCGCCAGCATGGCAAACGAGACGCCCGCCGCCCCCGCGCCATAGCTGCCGTTGAGCCACAGGCCGACGGCCAGCGCCACTGTAGACACCGTGAACGACACGCCCATGGCCTGGATCAGGTCGTCTTTGTTCAGCCCCAGCGATTGCAGGTACGGCACGGCGGGCACCACGAACACCCCGGTCAACGCGGTGATCACACCGGTCAGCAGCCCGGCGCAAGGGCCCAGCCAGGGCTCGGCGCGGGCCGGCAGCGCGGGCGGCGTGCCGAACAGCCCCCAGCCTGCATAGGCAAGCAGCGCCGCGCCCAGCGCCGCAGCGCCCCAGGCGCCCGCCGGCGGCCCGAAGAGAGCCGCGCCCGCCAGCGTGCCCGCGCAGACGCCCAGTTGCAAAGTGCCGATGCGCTGCAGCAGCGGCGCCAGCCTGCGCACGGGCCCCGCCTGCCACAGGTTGGTAATGAGCGACGGCACCACCAGCAGCGCCGCCGCCGTGGCCGGGGGCATGAATAGCGCCAACAACGCCATGGAAATCGTGGGTAGGCCCAGGCCCACCACTCCCTTGATCATGCCGGCCAGCAAGAACACGGCGGCCACGGCGGCCAGCAGTCCGGGCGCGAAGCCCGGCAGAAAATCAGCAAAGTTCATGGAACAGGCGTAGGCGGCGCCATCCGCGCCGCGTTTGAAAATAGGCGGATGATGGCCATTCTTGCCTGCAGGCATGCGGCTGCCAATGCGGATGTGCCGCATCCAGGCTCAGGCTAAACCTGATACTGGCGTGCTAGCATCGCCGCATGCGCTTCGACCTGACCGACCTGCGGCTGTTCCTGGCCATATACGAAGCCGGCACCATAACCGGCGGTGCCCAGCGTTGCCACATGACGCTGGCGTCGGCCAGTGAAAGGGTGCGCGGCATGGAACAGGATCTGGGCGTGCCGCTGCTGACACGTCAGCGGCACGGCGTGCACCCCACGGCCGCGGGCCGCGCTTTGCTGCATCACGCGCGCAACGTACTGGCCCATGTAGATCGCATGCGCGGCGACCTGGACCAGTTCGGCCAAGGTCTGAAGGGGCACGTCAGGCTCTTGTGCAATACCGCCGCGCTGAGTGAACATCTGCCCGATCTGCTGGGCGGCTTCCTGTTGCAGCACCCCCGGGTTTCGGCAGACGTAGACGAAAAAACCAGCACGGACATCGCACACGCGCTGCGCGAGGGAGCCGCCGATATCGGCATCGTGGCGGATTCTGCCGATATACAGGGCTTGCAGGCCTACCCGTTCCGCCCCGACCCCCTGGTGGTGGTAGCGCCGCGAGGCCATCCCCTGGCGGCGCGCCGCCATGTGGCCCTTGCCGACCTGGCCGGGCTGGACTTTGTCGGCCTTGCCGAAGGCAGCGCCTTGCAGGACCACATCGCCCAGCATGCGCGCCGCGCCGGCGTTGTGCTGAACACCCGCATACGGCTGCGCAGCTTCGATGCCGTATGCCACCTGGTGGGGCGCGGCGTGGGCGTGGGGATTGTGCCGGACGCGGCGGCCCGCCGTTGCGCACGCAAGGCAGGCATCAGGGCGGTGCCCCTGGATGCGCCGTGGGCGCGGCGCAACTTGCTTCTGTGCGTGCGGCGCGCCGACGACCTGCCTGCCTACGCCGTGCAGCTGCTCGACTATCTGCGCGCGGCGGCGCTGCCCGCCGCGGCCCGCCCCCACTGAGCACACGCCGCTAATCGGGCCAGCGCGCCTGGGCAAAGTGCGCCGCCAGGAAGTCCAGCACCGCCCGCACTCGCGGAGGGACATGCCGCCTGGTGGGATATACGGCGTATATGCCGAGCTCGGCGCCGCGATATTGCGGCATCAGCTCCAGCAGCGTGCCTTTGCGCAAGGCGTCTCCTACCAGGAAGGTAGGCTGGAAAACGATGCCCAGCCGTGCCAGCGCGGCTGCCACGCAGGTGTCGCCATTGTTGGCGCGCATGATGGGCTGGATGCGGACGCTGACCTCGCCCTCGGGGCCATGGAAGCGCCATTCGTCTCGGCCGGACCAATAACTGTAGGCGATGGTCGAATGCGTCACCAGCTCGCGGGGATGCTCCGGCATGCCATGCTCGCGGATGTAATCGGGCGATGCGCACAGCACCATGCGCGTGGACGCCAGGCGGCGGCTCACAAGCGTGGAATCGGGCAACTGGGAGATCCGCACCGCCACGTCGTAGCCCTCGTCGACCAGATCGACGAGCCGGTCCGAGAGGGTGATATCGAGGACAAGCCTGGGATGGTGCGCCTTGAACTCGGCCCACAGCGGCGCCAGGTGGCATACGCCGAACGTCAGGGGGGCATTGATGCGCAACAGGCCGCCTACCTCGGCGCTGCGGCTGTTGACTTCGGTTTCGGCATCTTCGACTTCGGCCAGCAACACCTTGCATCGCTCGTAGAACAACTGCCCCTCTTCGGTCAGGGACTGGCGGCGCGTGGTCCGTTGCATCAAGCGCACGCCCAGACGCGTCTCGAGCTCGGTGACATGGCGCGAAACGCCCGCCTTGGACATGCGCAAGGCTTCGGCGGCCTTGACGAAGCTGCCCGCCTCGACCACGGCCGTGAATACCCGCATTTCTTCGAACCGGTCCATATTGACCACCAAATTGGAACAATGTGTCCACGAATGGGCTGTTTATCTCGAAGCAATGCGCAATTACAGTAAGGCATTGCTCGCCGGACCTATCCCGGCATACCTACATCACGGACTTCGATCATGCAAGCTCAGCCTACTCTTTTTGTATCGCACGGCGCACCAACTTTCGCAATCGAACCGGGCGCTGCCGGCCCCCTGCTGGCAGAGCTTGGCCGGCAGCTGCCCAGGCCGCAGGCCATCGTGGTGGTGTCGCCGCATTGGATGACCCGGGACCTGGCGGTTACCGCCGCGCTTCATCCGCAGACCATTCATGATTTCGGCGGCTTTCCGGCGGCGCTGTATGCGCTGCAGTATCCCGCGCCCGGCAACCCGGCGCTGGCCGCGCGCGTCGCCGACCTGCTGGGCGCGTCCGGCTACCCGGTGCGGCTGGATCCGGAGCGCGGACTGGACCATGGGGCCTGGGTGCCGCTGCTGCACATGTTTCCCGACCATGACGTGCCCGTGCTCCAGCTGTCGCTTCCCGCGTCGATCGAACCCGCATCGGCGTGGGAACTGGGCCGCCGCCTGGCGCCGCTGTCGGCCGAGGGCGTGCTGGTCATCGGATCGGGCAGCCTGACACATAACCTGTACGAGTTCCGGCAAAGCGGTGGCGCGGATGAGGCGTATGTGCGTGATTTCACGAACTGGGCGCGCGCAGCCGTGCGGACGCACGATCGCAATGCCCTGGTGAACTACCTGCAATCCGCGCCCCAGGCCCGCCGCGCCCATCCCACGCCAGAGCATTATCTGCCGCTGCTCATCGCCGCCGGAGCCGCCGCGCCGCACGCCGAAGTGCAAGTGCTGGACGGCGGCGTCACTCATGGCGTGCTGTCTATGGACGCCTACGTGTTCAAGGCGCCGGCGCTGGCTTAGCGGCTGCGGTCTCAGGACTATTGCGCAGCCACACCAGGGTTTTCTGGCCCGCCCGCCCGTCGGCCGGCAGGCCAGCCTCGCGCTGCACCGCCTGCAGCGCCGCCCGGGTCCGTGCGCCGATAATGCCGTCCGGCTTGCCGATATCGTGGCCGTGCGCGATCAGCAGCGACTGCAATTCGCGCCGCTCGGCGCGCGAAAGACCGGGGTCGTCGGTGGGCCATGCGCGTACGAAGGGCCCGCCGCCGCGCAGCCGGTCGGCCAGGTGCACGATGGCCAACGCATAGCTTTCGGCGGCGTTATAGGAATACACGGCGTCGAAGTTGCGCGTGACCAGGAAGGCCGGCCCTTGGGGGCCGGCGGGCAGCAACAGGCCCGCCTGCATGTCGCCCGCCGGCAGCGGCTGGCCGTCGGCGCGCGCCACGCCCTGGGCCGCCCACGCCGACATGGGCCGCTTGTTGCGCCGGCCCGCGCCGCTGGTATCGAGCCCCGCGGGCAACGCCACCTCGAAGCCCCATGGCAGGTCGGGCTTCCACCCGGCTCGCTTCAGGAAGTTGGCGGTGGACGCCAGCGCATCGGGGACGCTGTCGACCAGATCGCGACGTCCGTCGCCGTCGAAATCGATGGCCAGGCGCAGATAGGTCGAAGGCATGAATTGCGTCTGGCCGAAGGCGCCGGCCCAGGACCCGTTCAGGCGATCCGGGCTGAGATGTTCCTGCTGGATGATCTTCAGGGTGGAAAAGAATTCGCCCCGGAAATATGCCTGGCGGCGCCCGAAGCACGACAAGGTCGATAACGATGTCAGCAGCGGCCGACCGCCCAGCTGCCGGCCGAAATTGCTTTCGACGCCCCATACCGCTGCCACCGTAGCCGGATCGACGCCGAACTGCTGTTGCGCGCGGTCCAGTTCAGGCCGCCACTGCTGCAAGGCCTGGCGTCCGTCGGCAACGCGTTCGTCATCGACAAGCGCCGCCAGGTAATCCCAGATGGGGGTCTTGAACTCGGGCTGCGCATCGAGCGACGCGATGACGCTCATATCGGGCGTCAGGCCCTGCGTGTGCGCATCATAGGTGCCGGCCGACACGCCTTGCTGGAGCGCCTGGCCGCGCAACTGCGCAAGACAATCGGCAAACGCAGCGGTATCGGCGGCGCTGGCCCCGCTGGGCGCCGGAGCGGCATGCAGGCCGCCCATCAGGACGGAAAGGCAAAGCGCGGAACAGTATCGACGTGTCATGGGCACGATTCTAAGGCAGGCGCATACCGCAAAGATTCGCGGCGCCTGCGCGTAAGTATCGTGCTGTAACGCGCGCTAGCCCTGCTGCAGCGCCTGCAACTCGGCCTCGTCGAATCCCGCCTGCCGCCGCGCCGCAAGGTTGAAGGGGCCGCGCAACCGGGGCGCGCCGTAGCGTTCGGCCATTTCGGCGTAGCACGCCAGCGGATCGAGCTGGCGTTGCGCGCACAGGTGCCGATACCACCGGTTGCCGATGGCAACGTGGCCGATCTCGTCGCGCAGGATGATTTCAAGAATGGCGGCGCCGGCCGCATCGCCCGCGCCGGCCAGCTTGTCGCGAATCAGCGGCGAAGCGTCCAGGCCGCGCGCTTCGAGCGTGCGCGGCACCAGGGCCAGCCGCGCCAGCAGATCGTCGCACGTTTTTTCTGCCATTTCCCATAGCCCGTTATGGGCCGGGAAGTCGCCATAGGCGTAGCCCAGCGAACCCAGGTGATCGTTGAGCAATTCGAAGTGATAGGCTTCTTCGCGCGCCACGCGCAGCCAGTCCAGGTAGAACTCCGCTGGCATGGCGGTGTAGCGCCAGACGGCATCCAGGGCGAGGTTGATCGCGTTGAATTCGATATGCGCCAGGGCGTGCAGCAGGGCAGCCCGGCCTTCGACGGATTGGACCGACCTTTGCCTGACCTGCGAGGGCGGCACCAACGGCGGCATATCCGGCCGGCCGGGCAGCGCGGGCGGCGCGTCGAGGCATGCGGCGGGATCGACATGCGCGGCGTCGCCGATGGCGCGCACGGCAGCCAGCTTGGCGGGCCAACTGCGTTCGGCCAGAGCGGCCAGGGCCAGGTGGCGGAGCGAATCGGAAGGAGTCGGGGCGGTCATGCAGGCAAGGTGTCCAGCGGCGGCGCGAGCGCTGCGCCGCCCTACACTTTATCATTGCGCCATGAGCTCTTCTGCCCGTCTTGGTATCGAAACCTCGTTGGCCCATGTGGATGCGCAGCAATGGAATGCCTTGGCAGGCACGCAGCCGTTTTTACGCCATGAGTTCCTGTCGGCCCTGCATGACACGGGTTGCGCGGCGCCATCCACGGGCTGGACTCCGTACTATCTGGTATTGCGACGCGACGGCCGGCTGGCCGGCGCTGCGCCGCTATATCTTAAAACGCACTCGCGCGGCGAGTATGTTTTTGATTATGCGTGGGCCGATGCATTCGAGCGCCACGGGCTGCGGTATTACCCCAAGCTGCTGGCCGCAGTGCCCTTCACCCCCGTTGCCGGGCCGCGCCTGCTGGCCGGCAACGCACAGGACCGCCTGGAACTCGCGCGCGGCCTTATCGAACTGGCACAGGGCCTGCAGGTATCTTCGCTGCACGTGTTGTTTCCCGACGATGACGACCTGCAAGCATTACGCAAGGCCGGCTACATGGTGCGCGAGGGCGTGCAGTTCCATTGGCGCAACGCCGGCTATGCGCACCTGGACGAGTTTCTCGCGGCGCTGAACCACGATAAGCGCAAGAAGATCCGCCAGGACAGCAAGAAAGTCCGCAATGCCGGCGTGACTTTCCGGTGGCTGCGCGGCGCGCAGATCGACGATGACATGCTGGCATTCTTTTATCGGTGCTATTGCCACACATACTTCACCCACGGCAATCCGCCGTATCTGAGCCAGGCTTTCTTCCAGCGGCTGCGGGCACGGCTGCCGCACGCCCTGGTGCTGATTGTCGCCATGCGCGACGGCGCGCCCATTGCCGCGGCGTTGAACATGCAAGGCGGCGACACGCTGTACGGCCGGTATTGGGGCGCGCTGGAGTTCGTGCCGGGCCTGCATTTCGAGACTTGCTACGCGCAGTCCATCGCCTACTGCATTGAAGAACGGCTGGCCTGCTTCGAAGGCGGCGCACAAGGTGAACACAAGATGGCGCGCGGCCTGCTGCCCGCCCCCACCTGGTCGGCGCACTGGATCGCCGATGCCCGGTTCGCCGCGGCGGTCGAGGACTTCCTGGAGCGCGAGAGCGCTGCGATAAACAGCTATATGGGCGAACTGGAAGCCCATACGCCGTTCCGGCGCTCCTACAAGAAGTGATCCAGCAGCCGGCGGCTGTGCCGGTCGAGCGCCGCGACGTCGCGCACCAGATAGTGAATGCCATGACTGTCGGCAATCAGCAATGCGTTGCCGGCCAGGCGCCGTATGTCTTCTTCGCCCTTCAGCGTGAATTCGGTGGGCCCGCGGTCGGTGCGGACCTGCCACACGGTGGGCGTGGCCGCCCGTGACACCGCATCGATGCGCCGGATTTCCGGCATGAACTCGCGGCCGGCGAGCGCGTCTTCGATTTGCCGCAGCGTGTCGGATGGCAAGTCGCCCGGACGGTCGAGCCACAGCAGTTCATGCCCCTGGGCGTCCAGGATGGATACCCCATCGCCGGGCGCGCTGATCGGAAATGCACGAACCACCTGCACGCCCTCGTGCGGCCGGCCGTGCGCCGCCACATAGACCAGGCGGCCTTGTTCGTTGCGATACAGCTCGAATGCGGGATAAGTCATGACGGATTCCGCTGCGGCTCAGTGCGCGAGCGTGGCGCGGTCATCTTCGCCGGCCTCGTCGTGCAGCCCGGCCTCGCCGCGCGCCTGGGCCTGGTACAGGCGATAGTATGCGCCCTGCCTGGCCATCAGTGTTTCGTGACGGCCCTGCTCGACCACCCGGCCGTGGTCGAGCACGACCAGGCGGTCGGCCTTGCGCAACGTGCTGAGGCGGTGCGCGATGGCAATGGTGGTGCGCCCGCGCACGAGATTGTCCAGCGCTTTCTGGATTTCTTTCTCGGTTGCGGTGTCTACCGACGAGGTGGCCTCGTCCAGTATCAGGATGCGCGGATCGATAAGCAGGGCTCGCGCGATGGAGATCCGCTGGCGTTCTCCGCCCGACAGCGCCTGGCCGCGCTCGCCCACCAGCGAATCGTAGCCATGCGGCAAGCGCAGGATGAACTCGTGGGCGTGCGCCGCGCGCGCGGCAGCCACGATCTCGGCGCGCGTGGCGTCGGGCCGCCCGTACGCGATGTTGTCCGCGATCGTGCCGAAGAACAGGAAGGGTTCCTGCAGCACGAGTCCGATGTTGCGCCGGTAGTCGGCGATACGCAGACTGCGGATGTCGGTTCCGTCGACCAGGATGGCGCCTTCGGACACATCGTAGAAACGGCAGATCAGGTTGATGAGCGTGCTCTTGCCCGACCCGCTATGCCCCGCCAGGCCTATCATTTCGCCTGGCGCTATCGACAGATCCAGGCCATGAATGACCGCCCGATTGCCGTAGCGAAAGCCGACGCGGCGCAGTTCTATGCGGCCCTGCACCCGGCCCAGGCTCGTCGGTACGACAGGCTCCGGCACACTGGACACATGATCCAGGATATCGAAGATGCGCTTGGCCCCGGCAGCCGCCTTCTGGGTGACAGACACAATGCGGCTCATGGAATCCAGGCGCGTATAAAAGCGCCCGATATAGGCCAGGAAGGCAGCCAGCACGCCCACGGTGATCTGCCGGTTGGCCACCTGCCAGATGCCGAACACCCACACCACCAGCAAGCCGATTTCGGTCAGCAGCGTAACCGTGGGCGAAAACAGCGACCACAGGCTGTTGACGCGGTCGTTGACTTCAAGATTGCGCTGGTTGGCTGAGCGAAAGCGCTGCACCTCGCGCTTTTCCTGGGCGAACGCCTTCACCACCCGTATGCCGGGTATCGTGTCGGCCAGTACGTTGGTGATCTCGGCCCAGATGCGGTCGACCTTTTCGAAGCCGTGGCGCAGGCGGTCACGCACGGCATGGATCATCCATACAATGGCCGGCAGCGGCGCCAGCGTGGCCAAGGCCAGCCAGGGATTGATCGACACGAGTATCGCGGCCGTCATCGCGATCACCAGCACATCGGTGGCGAAATCGAGCAGGTGCACCGACAGAAAAATACATATGCGGTCGGTTTCGCTGCCGATGCGCGACATCAGATCGCCGGTGCGCTTTCCGCCGAAGTACTGCAGCGACAACTGCTGCAGGTGCTCGTAGGTCGTGGTGCGCAAGTCGGCGCCGATGCGTTCGCTGACCCACGCCAGGATATACGTGCGCGCCCATCCCAGCGCCCATGCCAGGGCGGCCGAAGCCAGCAGCCCCGCCAGGAGCAGGCGCACCAGCGCGTAGTCGATGGGCGCACCGTTCTGGAACGGGATGAGCACCCTGTCCATCAAGGGCATCGTCAGATACGGCGGCACCAATGTGGCGGCGGTGGCCAGGATGGTCAGCAGGAAGCCGGCGGCCAACGTACCCCGGTATGGCCGGGCGAAACGCCATAGCCGCAGCAGCGCCCAGCCCGACGGAGGCTGCGCCGGTTCCCGGGTGCAGACCGGACATTCGTCCTGCCCCGGCGGCAGCGGCAAATGGCAATCCGGACAGGCGGGTGCATCGCCCGCGCCACCCGCCTGCAGCGCGTCGAATGCGGCCAGCAGCCGCAAGGCGGCGGGGTTGCGCGCCAGGGTAAACCGCCAGGCCGCCAACCGGACCGCGCCATGGAAGAGTTCGAGCGTCGCGGCGCCCGCATGGTCGTGCAGCTGCAGGCGCAAGCCGCTGGCGCACGGCCAATCGCGCCACACGCCGTCGTCGGCCGACCAAGCGAGGATACGGCTGCCGGTAAGCGCCACCAGCCCGGGGCGGAACGCCAGGCGCTCGTCCAGGTCGGTTTCCAGGCGCGCCAGCACGGTTTCTCCGGGCGCAAGGCGGGCTTGCAGCGCGTCATGAGGGACGACCCGGCCCGGCGCGCAACAGCCGGATTGAAGCGGTTTTTTTTGCATGGATGGCGATCCGCCATGACCGAGTTGTCGGCTCTGCCGAACGTGTCCCTTCCTTACAACAGCGCAAGTTTGTTGGCGTGTAAAGGCGGCGTATAGTAGCAGCCGGTACACCCCATTTCCATACTAGGAATACCAACCGACCCACGCTTCGGCCCTGCTTCCCGCACGACATCCCCGTCCGCTCTTTCCCCCGGGGCTTCCTGTCTGCCGTCGCGCAAACACTAACTAAAACATGAGAGACAAAGACATTGTATTTCGCGATGTCGTGGCTTTGCGCGGCCCGAACATTTGGACGTACCGGCCGGTGCTCGAAGCCTGGGTCGATATCGGCGCGCTTGAAGACTACCCGTCCAACACCATTGCGGGGTTGTACGAAAGGCTGTCGTCCTGGCTGCCGGGCCTGATCGAACACCGGTGCAGCCCTGGCGTGCGGGGCGGCTTTCTGCAGCGCCTGCGCGAGGGCACCTGGCCCGGCCACATCCTTGAACACGTCACGCTCGAACTGCAGACGCTGGCCGGCCTGCCAGGCGGTTTCGGCAAGGCCCGTGAAACCTCGGAGCGCGGCGTCTACAAGGTGGTGGTGCGGGCCTGGGAAGAACACGTGGCGCGCGCCGCGCTGGAACATGGCCGCGAGCTGGTGCTGGCCGCCATCCAGGACCGCCCCTATGACGTAGAACGCGCCGTCGCCCGCCTGCGCGAAGTGGCCGACACGCATTGCCTGGGGCCCAGCACCGCATGCATTGTCGACGCCGCCGACGACCGCGATATTCCGTGCATCCGCCTCTTCGAGGGCAATCTGGTGCAGCTGGGATACGGCTCGCGCCAGCGGCGTATCTGGACAGCGGAAACCGACAGCACCAGCGCCATCGCCGAAGGCATATCGCGCGACAAGGAGCTGACCAAGGCCCTGCTGTCGGACTGCGGCGTGCCCGTCCCGCAAGGGCGGGATGTCGACAGCCCGGCGGATGCCTGGCAGGCCGCACAGGACATCGGCCTGCCCGTGGTCGTAAAGCCCCGCGACGGCAACCACGGCCGCGGCGTGTTCACCAACCTGGCCACGCAAGCCGAAGTGCTGGCCGCCTACGAGGTTGCGGTGCAGGAAGGCAGCGGCGTGCTGGTGGAACGCTTCGTGCCCGGCAACGAGCACCGCCTGCTGGTGGTGGGCGACCGGATGGTCGCGGCGGCCGCGGGCGAGCCGGCATGGATCACCGGCGATGGCCGCCATACGGTACAACAGCTAGTCGATCTGCAGATCAACAGCGACCCGCGCCGGGGCCGCACCGAAAACCACCCTCTCAATGTCGTGCGCCTGGATTCGGCGGCGCGCCTGGAACTGACGCGGCAGGGCCTGCAGGCCGACAGCATCCCGGCCGACGGCCGTCGCGTGCTGATCCAGCGCAATGGCAATGTGGCCTTCGACGTCACAGACCGCGTGCACCCGGATACGGTGGCGGACGTGGTGCTGGCCGCACGCGTGGTGGGCCTGGACGTGGCGGGCGTTGACCTGGTGGCCGAAGACATATCCCAGCCGCTGGCGGCGCAGGCCGGCGCCATTGTCGAGGTAAATGCCGGACCCGGGCTGTTGATGCACCTGAGGCCGGCCGACGGGCCGCCGCGCCCGGTCGGGCGCGCCATCGTGCACCATCTGTTTCCCGAGGGCGATGACGGCCGCATCCCGGTGGTGGGCATTACGGGCACCAATGGCAAGACGGTGGTTGCGCGGCTGCTGGCGCGGCTGCTGGCGCTGTCGGGCCGGCATACCGGCCTGGCCTGCAGCGAAGGGCTGTACCTGGGCGCACGCCTGGTGCAGGGCGGCGACCAGGCCAATTGGGCGGGCGGACGCCGCCTGCTGGTGAACCGCAGTGTCGACGCCGCAGTCATCGAAAACGACAGCGTCGTCATCCTGGGCCAGGGACTGCCCTACGACCGCTGCCAGGTGGGCGTGGTGACGAACATCGGCCAGGGCGACCACCTGGGCGATTTCGACATCCAGGACACCGAACGCCTGGCCAATGCATTCCGCACCCAGGTAGACGTGGTGCTGCCCGGCGGCGTGGCCGTGCTCAACGCCCAGGATCCGGCGGTGGCCGAAATGGCGCCGCTGTGCGACGGCGAGGTGATCTTCTTCGGCAGAGACCCGGCATTGCCGGCCATCGCCGCGCAGCTCGCCCAGGGCAGGCGCGCCGTCTTCCTGCGGGCGGGCGCCATCGTGCTGGCCGCGGGCAGCCACGAGGCGGCGCTGGCCGATATTGCGTCCGTGCCCCTGACACATGGCGCGCGCGTGGCGTTCCAGGTGGAAAACGTACTGGCCGCCGTAGCGGCGGCCTGGGCGCTGGATGTTCCCGAAGCCATCATCCGCGCGGGTATCGAAGCGTTCGACAGCGAACAGGCCGATGCGCCGTGGCAGTTCACATTGTTCGAGCGGGGCGGCGCCACGGTGGTGGTCGACGCCGCGCACAATGCGTCGGCACTGCGCGCCTTGCTGGATGCGGTGGCGCAGTTTCCGGCTGCCCGGCGCCACGCCGTATACGCCGCCGGCGCCGATCGCCGCGATGCCGAGCTCATCGAACAAGGCGGGCTGCTTGCCGGCGCCTTCGACCGCATCGTGCTGTACGACGACGTCACGGTGGCCAGCAGGCGTGCGCCGGGCCAAGCCCGCGCCCTGCTGCGCCAGGGGATCGGGCAACATGGCCGGCGGCCGCAGGTGCACGACGAACCCGACCACGCCAGCGCCATCGACACGGTGCTTGGCCATATACGGCCCGGCGATTTCGTATTGCTGCAATCCGACGAAGCCAATTCCGGCCCCACGATCGATCGCGTGCGGCGCTGGATCCAACAACAATAAACAAGCGACACCGCACCAGGAGACTCGCCCATGGAACTCAACCGTGTCCGGGCGCTGCGCGGCCCCAATCTGTGGAGCCGCAATACCGCTATTGAAGCCATCGTCCATTGCTCCGACGTCGAATGCGACGTCGATGCACACCTGCCCGAATTCGAAGGCCGCCTCAGGGCGCGCTTTCCGCAGATCGGCCGGCTGCGTCCGGAAGGCCAGCTCGAACCGCTGTCTATTGCGCACGTATTGCAGGCCTGCGCGCTTGCGCTGCAGGCGCACGCCGGCTGCCCGGTCACTTTCGGGCGCACGGCCGCTACGGTGGAACCGGGCGTGTTCCAGGTCGTGGTGGAATACAGTGAAGAAGCGGTGGGAAAGCTGGCCATGGAACAGGCCGCTCAACTGCTGCAGGCCGCGCTGGCCGACACGCCGTTCGAACTGGCCGAAGCGCTGGCACGGCTGCGCGAGCTAGATGAAGACCTGCGCCTGGGGCCCAGCACGGGCGCCATTGTCAATGCGGCGCTGGCGCGCAACATTCCCTTTCGCCGCCTGACGCAGGGCAGTATGGTGCAGCTTGGATGGGGAAGCCGCCAGCGTCGCATCCAGGCTGCGGAAACCGACGCCACCAGCGCCATCGCCGAATCTATTGCCCAGGACAAAGACCTGACCAAGATACTGCTCGATGCGGCCGGCGTGCCCGTGCCGATGGGCCGCAGCGTGGCCGATCCCGACGCCGCATGGAAAGCGGCATGCGAACTGCGCGGGCCGGTGGTGGTGAAACCGCGCGATGGCAGCCAGGGGCGCGGCGTGGCCGTCAATATCGAAACACGCGAGCAGGTCATCGCGGCTTTCCATGCGGCGGCCGGGATCAGCAGCGAAGTGATCATCGAGCGCTATATCCCCGGCCACGACTTCCGCTTGCTGGTGGTGAGCAACGCCATGGTCGCGGCAGCGCGCCGCGATCCGCCCCAGGTGACGGGCGACGGCCGGCACACGATCCGGGAACTGGTGGACAAGGTCAATGCCGACCCGTTGCGCGGCGACGGCCACGCCACGTCGCTGACAAAAATCCGCTTTGACGATATCGCGCTTGCGACATTGCAGAAGCAAGGCTACGGCGCCGAGTCGGTGCCTGCGGCCGGCGCGCTGGTGGCGCTACGCCACAACGCCAACCTGAGCACGGGCGGCTCGGCCACCGACGTGACCGACGAAGTGCACCCCGAACTCGCAGCCCGCGCGGTGACGGCTGCGCGCATGGTGGGGCTCGACATCTGCGGGGTCGACATCGTGGCAACCACGGTGCACCTGCCGCTCGAAGCGCAGCATGGGGGCGTGGTGGAGGTCAACGCGGCGCCCGGCCTGCGGATGCACCTGAATCCCTCGTTCGGCAAGGGCCGCGCGGTGGGCGAGGCCATCATCAACAGCATGTTCGCCGAAGGCGAAGATGGGCGTATTCCCGTCGTGGCCGTCGCGGGCACCAACGGCAAGACCACTACCGTGCGGCTTGCCGCCCACTTGCTGTCGGCGGCCGGCCAACGCGTCGGGATGACAAATTCCGATGGCGTATATATCGGCGCGCAATGCATCGACACGGGCGACTGCCGCGGGCCGCGCAGCGCTCGCCGCGTGCTGGCGCACCCTGGCGTGGACGCGGCGGTGTTCGAAACGGCGCGCGGCGGGGTACTGCGCGAGGGCCTGGCCTTCGACCGTTGCGATGTCGCTATCGTGACCAACCTTGGAATGGGCGACCACCTGGGGCTGGGCTATATCAGCACCGTCGAAGACCTGGCTGTCGTCAAGCGGGTCATCGTGCAGTACGTGCATGCCGGCGGCACGGCGGTACTCAACGCCACGGACCCCATGGTGGCCGACATGGCTGGCGCCTGCCCCGGTTCCGTAGCGTTCTTTTCCAGCGACGCCGCACATCCCCTTATCGGCACGCACCGCGCGCAAGGCCATCGGGTCGTGTACCGCGACGCGGCTGCCATCGTGGCCGCGCAGGGAGAAGAAGAAATCCGCATCGATCTGTGCGACATCCCGCTGACCCGCGGCGGCGCCATCGCCTTTCAGGTCGACAATGCGATGGCGGCCATCGCCGCGGCCTGGTCGCTGGGTATTGAATGGGACGCCATCCGGCGTGGCCTTGCCACGTTCGTCAGCGATGCCCATACCGTGCCGGGCCGCTTCAATGTATTCGACTACCAGGGCGCCACCATCGTTGCCGACTATGGCCACAACCCCGACGCCATCCAGGCATTGGTACGTGCGGTAGATGCCTTGCCCGCCGCACGGCGCAGCGTAGTGATAAGCGGCGCAGGCGACCGGCGCGACGAAGACCTGCGCCGCCAGACCGAGATTCTGGGCGCCGCATTCGACGACGTGGTGCTCTATGAAGACCAGTGCCAACGCGGACGCGCCGACGGCGAAGTGCTGGCGCTGCTGCGGCAAGGCCTCGCGCACGCGCCGCGCACGCGCCGTGTCGATGAAGTGCGCGGAGAGTTCCTGGCTATCGACACGGCGCTGGCGCGCCTGTCGCCGGGCGATCTTTGCCTGGTGCTGGTAGACCAGGTGCAGGCTGCGCTGGCGCATCTGCAGCAGCGCATAGCAGGCGCAGCCGCCCGCGCCTGACGTGATGGCAGGGCTCTCGTCGGCACACATGGGGCCGGCATGCCCACGCGTGCCCGCCCGTTTCGCGCAGGTTACGACTGCCCGTCAAAGCGGCTCAAAACTTTACTCAACTGTAACTCCGCTTCCAGCTTAAACCGTGCACGCACGCCCGCACGGGACGGAAGTGGGCGGCGTTTACATTTGCCTACAGCGGTGTTTGACACTCGTGGTGCGCGCTCGTAGGGTAGAAACACGCTCAACAACCAAGGAGTCAGCACCATGAACAACGACATCGTTGCAGGCAAATGGAAGCAACTGACTGGCAGGGCGAAGGCGGCGTGGGGCGACCTGACCGATGACGAACTGACCCGCACCGAAGGCAACGCGGAACAGTTGGCCGGATTGATCCAGGAACGCTATGGCAAGACCAAGGAAGAAGCCGAAAAAGAAGTGCGCGCTTTCTTCGACGCCAACCGCTGACCGTAACCAAGCAGGAGAACCGATATGCTCTATTACGCCGTTGTGTTCTTCGTCATTGCGATCATCGCCGCGGTACTGGGTTTCGGCGGTATCGCCGCCGGCGCGGCCGGCATCGCGAAGATTCTGTTCTTCGTATTCCTGATCCTGGCGCTCTTGTCCATCTTCAGCGGCGCATTCAGGAAGAAATAACCGGGCGGCGCGAGCGCCAGACGGCGCTCGCTTCGGCCCCCGGCAACCACAAGGAGAATGTCATGAGAACGCGCAAGCTGATGACGGCCACCGCCTTGGGCGCCAGCGTGTTGTTCAGCGCCGGCGCCTTTGCCGCCGACGCAGACGCACCCAAGCAGTCGGTGGGCGAATATGCCTCGGATGCGATGGTGACCACCAAGGTGAAGGCGGCGTTTGTGGCCGACGACACCCTCAGCGCGCTCGATATTGCCGTTGAAACCAATGACGGCGTCGTTACCCTGACCGGCACGGTGGGCAGCGAAGCCGAAGTCGAACAGGCTGCCCGCGTGGCCCGCGACATCGAAGGGGTGAAGCAGGTCAGCAACGACATCAAGGTCGATCCGTCCAAGGCCAGGAAGCAGCAGTAACGCGGGGCGGCCTACGCGGGGCGGCCTACGTGGCCCGAACTGCGCGGCCCAAACTGCGCGGCCCCGATCGACCTATTCCCTGGGCAGGCGGATGGTTCCCCCGCCCAATTCGATCACATTGCCCCCCACCTGGATCTCGCCGTCGGCGCTCACTTGCAGACGCAGGCGGCATGGGCGGCCGATCTGGTCGCCCTGGTGCACCACCACTCGCGCGGGCGCCTTGCCGTGCGCCCACAGCCAGCCTCCCAGATTGGCGCACGCGGATCCTGTTCCAGGATCTTCGGCGACGCCTCCGCCGTCTTTAGTGAAGAAGTAGCGGGCATGCACGACCTGCATGCCGTCGGCAGCTGACGCGCCCCCATCAAAGGCAAACACATAAGCCGTCTTGCGTCCCAGGCTGCTGGGTTGCCAACGATGCAGCTGGCTGCTGTCGGGCTGTGCGCGCTGCACGGCTTGCACCGACTTCAGCGGCACCAGCAACTGGTCGGCGCCCGTATCCACCCACAGGGGTGCATCCAGCAGATCGTCGGCGCGCAGGCCCAATTGGCTGGCGATTTCGGCCGCCGGCAATGCCGGCGCGGCAGTACGGGGCGCGCCGCCGGCAGGCGCGGTGAAGGTCCACAGGTCGCCTTGCGCGCGCACGGGCACGACGCCGGCCGCAAATTCGAGCGTGAGCTGGTCGCCGGCTCGCGTCAGGCCGCGCACAACATGTGCGGTGCCCAAGGTGGGATGGCCGGCGAAGCGCATTTCGTACCCAGGGGTAAAGATGCGCACCCTGGCGGTTGCCTGGGCGCCGGGCAACACAAAGGTGGTTTCGGACAGATTGAACTGCCGCGCCAGGTCGAGCATGTTCTGGTCTGTCAGGCCGCGCGCGTCTTCGAATACACAAAGGGGGTTGCCGCCGAAAGTCGTTTCGGCAAAGACATTGAGCAGGCGGAAAGCGTAGTTCATGAATGGCGCGTGACGGTCGGGCGGTAATTGGATGATACCGCGCACGCCTATTTACCAGACAGCGAAGAACAGCACCCACGCGGCGCAGAAGGGTGCAAGACCGGCGGCCATCAACAGCCATGCGGCAAGCTGCCGTGGCCAGGCCGCCTTGCGCTGCGCGAGCAGCCGCCACGCCAGCCGCAACGACCATGCGACGGCCAATGCCAGCAAGGTGAAGCGCGCCGGATCGGCCCATGCGGTGGGCACGCCTTCATGTCCGAGCAGCGTGATGGTGGTGGCAGACAGCCCCAGAAACACGCCTACGCCGGCTACGGGAATATAGGCCTGCGCCAGCCGGTGCAGCCCGGCCTGGCGCGGCCCGGCTGCGCCAGAGCCTGCGACACGATCGGCGGCCCAGGCCGCCACCCATGCCGCGGCGCCGATCGCCAGCGTGCTGCCCAGCACAAACGCCAGGATGCAGGCGCCGTCCAGCCAAGAAAAGCTGTCGTTCATTTCCGGGTAATGGGTAAGGATGAACCACGGGGCGTTGTCGAGCAGGGGCCAGAGAATGTCGTGCTCGACCAGCCACACGGCGGCCCATTGTTTGAGTGTCACGAACCACGGGCTGGCGCTCCAGAGAAACGCCCCCATGGCGATGCCCATCAACCCGAAACAGATCAGCGCGGTTTGCCAGGCATCGCCCTGCGCCACATGCAGGATTTCGTGTTCCGGCGAGCGCGGCGTCAGGGTGATCGCGCCGCGATACCCGCTGCAGCGGCCGCATACGTGGCAATCCCCCGCCCCCTTCATGTGGCGCATTGCCACCAGCGGCGCGCAATTGACCGGCTCGATGCGGATGACGGGATTCCGCCATGCCTGTTCGTCCACTTTGAAATGCCAGGGCGCGAGCTTGGCGAGCAGGTTGAATACACCGTTTACCGGGCACAGGTACTTGCACCAGACGCGCTTGCTGCGCCCGTAGCGCCATCCCACGACGATGGCGGCCATGGTCGAGCCGCCCAGCACCGCCAGCACAGCCAGCGGATACTGATACACGCTGACCAATTGCCCGTAGACCGTCGTAAGCCCGAACGCCACGAACGGCCAGCCGCCCCAGCGCATCCACTTGGGTATCGAGCGCCCCTGGCCTCGCTCGCTGGCCCATTCGGTAAGCATGCCTTCGGGGCAAAGCCAGCCGCACCACGCGCGGCCCAGCAAAGGAATGGACACCAGCACGAAGGGCCACCACACGCCCCAGAACGCAAACTGCGCCACGATAGTCAGGTGGTTGAACACCGATGCAGTGCTGCCGGGCAGCGGCAGCAGCGGCGGCACCACCAGCAGAAAGGCGTAGATGCAGACGATGCCCCATTGCAGCCTGCGCAGCAACGGAGCGTGGTCGCGCAGGAAATCAGCGAAGCGGGCAACAGAACGCCCGAGTGCGGCTGCCATGTATCAACCTTCAAGTACCCGGGCCGGCACAAGCGCCGGCCCATCTTGTCGCCGCGGCATCATGCCTGCCTGAGCGATGCGGCCGGCACATGGCCGGCGCGCCGCAGCAGTGTCCATGCCAAGGCCCAGTACGCCGCCCACAACAACACCGAGATCAGCGCCGGGTAGGCGCGATAACCGGCGAAGTCGGCCAGTACCTTGCCGATGCCGCTGCTGTCGTCGAGCAGGCCCGAGCTGTCCCATACCGGGTCGATGAGCGTGGGCAGCACGCCCAGGGAAATCAGCCGGTCGACGCCGCCCATCAGCAGCGCACCGGCCAGCAGCAACAGCAGGATTTCGGTGACGCGGAAAAATGCGCGCCAGGAAACCAGCCGGCCGCCCAATTGCAGCACCCAGAATGTGAACAGCGCCACGACAAAACCGGCCAGCCCCGCCAGCGCCAGCAGGGCCATGTCGGCCCCCTGCCCCGCCGCCACGCTGCCGTACAGAAACACTACGGTTTCGCTGCCTTCGCGGGCTACCGCGATCATGACCAGCACCAGCAGCCCCCACCAGTTGCCCTGTTCGACAGAGGCGCTTGCGCCGGCCTGCAATTCGCCTTTCAGTGTGCGCCCGTGCGCGCGCATCCACACAACCATCTGCAACACCAGCCCGCACGCGGCCAGGGACATGCCTGCCTGGAACCATTCCTGCTGCTCATCGCTGAGCCACGCGGATACGCCAAGCAGCACCATTGCCAACGCCACCGCCAGCGCCACGCCGCACGCGACACCGCCCCACAGGTAAGGCAGGCCGCGGCGCCCCGACGGGCTGGCGCGCAACCACGAATACAGGATGCCGACAATGAGCAGCGCTTCGACGCTTTCGCGCCAGACGATAAAAAGTACCTGTTCCATGAAAGCGGCCGGTCAGTTCCTGGGCAACACGACGAGCGTGCCGCGCACATCCTGGTGGAAGTCGTCGAAGAACGGGTATTCGCCGGGCCGCGAGATGGTGATCACGACAAACGAACTGACCCCGGGCCCCATGACTTTCTCTTTGCGCAGGGGAATGCTCTCGAACTCGACGGGCTCGTTGCTTTCGTTGACCAGTTCAATCTTGAAGCGGCCCGCGGGCACTTCCAGGCGCGACGGCTCGAACGTGCCGTCGGCCTTGAAGGTGAGCCTGAAGGTGGGCAGCTCGGCGCGCGCCGCGCCGGGCAGCGCGCCCCCCAGGCTGGCGCACAGCGCCAGCACAGCCAGCATTGCGTGGCGACGGCGCACGATCAGTATCCGCCCTTCTTGCCGGTGCCGGCGTATACGAACTCGTAGTCGAGCTCGAAGGGCTCGAACCACGGGCCGACCCCCGTTTCCTTGTCGGTATGGCGGCCGAAATGGCTCATTTTGTCGGCCGTGGGCGGCAGAATGGTGTACTTGAGCTTGTACTTTCCGGGGCCTTCGAGCTTGACGTTATCGCCGTAGTGCGGACCGTCGTTGGCCACCATGGGCATGAACGTGCCCTTTTGCACGTTGGCGCTGCCGGACTTCTGGATTTCGTACCGGACCACCAGGTATGGCACCCATTCGCCTTCGGGAAAGCCGGTGGGGTTGTCGGCCGTGGCGTGGATATCGGCCTCGAGGTGCACGTCGGAATCCCGGGCAGCGCGCATCATGCCCGGCGGGTCCATTTCGACGGGCTGCAGGTACACCGCGCCGATTTCCAGGCCGGCCTTCTGGACAGGTTCGCCGATGGGATATTCGAGGGCCAGGGCGCTGCCGGACAACACCAGCCCCAGTGCCAGCACCAGCAATTTCTTCGACATATACAGAGCCTTATGATGCAGAAAGAACAACGGCCCTTAAACAAGAACCGTTTTCATTACTGTATCGTGAAGGCCCTGACAGCCTCCTGACATATCGCAAACCGCGCGATGGTCAGTGCGCGTCTGTAGCGCCCGTTGCGGGCGCCCGCGCCGGTTTACTTGCGGCCGCCGCCCTGTGTGCCGCTACCCGGGGTGAAGGGAAAGCTCGAGAACATTGCGCGCGTCTGGTCCTGCATCTGGTCTTGCATCTGCACGAACAGATTCTTGCTCTGGTCGATGTAGTTATTCATCATGTTCTGCAGCATGGGCGTCTGCACATTCATGAATTGCGCCCAGGCCTCGGGGCCGAACTGGCTGCCGTACAGGCCCTTGGACTGCTCGGCCATGCGCTGCTGGATTTCCATGAATGCCTGGATGTTCTTTTCCAGGTACGAACCCATGATGCCTTGCATGGCATGGCCATAGAAACGGATGATCTGCGACAGCATGTTCGACGAGAACATGGGCATGCCGCCGCTTTCTTCTTCAAGAATGATCTGCAGAAGAATGCTGCGGGTAAGATCGTCGCCGCTCTTGGCGTCGACAACCTGGAAGTCTTCGTTGGCCAGCACCAACTGCTTGACGTCGGCCAGTGTGATGTAAGTACTGGTCTGCGTGTCGTACAGACGACGGTTGGGGTACTTTTTAATGAGGCGTAGGCTGGCGCTGGTTTGTGCTTGCGTCATGGTGGTCCCCGAGATCGGGCGATCTCTTTTAACTTTGAAGTATTACAAGTGTAAGCCGGAAAGGCTGCCTGGCGCCCTTCCGGCTGCTGGTGATCAGCCCATGTGCAGGCCGCCGTTGAGCGAGAAGTCGGCTCCGGTAGCAAACCCCGATTCGTCCGAAGCGAGCCATGACGTGATCGACGCGATTTCTTCAGGTGTGCCCAGGCGGCGCACCGGGATGGTCGCGACGATTTTTTCGAGCACGTCGGGGCGGATGGCGCGCACCATGTCGGTACCGATATAGCCCGGCGAAACGGTGTTCACGGTTACGCCCTTGCTGGCGACTTCCTGGGCCAGCGCCATGGTAAAGCCGTGGATGCCGGCCTTGGCCGTGGAATAGTTGGTCTGGCCGAACTGGCCCTTCTGCCCATTGACCGAGCTGATGTTGATGATGCGGCCCCATTGGCGCTCGACCATGCCGTCGATCACCTGCTTGGTGACATTGAACAGGCTGTTCAGGTTGGTGTCGATCACCGCGCGCCAGTCGTCGGCCGACATCTTGCGGAACAGGCCATCGCGCGTGATGCCCGCGTTGTTCACCAGTACATCCACGGGACCCAGTTCGCGCGTAATGTGCTCGAAGGCGACCACGGTGGAATCCCAGTCGGCAACATTGCCCACCGATGCATAGAAGGTATAGCCCTGGGCGGCCTGCTCATCCAGCCATTGCTGATAGTTGCGGCTGGGCCCGCAGCCGGCCACGACGCGAAAGCCGTCTTTGGCGAGCCTGCGGCAGATCGCCGTGCCGATACCACCCATGCCGCCCGTCACGTATGCCAGTTTCCCGCTCATGTGCATTCCTCCTGCGCGCTGGGCGCCTCGATACTGCCTGGTGCCTCGTATGCCGCGATCCGCCGGACCGCTACGTGGCTCGTACTTTTACATAGCTGCCCGGCGCGGGCTGCGTCGGGCGATATTCCGCATTGCCCAGGCGCGTGGCCGCCTTGCGCCGGGCGCCAGCGTGGGCGGCCATCCAGTTGGCCCAATCGGGCCACCAGCTGCCGGGGTGTTCTTGCGCGCCGGCAAGCCAGGCGCCCGGATCGCCCGGCAGGGCCGGGGCGTCGTTGGTCCAGTAGCTGCGCTTGCCCGACGAGGGCGGGTTGACGACGCCGGCAATATGGCCGGACGCGCCCAGCACGAAGCGTTGCGGGCCGCGCAACAATTGCGTGGATGCATAGGCTGACGTCCACGGCACGATGTGGTCTTCGCGCGATCCGTACAGGTACGCCGGCATGTCGAGCCGCGTCAGGTCCAGGCCCACGCCAGCCGCCTGCGCCCGACCGGGCACCTTGAGATTGTTTTCAAGGTAGGTATTGCGGAAATACCAGGTAAAGAAAGGCCCCGGCAAATTGGTGCTGTCGCCGTTCCAGTACAGCAGGTCGAAGGGCGGGGGAGTCTGCCCCTTGAGATAATTGCCCACCACGTAGTTCCACACCAGCTCGTTGGGCCGCAGGAACGCAAACGTGGTGGCCAGGTCGCGAGCGGCCATCAGCCCGCCCTGCCCCAGCTGGCGCTCCCGCAGCAGTGCGTGGGCTTCATCGACGAACACCTGCAGCACGCCGGTATCGTGGAAATCGAGCAGCGTAGTCAGCAGCGTCAGCGACGCCGCCGGACGCTGGCCGCGCGCATGCGCCAGCGCCAGGGCGGATGCCAGCATGGTGCCGCCCACGCAGAACCCCAGCGCATTGACCTGCGGCTGGCGCGCGATGTCGCCCGCCACCTGCAGCGCCTTGAGCACCGCGTCGTCCAGGTATTGCGACCACGTAGCCGTGTCGATGCCGTCGCCGTCCGCGGCCAGGGGGTTGCGCCACGAAATCATGAACACGGTGTGGCCCTGCTCGACCGCGTAGCGCACCAGGGAATTGGCGGGTTGCAGGTCGAGTATGTAGTACTTGTTGATGTTGGGCGGCACGATGACCAGCGGCCGCTGGTAAACCGTGGCGGTTTGCGGCGCATACTGGATCAGTTGAAACAGCGGGTTTTCGAACACCACCTGGCCGGGCGTCGTGGCCACGTTGCGCCCGATCTCGAACTGGCTTTCGTCGGTGTGGCTGATACGCCCCTTGCGCAGATCGTTGCAGAGATTTGCCAGCCCGTCGCTGAGCGCACGGCCCGCCGTGTCGATGACCGCCTGCTGCGCATCGGGGTTGAAGGCCAGGAAATTGGACGGCGCCAGCGCATCCACCCATTGCATGACCGAAAACCGCAACCGGTGGCGCAGGGGCTCGCTGACTTGCGCCGCTTCGACCATGCGTGTCAGTACGCGCGCCGACAGCAGATAAGCGTGCGCCAGCACGATATGCTGGCTGCTTGCGGCCCACGCCTGGCCGCGAAAGCGGCGGTCGGCGGGCGGGGCCAGCACGCCGCGCCGGGCTTCGTCGCATACCCGCAGCCAGTCGCGCGAGAACTCGGCCTGGATGTCTGCCAGGACGTCCGGCGCCACGCTGACCGGGACGGGCCAAGCAGAGGAGAGAGGGGCGTTCACTTCGACACCATTTTATAGTCGGGCACGGGCCTGGGTGGCGCGCCGCACCCGGCGTTGAGACCGCGCGACAACCCGATGTTGCATGGCGGCATAGGGGCTGTCAATGCGGGTATACAAGGATAACCGGCCCATATGACAAGCCTTGCACTCGCACTGCAACAGCGCTTATTCGCGCCACGCAAGCAAGGCCATGCGGCCTGTCGCGCCATCGCGCCGGTATGAGAAAAAGCGCCGCGGATCGGACACGGTGCACAGGCCGCTTGCGTGCACATCTTCCACGCCCGCTCGCCGCAGGCGCATCAGCGCCAGCGCGGGCAAGTCTGCAAGCCATTTGCCGGGCTTGCCGGCAAGCCCGGAGAAATGCGCAGCGGCTTGCGCGTCGCCGGTGACGAACGCGGCACGCACGTCGTCGCCTACCTCGAATGCCGTGGGGCCTATGCCGGGCCCGACCCAGGCGCGCCAGCCGCGCGCGCCGGGGGCCTTGGCCCGCAGGCGGGCCAGGGTGTTTTCGAGCACGCCGCCGGCCAGGCCGCGCCAGCCGGCATGCGCGACGCCCAACGCTTGCCCGTCCAGGTCGGCAATGCACACAGGCAGGCAATCCGCGACCAGGATAGCCAGCACGCGCCCGGGCATGGCCGTGACACTGGCGTCGCCCGCCGGCTCGTCGGACGAGCAGGCGTCGGCATCGATGACATCCGCGCCATGCACCTGGCGCAGCCATAGCGGATCGCCCGGCACTGCCGCGCGGACGCGCGCGCGGTTCTCGTGCACGGCCGCGGCGTCGTCGCCCGCGCGCGCGCCGAGGTTGAGCGTGTCGTACGGCGCGGCGCCCACGCCACCCGCGCGCGTCGTGCAGAAGTAGCGCACGCCGGGCCATTGCGGGCCCGTGATGACCGGAAGGCCGTGGATTTGCATCAGTCGTTCCATTGCACAATATCTTGTATGCGGCGCACGTCGTCCGGTATCGCCGCCTGGAAGCCCAGCGGGCCCCGGCCGCCGGGATCATCGAAATGCAGGGCGCGCGCGTGCAGCATCTGGCGCTGCGCCCCCGCGGCGGGCTTGCCCATATAAAGCGCGTCGGCCAGCAAGGGATGCCCCAGGCTGGCCATGTGCACGCGGATCTGGTGCGTACGGCCCGTCTCCAGGCGGCAGAGCAGTTCGGTAATAGGCTCGCCGGCCGGCGCCCGGCCTTGTCTGACCGGTGTGTAGTGGGTCACGGCGGGCTTGGGCGCGATGGGACGCTCGACGCTCATGCGCACGGGAACGCGCGCGTCGCGCCCGATGGGCCGGTCGACCCGGCCGGCGGCGCCCACCCAGCCATGCACCAGGGCCAGGTATTCGCGACCCATGGTGCGCGCCTGCAACTGGCGCACCAAGTGAGTCTGGGCCAATTCGTTGCGGGCCACCACCAGCAGCCCCGAGGTGTCTTTGTCCAGGCGGTGCACGATGCCGGCCCTGGCCACCCGCGCCAATTCGGGGTAGCGGTGCAGCAGGCCGTTGAGCAGCGTGCCGTGCCAGTTGCCGGCGCCGGGATGCGTCACCAGGCCAGCCGGTTTATCGACCACGATCCAGTCGGGGCTTGCGTCGACGACGGTGAAATCGACGGGCTCGGGCGCAAAGGCCAGGCTTTCGGGTGCGGGCTGTTCCCACACGGCCAGCACGTCGCCGGGGCCGACAACCTGGCGAACTTTGGCAGGCGCGCCATTGACCTGCACCCAGCCGGCTTCGATCCAGCCTTGCAACCGGCTGCGCGAATGGCCGTCAAGCAAGGCGGCCAGCACCTTGTCGAGCCGGTCGGCGCGCGTGCCGGCCGGCACGGTGATGAACTGCGGTTCGTCATCCGCCGCCAGGCTGGCGCCGGCGGCCTCCGGGGCGTCTGTATGGGACATGTAGACAGATCATATAATTCAGCGTGCCATCCTAACACCAAGGAAACCAATCCCGTGACTTTCCGCACCGCTGCACTTTCGAACCGCCCTGCCCGCGGATGGCCCCTGCGCGCTGCCATCGCGCTGACTGTTGCCCTGGTTGTCGCCGGCTGCAGCGGCTCGGGCCAGAAATACGACAAGACCGCCGGCTGGACCGCCGAGCAGCTCTACGCCGATGCAAAGGCCGAGACCGAGGCCGGGGCCTGGGGCGAAGCGCGCGAACGGCTGACCGCCATCGAAAGCCGCTACCCGTTCGGCGTGTATGCGCAGCAGGCGCTGATCGACCTGGCCTATGTCAACTGGAAAGACGGCGAAAACGAACAGGCGCTGGCCGCCATCGACCGGTTCCAGCAGATGTATCCCAACCATCCGGGCACGGACTACATGTTGTATCTGAAGGGGCTGATCAACTTCACGCCCGCCAGCGCCTTCATGAGCAATCTCACCGGCCAGGACCCCGCCGAACGCGACCCCAAGGGCTTGCGCGCGTCGTACGATGCTTTCAATGAGCTGATCAAGCGCTATCCGAACAGCAAATACACGCCCGACGCCGAAAAGCGCGTTACGTGGCTCGTCAACGCGATCGCCATGAACGAAGTCTATGTGGCGCGCTATTACTACGAGCGCGGCGCCTACGTGGCTGCCGCCAACCGGGCACAGACGGTCATCACCGATTTCGAAGGCGCCCCGGCGGCCGAGCAGGCGCTGGTGATCATGGTGGCCTCGTACGACAAACTGGGCATGACCGACCTGAAAAGCGACGCGCAACGCGTCCTGAACGCCAACTTCCCCAACAGCACGATGACCGAGCAGAGCCTGCTGGCGGACAAAAGCTGGTGGAACCCGTTCTCCTGGAAGTAAGCCGCAGCGCGGGTGGTTTTTTCGGTGTCAGACACCCTGCGGGAGTCTGACACCCGGCGTGGCAGGCGGCGCGCGGCGGCACTCCGTTGCGATGTCAGACACCTGGCGCGGCATGCGGCGCGCGGCGGCACTCCGTTGCGGTGTCAGACACGCTGCGGGAGTCTGACACCTGGCGCGGCAGGCGGCGTGGTTTTGGGTGTCTGACTCCCGCAGGGTGTCTGACACCGGCCGGCATGCAACAACGCCCCAGCTCAGGCCGCTGCTGCCTGGCGGCGCGCGTAGAACGCCAGCACCTCGTTCAGGTCGCGGGTGCGTGAAAACGGCGGCAGGCCGCGCCACAGGCGCTTGCCATAAGGCTTTTCTACCAGGCGGGCGTCGCCCACCATCAACACCCCCCAATCGCGCTCCGTGCGTATCAGGCGGCCCGCGCCCTGCTTCAGCGAAATTGCCGCTTCCGGCAATTGGTATTCGGCGAACGGGTTGCCGCCACGCACCCGGCAGGCGCGCAGCCTTGCTTCGATGACCGGATCGTCCGGCGGGGCAAAGGGCAGCTTGTCGATGGCCACCAGTGTCAGCACATCGCCCGGCAGGTCAATGCCTTCCCAGAAGCTCGCGCTGCCCACCAGTACCGGATGTTGTAGCGCGCAGAACCGTTCGAGCAGATCGCGCCGCGTCGCCTCGCCCTGCTTGAGCAGCGGCCATTCGTACCCCTGCTCTTCGAAGGCTTCGGACAACAGCAGCGACACGCGGTCTACCGCGCGCAAGGTCGTGCACAGTACCAGCGTGCCGCCGGGGCTGGCCTGCAGCAACGGCATCAAGGTTTGCACAAAGCGCTCGGCGAACCGCGGCGACTGGGGTTCCGGCATGTCGCGCGGCACGAACAGCAGGCCTTGCCCGGTGTAGTCGAACGGCGATTCCCAGTGCCCTGTGCGCGCATCATCCAAACCCAGCTGGCTGGTGTAATGCCGGAAATCGCCGTGCACCGACAAGGTGGCCGAGGTCAGTATCCAGGCCTGGCCGGGCTTGCGAAAGCGCGAGAAGGCCTGGGCCACGGACAAGGGCGCCGAATGCAGCCGCACATGATGCTGGCCGTGCTCGACCCAGCGTACCGCCGGGCCCGCGTAATGCCGCAGCGATTCGGCCGCCTGAAGCAGCGCCGCCGGCAGCGCCGGACCGTCGTCGTCCCGGGGCGCCGGCGCCTGGTCGTCGCGGCCCCAGCCTTCGTCGGCGTCGGCCGCGCTGTCGCGCGCCGGCAGCGACCAGCGCGCCAGGCGCAGCGCGAGGTCTGCGCCACCGCGCGCCGCGGCGGCAAGGTCCGGGTGCTTTTCGGCAACCGCCGCCAGCGCCCGCGTGGCAGCTTCGACGGATGCGCGCAGGGCGGCCAGCGCGGCGTCGAACTGCTCGGCGTCGGGCATGGCCTCGAAGGTGGCCTTGCGGCCCGGCAGCTTGTCCAGCGGCGAACACACCAGGCGCAGTTCGCGCGCGGCCGTTTCTAGCTGGCGGCTGACGTCGGTCCATTTGGCGGCCTCGCGCGCATGGGCAAGGCCCGCCGCTTCCAGGGCCTTGCCGAAATCCAGCAACTGGTGCGTCGACACGCTGCTGCCCAGGAATCGCGTGGCGGTATCCGGCAATTGATGGGCTTCGTCGAAGATGACCGTGTCTGCTTCGGGCAGCAGGTCTGTGACGCCCTCTTCGCGCAATACCAGGTCGGCCATGAACAGCGCATGGTTGACGACGACGACGTCGGCCTCTTGGGCCTGCCGGCGCGCCTTGACCACGAAACAATCGCGGATGCGCGGACATTCCTGGCCCAGGCAGTTTTCGCGGGTGGAAGTCACGCGCTGCCAGATGTCCGCGTCTTCGGGCACCTTGCCCAGGTCGGCGCGGTCGCCGGTTTTCGAGATGCCGGCAAACACCTGGATCTGTCGAAGCTGGGAAATCTCGGCGCGCGATTTCAACGCGCGCTCGTCGCCCTGCAGCCGTTCAAGATGGTAATGGCATACATAATTGGCGCGCCCCTTGAGCAAGGCCGCCGTCACGGGCGCCGCCAGGGCAGCCCGCACGCGCGGCAGATCCCGCGTGAACAGCTGATCTTGCAGCGTGCGCGTGCCGGTCGAGACAATGACCTTGCCGCCGGCCACGATGGCCGGCACCAGGTACGCCCAGGTCTTGCCGATGCCGGTGCCCGCCTCGGCCACCAGTGTCGAGCGGTCGGCGATCGCGCGATGAATGGCTTGCGCCAGCTCGACTTGCGCGGGCCGCGGCACGTAGCCGGGCAGCGCCGAGGCCAGGGGGCCGTCGGCGTCGAAAAATTCTGAAATATCCTGGTCCAGCATGGGTGCGGCGCGCGATGAAGTGGCCCAAATGATACCCTGGGGCCCGGTTGCGCCGTGCCCGAAATAGCCGCGCCGCGGACGGGCAGGCGCCGCCTTGTGGCAAAATCCGCCCGTCGTTTTCCCTTTGCAGCCCTATACATGTCTGACACTTCCGCCACCACGAGCGCCGCTTCCAGCGTTGACCATGCCCGCATCCTCGGCCAGCTGGCCACCGAGCTCGGCTGCCGCCAGTCGCAGATCGCCGCCGCTGTCGAACTGCTCGACGACGGCGCCACGGTGCCCTTTATTGCGCGCTATCGTAAAGAAGCCACGGGTGGCCTGGACGACACCGTGCTGCGCAATCTGGAAGTGCGCCTGGGCTACCTGCGCGAACTCGAAGAACGGCGGGCGACCATTCTTGAGTCGATCTCGCAGCAAGGCAAGCTGACGACCGAACTGCAGCAGGAAATCGAGGCGGCCGACACCAAACAACGTCTCGAAGACCTGTACGCGCCCTACAAGCCCAAGCGCCGCACACGCGCGCAGATTGCTCGCGAGGCAGGGCTGGAACCGCTGGCCGACGCCATTCTCGACGATCCGGCATGCGACCCGGCCACATTGGCGGCGCAATACCTCAACCCCGAAGCGTCCATCAACGACGCCAAGGCGGCGCTCGATGGCGCGCGCGATATCCTGGCCGAACGCTACGCCGAAAACGCCGATCTGCTGGCCGACATGCGCGAGTACTTGTGGACGACCGGCCTGCTCTATTCCAAGGTGGCCGAAGGCAAGGAAACCGAAGGGGCCAACTTCCGCGACTGGTTCGATTTCAGCGAGCCACTGCGCACGCTGCCCTCGCACCGCATTCTTGCGTTGCTGCGCGGCCGCCAGCAGGGCGTGCTGGAACTGCGCCTGGGCCTCGAAGCAGAGCTCGAAACGCAGACACCGCACCCTTGCGTGGCGCGCATTGCCGGCTTCCTGAAGCTGGGTCACGGCCTGTTTGCGCTGGACGCCGCGCCGCGCGAGCGCTGGCTGGGCGAAGTATGCCGCTGGACCTGGCGCGTGAAACTGCTCACCGCCTTTGAAAGCGAACTGATCGGCCGGCTGCGCGAAAGCGCAGAAGCCGAGGCCATACGCGTATTCGCGGCCAACCTGAAAGACCTGTTGCTGGCCGCGCCCGCCGGCCCCAAAGTGGTGCTGGGCATCGACCCCGGCATACGCACGGGCTGCAAGGTCGCCGTGATCGACCGCACCGGCAAGGTCGTCGACACGGCCACGGTATACCCGTTCGAGCCGCGCCGCGACCGCGAAGGCACCATTGCCACGCTGGCTGCGCTGGCTGCGCGCCACCAGGTTGAACTGGTGGCCATCGGCAACGGCACCGCATCGCGCGAAACCGAAAAACTGGTCGCCGACCTGATGGCCCGCTATCCCGACCTGACGCTCACCCGGGTGGTGGTGTCCGAAGCGGGCGCTTCGGTGTATTCGGCATCGGAAACCGCGGCGCTCGAATTCCCCGATCTCGACGTCACGCTGCGCGGCGCCGTGTCCATTGCGCGCCGCCTGCAGGATCCGCTGGCGGAACTGGTCAAGATCGACCCCAAGGCCATCGGTGTGGGCCAATACCAGCATGACGTAAACCAGCGCGAGCTGGCGCGCTCGCTGGACGCGGTGGTGGAAGATTGCGTCAACGCGGTGGGCGTGGACGTCAACACGGCGTCGGCGGCGCTGCTGGCGCGCGTGTCGGGCCTGAATTCGCTGCTGGCCAAGAACATCGTGGCCTGGCGCGACGATAACGGCGCCTTTCCCACGCGCGACGACCTGCGCAAGGTGCCGCGCTTTGGCGAAAAGGCGTTTGAACAGGCCGCCGGGTTCCTGCGCATTCCCCATGGCAAGAACCCGCTGGATGCCTCGGCCGTCCACCCCGAAGCGTACCCCGTGGTAGAGCGCATCGTGGCAAAGATCAAGGCCGACGTGCAACACATCATCGGCCAGCGCGACGCGCTCAAAGGCATATCGCCGGCCGACTTCACCGACGATCGTTTCGGCCTGCCCACGGTGCGCGACATCTTCGCCGAACTCGAAAAACCGGGCCGCGACCCCCGGCCCGAGTTCAAGACCGCGCAGTTCAAGGACGGCGTCGAGACGCTGAACGATCTGCATCCCGGCATGGTGCTCGAAGGCGTAGTCACCAACGTGGCCAACTTCGGCGCCTTTGTCGACATCGGCGTGCACCAGGACGGGCTGGTTCACATTTCCGCGTTGGCGGAAAAGTTCGTGAAAGACCCGCGCGACGTGGTGCGCGTCGGCCAGACCGTCACCGTCAAAGTGCTGGAAGTCGATGCGGCCCGCAAACGCGTGGCCCTGACCATGCGCCTGAATGACGCCGCGCAGCCCGCGCGCCGCAGCGGCGCGGATGCGCCGCGGGGTGGCGCGCCCCGCGCGGCGGGCCGGCGGGGCCCGGCCGAAGCGGCTCGCGCCGAGCCGCGCAACAACGCCATGGCCGAGGCATTTGCGCGCCTGAAGCGTTGATTCCCGGCCCGGGCCTCCAGGGCCCGGGCACATCACTTGCGCAGCATGGGAAACCGGCCGGCCACTGGCCGCCGGCCTTTCTCAGCCTGACCGGAGGACGCAAGTGACTATCCTGAATCGCATTGCCACGCTGGCGCTGGGCGCCACGGCCATGTACTACTTCGACCCGCAGTCAGGGCGCCGGCGGCGCGCCCTGCTGTGCGACCAACTGACTTCGCTGCGCAACGACGCCATGGACTGCATGCTCGCCGACGGCAAGCGCGCGGCGGACCATGTGCGCGGCTACACCGCCGCGGCGCGCCGCGGGATGGGGCTGTCGGACCCCGACAGCGACCGTCAGCTCGAAGAGCGTGTGCGCGCCCAACTGGGACGGCTGGTCAGCCATCCCGGCGCCATTACTGTAACGGCGCACGCGGGCGACGTGACGCTGAGCGGGCAGATCCTTGCCGCGGAACACCAGACGCTTTTATCGGCCGTGCGCGCCATGGCGGGCGTGAACCGCGTCGATGACCGCCTGCAGGCGCACGAGAGCCCCGGCAACATCCCTGAACTGCAAGGCGGCAGCCCATCCTGAGGGCGGCGCGTCCGCCCGGCAAGTGCCACCCTGCCCTGCGCGCGCGTGTCCCGCGCCGCGGGGCATGGCGGTAAAACTTGCGTCCGCCCGGAAGAAGTTGCCTGAATCCGCGCAAAAGCGCGGCTCAGGCCGCCTGCGGCAACGCCGGCAGCCGCATGCCCAGGCGCTGGTCAAGCCATGACCAGCCGCGCGGCGTGACGCGGATGGCCCGGCTGTCGGGCGCGCGCCGCAACACTTGCTGCTCGCACAGAGCGGCCAGCAACGCCACACCCAGCGGCCCGCCCAGATGGTGGCGCCGCTCGGTGCAGTCCAGGCATTGGCGCGCCAGCCCACGTCGCGTGGGCACGACTGCGTCGACATCCACACCGATATCCGCGAACCATTGCGCGCCTGCCGGGGTCAGGTCGAACTGCCTGTCCGGGGCCGCCACCAGGTAGCCGCGGTCCTGCAGGGCCTGGGTGATCGCCACGGCAAGCTGCCCGGCCAGATGGTCGTAGCAGCGGCGACAGAAATGGAATTCACGCGCCTTCGGGCTGAGCGCCGGTCGGCGCCCCTGGGGCGGAAGCGGCTGCAGGGTGGACAGACTTTCCAGCATGTGAGCCACGTGCGGGCCCGCCAGCCGGTAATACCGGTGGCGCCCTTGTGTTTCCACATCCAGCAAGCCGCCTTCGAGCATCTTGGCCAGGTGTGCGCTCGCCGTCTGGGCCGTGACGCCGGCGCTGCGCGCCAGTTCACCGGCCGCCAGCGCCCGGCCGTCGAGCAGCGCCGCCAGCATGGCTGCGCGCGCGTGATCCGCCAGCAGATGGGCAACGGCGGCGAACCCGGGTTGGTAACTCATGGCTAGGCTCCTGTCGGCGGACACTGTAGGCCGATATTAGCGGGCGATGCTTCGATGGCGGTCGAACTGACCGCCCAGGGTTACCCCTAGGCGGACATACACGAAAAATGAGAGCCAAAACCAAATAATTAAGCGAAAATATCCAGTTGTATCAAAACAATAACACCGGATCTCGCCATGCGTAGCACGACTCTGGCGCTCGCCGCCAATGCATCGCACACCGTCAACGCCGAGAACATCGGCCCCAGTGCAACGTATGGGGAGATAACGCTTGGCCAGTATGCGCACCTGGTGCTGGACGGCATACCGGTGGCCGCGAAACTGATCACGCTGCAGCGGCTGGGCTCGCGCACCATCGAATTGCGCAATGGCGCAACCCTGCACGTAGGAGCGCTGGGCTTTGCCAGCATGGGAGCAAGCATCACCTATCGCATCGGCGCGCATTGCTCGATGGTGTTCGATGCCAGCCAGTGGGATCCGGAAGTGGTGGCCAACACCACCTTCGAATTCGCGAGCCAGGGCACCGGCACGCTGAAATACTTTCCGTTCATCAACCCCGAATGGCTGGACTGCCCCCAAGTGGTGGGCTACGTCGAGGGAGACACGCTGGAAATCGCGGGCCAGGGCAATGTGCCGCGATTCCAGGTGCAAGGCGGCCGCATCGTGGCGACCGCCGGGCGTTAGCGCCCTGCCAGCGCGGCCAGCGCCTCGCGGGCCTGCGCCATAAGGGCGTCGCGCTGCTCGGGGTTGTGGGCCGCCGGGCCGTGCGCCACCGCCGCGCCATCCACTATCGCCGCATACGTCAGGCCGTCTGCCTGCAACATGCCGGCGGCGTCGCCTGCCTGCAGGCGTTGCAGCGAGGCGCCCGCATCCTTGGGGTTGGCGTAGCCCTGCGAGCGCAGCAGTTCCTGGCCGTCGGCGGCCAGCAGACGGAACCGGAACGCGCCGTCATCATCACGAAAGCTGACAAAGCGCGCCGCCTTGCCCGCCTTTTTGGCAGGCGGCTTGGCCGCCGCCGGCGCGGGCGCGCGCAAGCCCACTGCCTCGCGCAGTTCTTGCATGAACGGCACGGCCAGCTTGCGCGCCTTCAGCGCGCCGGCCTGCAGAATATCTTCGATGCGGCCGGGGTTGGCCATCAAGTCCTGGTACCGCTCGCGCATGGGGGCTAGAACGCCCTCCAGGCGGTCGTACAGGGCCTGTTTGGCATCGCCCCAGCCCAGGCCGGTTTCCAGCTGCGTACGGAACGCGGCGGACTCTTCCGGCGTCGCGAAGGCGCGGTAGATGGTGTACAGGTGCGAGGCGTCTGCATCCTTCGGTTCGCCCGGCTCGCGCGAATCGGTCACGATGCGCATCACCGCGGCGCGCAACGCCTTGCTGCCGCCTTCGAACAACGGAATGGTGTTGTTGTAGCTCTTGGACATTTTGCGGCCATCCAGGCCGGGCAGGGTCGCGACCTGTTCTTCAATGACCACTTCGGGCAGCACGAAATACTCGCGGCCATACAGATGGTTGAAGCGCTGGGCGATGTCGCGCGCCATTTCCAGGTGCTGAATCTGGTCGCGTCCGACGGGCACCTTGTGCGCGTTGAACATCAGGATGTCGGCGGCCATCAGGATGGGATACGAGAACAGCCCCATATTGATGCCGTCGTCGGGCTCTACCCCCTTGGCATTGTTCTGGTCGACCGCCGCCTTGTAGGCGTGTGCGCGGTTCATCAGCCCCTTGGCGGTGACGCAGGTCAGCAGCCAGCACAATTCGGGGATCTCGGGCACGTCCGACTGACGATAGAACGTGACCCTTTCCGGGTCCAGGCCGCCGGCCAGCCAGGTGGCGGCGATTTCCAGCCGCGAACGCGCCACGCGGGCCGGATCGTCGCACTTGATCAGCGCGTGGTAGTCGGCCATGAAATAAAACGCGTCGATGCCGGGCTGCTGGCTGGCAGCGATGGCCGGACGTATGGCCCCGGCGTAGTTGCCGAGATGCGGGGTGCCGGACGTGGTGATGCCTGTGAGAACGCGGGTACTCATGGAGCGACTGCAGTGGTTGCGAAGAATTCCGCAGTGTAGCGCGTCCTTGCGGCGGAGCCGGCCGTGCCGCCTTATAGCAAGGCCAGCATGGGCGCGGCCAGCGCGCACGCGCCGCCGGCGGCCAGGGCCGCCGCCGGCCGGTATGCCACAAGCCAGATCAACAGCAGCCCGGCGATGGTCAGAATGCCGATCCATTCGACCACGCCGTAGCGCCAGCCCCACACCGCCGCCGTCGCCCACAGCGACAGGGCCAGCGCAGCCCAGCCGGCGGCGCGCAAAGTGGTCCGATGCAGGCGCGGCAAGGCGCGCTCGAACACCGTCTCATAGTGACGGTCCATGCCCAGGCACAGTGCGGCAAAGCCCGCATAGGCCAGGCAGAAAGCGGCAACGCTCATCATGGGCTGACTCCCGTTCGGGTGGAGGGATGCCGCGCCGGCCGTAACGCGGCGCGCGGTGCAGCGCGCTGGCGCAGCGGACGCGCCTTGCGCCACATCCACGCCAGCAGGCCAGCCGCGGCAAGCGCGGCCAGATCGAACCCCGCCATGATCCAGTCGCCGGCCGGCAGCGACACGCCCAGGTGCCGCGCGGTCGTCATGCCATTGACGGCCGGCAACAATGCAGCCAGCCCGGCGGCCAGCGCCAGCAGATCCGGCCACCTGCGCGCAGGTTTCAGGAAGGCATAGATGAAGCACAGCGCCCATGCCAGGAAGAAGGCGCGTGTTTCCCATGCGGCGCGTCCGGCAAGCCCGGCGGGCAGTAGCCGATTGGCCCAGAAGTAAGCCGCCACCGCAACGCACAGCCCGGCGATGGTGCCCGCGTTCAAGGCGTCGACCAGCCGCAGCGAGAACGCCTGCGGGGTGGCGCCGCCGGCTTTCTGGCGCCGCTTGGCGACCCACAGCGCCAGGCCGGTGCCCACCATGGCCGTGCCCGCCAGGCTGACCAGAAAATACAGCCAGCGCAGCAACGGCTCGGCAAACAGGCCCAAGTGCAATCCGATCAGCGTGCCGGCCGTGATGCGGGCAGCGCTGTCGGCGTCGTGGCGCGCCAACAGGCGGCCGTCATTGCCGTCATAACGCAGGCTGGGTGCGCTGCGCGCATACGTGATGCGTTCGCCGGACGCTCGGCTGATCGACACCACCGCGCCTTGCTTGCCGGGCTGGGCAACCACAAGCTGCCCTGCCTCGCCGCCCCGCCACTCTGCCTGCGCGCGCGTGACCAGCGACCCCAGATCCACCAGCGGCGCGCTCGCCTCCGACGCACGCGCGGCGGCAAACGCAGGGAACATGTCATCGGTGAAGGCGCGGGGGTTCTCGTACACCGCCGCAATGCCGGCGGGCAACAGCATCGCCATGAAGATCACCAGCCCGCTGAAGGTGATCATCAGGTGAAACGGCAGGCCCAGCACCGACAGCGCATTGTGGCCATCCATCCAGGCTCGCTGCCCCCCTTTGCGCGGCCGGAAAGTAAAGAAATCGGCGAAGATTTTCTTGTGCGTGATGACGCCGCTGATAATGGCCACCAGCATGAACATGCCCGCGACGCTGGCCAGCCAGCGCCCCCACGGATGCGCCATTTCCAGTTCGAAGTGAAAGCGGTAGAAGAAATCGCCGCCGCGCGTCTCGCGGGCCTGCACGACCTGGCCCGTGGCGGGATCGAGCCTGACGCGCTTGAAGCCGCGTTCGCCCGGCGCCGGTCGGGGCACTTGGTACCCCAGCCCCAACAGCGGCTCGCGTGCCGTGGGCAAGGTAATGAACCAGCGCGCCGCACCGGCGGCATGCTGCTGCAGATACTGCTGCGCAACATCGGCCGCGCGCGCCGCGGACACCGTGTCCGGGCGCGCCGGCGTTTCGGGCTGCATCCAATGAGTGATTTCCGGGCGGAAGAATGCCAAGGTGCCGGTCAGGAACATGGCAAACAATATCCAGCCGAAAATCAGTCCCGCCCAGGTATGCAGCCACGCCATGGCCTGCCGCAGGCTTTCCGCCGGCCCGGTGATGCGTCGCGCTGTTGCGTCATGCCGGCCCATCATGCCGCTCCCATCAGCCGGCCAAGCCAGCACAGCGCCGCAAGCAGGACCGCGGGCCCCAGCATGCCCAGCCAGGCGCGCCATGCATTGCGGGCAACGTACACCCAGATGACACCCGCGGCATACGCCACAAATGCCACCAGCATGCCGGTGATCACCGCATCGGCGCGCGCCATCGGCAACCACACCGCCAGGCACCCGGCCATGGCCGAGGCCAGTGCGTAGCCTCCCAGCACGGCGGCGGCCGTACGGGATGCAACGGCCCACCGGTAGCGCGCCAGATTGGCGCCGGGCTCTGGTCTCACAGCGGATCTCGCGTCATATGCCCTACCAGCGATAACGCACTGCGGCCTTCACAGTACGCGCGTAGCCATACCAGCACCAGTTCTCGTCAATGCACGAGGCCACATAGCGCTTGTCGAACAGGTTTGCCACATTGAGACTGACCTGCCAGCCCTTCAAGGCAGGTTGATTGCGCCCCAGGTCGTAATCCAGGCCCAGGTCGAACAAGGTCGCGCCGGGCACGCGGAACGTGTTGGCCGCATCGCCCCAGGTTTCGCCCAGATAGCGCACGCCCGCGCCCATGCCCAGCCCCGCCAGCGGCCCGCGCTGCAGCTCGTAGCGCACCCACGCCGACGCCTGGTGCTTGGGCACGGCCACCGGCTGCGAGCCCTTGAGGCTGATGCCGGCCGCATTGGGGTTGTCTTTGGAATACACGTTGTGCAGCCAGCTGTACGATGCGATCACGCTCAGCCCGTCGATGGGCTCGCTCTTGGCCTCGAGTTCCAGGCCCCGCGTGCGCACCTCGCCGGCCTGGACGCTGCAACGCCCGCCCCCGCAGATATGCGTGGGATCAGGATCGGTGGTGGTGAGATTCTTGCGGCGCAGGTCGAACACGGCGGCGGTCAGCAGCGTGCGGGACCCGGGCGGCTCGTACTTCACGCCAAGCTCGTATTGCTCGCCCTCGACCGGATCGAACGGCTGGTTGTTCCAGCCCGTGCCGCTTTGCGGTTCGAACGATTCCGAATAGCTGAAGTACGGCGCCACGCCATTGTCGAACAGATACAGCAAGCCCGCGCGCCCGGTGAACGCCTGCGCGCGCTGCGGAGAGTGCGTGCGCACGCCGGTGGCCAGGTTGGTGCTGTCGGACGTGGTGCGCGCCCAATCGTAGCGCCCGCCCAGCAACACCGACAGGCCGCCCAGCTTGATCTGGTCTTGCAGATACAGGCCGGTCTGGTACTGCTTCTGCCGCTGGTCGGTGGTAAAGGGGGGCAACTCGTACCCCATGTCGTAATCCGGATCCCAGGTATCCAGGTTGAAATCGGACACGCCCCAGCGCGATGCCGACTTCGTGTCGGTGCGGATGTGCTGGTAGTCAAAGCCCAGCAGCAGCTTGTGGGCGAACGGGCCGGTGTTGAAATCGGCCTGCACGTTGTTGTCCAGCGTCAGCGCCTCGAACTCCACGTCGGTGCCTATCATGCCGCGCTGCAGATAGCGGTACACCCCCGGGTCGGCCCAGGCGCTGTTGTAGATGCTGCGGTACTTTGCATCGGCGTTCACGTAGCGGAAATTCTGGCTTGCCTTGAACGTGTCGTTGAAGCGGTGCTCGATGTCGTAGCCTAACGAATAGTGTTTTCGGTCGCTGCGTTCGAAGCCCTTGTCGCCGTCGTAGAAGCTGCGCGAAAAGCGGCTGCCGTCGGGCAGCTCGTATACCGTGCCCATTGCGGGCAGCGAGCCATACGCGCCCATGTCGGGATCGTGCTGGAAGTGCGTCAGCACCGTAAGACGCGTATCCGCCGATGGCTGGTACGTGAACGACGGCGACACGTAATAGCGCCGCTCTTTGGTGAAATGCTGCTGCCCGTCGGATTTGTAGCCCGCGCCGACGATGCGGTACAGGAACTTGCCTTCGTCATCGAGCCGGCCGCCCACATCCGCCATGCCGCGCAGCAGTGAATTCGTGCCGAACTCCACGCCCACTTCATTGATCTGGCCATCAACGGGGCGCTTGCTGATCTGGTTGACCACGCCGCCCGGTCCGCCCTGGCCGTAAACGACGGACGACGGGCCCTTCAGCACGTCCACGCGCTCCAGCCGGTACGCATCCACCTGCGGCAACGCATCGCGTCCGCCAAACACGCGCAGGCCGTCCAGATAAGTGGTGGCCGAAAACCCGCGAATGGTGAACTGGTCCAGGCGCGTGGCGGTTGCGCCGCGGGTCTCTACTGCCACGCCAGGGGTGTAGCGCAGCACCTGGTTCAAGGTGTTGGCGCCCTGCTGGGCTATCTGGCTCTGCGTGATCACCGACACCGATTGCGGCGTCTCCAGCAACGGCGTATCGGTCTTGGTCGCGGACCGGGTTACTTCTGCCACGACGCCATACGTCTGGCCTGTGCCGGTTTCACCCTGCCCTTGCACGAGCACCGGCGCCAGGCTGACGGTACCTCCGGTTGATGGCAGGCGCCGCAACACCCAGCCGCCTTCTCCCGGCCGGGCCTGCAGGCCCGAGCCCTGCAGAATGGCGTCAAAGCCGGCGGCCACGGTGTAACTGCCCTGCAGCCCCGCCGAGTTCAACCCCGCCACCATGCGCGTGTCGAATGAAAGCAGCACGCCTGCCTGGCGCGCGTAGGCTGTCAGCACCTCGCCGAGCGGCCCGCCGGGCAACGCGTAATGGCGCACCGACGCCGTGGCGGGTTGTGCAATGGCCGGCGTGGGCAGGGCGCCCAGCCCGGAGGCGGCCAGCGCCACTACCAGCGCGGGCAGCGTGCCGGTTACGGGAAACCGCAATGTGCGGCCGCGCATCGAAGCGGCGGGCACAGAAGCTAGGAAGAACAAGGCGATGACTCCTGCAAGGTTAAGGGTTGCAGGAGACATTCCGTACGAGCGCACACAATCTGCAGCCGCGGCGCCGGAAAAATTGCAACAAATTGCTCATGCCGGCCGCCTGCCGCCGCTGTGTGCGCGCTCGACGCGTACACGCCACGCGCCCCAACGCACCACGTTTATCGGCAGGCTCTGTTGCAGCATGGTCAACGCCCGATCGGTATCATCCAGCGGAAACACGCCGGATACGGCCAGGTCGGCCACATCGGGGCTGGCCGACAGGCTGCCGTGACGATAGCGCGCCAAGTGCGCCAGCACCGAATCCAGCCGGTCGCCGTTGGCCACGAGCATGCCGTCGGCCCATGCGCCCTGCCCTGCGTCGGGCGGCGCATCGCGCCACGCCCCCCGCTGCTGGTACAGCGCAGTGCCGGCACGCAGGGTGCGGATAGCGCCATCGGCGTCGATCAGCTGCAGGCTGCCGGCATACACGTCGATGCGCACGCCTGCCCTGGCGCGCTGCATACCGAAATGCGCGTGTTCGGCAACCACCCGGGCGCCGTCGCTGGCGGGCACCGTCAGCGACGGCAGCCCGTCGGACCCGGGCACGCGCACCCCCATTTGCCCGCGCAACAACGCCAGTTGGCGGCGCTGGCCGAGCATCTGCACCGATACGGCGCTGTCGCTGGCCAGATCAAGACGGATCTCGCCGGGCAGCATCACGCGCCTGCGTTCGCCGACGCGCGTACTGTAGTCGGATATCAACCGTTGCCAGGGCGTCCATTCATAAGCGGCTGCGCCCGTACCGGTCGCCACCAGCAGCCCGGCCAGCCCCTTGAGCACGGTGCGCCGCGAGCGCGGCGGCGGGATGAAATGCGCGTGGGCAAGATCCGAAGGAACCTCGCGCAGCATGCCCGACAGGCGCTGCAGCCGGCTCCATGCCTGTTCGTGGCGCGGGTCGGCTGCGCGCCAGCGGCGGCATGCCTGCTCTGTCGCGGCGCCGCCCTGCCCCGACCGCAGCCGGACCCACCACGCGATGGCTTCGCGCGCCACCGGGTCCGGCGACGCGGCGTCACTCGTCCAGGCAGGCATAGCAAGCCGTCCACGCGCGGGTCATATATTGCTGCACCGAACTGAGCGATACGCCCAGCCGGCGCGCGATGTCGGCATAGGGCAATCCGTCGATCTGCGCCAGCACGAAGGCGCGCCGCACCTTGTCGGGAAGCTGCGCCAGCGCGCGGTCCAGCGCAATGACTTGCTGAACGAGCGTCGCGCGCAATTCGGGCGACGGTTGCTGCGGCGCTGGCAGCCGGCTCAGGTATTCCAGGTACGCCTGCTCCAGCCCGACGCGGCGATAGTGGTCCACCAGCAGCCCGTGCGCGATGGTGCGCAACAATGGCCGGGCCTGGCCGGCGTCCACCTGCTTGCGGCCGGCAAGAATCCGCACGAACACATCATGGGTCAGGTCTTCGGCGCGCAAGGGGCTGCCCAGCTTGCCGCGCAGCCACCGCAACAGCCAGGGCTGATGGTCGCGATAGAGCGCATCCACGGATACCGGCGCGGGCGAGGCTGCCCCGCAAGACATAGAGCTTTTCACGGCGGGCGGCTGGAAACACAAAACCGAGATAGTAATTGATAACCAATCTTATTATCAATCTCTATCGCCAGCGCGCCTCGAGCCCTGCCCGGGCGCCGCCTACAGGCCGACGGTCAGGCGCCGCTCTTCATCCAGGTATTCGCGCGACTGCATCTCCAGGATACGGGACACGGTGCGATGAAACTCATTGGCCAGTGCGCCCTCGGTATAGAGTTCTTCCGGTTCGCACTCGGCCGACATGATGAGCTTGATCTTGTGGTCGTAGAACACGTCGATCAGCCAGGTAAAGCGACGCGCCTCGGACGCCTGCCGCGGGCCCATGCGCGGCACATCGGAAAGAATCACGGCGTGGAAGCGGTTGGCGAGTTCCAGATAATCATTCTGCGATCGCGGCCCGCCGCACAGGGTGGCGAAGTCGAACCACACCACCGACCCTGCCAGGGCGACGGCGCGGATCTCACGATGCTCGATGTGCAGCAGGGGCTCCTGCGGCGGCGTGTCGGCCAGCCGGTCAAACGCCTGCTGCAGGGCCTGGCGGGCTTGCTCGTCCAAAGGCGAGTGGTAGCACTGTACGTGTTCCAGCGTGCGGCGCCGGTAATCGATGCCGGCATCGACATTCAGGATGTCCATGCGCTTTTCGATCAGCGCAATGGCGGGCAGGATGCGATCGCGATGCAGGCCGTCCGGATACAGCGTGGACGGCTCGTAGTTCGATGTCATGACGAATGACGTGCCCAGCTCGAACAGGCGGAGCAGCAGCCGATACAGGATCATCGCGTCGGCCACGTCCGACACATGGAATTCGTCGAAACAGATCAGCCGGTAACGCTTGGCGACGCGGCGTGCCACCTCGTCCAGCGGGTCCTGCATGCCCTTGACGCTTTCCAGCTCGCGATGCACGCCGCGCATGAATTCGTGAAAATGCAGCCGCGTCTTGCGTACCACCGGCACCGTGGCGTAGAAGGCGTCCATCAGGAAACTCTTGCCCCGCCCGACACCGCCCCACAAATACACGCCCCGCGGCACGTCCGGCCGGTTCAACAGCTTCTTGAGCGCGTTCGAGCGCATCGACTTGAAGCGGACCCAGTCGTCGTAGTAGGCCTGCAACCGGTCCACTGCGTGGCGTTGCGCCGCATCGGACTGGTAGCCCCGTTGGGCCAGGGCATGTTCATAGTATTCGCGGACGTTCATGTCGCAACACACAGCTGAAAAATTGGCGCCTGGGCGCGCGGATTGCAGGCGCTACACAAGAAAGGGTTCTGTCATGCACGCTGCATGAAACCCGGCATGGCAACGGGATGCGCCGAAGCGCGGCTGCGGGCGGCGCGGCCCCCCGGGTATGGCCCGCCCGGGGTAGAGCCCGGCCCGGGGTGCGGGCCGGCGCGGGCCGCGGGCGCCGCCCTGGGGCCGGCGTCGCACGGCGCCTGGCGCCCGCCGCCCGACGCCTTAGAAGTTCAGCGTGCGCTTGTCGACCGCCAGCGCCGCTTCTTTCACGGCCTCGGACAAGGTCGGGTGCGCGTGGCAGATGCGGGCGATGTCCTCGGCGGCGCCGCGGAATTCCATGATGGTGACGGCTTCGGAAATAAGCTCGGACGCCATCGGGCCGACGATATGCACGCCCAGCACTTCGTCAGTCTTGGCGTCGGCGATCACCTTGGCAAAGCCGGTGGTGTCGCCCAGGGCGCGCGCGCGCCCGTTGGCCATGAACGGAAAGCTGCCGGCCTTGTATTCGCGGCCTTCTTTCTTGAGCTGCTGTTCGGTCTTGCCCACCCAGGCGATTTCGGGCGACGTGTAGATGACCCAGGGCACGGTATCGAAGTTGACGTGGCCATGCTGGCCCGCGATGCGCTCGGCCACCGCCACGCCTTCTTCTTCGGCCTTGTGCGCCAGCATGGGGCCGCGCACCACGTCGCCCACCGCCCATACGTTGGGCAGGTTGGTCTTGCAATGGTCGTCTACCTGGATGAAGCCGCGCTCGTCCAGGTTCAGGCCCACCGCGTCGGGGTTCAGGCCGCCGGTGTACGGCACGCGCCCGATCGAGACGATCAGCTTGTCGACCACCAGTTTCTGTTCGCCGCCCTTGGCATCGGTATAGGGCACCGTGACCGATTTGGCGGTTGCCTTGACTTCGCCGAGCTTGACGCCCATTTGGATGTCCAGGCCCTGCTTGGCGAAGGCCTTCAGCGCTTCCTTGGCCACCTGCTGGTCGGCCGCCGCCAGGAACTCGGGCATGGCTTCCAGGATGGTGACCTCGGCGCCCAGGCGGCGCCACACGCTGCCCATTTCCAGGCCGATGACGCCCGCGCCGATCACGCCCAACTTCTTGGGAACGGCGTCGATGTTCAGCGCACCATCGTTGGACAGCACCACTTTTTCGTCGAAGGGCAGGCCCGGCAGCTCTCGCGGCGAGGAACCGGTGGCCACGACCACGTGCTTGGCGACGAGGTCTTCCTCGGCCGTGCCCGTCACCTTGATGGCATAGCCGCCATCAGCCTTGCCGGCAAAGGCGCCCTTGCCATGGAAGAAGGTGACCTTGTTTTTCTTGAACAGATACAGGATGCCGTCGTTGTTCTGCTTGACCACCGTGTTCTTGCGGCCGATCAGCGTATCGAGCTTCAGCGACACACCCTTGACCTCGATGCCGTGGTCGGCAAAGTGATGATTGACCTGTTCGAAATGCTCGGAAGACTGCAGCAGCGCCTTGGACGGAATGCAACCGACGTTGGTGCACGTACCGCCGGGAGCCGGCCCGCCCTGCCCGTTTTGCCAGGCATCGATGCAAGCGACGGACATACCGAGTTGAGCGGCGCGAATGGCGGCGATATAACCGCCGGGGCCGGCACCGATGACGACGACGTCAAATTGTTTGGACATGATGTTCTCGGAAATTGGGGGATTGAAGAGACGCTTGTGGCTGGCCGGGGCGCGCCGGCCCATGCGCGTCGCGCCCGCACGCGCGGCCGGACGCAGAGGGGAAAAGGCGGAAGAAAGCCGGCGGGGCCTGCCGCGTACGGACCGGTGCGATCCGGCCCGCCGCGACAGTAGCAATCATTGCCCCTAGCCCTGAGCCGTGCCGGATTACAGATCCAGCAACAGGCGCTGCGGGTCTTCCAGCGCGTCCTTGATGGCCACCAGACCCAATACGGCTTCACGGCCGTCGATGATGCGGTGATCGTACGACAGCGCCAGGTAGTTCATCGGGCGGATGACGATCTGGCCGTTTTCCACCACCGGACGTTCCTTGGTGGCGTGCACGCCCAGGATCGCCGACTGCGGCGGGTTGATAATGGGCGTGGACAGCATCGAGCCGAACACGCCGCCGTTCGAGATGGAGAAGGTGCCGCCGGTCATTTCTTCGATGCCCAGCTTGCCTTCGGCGGCGCGCTTGCCGAAGTCGGCAATGGTCTTCTCGATTTCGGCAATCGACAGTTGGTCGGCATTGCGCAGGATGGGCACGACCAGGCCGCGCGGGCTACCCACCGCGATACCGATGTCGAAGTAGCCGTGGTAGATGATGTCCTTGCCGTCGATCGAGGCGTTGATCAGCGGGAACTTCTTCAGTGCGGCAACGGCCGCCTTGACGAAGAACGACATGAAGCCCAGCTTGATGCCGTGCTCTTTCTCGAACTTGTCTTTGTACTTGTTGCGCAGGTCGATGACAGCCTGCATGTTCACTTCGTTGAACGTCGTGAGAATGGCGTTTTCGCGTTGCGACTGCAGCAGCCGCTCTGCGATGCGCGCACGCAGGCGGCTCATGGGCACGCGCTGTTCGGGGCGGCCGTCCAGCGACATCGAAACCGGCGCGGGCGCAGCGGCGGCCTTGGCGGGCGCCGCGCTGGCGGCCTGGGCGTCGGCCTTGGTGACACGGCCATCACGGCCGGTGCCTGCTACCGAGGCAGGATCCACCCCCTTCTCGGACAAGATCTTGGATGCTGCGGGCGAGGCGACGCCCGCGGCCGACGACGAGGCAGGCGCGGCAGGCGCAGCAGCCTTCTCGGCGGCCGGTTCTGCCTTGGGCGCCGCGGCGGCGGGAGCAGCCGCGGCTTCGGCCTTGGCCGCCGTGTCGATCTTGGCGATCAGTTGCCCCGAAGTTACCGTGCTGCCGTCGCCTTCGACGATTTCGGCCAGCACGCCCGAGGCGGGCGCCGGCACTTCGAGCACGACCTTGTCGGTTTCGATTTCGATGAGGATTTCATCTGCCTCGACGGCAGCGCCCTTCTGCTTCTTCCAGGTAAGCAGGGTCGCTTCCGAAACGGACTCGGACAATTGGGGGACAACGACGTCAGTGATAGCCATAGTGATAGGTTCCAGTAAAGATGAGTTCGAAGCCGGCCGACCTTATTTGGTCAGTACGAAGCCTTTGTGCTTGGACGCGAACGCCTGCTCGATGAGGGCCTTCTGCTGCTCCTGGTGCTTGGCCAGGTAGCCCACAGCGGGAGAAGCGGACGCCGCCCGGCCGGCATAGCCGAGCTTCTGGCCTTCGGACATGTTCTCGTACAGATGATGCTGGATATAGAACCACGGACCTTGGTTCTGCGGTTCGTCTTGCACCCAGATGACTTCGGTAGCCTTGCCGTACTTGCTCAGCTCGGCCTGGAACGACTTGTGGGCAAACGGGTACAGCTGTTCGACGCGCACGATGGCCACGTGATCGGCCTCGCGCTCGCGGCGTGCGTGGACCAGGTCGTAGTAGACCTTGCCCGAGCAGGCCAGCACGCGCTTGACCTTGGCCGGGTCGATCGACTCGTCGACCTCGCCGATGACGGTGCGGAAGCTGCCGCCGGCCAGTTCGGTCAGGGGCGAACCCGCGTCCTTGTTGCGCAGCAGCGATTTGGGCGTGAAGATGACCAGCGGCTTGCGGAACGGCCGGATCATCTGGCGGCGCAGCAGGTGGAAGATCTGCGATGCCGTGGTCGGCTGCACCACCTGGATGTTGTTGTCGGCGCACAGCTGCAGGAAGCGCTCGATGCGGCCCGACGAGTGTTCGGGGCCCTGGCCTTCATAGCCGTGCGGCAGCATGAGGGTCAGGCCCGACTGACGGCCCCACTTGGCTTCGCCGGACGTGATGAACTGGTCGATGACCACCTGCGCGCCGTTGACGAAGTCGCCGAACTGCGCTTCCCAGATGGTCAGCGTGTTGGGTTCCGCGCTGGAATAGCCGTACTCGAAGCCCAGCACGGCTTCTTCGGAAAGCACCGAGTCGATCACGGTGAACGGGGCCTGGCCGTCGGTCACGTTCTGCAGCGGGATGTACGTGCCGTCGTCCCAGCGCTCGCGATTCTGGTCGTGCAGCACCGCATGGCGGTGCGTGAACGTGCCGCGGCCGGAATCCTGGCCGGTGATGCGCACGGCGTAGCCCGAGGCCACCAGGGTGGCGAAGGCCAGGTGTTCGCCCATGCCCCAGTCGAGATTCATCTCGCCCTTGGCCATGTTGCGGCGGTCGTTCAGCAGTTTGTTGACCAGCGGGTGCACCGTAAAGCCTTCGGGCACGGTGGTGATGCGCTCGCCGATGCGCTTGAGCTCGGCCAGCGGCACCGCGGTGTCGGCCTGGTCGGTCCATTTGGCGCCCAGGAAGGGCGACCAGTCGATGGCGTACTTGCTCTTGTAGTCGGTCAGCACCGGCTCGATGGTGCGCTGGCCGTCTTCCATGAGCTGGCGGTAGTCCTTGACCATCTGGTCGGACTCGCCTTCGGCCAGCACGCCCTGGGCGGTGAGCTTGTCGGCGTACAGCTTGCGGGTGCCGGGATGGTGGCCGATGCGCTTGTACATCAACGGCTGGGTAAGCGACGGGGTGTCTTGCTCGTTGTGGCCCAGCTTGCGGAAGCAGACGATGTCCAGGACGATGTCGCGGCCGAACTCCAGGCGGTAGTCGAGCGCCAGCTTGGTGGCGAACACCACCGCCTCCGGGTCGTCGCCGTTGACGTGGAACACCGGCGCTTCGATCATCTTGACCACGTCGGTGCAATACAGCGTCGAACGCGAGTCGCGCGGGTCGGACGTCGTGAAACCGATCTGGTTGTTGATGACGATATGGACGGTGCCGCCGGTGCCATAGCCGCGCGTCTGGGCCAGGTTCAGCGTTTCCATGACCACGCCCTGCCCGGCGAAGGCCGCGTCGCCGTGCACCAGCACCGGCAATACCTGCTTGCCCTTGTGGTCGCCGCGGCGTTCCTGGCGCGCGCGCACGCTGCCTTCGACCACGGGGTTGACGATTTCCAGGTGCGACGGGTTGAACGCCAGCGACAGGTGAACGGGGCCGCCGCGCGTAGAGATGTCGCTGGAGAAGCCGTTGTGGTATTTCACGTCGCCGTCGGTCAGGCCTTCGGCATGCTTGCCCTCGAACTCGGCGAACAGATCGCCGGGCATCTTGCCCATGATGTTCACGAGCATGTTCAGGCGGCCGCGGTGCGCCATGCCCACCACGATTTCCTGCACGCCGGCTTCGCCGGCATGGTTTACCACTTCGTCCATTGCGGCGATGAAGCTTTCGCCGCCTTCGAGCGAGAAACGCTTCTGGCCGACATACTTGGTGTGCAGGTAGCGCTCGAGGCCTTCGGCCTCGGTCAGCTGCTGCAGGATGTGGCGCTTTTCGTCGGCGGTGAAGGTGGCCGCGCCCAGCGTGGTTTCAAGGCGTTCCTGGATCCAGCGCTTGGCGGCCGGATCGGAAATATGCATGAACTCAGCGCCGATGCTGCGGCAGTAGGTGTCGCGCAAGGCCTTCAGGATATCGCGCAGCGTCATGGTGCTGGCGGTCGTGAAGTAAGTGTTGGTGGCCGAGTAGGTCTGGTCGAGGTCGGCTTCGCTCAGGCCGTAGAACGCGGGATCGAGCTCGGGGATGCCGGGGCGCTCGTGGCGCTTGAGGGGGTCCAGTTCGGCCCAGCGCGAACCCAGCGAACGGTACGCGGCGATGAGCGACTGCACCGACACCTGCTTGCTGGCCATCGACAGGTCGGTTTGCGCGGCCTGCTGCACGAAACCATTGGTGCGCGCGCGCAGCGCGAACGATTCGACGATGGGCGCGTGCGCCTGGTCGCGGGTGGATTCCGAACCGTCGGAAGCCGGCGCATGCTGCAACTGGTCGAAGTACTCGCGCCAGTTTTCCGGCACCGAGCCGGGGTTGTCGAGATAAGCCTCGTACAGTTCTTCGACGTACGGAGCGTTACCGCCGAATAGATAAGAAGTGGAAAGGGATTCTATTTCGGAAGACATGTATTGCTTCACCTTGACGAGTGCTTCACTCGATGCGATGCAGGAAAACCTTCCGCGACACGGGCTTCCCGTTAGGCGGATAGCAGGGGCAGAAGGCGCGTACGAGCCTTGAAAGCCGTATGGATCAAAAGTATAACCCTTACGTATTGCGGCGTCTTGTCGCGCAGCCGCAAGAGCCCTACCCTACGGCATGCCGGCATTCCGGTGCAGCATGGCCCGTCGCAACATCCGCGATGATGCCGGCATCGGCCGGCATTGAACGCGATCGGCGCGCGGCCGGCTGTGACGCGAAAACGACGCCGGCCCCGCGCGCTGCGGGCTCAGGGGCGCGCCGGCCGGGCGGCCAGCGCGCGCCGGTAAAACAGCCCTGTCGCCAGCGCAAACACCGCCAGCCCCAGCCACGAGGCCGCGGTGGCAAAGCCCGGACCCGCGATGGCCAGGGGCGCTTCTTCGCCCGTCGCGCCGATGATGGCCGCCATCAGCACGCCAACCAGGCTTTCGCCCACGATCAGGCCCGAGGCCAGCAGGGTACCGCGCCGGTTGACCGGCTCGGCGCAGGCTTCGTAGGGCAGGCCCGTGCGGCGAGCCCGGGCCTGCACGGCGCGCTGGATGCACCACGCCAGCACCGCCCCCACCACCAGCGGGGCGCTTACCGTGGGCGGCAGGTAGATGCCGATGCCCACCGCCAGTACGGGCATGCGCGCCACCTTGCAGGTGCGCCGCAGCACCTGGTCTACCAGGATGAGCCCCACCCCCGTGGCCATGCCGATCAGGATCATCAGCCAGTTCAGCTGGTGGGTGAAGATGCCTTGGGCGATCGCCAGCATCAGCGTGGCCTGCGGGGCCGACAGGGCCGCGTCGGGGTCCATGCCCGGGCGCGGCAGCGCGCCGGCAAAGCCATAGGCGTTGTAGAGCAGTTCCAGTACAGGCGAAATGACCGCCGCGCCCACCACGCAGCCGATCAGCAGCGCCACCTGCTGGCGCCAGGGGGTGGCGCCGACCAGCCAGCCGGTTTTCAGGTCCTGCAGGTTGTCATTGGAGATGGAGGCCACCGCCACGACGGCCGAGGTCGTGAAAATGGCCAGGCCGATGGCCATGCGGGTGCCGTCGGGCGTGGCCAGGATGCCGTTGGCGGTTTCGAGCGCCAGCATCAGCAGCGACACCAGCACGATGGCCACGATGCCCACGCCCGAGATCGGGCTGGTGGACGAGCCCACCAGCCCGGCCATGTAGCCGCATGCCGCCGCCACCAGAAAGCCGAAAATGAAGGCGAACGCCACGGAATACGCCACCAGCATGCCCACGTGGCCCTGGGCCGCCGGCGTGGGCCTGAGGAATGCCATGAACGTTGCCACCAGAATGGCCACCAGCACCAGCGTCACCAGCGATATCCAGCGGGCCGGCAGGTCTTGCTGCGTGCGGGGCGCATCGGCCTGGGCCAGCCGCCCCGCCGCCGTGAACGCCGCGAACGACGTGTGGATGCCGCGCATCATCGGGACAAACAGCGTGGCAAGCGTCCAGATGGCGCCCACGCCGATCACCCCTGCGCCGATGAAGCGCACCTGCGAACTCCAGATTCCGGTGGCGTAGTCGGCCACGGACTGCCCGGCGGCCATCGTGCCCGTCGCCGTCAGCACCGGCACCGCAATGCCCCAGGCGATCACCAGCCCGGTCAGCATGGCCAGGCCGGCGACAATGCCGATGAGATAGCCTGCGCCCATCAGCGCCAGCGAAAAGCCCATGGGCAGGCGAAACACCGCCGCCCCCAGCGTGGGCCACATGCTGACGCTGTCGCCCAGCACGCGCAGGCCGTTGACGGCGAAACTGACGGCCGCCGCCACCCCGGCGCCGCTGAGGATGTCGGCCATGCCGGTAGGGGCCGCGGCCGGTTTTTCGGCAGCGGGCCGGCCGGCATCGGCGCTCGCGTCCGCCTGCCCGGGCGCGCCGCTGCTGCCCACCCGCAGGATTTCGGCGGCGGCCACGCCCTCGGGGTAAGGCAGGTCGCTTTGCACGACCATGATGTGGCGCAGCGGAATCGTGAACATCACCCCCAGCATGCCGCCTGCCGCGCAGATGCCCAGGGTCTGCCAGAAAGGAAAGCCCTGCCAGTGGCCCATCATGACCAGCGCCGGCAGGATGAAGATGATCGCCGACAGGGTGCCCGCGGCCGAGGCCTGCGTCTGCACCATGTTGTTTTCCAGGATGTTGGCGTTGTTGAACAGCCGCAGCACCGACATGGAGATGACCGCCGCCGGAATGGCCGACGAGAAGGTCAGGCCCACTTTCAGCCCCAGGAACACGTTCGATGCAGTAAATACGACGGTAATCAGCGCGCCGATGATCACGCCGCGTACGGTCAGTTCGGGCAACGTGATCGAATCGGGAACTCGGTCGAAAGCGGACATGGGTCGGGCAGCCTCTATGTGGACGACCCGACGATTCTACGCCCCTGCGCCCTGCCGGCCTGCGCTAGCCCAACGGCAGCGCGGTCTGATATTTGACCTGCTTCAGCGCGAAGCCGGATCGGATGTTGCGCACGCCCGGAATGCGCGACAGGCGATTCACCACGAAACGCTCCAGCCCCTGCATGTCCGGCACCACCACGCGCAACAGGTAATCGGAATCGCCGGTCATCAGGTAGCACTCCATGACTTCCGGGCATTCGGCCATGGCATTCTGGAAACGCTCGAGCTCGGTCTCGACCTGCTTTTCCAGGCTGACCTGGATGAACACGTTCAGGCTCAGGCCCAGTTGCAGCGGATCGGCCAGGGCCACGTAGCCGCGGATGACGCCGGCCGCCTCCAGCGCCTTCACGCGCGCCAGGCACGGAGACGGCGACAGGTGCACCCGGCGGGCCAGCTCGACATTGGTCAGGCTGGAATCGGTTTGCAGGATCGCCAGGATGCGGCGGTCGGTCTGATCCAGTTTGTTTGGCATTTTTGACTGTGAATCGAATTATCTGCCGAATATTATGCCGGACAGCCCAGCCTGTCGGCACATTTTCGAATACTTATGTCACGGCGAACGCGATAGGATGACCCTCCACAGGAGATTCCGACCGCCATGCTCGACGCCATGCCAGAAGACATTGACCCCACCGAAACCGCCGAGTGGAAAGAAGCGTTCCAAGCGCTGGTAGGGGCGCAAGGGGCGCCCCGGGCCGCCTACGTACTGGATGAGCTGCTGGCCCAGGCCGCGGCGTCGGGGGTGCGCGCGGCCGGGCAGACGCGCAGCGCCTACCTGAACACCATCCCCGCGCACGAGCAGCCGCCCTTCCCGGGCGACCTGGCGCTTGAAGAGCGGATCGCGTCCATCAATCGATGGAACGCGCTGGCGATGGTGGTGCGGGCCAACCAGGCACACGGCGAACTGGGCGGCCACATCGCCAGCTATGCGTCGGCGGCCGACCTCTTCGAAGTGGGCTTCAATCACTTTTTCCGAGGCGCCGTCGCCGATTCCCCGGGCGACCTGGTGTACCTGCAGCCCCACTCCGCGCCCGGCGTGTATGCCCGCGCCTACCTGGAAGGTTTCCTGGGCGAAGAAGACCTGGCCCATTTCCGGCAGGAGATCACCGCCCAAGCGCGGGGCCTGCGCGGCCTGTCGTCCTACCCCCACCCCTGGCTGATGCCCGATTTCTGGCAGTTTCCCACCGGCTCCATGGGCATAGGGCCGATCAACGCCATTTATCAGGCCCGCTTCCTGCGCTATCTGGAAAACCGTTCGCTCGCGCCCGCCTCCGACCGCAAGGTGTGGGGAATCTTCGGCGACGGCGAAATGGACGAACCGGAGTCCATCGCGGCGCTGACGCTCGCCGCGCGGGAAAGGCTCGACAACCTGGTGTTCGTGGTCAATTGCAACCTGCAGCGCCTGGACGGGCCGGTACGCGGCAACGGGCGCATCATCGACGAACTGGAAACCCTTTATGCGGGCGCGGGCTGGAATGTCATCAAGCTGGTATGGGGCGGCGACTGGGACGCCCTGCTCGCTCGCGATGCCACGGGCGCGCTGGCCCGCGCCTTCGCACGCACCGTCGATGGCCAGTTCCAGACATTCGCTGCCAACGACGGCGCCTACAACCGCTCGCACTTCTTCAACCAGCACCCCGAGCTGGCCGCGCTGGTCGCCGACTGGTCGGACGAGGCCATCGACCGGCTGCGGCGCGGCGGGCACGACATCGTCAAGATCTACGCGGCGTATCACCGCGCCGTGCGGCATCGTGGCCAGCCCACGGTCATCCTCGCGCAGACAAAAAAAGGCTACGGCATGGGCTCGGCCGGCCAGGGCAAGATGACCACGCACCAGCAGAAAAAGCTGGACGACGACGCCTTGCTGGCCTTCCGCGACAGGTTCGCGCTGCCGATCACCGATGCCGACTGCCTGGCGCTGAAATTCTACCGGCCTTCCTCCGACAGCCCCGAACTGCGCTATCTGCAGGCCCGGCGCGCCGCGCTGGGGGGCTATGTGCCGCGGCGGCAGACCAAGGCGCCCGGCCTCGCCGCGCCGCCTGCCGACCGATGGGCGCGCTTTGCGCTGGAAGCAGACGGCAAGGAAATGTCGTCGACGATGGCCATCGTGCGCATGCTGGGCGGGCTGCTCAAGGACGAAGCCCTGGGCCCGCGCATTGTGCCCATCGTCGCCGACGAGGCGCGCACCTTCGGCATGGCCAATCTGTTTCGCCAGATCGGCATTTACTCGGCGCAAGGGCAACTGTACGAACCCGAAGACATCGGCTCGGTGCTGTATTACCGCGAGGCGCTGGACGGGCAGATCCTGGAAGAAGGCATTACCGAGGCGGGCGCCATTTCATCATGGACGGCGGCCGGCACCAGTTATTCGGTAAACGGCCTGCCGATGCTGCCTTTCTATATCTATTATTCGATGTTCGGGTTCCAGCGCATCGGCGACCTGATCTGGGCAGCGGCCGACCAGCGCGCGCGCGGCTTCCTGATAGGCGCCACATCGGGGCGCACCACGCTGGGCGGCGAAGGCCTGCAGCACCAGGACGGCTCCAGCCACCTGGTCGCCGCCACGGTTCCGAACTGCCGCGCCTATGACCCCGCCCACGCTTACGAGGCCGCGGTCATTCTGGAACACGGCATGCGCCGCATGCTGCAAGAGCAATGCGACGAGTTCTACTACCTGACCGTCACCAACGAAAACCTGCCGCAACCCAGCCTGCCGTCAAACGACGCGCGGGCGGGCATCCTTCGCGGCATGCATCGCGTGCGCGCCGCGCCCGGGGCCCGCGTCCGGCTGCTGGGCGCCGGGCCCATGCTGGCCGAAGCCCTGCAGGCCGCCGAGCGTCTTGCGCAAGATTACGATATCGCCGCCGAGGTCTGGAGCGTGACCAGCTTCTCGGAACTTGCCCGCGACGGGCGCGCCAGCGAACGGGCCCGCACGCTGGGGCTGGGCGATGCGCCAGGCTGGGTGGAACACTGTCTGCCGGGCGACACCCCGGTGGTCGCGGCCAGCGACTACGTACGCGCCGTGCCCGAACAGATCCGAGCATGGATCGCCGCGCCCTATCGCACCGTGGGCACCGACGGCTTCGGCCGCAGCGATACCCGGGCGCGCCTGCGTGATTTTTTTGAAGTGGGCGCCGACTGGATCGTGCTGCAGGCGCTGGACCTGCTCGCGGACCGCGATACCACCCTCCGGGGCGCAAGGCAGGCGCTGCGCGAAAAACTGGGCGCCGCCGAGCGCGCCACGCCGCCCTGGCTGGCGTAGCGCGACTCCCGCCACGGCGCCGGATTACGCTGCGTTGCAGCAAAATGCGGGGCCGCTTTCTGTTGAAATAGATGCCTTGCATTTTTTGAAGGCGGGCGCCTCCGCCCGCCTTGTTTTCTTGTTGCCGCAAAGGCCTACCTCAGCATGGACGAAACGCTTACCAAACTGGCGCTGGACTATCACGCCCACCCCACACCCGGCAAGATCTCGGTGATGCCCACCAAGACGCTGGCCAACCAGGACGACCTGTCGCTGGCCTATTCGCCAGGCGTAGCCGCCGCCTGCATGGCGATTTTCGACCAGGGCGACGAGGCCGCAGCCAAGTACACCTCGCGCGCCAACCTGGTGGGCGTCATCACGAACGGCACTGCCGTGCTCGGCCTGGGCGACATCGGCCCGCTGGCCGCCAAGCCGGTCATGGAAGGCAAAGGCTGCCTCTTCAAGAAGTTCGCGGGCATCGACGTGTTCGACATCGAACTCGCCGAAACCGACCCGGACAAGCTCGTCGACATCATCGCGGCGCTGGAACCCACGCTGGGCGGCGTCAACCTGGAAGACATCAAGGCGCCCGAATGCTTCTACATTGAAAAGAAGCTGCGCGATCGCATGAAGATTCCGGTGTTCCATGACGACCAGCACGGCACCGCCATCATCTCGTCGGCAGCCATCCTGAACGGCCTGAAAGTCGTGGGCAAGGACATCACCCAGGTCAAGCTCGCCGTGTCGGGCGCGGGCGCCGCGGCGATCGCCTGCCTGGACCTGCTGGTGCACCTGGGCATCAAGCGCGAGAACATCTACGTGGTCGACTCGCGCGGCGTGATCTGGGAAGGCCGCGACGCCAACATGGAACCCAACAAGCAGCGGTACGCGCAAAAGACCGAGGCGCGCACGCTGGCCGACGTGGTGCAAGGCGCCGACGTGTTCCTGGGCTGCTCGGCCGCCGGCGTGCTGACGGCCGACATGGTCAAGACCATGGCCGACCGCCCCCTGATCCTGGCCCTGGCCAACCCCGAACCCGAGATCCGTCCCGAGGTCGCGCGCGCCGCGCGCCCCGACTGCATCATCGCCACCGGCCGGTCGGACTACCCCAACCAGGTCAACAACGTCCTGTGCTTTCCCTTCATTTTCCGTGGCGCCCTGGACGCAGGCGCGACCCGCATCACCGAGGAAATGAAGCTCGCCTGCGTGAAAGCCATTGCCGAACTGGCGCAGGCCGAACAGAACGATGAGGTGGCCCGCGCGTACGATGGCCAGGACTTGTCCTTCGGGCCCGAATACATCATTCCCAAGCCTTTCGACCCGCGGCTTATCGTACAGATCGCGCCCGCCGTCGCACAAGCGGCCGCCGACTCCGGCGTTGCCCTGCGCCCCATCCAGGACATCGAAGGCTATCGTCAGCAGCTGATGGGCTTCGTGTACCACTCGGGCCAACTGATGCGTCCGCTGTTCGCGCAGGCCAAGCAGGCGCCCAAGCGCGTCATCTACGCAGACGGCGAAGACGAACGCGTGCTGCGCGCGGCGCAAACCGTCGTTGACGAAAAGCTCGCCTACCCGATCCTGGTGGGCCGCCCCGCGGTCATCGAGATGCGTGTCAAGAAGGCGGGCCTGCGCCTGGTGGCCGGCCAGAACATCGAGATCGTCGACCCCGAAGACGACAGCCGGTTCAGCGAAACCTGGAACGCCTACTACCAGCTCAAGGGTCGCGAGGGTGTCACGCCCGCCATCGCCAAGGCGATGATACGCAAGCACAACACCCTGATCGGCGCCATGCTGCTGCGGCGCGGCGACGCCGACGCCCTGCTGTGCGGCGTGGCAAGCAAGTACGACAACCAGCTCAAGTATGTCGACGAAGTCATCGGCCGCAAGCCGGGCCAGACCTACGCGGCGCTGAACGTGCTGATGCTGCCCGACCAGACGCTGTTCGTCACCGACACGCACGTCAACGAAAATCCCGACGCCGAAGAAATCGCCAACATCACCGTGCAGGCTGCGGAAGAAATGCTGCGCTTCGGCGTCGTGCCCAAGGTGGCGTTGCTGTCGCACTCCAACTTCGGCAGCCGCATGACGGCTTCTTCCCAGAAAATGGCCCAGGCCCGGCGCCTGATCGAAGAGCGCGCGCCCGATCTCGAGGTCGACGGCGAGATGCATGCGGACGCGGCGCTTTCCGAGAAAATCCGCATGCTGGCCTATCCGGACAGCAAACTGAAGGGCCGTGCGAACCTGCTGGTCATGCCCAACCTCGATACCGGCAATATCACCTACAACATCCTGAAGATGACCGGCAGCAACGGCATCGCCATGGGGCCGATCCTGCTGGGCGCGGCCCGTCCGGTGCATATCCTTACTACCAGCGCCACCGTGCGTCGCATCGTCAACATGACCGCGCTTGCCGTCGTGGATGCGCAACAGGAAGCCGCGGGCCAACTGCGCTGATCCGTCGCGTGCGCCGCCGCCGCGGCGCGCCTCGCAATACAACAGGGAGCCCGGGACGGGCTCCCTGTTTTTTCATGACGGGCAGCGGTAGGCATGCCGCCCGCGCAATGTTAAAAAGCCACTAGCCTTTTCCACCGGAGCCGTCATGTTGCAAGACGCTTTACTCGCCTGGATACACTACCTGGCGATTTTCGTGCTTATCGTCATCATGTCCGCCCAGGCGGTGCTGCTGCGCCCCGGGTTGGCCCCCGACACGATACGTCGCCTGGCGCTGTACGATCGCTGGTACCTGGTATCCGCGCTGGCGGTGCTGGTCACCGGCCTGTTGCGCCTGATGGCAGGCCCCAAGGGCGCCGCCTTCTACATGGGCAATCCCTGGTTCCACGCCAAGATCACGCTCTTCGTGGTGATCGGGCTGTGCTCGATCCCGCCGACCCTGGCGTTCTTGCGCTGGCGCAAGCAGGAACGACAGCAACCCGGCTACACCCCCTCCGACCTCGACATCAAGAAGGCCCGTCGATGGGTCATGCTGGAAACACATCTGTTCGTCCTGTTGCCGCTGTTCGCCGTGCTGATGGCCCGCGGCATCGGCATGTAGCCATCGGCTTCGCGCCCGCGGCCGAAATCATCCGATATCGGCCGCAAATAAAAAACGCCCTTGCGGGCGTTTTTTATTGATGGGGCGTGTATCCGGGAGGATCAGCGCTTGTCCATGGCCGGCACGTCGCGCGGCGCAGCGCCGCTGAACAGCTGGCGCGGGCGACCGATCTTGTAGTCCGGATCGGACAGCATTTCGTTCCACTGGGCGATCCAGCCCACCGTGCGGGCCAACGCGAAAATCGCGGTGAACAGCGAGGTGGGAATGCCGATGGCGCGCTGCACGATGCCCGAATAGAAGTCTACGTTGGGGTACAGCTTGCGCTGCACGAAGTAGTCGTCTTCCAGGGCGATGCGTTCGAGCTCCATGGCCAGCTTGAAGAGCGGGTCGTTTTCCAGGCCCAGCGACTGCAGTACTTCTTTGCAGGTTTCCTGCATCAGCTTGGCGCGCGGATCGTAGTTCTTGTAGACGCGATGGCCAAAGCCCATCAGGCGCACGCCCGAGTTCTTGTCCTTGACCTTTTCCATGAACTCGCCGACCTTGGCCACGCCGCCGTTGGCCTGCAGCTCTTCGAGCATTTGCAGGCACGCTTCGTTGGCGCCGCCGTGGGCAGGGCCCCACAGGCAGGCCACGCCGGCCGAAATGGCGGCGAAGGGGTTGGTGCCCGACGAGCCGCACAGGCGCACGGTGGAGGTCGAGGCGTTCTGTTCGTGGTCGGCGTGCAGGATGAAGATGCGATCGAGCGCGCGCTCGACCACTTCATTGACCTTGTACTCTTCGCACGGCGTGGCGAACATCATGCGCAGGAAATTGCCGGTGTACGACAAGTCGTTCTGCGGGTAGATGAAAGGCTGGCCTTGCGAATACTTGTACGCCATGGCCACCAGCGTCGGCATCTTGGCGATGAGGCGAATGGCCGAAATGTGCCGATGCTGCGGATTGGTGATGTCGGTGGAGTCGTGGTAGAAGGCCGACAGCGCGCCCACCAGGCCGGTCAGGACGGCCATGGGGTGCGCGTCGCGGCGAAAGCCGCGCAGGAAAAAATGCAGCTGCTCGTTCACCATCGTGTGGTGCGTGACCTGCGAGTCGAAATCGGCTTTCTGGCCGCCGTTGGGCAGTTCGCCGTTCAGGATCAGGTAGCAGATGTCGAGGAAATCGCAGTTCACCGCCAACTGTTCGATGGGGTAGCCGCGGTACAGCAGTTCGCCCTTGTCGCCGTCGATATAGGTGATGGCCGACTCGCAGGCCGCCGTCGACATGAACCCGGGGTCGAACGTGAACATGCCCGTCTGACCGTAGAGCTTGCGGATGTCGATGACGTCCGGGCCGATCGTGCCCTTGTAGACCGGGAACTCGATCGACGCAGAGCCGTCGGAGAACGATAGTGTTGCTTTCTTGTCAGACAGGTTCATCGCTGTTTCCTCAAAAATAATCAGAGTGCACGCATTTGCCCGATGATGGCGTGTATCCGCGGCGTATCAAGCTGCCCTTCGGGCTCCTTGCGCGCCAACAGCAGGTCGAGCAGGTCGTTGTCGCCCAGCTCGAACAACTGTGTCAGCGCTTTGACGTCGTCATCGGTAAGCTGCGTTTCGTATGCGTCCAGGTACCGGGTAATGATCAGGTCGTTTTCGAGCAGGCCCCGGCGCGCCCGCCAGCGCAGGCGTGTCCGGTCGAGTTCGGTAAGGCTGCTCATGGTGTCCCTGTGTTGTTTTACTAGACCGTGCGGCGAACCATCAGTTCCTTGATCTTGCCGATGGCCTTGGTCGGGTTCAGGCCCTTCGGACAGACGTCCACACAGTTCATGATCGTGTGGCAGCGGAACAGGCGATAAGGATCTTCGAGGTTGTCCAGGCGTTCGCCGGTGGCCTCGTCCCGGCTGTCGGCCAGGAAACGGTACGCCTGCAGCAGGCCGGCGGGGCCCACGAACTTGTCGGGGTTCCACCAGAACGACGGGCAGGACGTCGAGCAGCAGGCGCACAGAATGCACTCGTACAGGCCGTCGAGCTCTTCGCGGGCCTCGGGCGATTGCAGGCGTTCGCGCTCGGGCGGCGGCGTGTCATTGATGAGATACGGCCGTACCGAGTGGTACTGATTGAAGAAGTGCGTCATGTCCACGATCAGGTCGCGGATGACGGGCAGGCCGGGCAACGGCTTGAGCACGATGGGCTCTTTCAGCTCGCGCAGGTTGGTCGTGCAGGCCAGGCCGTTCTTGCCGTTGATGTTCATGGCGTCCGAGCCGCACACGCCTTCGCGGCAGGAACGGCGCAGCGCCAGGCTGTCGTCCACGTCGTTCTTGATGCGCACGAGCGCATCGAGCAGCATCTTGTCGGTGGGCTGGAGTTCGACCTCCAGCTTCTGCATGTAGGGGCGCTCGTCCTTGTCCGGGTCGTAGCGGTAGATCTCGAATTTGACGATTCTTTTGGTGCTCATCGCAGCATCCTGCTTAGAAAGTACGCGCCTTGGGCGGGAAGGACTCGACCGTCAGGGGCTTCATTTGAACGGGCTTGTATTCGAGGCGGCTGTCTTCCGAATACCACAGGGTGTGCTTCAGCCAGTTCTCGTCGTCGCGGTTGGGGAAGTCGTCCAGCGCATGCGCGCCGCGGCTTTCGTGGCGGTTGGCGGCCGACTTGATGGTGGCGCGCGCCACTTCGGTCATGTTGGCCAGTTCCAGCGCCTCGATGCGGGCGGTGTTGAACACCTTGGACTTGTCCTTGAAGTAGATGTGCTCGGCCTGCTTGGCGAGGTCGTCGATCTGGCCCACGCCCTCGTTGAGCAGTTCGAGCGTGCGGAACACGCCGCAGTGGCGCTGCATGGACACGCGGATGGCGTTGGCGACGTCCTGGGTCTTTTCGCCCGAGGTGCGGCCTTCCAGCTTGGCCACGCGCTGCATCGAGAAATCGACGGCTTCTTTGGGCACCGGCTGGTGCGAATGCTGGCGCTCGAGATGCGTCGACACGATGTGGTTGCCGGTGGCGCGGCCGAACACGATGAGGTCGAGCAGCGAGTTGGTGCCCAGGCGGTTGGCGCCGTGCACCGACACCGCGGCGCACTCGCCGATGGCGTACAGGCCGTTGACGATCTGGTTTTCGCCGTTGACGCGCGAAAGCACCTGGCCGTGATAGTTGGCCGGGATGCCGCCCATCTGGTAGTGAATGGTGGGCACGACCGGGATCGGCTCTTTGATGGGGTCGACGTTGCCGAACTTGATGGCGATTTCGCGGATGGACGGCAGCCGCTTGTTGATGACGTCGGCGCCGAGGTGATCGAGCTTGAGCACCACGTAGCTGCCATCGGGACCGCAGCCGCGGCCTTCCTTGATTTCCTGGTCCATCGAGCGCGACACGAAGTCGCGCGGCGCCAGGTCTTTCAGAGTGGGCGCATAGCGCTCCATGAAGCGTTCGCCGTCTTTGTTCAGCAGGATGCCGCCTTCGCCGCGCACGCCTTCGGTGATCAGCACGCCCGCGCCGGCCACGCCGGTGGGGTGGAACTGCCAGAACTCCATGTCCTGCAGCGGAATGCCCGCGCGCGCGGCCATGCCCAGGCCGTCGCCCGTATTGATGAAGGCATTGGTGGACGCGGCCCAGATGCGGCCGGCGCCGCCGGTAGCCAGCACAGTGGCCTTGGCTTCCAGGATGTAGATGTCGCCGGTTTCCATTTCGAGCGCCGTGACGCCAACCACGTCGCCGGCCTCATTGCGCAGCAGGTCCAGCGCCATCCATTCGACGAAGAACTGGGTGCGCGCGGCCACGTTGCGCTGGTACAGCGTGTGCAGCAGGGCGTGGCCGGTACGGTCGGCTGCGGCACAGGCGCGCTGCACCGGCTTTTCGCCGAAGTTTGCCGTGTGTCCGCCAAAGGGGCGCTGGTAGATCGTGCCGTCGGCGTTGCGGTCGAACGGCATGCCGAAATGCTCGAGCTCGTACACCGCGTTGGGCGCTTCGCGGCACATGAACTCGATGGCATCCTGGTCACCCAGCCAGTCGGACCCCTTGACGGTGTCGTACATGTGCCAGTACCAGTTGTCTTCGCTCATGTTGCCCAGCGAGGCGCTGACGCCGCCCTGCGCAGCCACGGTGTGCGAACGCGTGGGGAACACTTTGGAAAGCACCGCCACCGACAGGCCTGCCTGGGCCAGTTGCAGCGAGCAACGCATGCCGGCTCCGCCGGCGCCGACCACCACCACATCGAATTGGCGGCGCGGCAATGAATTCATGACAGAGACCACGGCTTAGATACTCCAGAGGATTTGCGCGAAATAAACGACCGAACCGACCAGCCAGAGGATGGTCAACACCTGCAACAGCATACGCACGCCCGCGGGCTTGACGTAGTCCATCCAGATGTCGCGCACGCCGATCCAGGCATGCCACGCCAGCGCCAGGAAAAACAGGGTGGCCAGGATCTGGCCGACAGGAATGGCATACACGCGGAAGGTGAACAGCGCCTTCCAGCTTTCGTACGAGAAGGACGGCATCACCAGCATGCCGACGATGAGCACCAGCGTATAGATGGCCATGATGACCGCGGTAATGCGCTGGGCGATGAAGTCGATGACACCGTAATGGGCGCCCACGACGAGGCGGGTGGGGCCATAGTTCTTGGAAGCGGCCATTTACAGAGCTCCGAACAATTTGAGTGCGAACACCAGGGTCAGCGCGAGGCTGACGCCGAAAACCACGCCGGCGCTTTTCTGGGCCGAGATCTTGTCCACGCCGATGTGCAGGTCGAGCATCAGGTAGCGGATGCCGGCACAGAAGTGGTGCAGGTAGCTCCACACCAGGGCCAGCACCACCAGCTTGACCAGCGGGTGGCCGGCATATTGGGCCACTTGCGCGAAGCTGTCCGGCGAGGTCACGCTGGCCGCGAACAGCGGCAGGATGACCAAGGGAAGACAGAGAAAGAGCAGCGCGCCGCTGACGCGGTGCAGGATGGACAGCTTGCCCGCGAGCGGCAGGCGATAGCGGGCGATTTGCGCAATTCCGATATTGCGGAACTGCGGACGTGGCTTGGCAGCGGTGTCGGACATGACGGCCTCGGTGTTACGGTGCTAGGGATTCGTGACAGCGAAATTCGCATCGCCCTTGCGGGCAAACACGCTATTTTCGCCCAGAGATCGGGTCGGTATCAAATCGTAGGAAAAAAGCTCATCAATTCAGGCTATTGCGATAATGATAGTGATCGGTAACGTATAAGCCGCGGCGCACCTCGACCGGACGGTCGCCATAGGTATACGACACGCGGTCGACTTGCAGCAGCGGCGTGCCCGACTCGACGCCCAGCAGCGTCGCGATGTCGGCCGGCGCCGTCACGGCACGGATCTTTTCGTCGGCGCGAACCATGCTCACGCCGAACTCCGTTTCGAACAGGCCGTACAGCGGCGCCTTGTTGGCGGCCAGCAGTTCGAATGTAAGCGTGCGGAACAGCGCCCCGGGCAGCCAGATGTCGTCGATGACGGTAGGCCGGTGGTTCATGGAAAGCTGGCGGCGGATGGTGACCACGGTCTCGCCGGCGCGCAGTTCGAGCGCGCGGGCGATCTCGGCCGGCGCGCGCATGCGCCTGCATTCGAGAATACGGCTTTCGGCACGCCCGCCTTCGCCTTCTTCGTCAGGCGCCAGGCGCAGGAAGCGATAGCGCACGCGCGCTTCGTGGTGGGTGGCCACGAAGGTGCCCTTGCCCTGGCGGCGCAGCAGCAGGTGCTCGGCAGCCAGTTCGTCGACGGCCTTGCGCACGGTGCCCTGGCTGACCTGGAACCGTGCGGCCAGGTCGATTTCGCTGGGGATGAGTTCGCCGGGTTTCCATTCGCCCCGCTCCAGGCTTTGCACCAGCAATTCCTTGATCTGGCGATACAGCGGGCTGAACGCCGCCCCCTCGCCCGCGGTGCGGGCGGCGCGATTGCGAGGGGCGGGATCGGGCCTGGGGTCTGCCATGGATGTGTTCGAGTGTGCTTGTTCGGTGCGGCGGCGCGCAACGCGCTGCGCGGGCCGGATAAAGACCCGTGTTTCGGGGTACCGGGCAAACGCATCATTGTGGCACAACGCCGCCTTGATTGTCCAACGTCTTATGTCTTATATAAGATATAAGAGCAATTGACGCGCTCATAAAATCCATCTAGGATTCACAGCAATCTGCCGGCCCTCCGGCGGCACGCAGCCGTGCCCAGCGTTTACACTGTTTGGCGAGATTTTTTCTCTCACCGACCTCATTACGGAGAACCTTCATGTCCAAGCCCGCCATGCGTGTCGCCGTCACCGGCGCCGCCGGCCAAATTGGTTACGCCCTGCTGTTCCGCATCGCCTCGGGCGAGATGCTGGGCAAAGACCAGCCGGTCATTCTGCAACTGCTGGAAATTCCCGACGAAAAGGCCCAGAAAGCGCTGAAAGGCGTCATCATGGAACTGGATGACTGCGCGTTCCCGCTGCTGCAGGAAGTCACCGCGCACAGCGATCCGCGCACCGCATTCAAGGACGCCGACGTCGCCCTGCTGGTGGGCGCGCGCCCGCGCGGCCCCGGCATGGAACGCAAAGACCTCCTCAGCGTCAACGCCCAGATCTTCACCGCCCAGGGCAAGGCCCTGAACGATGTGGCCAGCCGTGACGTCAAGGTGCTGGTGGTGGGCAACCCCGCAAACACCAACGCCTACATCGCCATGAAGTCGGCGCCCGACCTGCCGGCCAAGAACTTCACCGCCATGCTGCGCCTGGATCACAACCGCGCGCTGTCGCAACTGGCGGCCAAATCGGGCAAGGCCGTGGCCGACATCGAAAAACTGGTCGTGTGGGGCAACCACTCGCCCACGATGTACCCCGACTACCGCTTCGCCACCGTCAACGGCCAGAGCCTCAAAGACCTGATCAACGACGACGCCTGGAACCGCGACGAGTTCATCCCCACGGTGGGCAAGCGCGGCGCGGCCATCATCGAGGCCCGCGGCCTGTCGTCGGCTGCTTCGGCCGCCAACGCCGCCATCGACCACGTGCGCGACTGGGTGCTGGGCAGCAACGGCAAGTGGGTCACCATGGGCGTCCCGTCGGATGGCTCTTACGGCATCCCCGAAGGCATCATCTACGGCGTGCCCGTCATTACCGAAAACGGCGAATACAAGCGTGTCGAAGGCCTGGAAATCGATGCCTTCTCGCGCGAGCGCCTGGACTTCACGCTGAAAGAACTGCTCGAAGAGCGCGACGGCGTCAAAGACTTGCTGAAATAACCCGAAGCGCTGCGCGCTTCCCTCTGTATAAAGGAGCCTCACACCCCCGGGTGTCAGGCTCCTGCCGCCTACGCAATAAACCTGTGTCTTTCCCGGCCGATTTGCCTGCCGGCGGCAAGGGCCCAGATTTATGGCGCAGCCCCGGGCCCGTCCGGGCACGCGGCGCTTTCCGCTATAACAATCAGGCCGGGCGCCCGAGCGAGCGTCTGTGTCTTACTCGGAGACTGACCCATGACCCGACCCGCATCCCCCGGCGCCCTGTTCCGCCAGGCCCTGGCCGAAGAATCCCCCTTGCAGATCATCGGCGCCATCAATGCCAACCATGCCCTGCTCGCCAAGCGTGCGGGGTATCGCGCCATTTATCTGTCCGGCGGCGGCGTGGCTGCCGGCTCGCTGGGCCTGCCCGACCTGGGCATCAACACGCTGGATGACGTGCTGATCGACGTGCGCCGCATTACGGACGTGTGCGACGTGCCCCTGCTGGTCGACATCGACACCGGCTTCGGGCCGTCGGCATTCAATATTGCCCGCACGGTGAAAAGCCTGATCAAGTTCGGCGCAGCGGCCTGCCACATCGAAGACCAGGTTGGCGCCAAGCGCTGCGGGCATCGCCCGGGCAAGGAAATCGTCAGCACCGAGGAAATGGCCGACCGTGTCAAGGCGGCCGCCGACGCGCGCACCGACTCCGACTTCTACCTGATCGCTCGCACCGACGCCATTGCGTCGCACGGAGTGGACGCCGCGATCGAGCGCGCGCTGGCCTGCGTCGAGGCCGGCGCCGACGCGATCTTCGCCGAGGCCGCCTACGACCTGCCCACCTATGACCGCTTCGTCAAGGCGGTAAAGGTGCCCGTGCTGGCCAACATCACCGAATTCGGCAAGACGCCGCTGTTTTCCGTGCAGGAACTGGGCAGCGTGGGAGTGGGCATGGTGCTGTACCCGCTGTCGGCCTTCCGCGCCATGAACAAGGCGGCCGAGAACGTCTATCAGGCCATTCGGCGCGACGGCCACCAGAAGAACGTGCTGGACACCATGCAGACTCGTGACGAGCTCTACGACCGTATCGAGTATCACGCGTTCGAAGCGCAACTGGATGCGCTGTTCCAGCAAGGCAAAGCGAAGTAAATCCGCTATACCGGCATTCTTTACGCCATCGACGCCCGCATGGGCAAGGAGTCAGAGACATGAGCACCTCGCAAAAGAAACCAAGCGCGCCCGCCGCCAAGAAAGAAAGCGCGCAAGCCGAGGAAAAAACCGGGTTCAAGCCCAAGAAGTCCGTTGCACTGTCGGGGGTGGTGGCCGGCAATACGGCGCTGTGCACCGTTGGCCGCACTGGCAACGACCTGCACTATCGCGGCTATGACATCCTGGATTTCGCCGGCACGGCCGAATTCGAGGAAATCGCCCACCTGCTCGTGCATGGCAAGCTGCCCAACAAGGCCGAACTGAAAGCGTACAAGGCAAAGCTGCGCGCGCTGCGCGGCCTGCCCGCGCAATTGCAGGACGCCCTGGAAACCCTGCCCGCGTCCAGCCACCCCATGGATGTCATGCGCACGGCCGTATCGGTGCTGGGCTGCGTGCTGCCCGAAAAAGACGACCACAATGTCCCGGGCGCGCGCGACATCGCCGACCGGCTGATGGCGAATCTGGGGTCGGCGCTGCTGTACTGGTATCACTACAGCCACAACGGCCGCGTCATTGACGTCCAGACCGACGACGACAGCATCGGCGGGCACTTCCTGCACTTGCTGCACGGCGAAAAGCCGTCCGACGACTGGGTGCGCGCCATGCACACCTCGCTCATTCTGTACGCCGAGCATGAGTTCAACGCGTCGACCTTCACCAGCCGCGTCATCGCGGGCACGGGGTCGGATATTTATTCCGCCATCACGGGCGCCATCGGCGCGCTGCGCGGCCCCAAGCATGGCGGCGCCAACGAAGTCGCCTTCGAAGTGCAAAAGCGCTACGACTCGCCCGACGAAGCAGAAGCCGACATCCGCCGCCGCGTCGAGGCCAAGGAAGTCATCATCGGTTTCGGCCACCCGGTATACACGGTGTCCGACCCGCGCAACAAGGTCATCAAGGAGGTCGCGCGCAAGCTGTCCAGGAAGGCGGGCAGCACCAAGATGTACGACATCGCCGAGCGTCTTGAAACGGTAATGTGGGACGCCAAGAAGATGTTCCCGAATCTGGATTGGTTCTCGGCCGTCAGCTATCACATGATGGGCGTGCCCACTGCGATGTTCACGCCGCTGTTCGTCATCGCGCGCACCGCCGGCTGGTCGGCGCACATCATCGAGCAGCGCATCGACAACAAGATCATCCGCCCCACCGCCAACTACGTCGGCCCGGAAGATCAAAAGTACGTGCCGCTCGACAAGCGCAAATAAGCCGCTCGCGAAAAAAGAAAAGGCTTGGGCGCATGCCCAGGCCTTTTTTGTTTTGAAGGACAGGTCTTTTGGGGGCTTGAAGGTGTCTGGAGTCTAGAGGTGTCTGGCACTCTTGCAGTGTTAAAGGTGTCTGACACCCTTCGGGAGTCAGACACCGGCGTTTTGGCGCCTAAAGACGTCAGACGCCCTTCCAGAGACACCGGTGTGCTGGCCCGCCCGGCAGGTGTGGGACGCCGGCCCGCCCGGCAGGTGCGGGAACGCCGGCCCGCTGGCTCGCGCTGTATGCCCTCTGGTGTCTGACTCCCGCAGGGTGTCTGACACCAGACACGCAGGCGCACAGAGAGCCCGACACCTGACGCTCAAGCGCCCACAGAGCCCGACACCAGACGCTCAGGCCGTGGCCGGTCCGCTGGCAGGCGACCACGGCGCGCGCACCCAGCCTTCCATGAGGACTCGCGCGCTGCGCGACATGATGGCCTTGGTGACTTTCCATTCGCCGTCGACCAGGTTCGCCTGCGCGCCCACGCGCAGCGTGCCCGACGGGTGGCCGAACCGCACGCCATCGCGCTGGCCGCCGCCGGCGGCCAGATTGACCAGCGTACCCGGCACGGCTGCGGCCGTGGCAATGGCCACCGAGGCCGTGCCCATCATTGCATGATGCAGTTTGCCCATCGACAGCGCCCGCACCAGCAGATCGATGTCGCCGGCCGCGACGCGCCGGCCGCTGGACGCGGTGTAGTCGCGCGGCGGCGCCACGAACGCCACCTTGGGCGTGTGCTGGCGCGCGGCGGCTTCTTCCAGCGACTTGATCAGGCCCATGCGCAAGGCGCCGTGCGCCCTTATGGCCTCGAAGCGCGCGAGCGCCGCCGGGTCGCCATTGATGTCGTCCTGCAATTCGGCGCCCGTGTAGCCCAGCGCCTCGGCTTGCAGAAAAATCGTGGGAATGCCGGAATTGATGAACGTGGCCTGGAAGCTGCCCACGCCCGGAACATCCAGTTCGTCAACCACGTTGCCCGTGGGAAACATGGCCCCGCCCTCTTCGCCTTCGTCGGCCGGGTCCATGAATTCCAGCCGCACTTCCGCCGCCGGGAAGGTCACGCCGTCGAGCTCGAAGTCGCCGGTTTCCTGCACCAGCCCGCCCGACATCGGCACATGGGAGACGATCGTCTTGCCGATGTTGGCCTGCCAGATGCGCACCACCGCAACGCCGTCGCGAGGCACCCGTTCGGGGTCCACCAGTCCGTTGGCGATCGCATAAGGGCCCACCGCGGCCGACAGGTTGCCGCAATTGCCGCTCCAGTCCACAAAGGGCTGGTCGATCGACACCTGGCCGAACAGATAGTCCACATCATGCCCGGGCCGGCTGCTGCGCGACAGGATCACCGTTTTACTGGTGCTGGACGTCGCCCCACCCATGCCGTCGATCTGCTTGCCATACGGGTCGGGGCTGCCGATGACTCGCAGCAGCAAGGCGTCGCGATCGGGGCCGGGCGCCTGCGCCGCGTGGGGCAGGTCCGTCAGCTTGAAAAACACGCCTTTGCTGGTGCCCCCGCGCATGTAGGTGGCGGGTATCCTGATCTGGGGAGCATGGGCCATGTTGCAGTCCTGAATAATCTGAACCATTCTTGATCTGTTTCGAAGTAACCGCGTGTGCAGGCGTGCCCGCCTGATCAGCCCGCCTTCTGGTCGACGGCGGCCGCCTCGGCTTCGAGGAAGTCTTGCGCAAAGCGCTGCAGCACGCCGCCCGCTTCGTAGATGGAGACTTCTTCGGCGGTGTCGAGCCGGCAGGTTACGGGCACCTGCAGCGTTTCGCCGTTGCGCCTGTGCACTACCAGCGTAAGGTCGGCGCGCGGCTGTCGTACGCCGATCACGTCGTAGGTTTCGGTGCCGTCCAGCGCCAGCGTGCTGCGGTTGGTGCCCGGCTTGAATTCCAGCGGCAATACGCCCATGCCCAGCAGGTTGGTGCGATGGATGCGTTCGAAACCTTCGGCCACGATGGCCTCGACGCCGGCCAGCCGCACGCCCTTGGCGGCCCAGTCGCGCGACGAGCCCTGGCCGTAGTCGGCGCCGGCCACGATGATCAACGGCTGCTTGCGCTGCATGTAGGTCTCGATGGCTTCCCACATGCGCATCACCTTGCCGTCGGGCTCGACGCGCGTCAGCGACCCCTGCACGACCTTGCCATCGGCATCGCGCACCATCTCGTTAAAGAGCTTGGGATTGGCGAATGTGGCGCGCTGGGCGGTAAGGTGGTCTCCCCGGTGCGTCGCGTACGAATTGAAATCTTCTTCGGGCAGGCCCATTCTGGCCAGGTATTCGCCCGCGGCGCTGTCGGGCAGGATGGCGTTGGACGGCGACAGGTGGTCGGTGGTGATGTTGTCGCCCAAGAGCGCCAGCGGACGCATGCCGCGCAGCGTGCGCTCGCCGGCGAGCGCGCCTTCCCAATACGGGGGGCGGCGGATATACGTGCTTTGCGGGCGCCAATCGTACAGCGGGCTGACGGCCTCGCGGCGCTCGTTGCGGATACCGAACATGGGTTCGTAGACGTTGCGAAAGTGCTCTGGCTTGACGGCGGCCTGCACCACCGCGTCGATTTCCTCGTCGCTGGGCCAGATGTCCTTCAGGCATATCGGCTTGCCGTCGGCATCGATGCCCAGCACGTCCTGTTCGATGTCGAAGCGGATGGTGCCGGCAATGGCATAGGCCACCACCAGCGGCGGCGAAGCCAGGAAAGCCTGTTTCGCATAGGGATGGATGCGTCCGTCGAAATTCCGGTTGCCGGACAGGACGGCCGTGGAATAGAGGTCGCGGTCGATGATTTCCTGCTGGATCGCCGGATCGAGCGCGCCGGACATGCCGTTGCACGTGGTACAGGCGAACCCCACGATGCCGAAGCCCAGTTTGTCCAGTTCGGCGGTCAGGCCGGCTTCTTCAAGGTAGAGCGCCACCGCCTTCGATCCCGGCGCCAGGGAAGTCTTGACCCACGGCTTGCGCGCGAGGCCCGCACGATTGGCATTGCGCGCAAGCAGCCCCGCGGCAATGACGTTGCGCGGGTTGCTGGTGTTGGTGCAGCTGGTAATGGCGGCGATGATGACCGCGCCATCGGGCAGCAGGCCGGGCTGCGACGCCACCGGGCCGGCGATGCCGCGCGCGGCCAGGTCGGACACCGGCAGGCGCCGGTGCGGGTTGGAAGGCCCCGCCAGGGTACGCACGACGCTGGACAGGTCGAACCGCAGCACGCGTTCGTACTGTACATTGGCCAGCGTGTCGGACCACAACCCCGCCGTGCGGGCATAGGTTTCCACCAGCCGCACCTGTGCGTCGTCGCGGCCGGTGAGCTTCAGGTATTCGATGGTCTGGCCGTCGATGGAGAACATCGCGGCGGTTGCGCCATATTCGGGCGCCATATTCGAAATGGTGGCGCGGTCGCCCAGGGTCAGGCTCGAAGCGCCATCCCCGTAGAACTCGAGATAGGCGCCCACTACCCGTTCCTTGCGCAGGAATTCGGTCAGCGTCAGTACGATATCGGTAGCCGTGATACCCGGCTGGCGCCGCCCCGTGAGCTCGACCCCGACGATGTCGGGCAGGCGCATCCATGACGCGCGGCCCAGCATGACGTTCTCGGCTTCGAGCCCGCCCACGCCGATGGCGATGACGCCCAGGGCGTCTACATGCGGTGTATGGCTGTCGGTGCCCACCAGCGTATCGGGAAACGCCACGCCGCCCTGTGCGTGTATGACAGGCGACATGCGCTCGAGATTGATTTGATGCATGATGCCGTTGCCCGGCGGCACGACATCAACGTTGCGGAATGCCTTGCGCGTCCATTCGATGAAATGGAAACGGTCTTCGTTGCGGCGGTCTTCGATGGCCCGGTTCTTGGCGAACGCGTCGGGCTCGAACCCTCCGTGCTCCACTGCCAGTGAATGGTCGACGATCAACTGCACCGGCACCACCGGGTTGACCTTGGCCGGATCTCCGCCCTTTTCCGCGATGGCATCGCGCAGGCCCGCCAGGTCCACCAGCGCGGTCTGGCCCAGAATGTCGTGGCACACCACCCGCGCGGGGAACCACGGAAAGTCCAGGTCGCGCCGGCGCTCGATGAGCTGCCGCAGGGCGTCGTCGAGCAGCGCAGGGTCGCAGCGGCGCACCAGGTTCTCGGCCAGCACCCTCGACGTATAGGGCAGGCCATCATAAGCGCCGGGCGCCAGCGCCTCGACGGCGGCGCGTGCATCGAAGTAGTCCAGGTCGGTGCCGGGCAGGGGCTTGCGGTATTTGGTGTTCATGCTTCCGTACGCGGCAGGTTGCCCTGCGCGATCTGCTGTTCAATGTTGAGACGCGACGCGCGGATATGCCTGCGCATCAGGAGTTCCGCCAGTTCCCCGTCGCCGTCGGCCAGCGCGTCGAGGATACGGTGATGCTCGGCGTACGCCTGGCGGGGGCGATTGGGCGTGGCCGAATACTGGATGCGATACATCCGCGCCAGTTGGTAAAGGTCGTCGCACAGCAGGCGGATCAGCATCTGGTTGCCGCTGGCCTGCACGATGCGGTAATGGAAATCGTAGTCGCCCTCTTGCAGATAGTAGCCCCGGCCGGCCTGGAAGGCCTCGTCACGTTCGTGGGCCTCGAGCACCCGGCGTAGCTCGTCTGCGCCGGCGGGTGTCATGCGCGCGGCGGCCAGCCGGCAAGCCATGCCTTCGAGCGACTCGCGTATCTGATATAGCTCGCACAGTTCTTGCTGACTGAGCGAGACAACCCGCGCGCCCACATGGGGTATGCGCACCAGCAGCCGCTGCCCTTCGAGCCGATGAATGGCCTCGCGCAAGGGCCCGCGGCTGATGCCGTAGGTGCGCGCGAGCTCGGGCTCGGACATCTTGGTGCCCGGCGCGATCTCGCCCTTGACGATAGCCGCCTGGATCTTGCGGAAAACGTGGTCCGCAAGGGTTTCGGATTCAGATTCGGCGGCAGGGCGCAATACTGCGACTTGGGCGTCCATGTCGACAATTTCACGGATGGAGACCGGGAAATTATAGTCAGATTGTACTTTCAGGGCTAGATTGTCAACAATCATCCAATTGCTTTCGTGACCACCCCCCAGCCTGCCGTCGCGTGGCGCGCGGCGCGCAGCCTGCACCAGGAGCCGCCATGTCCGTCATTGAATCGAACCTGCGTCCCGAACCCGACCAAGTGCTGGCCGATATCGCCGACTACGTGCTGGACTACCAGGTCGAAAGCCAGCCGGCCTGCGAAACCGCGCGAAACTGCCTGATCGATACGCTGGGCTGCGGCCTGGAAGCGCTGGAGTACCCCGCATGCCGCAAGCTCCTGGGCCCCATCGTGCCCGGCACGTCCGTGCCGCTGGGCGCCAAGGTGCCTGGCACCCAGTTCCAGCTCGACCCCGTCCAGGCCGCTTTCAACATCGGCGCCATGATCCGCTGGCTGGACTTCAACGATACGTGGCTAGCCGCCGAATGGGGCCATCCCTCGGACAACCTGGGCGGCATACTGGCCACCGCCGACTGGCTCTCGCGCAACGCCGTGGCCGCGGGCAAGCCGCCGCTGACCATGCGCGACGTTCTCACCGCCATGGTCAAGGCCCATGAAATACAGGGCTGCATCGCGCTGGAGAACTCGTTCAATAAAGTGGGCCTGGACCACGTCGTGCTGGTAAAGGTGGCATCCACGGCTGTCGTGGCGCAGATGCTGGGCCTGTCGCGAGACGAAATCATCAACGCCGTCTCGCTGGCCTGGGTCGACGGCCAGAGCCTGCGCACCTACCGCCACGCTCCCAACACCGGCAGCCGCAAGAGCTGGGCGGCGGGCGACGCCACCAGCCGCGCCGTACGCCTGGCGCTCATCGCACGCACCGGCGAAATGGGCTATCCCTCGGTGCTCACAGCCAAGACCTGGGGCTTTTACGACGTTTTGTTCAAGGGTCGGCCCTTCAGGTTCCAGCGGCCCTATGGCAGCTACGTGATGGAAAACGTGCTGTTCAAGATTTCGTATCCGGCCGAGTTCCATGCGCAAACCGCCGTGGAATGCGCCATGGACATTCACGCGCGCCTGCTCGCCGCGGGCAGGTCGCCGGCGGAAATCAAGCGCATCGTGATCCGCACACACGAGGCCTGCATCCGCATCATCGACAAGCAGGGCCCGCTGGACAACCCGGCCGACCGCGACCATTGCATCCAATACATGGTGGCCGTGCCGATACTCTTCGGCCGCCTCACCGCGGCCGACTATGAAGACGACGTGGCCGCCGACCCGCGCATCGACGCCCTGCGCGCCAAGATCGTGTGCGTAGAAGACCCGGCCTTCACCCGCGACTATCACGATCCCGACAAACGCTCCATCGCGAATGCGCTCACCGTGGAATTCAACGACGGCACCCGACTGGACGAAGTGGTCTGCGAATACCCCATCGGCCACAGGCGCCGCCGCCAGGAAGGCATCCCGTTGCTGGAAGCCAAATTCCGCACCAACCTGGCCCGCATCTTCCCGCCGCGCCAACAGGCCCGCATCCTGGACGCGTCCCTGGACCAACACACCCTGGAAGCCATGGCCGTGCATGAATATGTAGACCTGTACGTCATCTGACCCGCACACCGACGGCGGCCGCCGCATGCAGGCCCGCAGCCCTGCGCTGCCTGGAATGGCCGGGCACGGCGGGTTGGGCGGCGGGGCAGCACAGGCAAGGCCCCATCCTTGACTACAATGCACCCATTCCCTTTCGTTGTATCGGACGCGCCGCCATGCTCTGGGTCAAGGCCTTTCACATCGTTTTCGTTACGTCCTGGTTCGCGGGCCTGTTTTACCTGCCGCGCATCTACGTCAACCTCGCCCAGCAGCCGGACCACGCCGTGCAGTCCACCCTGGTGGCCATGGGACGCCGTCTTTACCGCTTTACGACCATGCTGGCCGTCATCGCCATCGCCCTGGGGCTGTGGCTGTATGTGGGCTATGGCATAGGCATGGGCCCCGGCAACGGCTGGATGCATGCCAAGCTGTTCTTCGTACTGCTCATCATCGGCTACCACCATGCCTGTGGCGTGATGCTGCGCAAGTTCGAACAAGGGCGCAACACGCGCTCGCACCGGTTCTACCGCTGGTTCAACGAAATTCCGGTCTTGTTGCTGGTGGCAGTGGTGCTGCTGGTCGTACTCAAGCCTTTCTGACGCCCCTTGCCCGGCCCCACGGCCCGGATTCGTATGCCTTCTGATGATCACTCCCGCCGCAAGACCCTGACGGTCAAGAAAACAGCCCGCGACGCCCATGCCGCGGGCGATCGCGGCAAACGCACGCGCAGCGGCGCGCGCGCACGCTCGGCAGCCCAGATGGAGCTCGCCAAAGAGAAAACCGGGCGCACTCTGGCCCGCCCGGTGCCGCAGCAACGGGCCGAGTCCGGCACATTCTCCGCGCGCGCCGGGAAGGCGCCCGGCCAGCGCGGTACGCACGACGAAAGCCAACGCGCGCCGCGCTCCGGGGCCTTCGGGCCGCGCGACTCCGAAACCGGCGACCGGCCGTCCGGCGCACGGCGGCGCGAGCCGCGCGCAGCGCGCGAGCCGGAAACCTTCGACATCTTCGCGCCCTGCCCGCAGGGCCTGGAAGAAGCCCTGACCGCCGAAATGCAGGCGCTCGGCTTTGCCGATGCCCGGGCCGGGCGCGCCGGCTGTCATTTCCGCGCCGACTGGGCCGGCGTGCAGCGCGCCAACCTGTACTCGCGGCTGGCCACCCGCATCCTGGTTCAGGTGGCCCACGAGGAAATCTCGCACGAAGACGACATCCTGTACCTGGCCCGGGACGTACCCTGGGAACGCTGGTTCGGCGCCGAGCAGACCCTGCGCGTGGACACCTCGGCCATCAAAAGCCCCGTGCAAAGCCTGCACTATTGCAATCTGCGCGCCAAAGACGGCATTTGCGACCGCCTGCGTGAACGCGAAGGCGAACGCCCCAGTATCGACACCGTGCGTCCCGATGCGCGCGTACACCTGTTCCTGACCGGCCAAACCGCCACGCTGTATCTCGATACGTCGGGCGAATCGCTCTTCAAGCGGGGCTGGCGGCTCGACAAGGGCGAAGCGCCCCTGCGCGAAAACCTGGCGGCCGGCATGCTGGCGCTGGCCGGCTGGGACCCGGCGGGGGCATTGCTCGACCCCTTCTGCGGCAGCGGCACGATCCTGATCGAAGCGGCCTGGATCGCGCTGGGCGTGCCCGCGGGCATCTCGCGGCCATTTGGCTTCGAGCGCCTGCGCGATCACGATGCACGCCGCTGGCAAGACCTGAAAGACGATGCCCGCAGCCGCATTCTGCCGCAGCTGGACGCCCCGCTGGTGGGCTATGACCTCGACCCCCGCGCCATCGATTTCGCCCGCAGCAATGCAGAACGCGCCTGGCTGACGGCCGACAGCATCCGGTTCGAGGTAGGCGACGCGCGCTCGGCGCCCCCGCCCGCCGAGCAAGGGTGGATCGTCACCAACCCGCCATACGGCGAGCGGCTGCCCAGCGACGAATCGGACCTGTGGCGCGAATGGTCGGCGCACCTGAAGCGCGAATACGCCGGCTGGCAGCTGCATGTGATTTCCAGCGACCGCGATCTGCCGCAGCACCTGCGCCTGAAGCCACTGCGCCGCATTCCGCTGTACAACGGCGCGCTGGACTGCCGGTTGTTCGGATTCGAACTCGTGGCCTCGAGCTATCGAGACCGTCCGCCCGCGGCGTTGTAAAAAAACAGCAATACGGGCTTGATACCGTTGCGGTCAAGCCACAAAACGCCAAGCCGGTGCATGATGGGCGCCAGTTCAGTGCACACCGCACTAAAGGCTTGCATAAATTCAGGGTTAACCCTAAAATTCGGGTTAACCCGTAGCGTCACCGAACGCACACGAATTTAGCAAGCCTGGAACCATCGTGATCAACCCGAATACCTTTCGCCTGACCGACGAACTCGAACGTCAGCTGATGTTGCAAGCCATCGAAGAACAGTTCCGCCCCCGCCCCATGCGCGCCCTGGCATCCGGCCTGCGCAAACTGGCTCTGGGCATCAAGTCGCTGATGGCTCGCGAAGGCGCCAAGGCCGCGCAATCGGCCGCCTGAGGCAGCCCGCGGCAAAGTAACGATTTCCCCTTGGGGGCTGCAACAGCCCCTTTTAAGACCCACCCCGCAACGGGTGGTTTTTTTTTCGCCCGGGCGCGCCGCCCGGATGCGGGATAATACGCCCCCATGACCCACACCCCTACCCCGTCGACCCCCAGCAGGCTGCGCCGATTCGCCTGCATGATGTACGAAGCCGTATTGCTGTTCGGCGTGGTCTTCCTTGCCGGATACCTGTTCGACACGCTGACCCAGAGCAAGCACGCACTGATGCTGCGCCATGCGCGGCAAGCCTGGCTGTTCGTGGCCATCGGCATTTATTTCCTGGTGTGCTGGCGCCGCAGCGGCCAGACGCTGCCCATGAAAACCTGGAACATCCAGTTGGTGGACCGCGACGGCCGCCCCCCGTCGGTGCCGCGACTGGTCGCGCGCTATCTGCTTGCATGGCCGCTTGTGCTGGTGGGCGCGGGCATTGTGGCCGCCGCATCGGCGGCCACACAATGGAAGTCGGTGGACATGTTCATCGTGCTGGCGCCGTTCATGACCTTTGTATGGTCCTGGTTCGACCCCGACGGCCAGTTCATGCACGACAGGCTGCTGGGAACGCGCCTGCGCAACGCGCCGCCCCGCAAACGCTAGGGCCGCGGCAAGGCCGGCTGTGGCACGCCGGCTCCGCATCTGTCACAACACCGTCACCGGAAAGTCACGCGGCAGTCATGGCGGGGTGGTTACATCCCGGACATGAGCTCATTGCACGCCGACACCCCCGCGAGCGACCTGTCCGCCACACACTGGCGCACGCTCTGGATATCCGACCTGCACCTGGGCACGCCCGGCTGCAAGGCGGATTTCCTGCTCGACTTCCTGGAACAGAACGAGTCCGATACGCTTTACCTGGTGGGCGATATCGTGGACGGCTGGCAGCTGCGCAAGCACTGGCACTGGCCGCGCGCCCATAATGATGTCGTGCAGCGCATCCTGCGCAAGGCCCGCAACGGAACCCGGGTGGTATTCGTGCCGGGCAACCACGACGAATTCGCCCGTGAGTTCATCGGCTATGCGTTCGGCGATATCGAGATCCTGGACGAAGACGTTCACGTCACCGCGCGGGGCATGCGCTTGCTGGTGCTGCACGGCGACCAGTTCGACGGCGTGATACAGCACAGCAAATGGCTGGCGCACCTGGGCGACACGCTCTACCAGTCGGCCCTGTGGCTGAACCACCACTTCAACCGCATGCGGCACCGGATGGGCCTGCACTACTGGTCGCTATCCCAATATCTGAAGCACAAGGTCAAGAACGCCGTGGCCTTCATTACCGATTTTGAAGAGGCCCTGGCGGGTGAAGCCCGCCGGCGCGGCCTGGACGGCGTCGTGTGCGGCCATATCCACAAACCCGAACTGCGGGACGTCGGCGGGGTGCTTTACTGCAATGATGGCGACTGGGTCGAAAGCCTGTCGGCCCTGGCCGAAGCCCATGACGGCGAGCTGATGCTGCTGGACTGGAGCGCCCGCCACCGCCAGCGGCCGGCACGCGCCCGGCCACGTCGCCGGACGTTGGCGCTGCCAGCGCTACCATCGGCCTTGACCCGCCAGGACCGGCACCCGTAAAAACCCTTATACGTCCCCTTTAGCGGCATGGGAATGTTGCAGTCTGCGGCCCTCTAGGTCATGCTTGCATATGGGGCACCCCGGCCCCAGGCGGCCTTTCCCTGTGGACAGTTCGCCGGCGCGCTAACAACATAGGGCCATGAACGACCAATATCACGCGCTCTACCAAACATTCCACTGGCTGGTGCCATCCCAATTCAATATTGCGGACGTATGCTGCCACCGCTGGGCCGCCAACAGTGCCGACGCCCGTCGCATCGCCATCTATTACGAAGATGAGGCCGGCAACCGGGAAGTCTGGACATACGCTCGCCTGGCCGAGGCCGCCAACCAGTTGGCCAATGGCCTGGTGAAGATGGGCGTCGAACGTGGAGACCGGGTGGGTGTGGTTTTAGGGCAACGGCCCGAAACTGCCGTGGCCCACATGGCGATCTACAGCGTCGGCGCCATTGTGGTGCCCCTGTCGCCCTTGTTCGGCCCCGAGGCGCTGCAGACGCGCTTGCGCGATTCCGAGGCCAGAGTCGCGATCGTCGATTTCGCATCCAGCGCCAATCTGCTTTCCATCAGCGATACCTGCCCTGCCCTGCACCAGGTTATCGGCATCGGCTTTGCCGACGAGCGCGTGCTGCCCTGGCGCAGCCTGCTGGCCCGCCAGCCCGGGGAATTCAAGCCGGTCGCCACCCGTTCATCCGATCCGGCGATACTGCTTTACACATCGGGCACCACCGGCGCACCCAAGGGCGCCCTGCTGCCTCATAGCGTGCTGATCGGCAATCTGCCGGGATTCGTGGCCTCGCAAGACTGGTTTCCCAAGCCCAATGATGTGTTCTGGTCGCCGGCCGACTGGGCCTGGACGGGCGGCATGATGGACGCCCTGCTGCCCACGCTGTATTTTGGGCACCCCATTGTCGGCACGCGGGCGCGCTTCACGCCCGAACGCGCATTCGAGCTGATGGAGCGCTACCAGGTCACCAACACCTTCCTGTTTCCCACGGCGCTCAAGATGATGATGAAAGCCGTGCCCGAACCCGCCACCCACTATAAGCTGGCGCTGCGGTCCATCATGAGCGCCGGCGAAAGCGTGGGCGAAACCGTGTTCGACTGGTGCCGCACGGCGCTGGGCATCACGCCCAATGAAATGTTCGGCCAGACGGAAATGAACTACCTGGTGGGCAACAGCCGGATGCGCTGGCCCGCCAAGCCGGGCAGCATGGGCCGCCCGTACCCCGGCCACCAGGTGGCCGTCATCGACGAGGCCGGCCAACCCGTAGCGCCCGGTGAAATCGGCGAAATCGCGCTGAACCGCTACGACATTCACGGCTTTCCCGACCCTATCCTGTTTTTGGGCTACTGGCGCAACGAGGCCGCGACCGCGGCAAAGTTCACGGGCGACTGGTGCCGCACCGGCGACCTTGCCACCGTGGATACCGACGGCTACCTGTGGTACGCTGGCCGAGCGGACGACGTATTCAAATCGGCCGGCTACCGTATCGGCCCGGGCGAAGTCGAAAACTGCCTGCTCGGGCATCCCGCCGTGGCCAATGTCGCCGTGGTGCCCAAGCCCGACGCCGAGCGCGGCGCGCTGGTCAAGGCATACGTGGTGCTGACGGCCGAATACGCCGACCGCGACCCCGACCAGATCAAGCAGGCGCTGCAAGAGCACGTGCGAGACCGGCTCGCCCCGTATGAATATCCGAAAGAGATCGAGTTCATCGCCGAGCTTCCCATGACCACCACCGGTAAAATCCAGCGCAGGGTGCTGCGCCAGCGCGAAGAGGCGCAGGCGGGCATACACGCCTGACCACTACCGGAGACAGTTGCATGGCCATCTATCAACTCGACGATCACACGCCCGTCATCGACCCCAGCGTCTATATCGCCGACAGCGCCGACATCATCGGCAATGTCACGCTGCATGCCGGCGCAAGCATCTGGTCGCACGTGGCGATCCGCGGCGACAACGCTCCTATCGTGGTGCACGAAGGCACCAACATCCAGGAATCCAGCGTGCTGCACGTGGACGAAGGCTGCCCGATGACCATCGGCCCGCGTGTCACCGTGGGGCACCAGGCCATGCTGCACGGCTGCACCATCCATGAGGGCGCCCTGATCGGCATGCAGGCTATTGTGCTGAACAACGCTGTGATCGGTCGCAACTGCCTGGTGGGCGCCGGGGCCATTATTCCCGAAGGCCGCATCATTCCCGATAACTCGCTGGTCATCGGCGTGGGCAAGGTGGTGCGCGAACTCAGCCCCGAAGAAATCGCCGACATGCAACAGAACAACCGCGTCTACGAGGCCCGCGCCAGGCATTACAAGCAGGCCCTGAAACGCGTCGGATAACCCGCGCGGCGGGCCTTTTGATCGGCTAACATTCCTGTATGACCGATCAACTCAAGAAATTCCTGTTCGAAGACCGCACGGTGCGGGTGCAAGCCGTGCGCCTGAGCGAAACCTGGCGCCAGGCCCAGGAACACCATCAATACCCACCCGCCGTGCAACGCCTGCTGGGCGAACTGATGGCCGCCGCCACGCTGCTGGCGGCCAATATCAAGTTCGAAGGCTCGCTCGTGCTGCAGATCCAGGGCAGCGGGCCGATCGCGCTGCTGGTCGTCGAATGCCAGTCCGACCTGAGCCTGCGCGCAACGGTCAAGGTGCGCGACGGCCACGAAGTGCCCGCCGATGGCGACCTGCAAAGCCTGCTCAATGCCGACGGGCAGGGCCGCTTCATCGTGCTGCTGGACCCGCGTCGCAAAGTGCCGGGCCAGCAAACCTATCAGGGCATCGTGCCGCTGGAAGGCGACACCGTGGCGCAGGTGCTGCAGCACTACATGAAAGCGTCCGAGCAACTGGATACGCGCCTGTGGCTGCAAGCCAACGGCGAGCACGCCGGCGGGCTACTGGTGCAGCGCCTGCCCGACCATGGCGGCACGGCGCAGGGCGGCAATGCGGCCGAAACGATGGCGCGCGCCACCCTGCTGGCCGACACGCTCAAGCCCGACGAGCTGGTGCACACCGACACAGACACGCTGATCCACCGGCTGTACTGGGAAGAAACGCTGCTGACGTTCGAACCCGCGAACGTGCGCTGGCATTGCACGTGCACGCGCGAACGCGTTTCGGGCATGCTGCGCACGCTGGGCGAAGACGAAATCAAGGCAATCCTGGCCGAAGAGGGCACCGTGCGCGTCACCTGCGACTTCTGCGGCAAGCCGTACGAGTTCGATTCCGTCGATTGCTCCGGGTTGTTTGCCCCGGCGCGCCCCATGCCCGAGCAGGATCCGCCCACGGTGCACTAGGCGGCAGGCGGCCGGCCCTCGGCCAGGAGCAATACACCCTGGCGTAATTGCCACAATCGACGGCGCGGCAGCGGCGGCGCACACTGGCGGCCATGCCCTGTGTTGTTCGTCGTTCGCATTGCCGGCGGTTGCGCGCCGTTCGCCGCCCCAGCCGCGGGGCGGCGCTGGTGGAATTTGCCATTGCCGCACCGCCACTGCTGCTGCTTGCCATGCTGGTGATCGAAGCCACGCACTGGCAGCTGGCGTGGCAGCGCACGTATGTGGCCCTGGTCGAAGCCGCCCGCGCGGGCGCCCTGCACCACGGCCACCCCGAAGTCATTGCGCGGGCGTTTGCATCGCACGCGGGCGCCGACGCGGCCGGCGTGCCGCCAACCCAGGACGGCGGCCCCGCGCACGGCTGGCGCATCGCTATTCTGCAGCCCGCCCCCGAGGCCATACGGGCCCACGCGCGGGCGGGGCTGCGCGTGCCCGGCGCCGCGGGCCGCATCGCGGCAAGCAACGATTACCAGGCCGAACATCATGCCTCGCGCGGGGCCATCGCCGGGCATACCATCTACGACGCCAACACCCTGTGGCTGCGCCTGACCTACCCGCACAGGCCGCTGGCTCCCCTGACCCGCACCTTGCTGCGCACGGTGGCAGACGCGGCCGGGCCCTGCTCCCGCCCCTGGCTGGCCAAAGGCCTGCTGGCGCTGCGGCTGGAGCTGCGCATCGAAATGCAATCGCATCCGGTGGACTGGCACGCTGCGCCCGCCGTACGGCATGAAGCCGTAGGCTACGGCGAGGAAGGCTGTAACGGAAAGCCGCCGTGACGGGAAGGTCAGCGGCGCGGCGCAGCCGGCTTGCCGGATGACGGCGCGGGCTGGGCCTGGGGAGGCACCGGGCTGCCCGGGGGCAGGATATGCACGAAGACCTCGCCTTCGCGCATCATGCCCAGTTCGCTGCGGGCGCGTTCTTCGATGGCGCCCACGCCCGTGGCCAGGTCTCGGACTTCGGCCTCGAGCGCCGCATTGCGCGCCCGCAGGCCTTCGTTGATGTCATGCTGCGCCGCCACCTGACGTTGCAGGTCCCATACCTTGAACCAGCCACCCTTGCCCAGCCAGAGCGGATACTGGATCAGGACCACCAGAACCAGCAGCACCAGGAACAGCAGGCGCATAGACAGACACCCTTGACTATTGCGGCGGACCGCAGGGGCCGGGCGCCAGGCGCCCGGTTCGATTAACGCAGGTTGTAGAAGGCGTCCAGCCCCGGATACGAAGCCACTTCGGCCAGTTCTTCTTCGATGCGCAGCAACTGGTTGTACTTGGCCATGCGGTCCGAGCGCGACAGCGAGCCGGTTTTGATCTGCATGGCGTTGGTGGCCACGGCGATATCGGCGATGGTGGAATCCTCGGTTTCGCCGGACCGGTGCGACACCACGGCGGTGTAGCCCGCCCGCTTGGCCATCTCGATGGCGGCGAAGGTTTCCGTCAGGGTGCCGATCTGGTTGATCTTGATGAGGATCGAGTTGGCGACGCCCTTCTGGATGCCTTCTTTGAGGATGCGCGTGTTGGTGACGAACAGGTCGTCGCCCACGAGCTGCACCTTCTTGCCGAGCTGGTCGGTCAGGAGCTTCCAGCCTTCCCAGTCGTTTTCGGCCATGCCGTCTTCGATGCTGATGATCGGGTACTTGTCGCACCAGGTGGCCAGCAGGTTGGCGAATTCCTGCGACGTGAGCGACAACCCGCCCTCGCCGGCCAGGGTGTACTTGCCGTCGCGGAAAAACTCGGAGCTGGCGCAGTCCAGGCCCAGCGCGATCTGCGAACCGGGCTCGTAGCCGGCTTCGGCGATGGCCTTCAGGATGAGCTGGATGGCCGCTTCATGGTTGGCCACATTGGGGGCGAAACCGCCTTCGTCGCCCACGGCCGTGGACATGCCTTGCGCGTGGATGAGCTTCTTCAGCGCGTGGAAGACCTCGGCGCCCCACCGCAGGGCTTCGCGGAAGCTGGTGGCCCCCACCGGCAGGATCATCAGTTCCTGCAGATCGAGGTTGTTGTTGGCATGCGCGCCGCCATTGATGACGTTCATCATGGGCACGGGCATGCTCATGGGGCCGCTGCCACCGAAATAACGGTACAGCGACAGGCCCGACTCGTCGGCGGCCGCGCGGGCCACGGCCATACTGGCGGCCAGCATGGCATTGGCGCCCAGGCGTTCTTTGGTTTCGGTGCCGTCCAGTTCGATGAGGGTGCGGTCGACGAAGGTCTGTTCCTGGGCGTCCAGGCCCATCAGGGCTTCGGAGATCTCGGTGTTGAGGTTCTCGACGGCGCGCAGCACGCCTTTGCCCAGGTAGCGCGACTTGTCGCCGTCACGCAGTTCGATGGCTTCGCGCTGGCCGGTGGAAGCGCCCGAGGGCACCGCGGCGCGGCCCATCGCGCCGGACTCGAGCAGCACGTCGCACTCGACGGTGGGGTTACCGCGCGAGTCGAGGATTTCGCGGCCAATGATGTCGACGATTGCACTCATGATTTTTTGATTCCCAGAACGATAAACAGAGTCTTGACGGCGGCATCAGTTCAGATGAACTGGTTTTCGATGAAGCCGTTGCGTTTGGTGACGCGATCGAGTTCGACCAGTGATTCGAGCAGGCCCGGCATCAAGTCCAGCGGTACGGCGTTGGGACCATCGGACAGCGCGCAGGCCGGATCGGGATGGGTTTCCATGAACAGCCCGGAAATTCCCACCGCGACCGCAGCACGCGCCAGCACGGGCACGAATTCGCGCTGCCCGCCCGACGAGGTTCCCTGCCCGCCCGGCAACTGCACCGAATGGGTGGCGTCGAAGACGACCGGGCAGCCGGTTTCCCGCATGATAGCCAGCGAGCGCATGTCGGACACTAAGTTGTTGTATCCGAAAGAAGCGCCACGTTCGCACACGAGGATGTTACTGCCGTCGCCACCGGCCTCGATGGCGGCGTCGCGGGCCTTTTGCGCCACCTGCACCATGTCGTGCGGCGCCAGGAACTGGCCCTTCTTGATGTTGACCGGCTTGAGGGTGGCCGCGCAGGCCCGGATGAAATCGGTCTGGCGGCACAGGAAGGCCGGCGTCTGCAGCATGTCGACGACCGAGGCCACCATGGCCACCTGCTCGGTTTCATGCACGTCGGTGAGCACGGGCACGCCGAGCTGGGCGCGCACGTCGGCCAGGATCTTGAGGCCTTCGTCGATGCCCAGGCCCCGGAACGACTTGCCCGAACTGCGGTTGGCCTTGTCGAACGAGCTTTTATAGATGAACGGGATACCCAGTTTCGCCGTGATGTCTTTCAGGCGGCCGGCGGTATCGAAGGCCAGTTCGCGCGACTCGATGACGCACGGGCCGGCAATGAGAAAAAACGGGTGGTCCAGGCCGATGTCGAAACCGCAGGCTTTCATTCAGGGCTCCTTGCGGCCCTGATGGGCAATGGCCGCCTGGATGAAGCTGGAAAACAACGGATGACCGTCGCGCGGCGTCGAGGTGAATTCGGGGTGGAACTGTACGCCCACGAACCAGGGATGCGTGGGCAGTTCCATCATTTCGGGCAGGTTTTCGGTGGGCGTACGCGCACTGATGACCATGCCCGCTTCTTCGAGGCGCGGCACATACACGTTGTTGACCTCGTAGCGGTGGCGATGGCGCTCGTTGACGTTGTCGCCATAGATGGCCTGCGCACGGGTGCCCGCCTTGATGGGGCAGCGCTGCGCGCCCTTGCGCATGGTGCCGCCCAGGTCGGAGCCGGCATCGCGTTTTTCGAGCTTGCCTTCGCGGTCCATCCATTCGGTAATGAGCGCCACCACGGGATGCGGCGTGGACGGATCGAATTCGGTGCTGTTGGCGCCGCCCAGGCCGGCCACATGGCGGGCGAACTCGATGACGGCCAGCTGCATGCCCAGGCAGATGCCCAGGTAGGGCACGCCGTTTTCACGCGCATGACGGATGGCGGCTATCTTGCCTTCGGTGCCGCGCTTGCCGAAGCCGCCCGGCACCAGGATGGCATCGAGATGCTTGAGCTGGTCGGTGCCGCGGGTTTCGATGTCTTCGGAATCGATGTATTCGATGTTGATCTTGGAACGCGTATGGATGCCCGCGTGTACCAGCGCTTCGGACAGCGACTTGTACGATTCGGTGAGGTCGACGTACTTGCCCACCATGCCGATCGTGAGCGTGTGCTGCGGGTTCTCGAGCGCGTCGACCAGGTTGTCCCACATGGACAGGTCGGCCGGCGGCGGGGTCAGGCCCAGGGCCTCGCAGACGATGTTGTCCACGCCCTGCTTGTGCAGCATGGCCGGAATCTTGTAGATGGAGTCGGCGTCCCACACCGAGATGACGGCGTCCAGCGGCACGTTGGAGAACATCGAGATCTTGGCGCGCTCGTCGTCGGGGATGGGACGGTCGGCCCGGCACAGCAGCAGGTTGGGATAGATGCCGATCTCGCGCAGCTTCTGCACCGAATGCTGGGTGGGCTTGGTCTTGAGTTCGCCCGCCGATGCGATGAAGGGCACCAGGGTCAGGTGCACGAAGGCGGCGTTGTTGCGGCCCAGGCGCAGGCTCATCTGGCGGGCGGCTTCCAGGAAGGGCAGCGATTCGATGTCGCCGACGGTGCCGCCGATTTCGACAATGGCCACATCGGTGGCGCCGTTCCAGGCCGCATCGGCGCCGCGGGCGACGAAGTCCTGGATTTCATTGGTGATGTGGGGAATGACCTGCACGGTCTTGCCAAGGTAGTCGCCCCGGCGTTCCTTGCGCAGCACCGATTCGTAGATCTGGCCGGTGGTGAAATTGTTCACCTTGCGCATCTTGGCCGAGATGAAACGCTCGTAATGGCCCAGGTCGAGGTCGGTTTCGGCGCCGTCTTCCGTGACGAACACCTCGCCGTGCTGGAACGGGCTCATGGTGCCGGGGTCGACGTTGATATAGGGGTCGAGCTTGAGCAGGGTGACTTGCAGACCGCGCGATTCGAGGATCGCGGCGAGGGACGCGGCGGCGATCCCTTTGCCCAGGGAAGACACCACACCGCCGGTGACAAATACGTATTTGGTCATCGTAATTGGCGCCCGGGACAGGGGGCGCATGCGGGAAATTTGGATTATAGCCGCCCGTGAGGCGGCTCAGGGGTTTTCCCGGATGACCGGTGCGTAACAGAAGGCGAATGGGCCGGCGGCTCAGCCCTGCACGGGCCGCGTGCGCTCCTGCAGCCAGTCGAGCGCCCTGCCCTGCACCAGGGGGGCGACGCGCTCGCGGACCGTGCGATGATAGTCGTCCAGCCAGGCGATTTCGTCGGGCCGCAGCAACGATGCGTCGATGCAGCGGGTGTCGATGGGACACAGGGTGAGCGTCTCGAAACACAGGAACTCGCCCGACTCGTTTTCGAGCCAGCTCCGGTTGGCCACCAGGTTTTCGATGCGCACGCCCCAACGGCCCGGCCGGTAGATGCCCGGCTCGTTGGAGGTGATCATGCCCGGCTCCATGGCCGTATGGGGGCCCGGGGCGGCGCGGTACGAGATCACCTGCGGGCCCTCGTGCACATTCAGGAAATACCCGACGCCATGGCCGGTTCCGTGGCCGTATTCCGCCCCGCCCTGCCAGATGGGCGCGCGGGCAATGGCGTCGAGCATGGGCGACGGCGTGCCGCGGGGGAACGCGGCGCGCGACAGGGCGATCATGCCCTTGAGCACCAGCGTGAAATCGACCTTCTGGTCGGCGCTGGGCCGCCCCACCGCGACTACCCGCGTGATGTCGGTGGTGCCGCCCAGATACTGCCCGCCGGAATCGATGAGCAGCAGGCCGTCGCCTTCGATCACCGCATGCGATTCCGGTGTCGCGCGGTAGTGCGGCATGGCGCCGTTGGCGTTGAAGCCGGCAATGGTGGCGAAGCTGGGGCACACGTAGCCGGGGCGGCGCGCGCGCGCCGCCGTGATCTGCTCGTCGATGGTGAGCTCGCTGATGACTTGCTTGCCCAGGCTGTCTTCGAACCATGCGAAGAACTCGCACAGCGCCGCGCCGTCCTGTTCCATCGCCTGGCGCACATGCGCGAGCTCGGCTTCGGACTTGCGCGATTTGAACAGCGTGGTGGGGTTGATGGCTTCGATGCGGGGCACTTCGGGGTCCATGGCATGGAACACCCCGCACGTCACGCGCGCCGGGTCGATCAGCAGGACCTGGTCGCGCTGCAGGGAGCCCAGCGCCTCGGCCGCCAGCCCATACGGAGCCACGTCGATACCGTCGGCGGCGAGCGAGGCGCGCAGGGCCGCGCTGATCTTGCCGTCGCCCACGAACAGCGTGGCGTGGTCCGGGCCGACCAGCGCGTGGGCAAGGAACACCGGGTTGTAGGGCACGTCTGCGCCGCGCAGATTCAGAAGCCAGGCAATGTCGTCCAGTGTGGACACCAGGTGGACATCCGCGCCGTGCGAGCGCATGGCTTGACGCAACCGGGCCAGTTTGTCGGCGCGGCTGGCGCAGGCATAAGGCGGCTCGTGGGGATACACCGGGGCGTCGGGCAGGCCGGGACGGTCCGTCCAGACATCTGCCAGCGGGTCGGCCAGGATGTCCAGGCTGGCTCCCAGCGGCTGCAGGGCGGCCCACAAGGCGCGGAATGCCGACAGCCCCAGCACGTTGCCGTCCACACCCACGCGCTGGCCGGCGCGCAGGCGCGAGGCCAGCCATTCGACGTGGCCGGGCGTGTTCGCGGCGGCGATTTTCATCAGTTGCATGCCGGTTCCGGCCAGTTGAGCCTCGGCCTGGACCCAATAGCGGCTGTCGACCCACAGGCCGGCGAAATCGGCCGTGACCACCACCGTGCCCACCGATCCGGTGAACCCGCTGAGCCACTCGCGCCCCTGCCAGCGGGCCGGCAGGTATTCGGACAGATGCGGGTCGGCCGACGGAATGATGCAGGCATCCAGGCCGCGGCGGCGCATGGCCTGCCTGAGCCTGGCGATACGGGTATCGGTGGGGGACATGGGGTTCCTCAGCGCAACATGGACGACATGGCCGACAGGCAATTCAGCGTGCGGATGGCGGCCTGCATGCTTTCTACGGTAAAGCGCAAGGTCACGCCGTCCACGCGCTCCAGCGTGGGCCACATGCAGAACAGATCGGCCAACGCCGTGCTCTGTGTCTGCAACCGGCATTCTATAGGCGGCGCGATACGCAGGGGAACCGCCTGGCCGGCCTCGCGCACGGCGTCCCGGACCGCGGCCGCAATGGCCTGGCGCGCGGCCGCGGGCGACAGCGACACGCCGCTGCCCTGTCCGTGCGCCACCTTGGTCTGCACCCAGCGGGCGCGCGGGAACAGCGGCCGAGTCTCTTCGATGAAGACATCATCGCCGCTGGCCATGATCACGGGCACGCCCAGTTCGCCGGCAAGCGCTCCGTACAGGCCGGCTTCACCCAGCTCGACGCCGTTGATGAATATGCGCGCGTACGCAAAACTGTTGATCGTATGCGCCAGTATGCCGCGCGCCTGCGAACGTGCGTGGTAGCCCACCAGGCAGACCGCGTCGCAGGATTCTTCCAGGCCGCCCATCATGCCCAGGTAACGCGGCTTGCCCAGCACGACGCGCGCCCGCGCATCGAGCGCGTCGGGCAACAGGTTGCGAAAGCCGCCGTGCGAATCGTTGACCAGCACCTCGTCGGCGCCGCCGTCGAACGCGCCTTCGATGGCGGCATTGGCCTCGCCGGTCATCCAGGCGCGCGCGCGTTCGTATTCGCCGTTGCCCGGCCGCGTCTGCTCGGCGTGAAATACGCCGGCCACGCCCTCGATGTCGGTGGAAATCAGGATTTTCATAGATGCGGGCTAGAAAGAGTATGGGCCCGTGACGGCCCGACAAGCCGGCCTACAGTTCGGTGCGGGCCAGCCATTGGCGCCATTCGGGCGCGGCTTCGCGGATGCAGGCGCGACGGTGGCCGTCGCGCCCGGTGACCGATTCGGCGTGCCACAGGGCCGCCACGATGGCCTGTTCGCAGGATTCGGCGGCCGCCTCGAACAAGGGGTCGATGCGGGTTTCGTGCAACATGGACACGGCCGGCATGCCGCGTTCGGCCAGGTGCGGAACGGTGTAGGCAGTGGAAAACGCCAGGGCGATGTCGCCGCTTCCATGGCCGAACACCGACCCGGTGCGGGCCAGCCCGGCCCCGGCGCGCAACGCCACGCGCCGCAACTGCCGCGCATCCAGAGGCGCGTCGGTGGCCAGCAGCAGAATGATAGAGCCCTGCTCCGGGCGCGCCGCATCGGCGGCCACGGCCCGATCCTGCCGCAGCGCCAGCTCGCGGCCGAATGGGCGGCCCGCGATCGTCAGGGCGGGCAGCCTGCCGAAGTTGGCCAGCACCAGCGCTCCAACGGTGTAACGCAGGCCGGGCTGGATCTCTGCCACGCGCGACGCCGATCCGATGCCGCCCTTCAGCGAGAATGACGACATGCCGCGCCCCGCCCCCACCGAGCCCTGGGCAAAATGGGCATCGGCCGCGCCCAGCGCCTGGGCATAGTGCGTTTCTTGCACCGCCAGCGCCTGGATGTCGTTGAGATACCCGTCATTGCACTCGAACACCAGCGGATTGACAGTGGGCCAATCGCGGCCGATGGACGGGTTGGCCGCCAGGGCCGCGCGGATCTGCGCATTGGCGACCGTGCCCACGCCAAAAGTGTTGGTCAGCGCCAGCGGCGTTTCGAGCACGCCGAGCTCTCGCACCTGCACCAGCCCCACGCTCTTGCCGAAGCCATTGAGCACCGCGGCGGCGGCCGGCACCTTGTCGCGGTAGACGTCGCCCTGGTGCGGACGCACCACGGTGACGCCGGTCTGCAGGGCTGCATCGGCCAGCGTGCAGTGGCCGACGGTTACGCCGCGCACGTCGCTGATGGCGTCCAGGGGGCCCGCCGGCAACATGCCGACGCGCGGAATGATCGATTGCGTATTCATCGGGCCGGACTACAGGCGGTCGATCTTGGGATCGAGGGCATCGCGCAAGGCGTCGCCCAGCAGGTTGAACGCCAGCACGGTGAAGAAGATGGCCAGGCTGGGGAACAGGGCCACGTGGGGGGCGTTTACCATGTCGGCGCGAGCCTCATTGAGCATGGCGCCCCATTCGGGCGTGGGCGGCTGCGCGCCCATGCCCAGGAACGACAGGCTGGCCGCCGTAATGATGGATGTGCCCACGCGCATGGTGAAGTACACCACGATGGACGAAATGGTGCCCGGCAGGATGTGGCGCATCAGGATGGTCCAGTCGGAAGCGCCGATGCTCTTGGTGGCCTCGATGTAGGTCAGGTGCTTGAGGGCAAGCGTATTGCCGCGCACCAGGCGGGCAAAGGCCGGCACGCTGAACACCGACACCGCCACCACGACGTTGACCATGCTGCTGCCCAGAATGGCGACCACGCCCAGGGCCAGCAGGATGCCCGGAAAGGCGAACAGCACGTCCGAGATCCGCATGGTGATGCGGTCCCACCAGCCTTCGTAGTAGCCGGCCAGCAGCCCCAGGGCAGTGCCCACCAGGCCGCCCAGCAGCACCGACAGGAAGCCGGCCGCCAGCGAAATGCGCGCGCCGGCCAGGATGCGGCTGAAGATATCGCGGCCCAGCGGGTCTACGCCGAACCAGTGGGCCGCGGACGGCCCGGTGTTGATCATGTCGTAGTCGAAGTAATTCTCGGCGTCGTACGGCGTGATCCAGGGCGCCAGCACGGCGACCAGCACCAGCAGCAGCACGAACACCAGGGCGGCTACGCCCACATGCTGCTTGCGGAACTTGCGCCAGAATTCGCCCCAGGGGGTTCGCACGTTGGTGGCAGTATTGATGCCGGCATTCACGGCGGTCGTCTGTGTCATGGCCGCCTCATTTGTAGCGTATGGTGGGGTTGATGAAACCATAGAGCATGTCCACGACCAGGTTGATCAGGATGAACTCGAGCGAGAACAACAGGACCAGCGCCTGGATGACGGGATAGTCGCGCATGTTGACCGAATCGACCAGCAGCCGGCCCAGCCCGGGCCAGTTGAAGACCGCCTCGACAACAATGGAGCCGCCCAGCAGGAAACCGAACTGCAGCCCCATCATGGTGACCACGGGAATGAGCGCGTTGCGCAGCGTATGCTTGACGATGACGACACGCTCGCGCAACCCCTTGGCGCGGGCCGTGCGCACGAAATCTTCCTGGATGACTTCGACAAATGATGCGCGCGTGAAGCGCGCCATCACGGCGGCCACCGCGGCGCCCAGCGTGAGCGACGGCAGGATGTAGTGTTTCCAGCTGTCGGCCCCCACCGTGGGCAGCCAGCCCAGGTTCACCGAGAACACCTGCATCAGCAGCATGCCCAGCGCGAACGCCGGGAACGAAATTCCCGACACGGCCAGCGTCATGCCCAGGCGATCGGGCCACCGGTTGCGGAACACCGCGGAAAAAATGCCGATGGTCATGCCGAACAGCACCGACCAGGCCATGCTGACCAGCGTCAACAGCAGCGTAGGCATGAAGCGCTCGGCGATCTCGGTGGATACCGGACGCCGCGTGCGCATCGATGTGCCCAGGTCGCCCTGGACGATATTGGTGAAAAAGCGCACGAATTGTTCGGGCAGCGGCTTGTCCAGCCCCAGTTCCGCGCGCACCAGTTCAACGGTTTCAAGATCGGCGTCCTGCCCTGCCGCCAGGCGCGCGGGGTCGCCCGGCAGCATGTGCACGAACAGGAACACCAGCACCGCCACGATCAATAGCGTGGGCACCAGCCCAACCAGCCGCTTGAGGAAGTAATTCAGCATTTTTCAACCTGGTCGGCGATGCGCGGGACGCGGGGCGCCCCGCGCATCGTCCGTGTTGCAGCCTGGCGGCCGCTTACTCGGAAAGCGTGATTTCGCCGGTGTTGATGTTGCCGTCGGGCATCACGTACACACCGTCGAGCCTCTTGCTGCGGGCGTACAGCGTGCGCTCGGTGACCAGCGCGGCCCACGGCGCGTCTTTCCAGATCTGCTCTTGCGCCTCTTTGTACAGCTGCGCCTTTTCCTGGTCATCGACCGAACGCAGGGCCTTGGCGATATTGGCGTCCACCACATCGTTCTTGTAGTAGGCGGTGTTGTTCAACCGGGGCGGAAACGCTTCGGATGCCAGCAACGGACGCAGCGCCCAGTCGGCCTCGCCGGTGGAAGCGGACCAGCCGGCGTAGTACATGCGCACGGGCGCCTTGGCAGGTTCGGGCGCCTGCTGCACCCATTCCGTGCGCTGCCCCACTTCCAGGGCCTGCACCTGCACCTTGATGCCCACCTGGCGCAGTTGCTGCTGCAGGAACTGCAGAACCTTCTGCGTCGTGGAGTTGGCGTAGCCGCCCCACAGCACCGATTCGAAGCCGTCGGGATAGCCGGCCTCGGCCAACAGTTCCTTGGCCTTCTTGGGATCGTAGGGCCACGGCTCGATCTTGTGCGCATAGGCCACGCCCTGCGGCACGATGCCCTGGGCGGGGAAGGCGTAGCCGGAGAACGCCACCTTGGCCAGGGCCTCGCGATTGATGGCGTAATTGATGGCCTGGCGCACTTTCACGTTGTCGAAAGGCTTGTGCTGGACGTTGAAGCTGACGTAGCGCGTGACGATGGAGTCGCCGGTGATGACGTCGAGCTTGTCGCTCTTGTCCAATTGCGCGGCCTGCTCGTACGGCAGCGTATACGCGAAATCGGCTTCGCCGGTCTGCAGCATGGCCGCCCGCGTGCTGTTCTCGAGCACGGGCTTCCAGGTAACGCTGTCGACCTTGGGGTAGCCCTTCTTCCAGTAACCGTCGAACTTCTTGCCGCGCACGTAGTCGGTCTGCTTCCAGCCGTCGAACACGAACGGGCCGGTGCCTACCGGGTTGAACGCAATTTCCTTGCCGTATTTTTCCAGCGCGGCCGGCGAGATCATGGCGGCCGAGGCGTGGGCCAGCGAGTTGATGAAAGGCGCGAACGGCTCTTTCAGCGTGATGCGCACCGTGTGGTCGTCGACGGCCTCGACTTTGTCGATGCGGTTGAACTGGTTGTAGCGCGCCAGGCGGTTGTCGCGATTGAGGACGCGTTCGAGATTGGTCTTCACGGCCGCCGCGTTGAAGTCCGTACCATCGTGGAACTTCACGCCCTGGCGCAACTTGAACGTGTACACCAGGCCATCGGGAGCCACTTCGTAGCTTTCGGCGAGCACTGGCTTGATCTTCAGGTCTTTGTCGAATTCGAAGAGACCTTCGTAGAACGACTTGGTCACCGCAGTGGTGAGCGTGGTGTTGGTGTTGTACGGGTCGAGTGTCTCGGCCTGCGAACTCAGCGCCAGCACCACGTCCTTGGCCGCGTAGGCGGCGCCGCCGAAGGTCAGCGCGGACAGCGCCAGCAGGCTGGCCGCCAGGGTTTTGCGCCGCAACAGCGGTTTGACTCGATTACTCATGAACAGGCTCCTTGGGGTCTACAGACGGCTTGCTTATCAATAGGCGCCGGCAATGCGATGCCGGGCGACAAAATGCCGCGGTGCCACTTGCACCAGCGGCTGGACCACCGGTTCGTCGCCGACGGCCCGTATCGGGCTGGGGATCTCATCGGACAGCAGCTCGCGCGCCAGATGCCGGCGCGAGGGATCCGCGATGGGCACCGCGTCCATCAGCTTGCGCGTGTATGGATGCTGCGGGTTCTCGAAGATGGCCCGCCGCGGGCCGATCTCGACGATCTGGCCCAGGTACATCACCGCCACGCGGTGGCTGACGCGCTCCACCACGGCCATGTCGTGCGAAATGAACAGGAACGCCACGCCCAGTTCGCGCTGCAGGTCCAGCATCAGGTTGACGATCTGCGCCTGGATGGAAACATCCAATGCCGAGACGGCCTCGTCGGCCACCACCACCTTGGGATTCAGGGCCAGCGCGCGAGCGATGGCAATGCGCTGGCGCTGGCCGCCGGAAAACTCGTGGGGATAGCGGCTGGCATGCTCCGGCGGCAAGCCCACTTTTTCGAGCAGCCAGGCCACCCGCTCGCGGGCCTGCGCGCCCTTGGCGATGCCGTGCACGAGCAGCGGCTCCATGATGGAAAAGCCCACCGTCACGCGCGGGTCGAGCGACGCGAACGGGTCCTGGAAGATGAACTGGATATTGCGGCGCAGATGCTGCAATTCGCTGGCGGGCATGTCGCGGATGTTCTGGCCGCCGAACTCGATGGCCCCGCTCTGGCTTTCCACCAGGCGCAGCAACGACCGCCCGGTGGTCGACTTGCCGCAACCGGATTCGCCCACGAGCGCCAGGGTCTCGCCAGGGTACAGATCGAAGCTGACGCGCTCGACCGCGTGCACCCGCCGCCTGACGCGGCCGAACAGGCCGCTGGGCACGTCGAAACGGGTGACCAGGTCTTTGACGCGCAGAATGGGCTGTACGTCGCCGCGCACCGTATCGTGCGGCTCGACCGGCGCGGGCAGATCGGGTGCGTCCACGCGCAGCAAGGGGAACTTGGCGGGCAGATCGGTGCCCGACATCGCTCCCAGACGCGGCACCGCCGACAGCAGCGCGCGCGTGTATGCGTGGGCGGGGCGCTCGAACACCTGCCGGGAATCACCCTCTTCGACCTTGTCGCCCCGGTACATGACCAGCACGCGGTCGGCCACTTCGGCCACCACGCCCATATCGTGCGTGATGAAGATCACGCCCATGTTCATTTCTTGCTGCAGCTGCCGGATCAGTTGCAGGATCTGCGCCTGGATGGTGACGTCCAGCGCCGTGGTCGGTTCGTCGGCGATCAGCAGCTGGGGCTTGCACGACAGCGCCATGGCGATCATGACGCGCTGGCGCATGCCGCCCGACAACTGGTGCGGATAGCGGCCCATGACCTGGCTTGCTTCGGGAATGCGCACGCGCTCCAGCATGCGCAAGGCTTCCGCGCGCGCGCCGGCGGCGTCCATGCCCTGGTGCACGCGGATCGATTCGGCAATCTGGTCGCCCGCCGTGAACACGGGGTTCAGCGAGGTCATGGGCTCCTGGAAGATCATGGCCACATCCGCGCCGCGTATGCTGCGCATGGTGGAGCCAGAGGCGCGCGCCAGATCGACCACCGAGCCATTGCGCCGGCGCAGCAGCATACTGCCTCCGGTGATAGTGCCGCCCCCATGTTCGACCAGTCGCATCAGCGCCAGCGACGTCACCGACTTGCCCGATCCGGACTCGCCCACGATGGCGAGCGTTTCGCCCCGGCTGACTTGAAACGACAGATTGCGCACGGCTTCGACCGTGCGCTCGGACGTGGAAAAATGCACGCTCAGGCCATCGACCTGTACGACACGATTGTCAGGCAGCGCAAGGCTGCTTGCACGGTCAACCATATTGCTTGTTCCCATACTGGCCGCCCGGCGGGCGGCGGCGTTGTGCGGCAGTCATTGGTAGATGGCGGCAACCGGGTCTTCGCCCACGCGGGCATAGCCGCGATACATGCCTTCGGTGTTGAAGGGCAGGACCACGTTGCCCTGCGCGTCGACGGCGATCAGCCCGCCCTTGCCCTGGATGGCGGGCAGCTTGTCGAACACCACGCGGTCGGCGGCGTCGCGCAGGGTGGCGCCGGCATATTCCATCTGTGCGGCCACGTCGTAGGCAGCCACTGCCCGGATGAACATTTCGCCGGTGCCGGTTGTGGAGACGGCGCAGCTGCGGTTGCTGGCGTAGCAACCCGCGCCGATCAAGGGTGCGTCGCCCACCCGCCCCACCTGCTTATTGGTGATGCCGCCGGTAGAGGTCGCGGCCGCGACATTGCCGTGGGCATCTACCGCCACGGCCCCTACCGTGCCGAATTTCTTGTCGGCGTCCAGCGGGTCGGCCGGCGCGGGCTGGCCGCCGGCCACCATGGCGTGGCCGTCGTGGTCGAGCACGGCCGCACCGGGCGCTTCGCGCTGTACGCGCAACAACTGTTCGTGCCGCGCCTGCGTCGAAAAATAAGACGGATCCACCATCTGCAGCCCCTGGGCGCGCGCGTAGTCTTCCGCCCCGGCGCCCACAAAGAACACGTGCTTGCTGTGTTCCATGACGGCACGGGCGGCAAGTACGGGATTGCGCACCCGCGAAACGTTCGCGATGGCGCCGCAGCGCAGCGTGGCGCCATCCATGATGGACGCGTCCAGCTCATGCGTGCCCGCGCTCGTGAACACCGCGCCATGGCCGGCATTGAACAGCGGGCAGTCTTCCAGACGGCGCACCGCCTCGGTGACCGCATCCAGCGCGGCGCCGCCGGCGGCCAGCACCGCCTGCCCCGCCTGGAGGATTTCGCGCAGGGCCGACAGGTATTCCTGTTCTTTCTCGGGCGACATGGCGGCGCGCGACATGGCGCCCGCGCCACCGTGGATCGCGATAACCGGTTGAATCATCTTTTTCCTGCTCCTGCACCATGGAAAAGCCACGGCATGACGGACTGGGTCACGCCGGCTGCGGCCTGAATTGGGTTCTTGGCCCGGTGGGCCACCGCCGCGGACAGGCCTTCGACCAGGCCCAGGGCGGCTGTTTCAGAGTTGGACGACAGTTGGCGCGAGGTATGCGCATACAGCGCTACCGTGGCCAGCGGCGCCAGCGGCGAGGTGGGTTTGTCGGTCAGCACCAGCACCGGCACGCCGGCGTCTTGCGCGGCCCGCCCCAGCGTGACCGTGTCGGCCAGGTAGCGCGGAAAGGCGATGGCGATGACCAGGTCGCGTTCGGTCATGCGGGCCAGTTGTCGCGCGGCGTGCGAAACGCCGCCGGGCCCGGCCAGCGATTCGCACGAGTACAGGTGCATGCACAGGTTGCGCTGCAGCAGGCCCGCCAGGAAGCCGCTGGAGCCGAAACCGATGATGAAAACCCGTTCGGCCGCCAGCACGATGTCTACGGCCCGTTCACAGGCTTCGGCATCCAGCGCCTGCAGGGTGCGCTGCGCATTGCGGATGTCTTCTTCCAGCGTGGCCGCCATGACCTGCACGGCAGTCGCCGAATGCGCCAGTTCCACGCGCAGCTTTTCCACCGGCTCCAGAGCGGCTTCAAAGCCCCGCGCCAGTTCGGCGCGGAATTGCGGATAGCCGGGCAGCCCCAGCGCACGCGCGAACCGGTTCGCCGACGCCACCGACACGCCCACCGCCGCCGCGAATTCGTCGATTGTCATCGTGGCCACTCGGAACTGGTGCGCCAGCACGTATTCGGCCATGCGATGCTGGGCGCGGCTCAGATCAGGCTGGGCGCGGGCGATCCGGGCCGCGACGGATGGGCTGGGTTGGGCCATGAAAGTGCGGTAGGGCATCAATGTAAATTTGTTTTCATGGCAATTTTAATTAAGAAAATATGCTTTCATACTGCGGGAATACCCTGCCATCCGCGCGCGCCACGAGCGCCCATGAAAAAACCCTGCCGCAGCAGGGTTCGGGAACACCGCAGACGCCCGGTTTCAGGCGACAGCGGATACGTCGAGCCGGGCCTTGGTCTTGGCCTGGATTTCTTCGACGGTGACCCCGGGGGCCAGTTCGATCAGCTTCAGGCCGTTGTCGCCCACTTCCATCACGCCCAGGTCGGTAATGATGAGATTGACCACGCCCACGCCGGTCAGGGGCAGCGTGCATTCGGGCAGCAGCTTGATGTCTTCGGTGCCGTCTTTTTTCTTGGCCACGTGCTCCATCAACACCACGACGCGGCCGACACCGGCCACCAGGTCCATGGCGCCGCCCATGCCCTTGACCATCTTGCCGGGAATCATCCAGTTGGCCAGGTCGCCCTTTTCGGACACCTGCATGGCCCCCAGGATCGCCAGGTTGATCTTGCCGCCACGTATCATCGCGAACGAGTCGGCCGACGAGAAAATGGAAGAGCCCGGCAAGGTGGTAACCGTCTGCTTGCCGGCGTTGATCAGGTCGGCGTCGACCTGGTCGTCGGTGGGAAACGGGCCGATGCCCAGCAGGCCGTTTTCGGACTGCAGCCAGACTTCGATGCCGGCAGGCACGTGGTTGGCCACAAGGGTGGGCAAGCCTATGCCCAGGTTTACGTAAAAACCGTCGTGCAGCTCGCGCGCGGCGCGCGCGGCCATTTCATCGCGGGACCATGCCATGTCGTGTTCTCCTTAGGCCGGGCGAGTGGTGCGTTGTTCGATGCGCTTTTCCGGTTGCTCGTTGAGCACGATGCGGTGCACATAGATACCGGGCAGGTGGACCTGGTCGGGATCGAGCGCGCCGGTGTCGACGATCTTCTCGACCTCGACCACCGTGACTTTGCCCGCCATGGCCACGTTGGGGTTGAAGTTGCGCGCGGTCTTGCGAAACACCAGATTGCCGCTGCGGTCGGCGATGTAGGCCTTGACCAGCGACACATCAGGCACCAGCGAACGTTCCATGACGTACTGCTGGCCGTCGAATTCGCGCTGTTCTTTGCCGTCGGCCACGATCGTGCCCACGCCGGTACGGGTGAAAAATGCGGGAATGCCTGCGCCGCCGGCGCGCAGCTTTTCGGCCAGCGTGCCCTGCGGCGTGAATTCCAGTTCGAGTTCGCCGGCCAGGTACTGGCGTTCGAACTCTTTGTTTTCGCCCACATACGAGGCGATCATCTTGCGGATCTGCCGCGTGGTGAGCAACTGGCCCAAGCCGAAACCGTCCACCCCGGCGTTATTGCTGATGCAGGTAAGGTTCTTGACGCCGGAATCACGCAGCGCGGCGATCAGGGCCTCTGGAATGCCGCACAGGCCGAAGCCGCCCACGGCGATCATCTGGCCGTCTTCGACGACCCCCGCCAGCGCCTCGTCAGCGCTTGCATATACTTTGTCCATCTGTCCAGCTCCTGGAAATAGGGATTCTTGGAAGGCGCGGCTGCGAGGGGTGGCGCGCCAGCTTGTCTTTTTGTTTGGCCCGATTTTAACGGCTTGCGCGCGCCGGGGCGCAGCGCGCGCCCAACTGCTCCAGCACGCCGGGCGACCAGGGCTGCGAGCGATTGGCTTCGTAGTCCATCCAGACCAGCACCGTGCGGCCGCGGGCATAGGGGCCGCCATCGTCGTCCGCTTTTTCAAGCACCACTTCGGTTTCGAGGCTGGAACGGCCGATACGCGTGACACGATGAGTGACGCGCACCGTACTGGGGTAGGTAAAGGGCTTCAGGAAGTCGCACGACGCATGGGCCAGTATGAACCCGTGCCCCGGCGCAGGCTCCCAGTCGCCGCCGCGCAGCATCTGGATACGGGCCTCTTCCATCATGCGGAAGTACACCGTGTTGTTCATGTGATTGAAGGCATCGGCGTCGCCCCAGCGCATGGGCACGTCGGCCTGGTGGATATCGCCGACTTCGAGAATGCGGGCGGGTTTGTGATCCCGGGTCAAGGGAGGCTCCTGTCAGTGGGCGGCGCCCCGGGGCGGGAGGCGGCCGGCTGCAATACAATCGACGATATTACTTCCTTGCATCAATAGAAAGCACCATAGAGGGGATCGCTGTAATGTCCGAACGCGAATCGATGGAATATGACGTGGTGGTGGTCGGCGGCGGGCCGGCCGGCCTGGCCGCCGCGTTGCGATTGAAGCAACTGGCCACCGAGCAGAATCGCGAACTTAGCGTCTGCGTGCTCGAAAAAGGCGCCGAGATCGGTGCGCACATTCTGTCGGGCGCCGTCATGGACCCCCTGGCCCTGACCGAGCTCATCCCCGACTGGAAAGAAAAAGGCGCGCCGCTGAACGTGCCCGTCACGCAAGACCAGTTCCTGTTCCTGACCCGCACCGGCGCGCGCAGCACCCCCAGCTGGATGCTGCCGCCCTGTTTCCAGAACCACGGCAACTACATTGTGCGCCTGGGCGACGTGGTCAAGTGGCTGGGCGAACAGGCCGAGGCCGCCGGCGTGGAGATCTTCCCCGGCTTCGCCGCCGCCGAAGTGCTCTATGACGAAAACGGCGCCGTGCGCGGCGTGGCCACGGGCGACATGGGCGTGGCGCGCGACGGCTCGCACACCGATCACTACCAGCCCGGCATGGAACTGCTGGCCCGCTACACCATATTTGCCGAGGGCTCGCGCGGCCAGTTGGGCCGCCAGCTCATCGAGCGCTTCAAGCTCGACGACGGCCGCGATCCCCAGGCGTATGGCATCGGCCTGAAAGAACTCTGGGAAATCGACCCGGCCCAGTCCAAGCCCGGCCTGGTGGTGCACACCGCCGGCTGGCCTCTCGATGCCGACACCTACGGCGGCTCGTTCCTGTACCACCTGGACAACAACCAGGTGGCGGTGGGAATGGTGGTGGGCCTGGACTACGCCAACCCCTGGCTGTCGCCGTTCGATGAATTCCAGCGATACAAGACGCACCCGTCCATCCGCGGCACCTTCGAAGGCGGCAAGCGCATCGCCTATGGCGCACGCGCCATCACGGCGGGCGGCCTGCTGTCGCTGCCCAAGCTGGCATTTCCGGGCGGGGTACTGGTGGGCTGCGAAGCCGGCTTCCTGAACGCGTCGCGCATCAAGGGCAGCCACGCGGCCATCAAAAGCGGCAAGATGGCCGCCGAAGCGGCATTCGAGGCCGTGGTGGCCGATCGCCGCCAGGACGAACTGGCAGCCTACCCCGCCGCGTTCGAGTCGTCGTGGCTGCATACCGAACTGAACAAGGCGCGCAACTTCAAGCAATGGTTCAAGAAGGGCCGCACCGTTGCCACCATCATGACGGGCATCGAACAGTTGGTGCTCAAGGGCAATATCCCCTGGACCATCCATCGCACCAAGCCAGACCACGCCTGCCTGCAGCCGGCGTCCGAATGCGCGCGCATCGATTATCCCAAGCCCGATGGCAAGCTGACGTTCGACAAGCTCAGTTCGGTGTTCATCTCCAACACCAACCACGATGAAAACGAACCCATCCACCTGACGCTGAAAGACCCCACCGTGCCGGTGGCGGTCAACCTGGCCAAGTATGGCGGCCCCGAGTCGCGCTATTGCCCGGCCGGCGTGTATGAGTTCATCAAGGACGACCACGGCGAAGACCGCCTGCAGATCAACGCGCAGAACTGCGTGCACTGCAAAACCTGCGACATCAAGGACCCCACCCAGAACATCGTGTGGGTAGCCCCGCAGGGCGGAGAAGGCCCCGTCTATAGCGGCATGTAGGCCGTCATGGCCGAGCGCGTCCTTCTGGCGGGTTGCGGCGACCTGGGCCTGCGCCTGGCGCGCCGCCTGCTGGCGCGCGGGGCCGAGGTCTGGGCGCTGCGGCGTCATCCGCCGCGCGATGCCGCCGATGGCATCCGGTGGCTGCAGGCCGACCTTGCGCAGCCGGCCACCTTGGCCGGCCTGCCGGCCGGCATCACACAGGTGGCCTACCTGCCCGCGCCCGGCACGCGCGACCCGGCAGTCTATCGGGCGCTATTCCGCGACGGGCTGCCCGCGCTGCTGGGCGCACTGGACGCCGGCGCGCTCACGCGTGTCCTGTTCGTGTCATCCACGGCCGTGTACGGCGAGCATCATGGCGAATGGGTGGACGAGACCACCCCGCCCGCCCCGTTGGGCTTCAATGGCCGCATCCTGCTCGATACCGAACAATGGCTGGCCGCCCACTCTGTGCCGTCTGTCAGCCTGCGCCTGGCAGGCCTTTACGGGCCGGGCAGGCTGCAACTGATCGAACGGCTGCGCGCCGGCACGGCGCGCGCCCCGCGCCATCCGCCGCACTGGGCCAACCGCATCCACATCGATGACGCCGCCGCCGCGGCCGACCACCTGTTGGCATTGCCGCAAGTGCAGCCCACCTACATCGGCTGCGACGACACCCCTTTGCCGCTGCATGAGCTGTACGCGTGCCTGGCCAGCATGGCGGGCGCGCCCGAGCCCGGCGACGGCCCCGCGCCCGCCAACGTAGGAAGCAAGAGGCTCAGCAACGCGCGCCTGCGCGCCAGCGGCCTGGCGTTGCAATGGCCCGATTCGCGCAAGGGCTACGCGGCGCTGCTCGCCTGACCAATGGCCGTCATTTCGGCCTGCGTCGAAACATCTTGCCCGGCCTGCATCCATACTGGGGCCATGCAACCCGCCAACCCCATCGAAGCTGTGACTCACAGCGACCCGTACCCCTATTACCGGCGCCTGGCGGAACGGGCGCTACATTACGACGCCGGGCTCGGCCTGTGGATAGCCGGCGCCCCCGCCACGGTTCGCGCGGTGCTGGAACATGGCGCGGCGCGCGTGCGGCCCGCCGAGCAACCCGTGCCGCCGGCGCTCGCCGGCGAGACGGCAGGCCTGATGTTCGGCCGCTTCGTGCGCATGCGCGACGATGCCGGACGCACCGTCGTCAAGGCGCTGCTGTCGCAATATCTACGCGCCCTGCCCGATGTGCTGTCGCCCTGCTGGCCCGACATGCCGACGACAAGCGCGGCCCTGGACGACTTCCTGTTCGACGCCCCCGTGTACGCGCTGGCGCAGCGGCTGGGAATAGCGGCCGCGGACTTGCCGGCGTATGGCGCGGCCGTGCGGCGGTTTCGTCGGGCGCTGGGCGCCGCGGCCGACGCCGCGCAGGTGGCCGAGGGCAGCGCCGCGGCAGACTGGCTGCAGTCGGCGATGCTGCGGCACCTGCAAAATCCGGCGCGCGGCACGCCCCTGCGCCAGTTGCTGGACGACGCGTCCAGCGCGCTGGTTGAACCCGCCATCATCGCCGCCAACCTGGTCGGGCTGTTGTTCCAGTCGTGCGAAGCAGGAGCGGGACTGATCGGCAATACGCTGGTCGCGCTGGCGCGCAACCCCGGCCAGGCTGTCGCCGCCCGCCGCAACATGCAGTATTGCAAGCAGATCGTGGCGCGCACCGCGCAAGACGATCCGCCCATACACAATACGCGACGCTATGTGGCTGACGACATTTCGGTGGATGGCCACGTTGTGCCGGCGGGGGCCACCATACTGGTGGTACTGGCCGCCGCCGGCACGCTGGCGCCCCAAGGCGACGTGCCATGGACCTTCGGGGCCGGACGGCACGCCTGCCCCGGCCACGACCCTGCGGTATCGTGCGCGGCAGGCGCCGCAGGCCACCTGCTGGACGCCGGCCTGAAGCCCGCAGATCTGTTGCCTGGCCTGGCTTACTGGAATTTGCCAAACGCCCGTGTGCCGCGCTTTGCGGGAAAGGCGGGGTTCGCAGGGGGTGCCGGACACTCTGGGGCGTCGTAGGTGTCTGACACCCTTCGGGAGTCAGACACCGGAACCGGTGCCCCATTCGCCGACAACGGCAGCAAAGGCTGACCGACGTTGGTGTCTGACACCCTCCGGGAGTCAGACACCGGAACAGATACCCCATTCGCCGACAACGGCAGCAAAGGCTGACCAACGTTGGTGTCTGACTCCCTCCGGGAGTCAGACACCGGAACAGATGCCCCATTCGCCGGCAACGGCAGCAAAGGCTGACCGACGTTGGTGTCTGACTCCCGTAGGGTGTCAGACACCGCTCATCAAGCGCTCAAGCATAAAAGTCTCGCACCGCCCGCGCCGTTTTGCGGATGTCGTCGGCGCTGACATCCAGGTGCGTGACCAGCCGGGTGGGCCCGCCGTACACCGCGCGCACTAGAATGCCCTGCTCGTGCAACGCGCGCGACAAGGCTTCGGCGTCGCGCGTGAACTCGGCGAACACCATGTTCGTATCCTGCGCCAGCACCTTCACGCCATCGATGCCGGCCAGGCCTTCGGCCAGCAGGCGCGCGTTCTCGTGGTCTTGCGCAAGGCGCTCGACATGGTGCTCCAGCGCATACAGGCAGGCGGCGGCCAGCACGCCGGCCTGGCGCATGCCGCCGCCCAGCACCTTGCGCCAGCGTCGCGCCGAATCGATCAGCGCGCGGCTGCCTACCAGCACCGACCCGACCGGCGCACCCAAGCCCTTGGAAAAGCAAATAGACACGCTATCGAAGGGCGCGCAGACCTCGTGCACCGGGCGCTGCGAGGCCACTGCGGCATTGAACACGCGCGCGCCATCCAGATGCAGGCCCAGGCCATGCTCGCGGGCAAAGGCAGACGCCTGGTCGATGTAGCCCGGCGGGATCACCTTGCCCTGGAAAGTGTTTTCCAGGGCAAGCAGGCGCGTACGCGCAAAATGCGCGTCGTCGTGGGGCTTGAGCGAGGCGGCCAGCCGGTCCAGCGGCAAGGTGCCATCGGGCGCGTGCTCGACCGGCTGGGGCTGGATGCTGCCCAGCACCGCCGCTCCGCCGCCTTCGTACTTGTACGTGTGCGCCTGCTGCCCGACCAGATATTCATCGCCACGGCCGCAATGCGCCATCAGCGCCGCCAGGTTGCTTTGCGTGCCCGACGGGAAGAACAGGCCCGCATCTTTGCCGGTGCGCTCGGCCAGCGCCGCCTGCAGACGCTGCACCGTAGGATCGTCGCCCATGACATCGTCGCCCAGCGGAGCAGTGGCCATGGCCTGCAACATTCCGGCCGTGGGCCGCGTGACGGTGTCGCTGCGCAAATCGATCATAAGAACTCCAGTACCAGTAAGTAACGTCCTGCCCACGCGGGCATCAGGCCGGCTTGCGGCCCACGCCGCTCACCACCCACAGTCCGGCCAGGATCAGCGCCATGCCGCCGATCTCGGCCGCGGCGGGCCGCTCGCCGAGCATCAGCCAGGCCAGCAACGTGGCCATCACGGGCACGCCCAGGCTGGACAGGCCGGCGATGGACGCAGGGACGCGCCGCACCACCGACAACCATAGCAGCCAGCCCGCGGCGGTGGCGATCAGCACAATGTAGAGCATGCCAGCGCCCAGCTGCCACGTCCACTGCACCGGCGCCTGCGGCGCCCACAGGGCCACCGGCACGGAGGCGGCCCCGCCCATCAGCATCTGCCAGGCGGTGAATGTCATCAGGTCGGGAGCATGGCGGTTGAACATGCGTTTGGACAGCACAGTGCCCAGGCCCCAGCACAGGCCGCCGCCGGCAGCCAACAGCACGGCCGCGATGTCTCCCATGCCGCCCCAGGGCGCAATGAAACACACCAGCCCCGCCCCAGCAAGAAAAAATCCGGCAAAGTGGCGCGGCCCCGGCTTATCGCCCAGCAAGGCCCAGGCAAAAACCACGACCCAGAACGGCATGGTGTACGCCAGCAATGACACCGTGCCTACTGCGCCGGTGACCAGCGCGGTCTGTACGCAGAACTGGAACGCGGCCGTCTGGGTCAGCCCAGTGCAAAGGGTCAGCCCCCACGACGGCATCGACAAGGGGCGGCGCAGCATCGCCAGCAACGCGAACAACACCGCGCTGCCGCTCAGGTAGCGAACCGCCACGAAATCGAACGGACCGATATACGGAACCACCCATTTCATGGCGACCCAACTGCCGGCCCACACCACGATGGTGGCAAACATCAGGGCCAGGCCCCTGCGGTCGTAGCTGCTGCTCACGGCGCACGCCCGCCTGCTACCCCCCACGCGCGGCGCTTCATGGCGCCAGGTCAGGCGCCAACCCGGCCGCCCCCGGCGGCCGCGGCCGGGTTGCGTGGCGGCACATCAGACCTGCTTGGCCAGCTGGTCGAGGATCGCGGGGTTTTCCAGCGTGGACACGTCCTGGGTGACTTCTTCCCCCTTGGCCACGGAGCGCAGCAGGCGCCGCATGATCTTGCCCGAGCGGGTCTTGGGCAGGTTGTCGCCGAAGCGGATGTCCTTGGGCTTGGCAATGGGGCCGATTTCCTTGCCGACCCAGTCGCGCAGCTGCCGGGCGATGGCTTGCGCCTCGTCGCCCTCGGGACGCGCGCGCTTGAGCACCACGAACGCCACCACGGCTTCGCCGGTGGTGTCGTCGGGACGCCCCACCACGGCGGCCTCGGCCACCAGCTCGTGCGAGACCAGCGCGGATTCGACTTCCATGGTGCCCAGGCGGTGGCCGGACACATTGAGCACGTCGTCGATGCGGCCCATGATCCAGAAATAGCCGTCGGCATCGCGCTGCGCGCCGTCGCCGGCGAGGTAATAGCCGCGCAGTTCAGGCGGGAAATAGCTTTTCTTGAAGCGTTCGGGGTCGCCCCAGACCGCGCGGATCATGGACGGCCACGGGCGCTTGATGGCAAGGAAGCCGCCCTTGCCGGGTTCGACCTCGGCCCCCGTTTCGTCGACCACGGTGGCGGCGATGCCCGGCAGCGGCAGCGTGCACGAGCCCGGCTTGGTGGGTGTGGCCCCCGGCAACGGGTTGATCATGTGGCCCCCGGTTTCGGTCTGCCACCAGGTATCGACGATGGGGCAGCGTTCCTGGCCCACGTTCTTGTGGTACCACATCCAGGCCTCGGGGTTGATGGGCTCGCCTACCGTGCCGATGATGCGCAGGCTGTCGAGGTTGTAGTTGCGCGGATGCGTGGAAGGCGTGGCCTCGGACGCCTTGATCAGCGAGCGGATGGCAGTGGGCGCCGTGTAGAACGTCGTGACCTTGTGCCGGGCGATCATGTCCCAGAACCGGCCGGCATCGGGATAGGTAGGCACGCCCTCGAAGACGATCTGGGTCAGGCCGGCGGCCAGCGGGCCGTAGGTGATGTAGGTGTGGCCCGTGACCCAGCCCACGTCGGCCGTGCACCAGTAGACATCGTCGGGGCGGGCGTCGAAGGTCCATTTCACCGTCATCAGCGCCCAGAGCAGATATCCGCCCGACGCGTGTTGCACGCCCTTGGGCTTGCCAGTGGAACCGGACGTATACAGGATGAACAGCGGATGCTCGGCATTGACCGGCACCGGCTCGCAGGTGTCGGGCTGGCCCGCTTCGACGTCGTGCATCCAGAGGTCGCGGCCCTCTTTCCAGGGGATATTGCCGCCGGTGCGCTTGTAGACAACGATTTTGGTCACGGCGTCGCATCCGCCCATGGCAATGGCATCTTCGACCGCAGGCTTCAGCGCGATGTGGCGGCCACCGCGGATCTGCTCGTCGGCCGTGATGACCAGCGACGCGCCCACGTCGACGATGCGTTCCTGCAGGCTCTTGGCCGAAAAGCCGCCGAACACCACCGAGTGCGTGATGCCCAGCCGCGCGCACGCCTGCATGGACACGACCGCCTGGATCGACATCGGCATGTAGATGATGGCGCGGTCGCCCTTTTTGTAGCCCAGCGATTTCAGGCCATTGGCGAAGCGGCACACGCGCGCCAGCAATTCGCGGTAAGTGACCTTTTCTACCGTGCCGTCGTCGGCCTCGAAAATGATGGCGGTCTTGTCGGCGTTGCCGTTGCTGATGTGCTTATCGAGGCAGTTTGCCGACACGTTGAGCTCACCGTCGCCGAACCAGCGGTAGAACGGGGCATCCGATTCGTCGAGCACCTGCGTGAAGGGCTTGGCCCAGGTAAGGTGTTCGCGCGCCATGCGCGTCCAGAACCCGTCGAAGTCCTGTTCGACCTCTTGGCAGAGCGCGCGGTAGGCATCCATGCTGTCGATGCGCGCGCCTTCGGCGGCGCGTTGGGACGGCGGGAACACCCGCTTTTCGACCAGGACGGATTCGATGGTATTGGACATGCTTGTCTCCGGTTTCGTGATTTGGCAAATTATGACCAGCTGCCTATGCCCAACCGTATCGCCGCGCTCTTACGGGCACCTTACGCGGCAGGCGGGCACAGGCGCCGCGGCCCGTGTGGCCGGCGGCGACTTTATTAGGATACCAGCCGCTGCCGGGCAGGTTCAGCCCTGCAGCGCTTTCCGGGCCAGGCCGCGCCGGATATCGACGCGCGACAGCAGGATCAGCCCGCCCACGAAGAACAGGCCGGTGACCAGAATGGCCAGGCGATGGTTGCCGCCGGTCAGCCAGGTGACCACGCCGTAGGTCAGCGGCCCCACCACGGCGGCGAGCTGCACCGCGAAGGTCCACAAGGCGTAGAACTCGGCCAGCCGCGCGGATGGCGCCAGCGCTCCGACCATGGCGCGGCCCGCGCTCTGGCTGGTGCCCATGCACAACCCGGCCAGGATGGCCGCGGCCCAGAACACGGCGGGCGTCACGGCGGCATAGGCCACCAGCACCATGACGATCCAGCCGGCCAGCGTGACCGCCAGGGCGCGCTTGTGGCCGATGCGGTCTTGCAGGTAGCCGAAGCCGAAGGCCCCGCCAGCCGCGCCGATATTGACCGTGAACACCAGCAACATGATCTGCGGCAGGGTGAACCCCATGACCTGCTCGGCATATACCGCCGCCAGCGTGATGACGACCGCGATGCCGGCCTGGTAGCAGGCCCCGCACATCAGCAGGCGGCGGAATTCGGGGTAGTGCGCGCCCGTGTCGCGCCACGCCGCGGCAAGGCGGCGCAGCATGTTGGGCGCCCGCAGCGCCATGTCGTGCGGCACCGCCCGCTCGCGCAGCAGGAAAAAAGACGGCAACGCGGCCAGCGCGAACACCACTGCGGTGATGACGATGACCCACGGCACATACTGCGCGGCCTGCATGCCGCGCGCCTCGCCGAACGTCACGAACGCCAGCGACAGCCCCAGCGTGAGCATGCCCCCGCAATAGCCGAAGCTCCAGCCCCATCCGGACACGCGCCCCAGCGCCGCAGGCCGGGCCAGCTCGGGCAGAAAGGCGGCCACCACGGACTCGCCCACGCAATAGCAATAGTTGGAAAGCGCCACGGCGGCCAGCGCCAGCCAGACGTCGCCGGGCCCGGCCTGGGTCAGCACCAGGGTCGCGGCCACGCAGCCGACGGTGCTGGCGAACAGCAACCGCCGCTTGGCCGCCCGCGCATCGGCCCGCGCCCCCAGCGCCGGCATGGTGAGCATGATGGCCAGGTACGACAACGACAATGCCGCCGTCCACGCCAGCGTGGCCCAATCGGCGCGCTGGCCCACCACGCCCACGAAATACGTGCTGAACACGGTCGTGAGGATGACGGTGGTGTACCCGGAATTGGCGAAGTCATACATCGCCCAGGCCCAGATCTCGCGACGCCGGACTCCGGGGTTGAGCAGGTTCGTCCAGCCCGCAGCCGGGCTGCCGGCCGCAAGGCCGGCCGGCTCGGCTGGCAGGGGCCGCGTCACAGTCCCAGTGCCGCGATGCCGACGCGCGCGATATCGGCGTCTTCGGAAGATTTCACGCCCGACACGCCCACCGCGCCGACCACCGTGCCGTTGGCCACGATGGGCACGCCCCCTTCGAGCATGCCCTGCAGAAGCGGCGCCGAAAGGAAGGAATACCGGCCGTTGTTGATGTTCTCTTCATAGACGCGCGACTCGCGCCGCCCCAGCGCGGCGGTTTGCGCCTTGGCCGGCGCGATGTGGCCGGAGATCGGCGGGGCGCCATCCAGGCGCAGCAGACCCAGCGCATGTCCGCCATCGTCGACCACGGCGATGGTCACGGCCCAGCCGTTCTTTGCGGCGTGCGCCTCGGCGGCGGCCAGGATCTTCTTGACGTCTTCGGCGGTCAGTGCGGGTTTGGTGTTCATTGCAGCGATTCCTTTATTTGCTCGAGAGAGGACGGATCTTCGATGGTGGTGAGATCGCCGGGGTCGCGCCCTTCGCAGACGGCCACGATGGCCCGGCGCAGCACCTTGCCGGAACGGGTCTTGGGCAGGGCCGCCACGAAACGGATGCGCGCCGGCCGGGCCACGGCGCCCAGCTGCTCTTGCACCACGCGCATGATATCGCCTTCGAGCGCCAGGGCGTCGTCGGGCGTGGCGGCCATAGCCGGATTCTTCAGCACCGCAAACGCCACGGCCGCCTGGCCTTTCAGCGTGTCGGCCACCCCAACCACAGCACATTCGGCCACTGCCTGATGGCTGTTGATGGACTCTTCGATTTCGCGGGTGCCCAGCCGGTGGCCCGCGACATTGATCACATCGTCCGTGCGCCCCAGAATGAACCAGTAGCCGTCGTCGTCCACGCGCCCCCAGTCGAACGTGGAATACAGCTGGCGGCCCGGAATGGACGAGAAATAAGTCTGCACGAAGCGCTCGTCATCGCCCCAGACGGTGGACATGGCGCCCGGCGGCAGCGGCGGCGCGATGGCCACCACGCCTTTTTCATTGGGTGCAAGATCTTCGCCCGTGGTTTCGCTGACGATGCGCACATCGAAGCCATAAACCGGAAACGACGGGCTGCCGAAGCGCGTGGGCACGCGCTCCACGCCAGGCTGGGCCGACAAGATGGGCCAGCCCGACTCCGTCTGCCAGTAGTTGTCGATGATGGGCTTGCCCAGGCCCTGCGAAATCCATTGCGCGGTGGGCTCGTCCAGGGGTTCGCCGGCCAGGTACACGGCGCGCAGGCTGGAAAGATCGTGGCGCGACAGCAGTTCCGGGGCCTGGCGCTTGAGCACCCGCACGGCGGTGGGCGCGGAAAACAGTGTATTGACGCCGTAGCGCTCGACCAGCTGCCACAACACAGCCCCGTCCGGGCGCACGGGCGTGCCTTCGTACAGAATGGTGGCCTGGCCGCCTATGAGCGGCCCATAGACAATGTACGAATGGCCCACCACCCAGCCGATGTCGCTGGTACAGAAATACGTGTCGCCCGGCTTGCCGTCGAACAGATATTCCATCGACGCCGCGAGCGCCACTGCATAGCCGCCTACGTCACGCTGCACGCCCTTGGGTCGGCCCGTGGTGCCGGACGTATACAGGATATAGCTCGGCTCGGACGATTCGAGCCACTGGACCGGCACGTGGGCGCCTTGATGACGCGCGCACAGTTCGCCATAGTCCAGGTCGCGGCCCGGCTGGCGCTCGGCGTCTGCCAGGCCGCGGTCCACCACGATGACCGAGCCCGGCGGGTGCGCGCACAAGGCCAGGGCCTTGTCGAGCAAGGGCTTATAGGGCACTACCTTGCCCGCCCGCGATCCGGCGTCTGCCGACACGATGACCTTGGGCGTGGCGTCGTCGATGCGTTGCGCCAGATTCACCGAGGCGAAGCCCCCGAACACGACCGAATGCACCGCCCCAAGCCGGGCGCAGGCCAGCATGGTGAACACTGCCTCGGGCACCATGGGCATGTACAGCAGTACCCGGTCGCCGCGCCCCACCCCCTGCTCGCGCAGCATGGCGGCCACCGCGTTCACCTCTTCGTACAGCTCGCGGCGCGTATAGACGCGCTCGCGATCGACCTCGGTAGACACCCAGATCAGCGCCGGCCGGTCGGCCTGCTGGGGCAGCCACCGATCGACGGCGTTGTAGCAAAGGTTGGTATGGCCGCCGACGAACCAGCGGGCGAACGGCGGGCGCGAAAAATCGAGCACCTGCTCGAACGGGATTTCCCAATGGATGCGCTCGGCCTCGGCGCGCCAGAATGCGTCGCGATTGTCGATAGAGCGGCGATGGAAGTCGCGGGTTTTCTGCATGCGTGTCTCCGTTGACGGACGTGCTCTCCGTAAGCGGGCGTCTTCGGCCTCTAACGGCGTATTTTGGCCGCTAAAGCTTGCACCAGGCTTGCCTTGCGAATTGGGGAATTCCCCATGTGCGGCCGCGCCGCAATGCCGGTCATTTGCTAGAATCGCGGCAACTTCCATCACGATCCGTGGGGCCAGGCGCCTCGCTCAGGCGGGCATGCAACGGTATTTCACCGCAGCGCACGATAAACCCTACCGCGGCCAGCCCGGCCGGCGGGCGTGGCTGCTGGCGCTGTGCCTGGCCTTGGGCGGTTGCGCCGCGCCTGAACTGCGGCCCGTGGCCGACCCCGGCATCCTCGACGCCCAGGATCTGGCCGCGGCGTCTGCGTCGGCCGACCCGATCGGCGCGCTCGTCACGCGCAAGCTGACCCGCCAGCAACAGGCCGCCCATGAGCCGCTCATCAGCGCCGCCCTGGACCAGCTGGGCGTGCCCTACCGGTACGGCGGCTCGTCTCCCGACACGGGCTTCGATTGCAGCGGGCTGGTGTCGTATGCGGCGCAGCAGGCCCTGGGCATGAAGCTGCCGCGCAGCAGCTCGGCCATTGCGCTGATGGGAACCTCGATAGAAAAAAAACAGCTGCAGCCCGGCGACCTGGTGTTCTTCAACACCCTGGGCCGGCGCTATTCGCACGTGGGCATCTACCTGGGCGACAACCGCTTCGTGCACTCGCCCAGCGCGGGCGGTGTGGTGCGCATCGAGAAAATGACCCTGACCTACTGGGCCAAGCGCTATAACGGGGCGCGCCGCCTGGACATCGACCGGCTGGCCGCGGCGCCCGCCCGCTAGCGCGGATTGCGGCCCACGTCGGCCGCGCAGGCCGGGTGTGGCCCGGCCCCACCCTTCTGGTCAATGCATCGTGCACAGGCCGCATTGCTGCAATGCCTGCTTCATGCTGCAGATCGACCGGCGGCAGGCCACGACGCGGATGCCGCCGCGCTGCGCGGCGTTGCGGAAGGTCTTCATTACGTTGTGCCCCAGGAAGTCGGTCAGCAAAATGACCAGCTGGGTGCCCGAAGGCAGCTGCAGCGTTTTCTTCTGGTGCGACGGATCACGACCGCTGATGTGGTGCGTGATAGCAATATTGTGGCCCTTGAGCAGCTCGGGGATATTGCCCAGCCTGTCTGCTCCCACTACTACCGCACTGAGTGCTGATGTCATGATGTCTGTCCCGGATTCGTTGAACCGGAGTTAATGATAATGATTCCTATTTTTTAGTCAACTTAAATGAGATCGGTTCTTATTTAATTATTTTTATCGCCCTGCTCCCGGGCATAGCATCGACCGTGCCAGGGGCAAAAAAAATGCCGGCCCGCAAGGGCCCGGCTGGCAGACTGCGCAATGCGGAATCAGGCGCCCTGGCCCTGCACCGCGTCGGCGACCACATCGCGCGTGAGCGCCGGGGCCATCATTTCCAGAAAGGTGTAGACGTAATCGCGCAGAAAGACTCCCGCCTTCACGCCTACGCGCGTGGTGTGGGTGCCGAACAGGTGCCCCACCGGCAGACCCACCAGGTTGGCGTCACGGCGCGGGTCATACGCCACGCCGGCGATGATGCCTATGCCCAGCCCCACATCGACATAGGTCTTGATGACGTCGGCATCGATCGCTTCAAGCACGATGTCGGGGTGGATGCCCTGGCTGGCAAACACTTCGTCGATGGTGGTGCGGCCGGTAAAGGCGCGGTCGTAGGTCACGATGGGATGCTCGGCCAGCTGGGCCAGTGTCAGGTTGCGCGCTTCGCTGCTGGTCAACTCGCACAGGGGGTGGTCCGGACGCACCACGACCGTATGTTCCCACGTGTACACCGGCAACGTCGCCAGGCCAGGCGTCAGCGCCAGGGATTCCGTGGCCACGGCCAGGTCGGCCTGTTCATGCAGCACCATCTCGGCAAGTTGCGCGGGACTGCCTTCGGCCAGCGACAGGTGCACCTTGGGAAACTGCTTGCGGAAAGCGGGAATGACGCGCGGCAGCAGGTATCGGGCCTGCGTATGGGTGCAGGCGATGACCAGGCCGCCTTCGTCACGGCGGGCGAACTCGTCGCTGACCTTCTTCAGGTTGTCGACTTCGCGCATGATGCGGTCGATTACCTGCGACACGGCCAGGCCCGGCTTGGTCAGGCCCTTGATGCGCTTGCCGTGGCGTTCGAAGATCTTGATGCCCAGCTCGTCTTCGAACTCGATGATGGCCTTCGAAACACCGGGCTGCGACGTATACAGCATGCGCGCGGCTTCGGTCAGGTTGAAGTCGCGCCGGATGGTTTCACGTACAAAACGGAATTGCTGCAGGTTCATAGTGGCCCCTGTTAGAGGGCCAATTATAAGTAATATAGAACCAGCTCTATATTATTTATAGTAATAACTATACACCGAGGGGGTGTCTGACACCGACGGTGTCAGACACCGGAACCGGGCAACGGGGAACGCCCCGGACGGTGACGAGCGGCGGGGGGTGTCTGACACCGTCGGTGTCAGACACCGGAACCTGGCAACGAGGAACGTCCCGGACGGCGACGGGCGGCGGGGGTGTCTGACACCGATGGTGTCAGACACCGGAACAGCCGGAACCGCCGGCACAGCGGCGATCCGACGCCCGCGGGCGCCGGATCGCCGCGCGGTTCAGCGCATCGAGATGGTGGTGTTCACCGCACGGCCATGGGCAGACCAGCGGGCCGTCACCGTCTTGGTCTGGGTCCAGAACTGTACGGCCTGCTTGCCGTTGGGCCCCAGGTCGCCCAGCTTGGATCCGCGCGAACCGGTAAAGCTGAACCACGCCACGGGCACCGGAATGGGAATATTGATGCCCACCTGCCCCACGTCGATATTGTTCTGGAAGTAACGCGCCGCGCCGCCGTCCTGCGTAAACAACGCGACGCCATTGCCGTTGGGGTTGCGGTTGATGAACGCCACCGCTTCTTCCAGCGTGTCGACTCCCACCACGCTCAATACCGGACCGAACACCTCTTCGGTGTAGATCGTCATGTTTTCGGACACGCCATCGAACACCGTGGGCCCGACGAAGTTGCCTTTCTCGAAGCCCGGCACCTTGATGTTCCGGCCGTCCAGCAACAGTCGGGCGCCCTCGTCCACGCCCTTCTGGATCAGGCTTTCGACGCGTTGCCGGGCGCCGGGCGACACCAGCGGCCCCAGGTCGGCCTCGCGGTCAGTGCCGGCATTGACCTTCAGGCGCTTGGCGCGCTCGACGAAATCCGGCAGCCAGTTGCGGGCCTCGCCCACCAGCACGGCTACCGATGCGGCCATGCAGCGCTGCCCCGCCGCGCCAAAGGCGGCACCCAGCAACTGGTTCAGCGCGACTTCGGGATCGGCGTCGGGCAGGATCACGCAATGGTTCTTGGCGCCCATCATGGCTTGGCAACGCTTGCCCGCATCGGACGCGCGACGGTAGATTTCCGACCCTACTCGCGTGGAGCCGATGAACGAGACGGCCTTGATGTCCGGATGTTCGCACAGGCCGTTGGCGATGTCGGGCCCGCCGTGCACCACGTTCAGCACGCCCGGCGGCAGGCCGGCCTCGAGCGCCAGCTGCGCCAGGAACAACGACGACGACGGATCCTGCTCGGAAGGCTTGAGCACAAACGTGTTGCCGCAAGCCACGGCAATCGGGAACATGAAGCAAGGCAGCATCACCGGGAAGTTGAACGCCGTGATGCCCGCGCATACGCCCAGCGGCTGCACCAGCGTGTAGACATCGATGCCGCCCGCGGCATTTTCTGCGTATTCGCCGAGCTGCAGGCTGGCAATCGAGCACGCGTGCTCGACCACTTCCAGGCCGCGGCCGACTTCGCCCTCGGCGTCGGGCAGCGTCTTGCCGTGTTCGCGCGTAATCATTTCGGCCAGCTTGCCGGTGTTCTCGCGCAGCAGCTGCTGCAGCTTCAGCATCACGCGCATGCGGGCGCCCTGCCCGGTATTGCGCCAGGTCTGGAAAGCCTCTTTGGCATTGGACACCGCCAGGTCCAGTTCTTCGCGCGTGGCGAATGGCACCCGGGCCACTACTTGCTGGGTGGCCGGGTCGATCACGTCGCGCCACTCCGAGGTTTTGGATTCGATCAGCTTGCCGCCGATCAACAGCGGTACGGTGGGGACTGCACTCATGGGGGTTGCTCCTAGTAAAAGACGGGATGCGGCCGGCCCCAGGAGCCGGCCCCCCGGCCTGCCCCCGGCAGCCGCTTTACGGTTTCAGCAGCGGGCAGGTGGAGTCGGCCAGCGGCTGGAAGGCCTCTTCGGCGGGAATCGTGGCAACCAGCTTGGAATAATCCCAGCCGCCCTTGGATTCACCGGGCTTTTTCACTTCGTACAAATACATGTCGTGGATCACCCGCCCATCCGGGCGGATGCTGGCGTTGCGCATGATCGGATCTTTGATCGGCAGCTCGCGCATCTTGTCGGCGACCACCTTGCCGTCGGTGCTGCCCGTGGCGGCCACGGCGCGCAGATAGTGCAGCACGCTGGAATACACGCCCGCCTGCGTCATGGTCGGCTTCAGGCCGCGGAACGCCTTTTCAAAGCGCGCCGACCAGTTGCGCGTGGCATCGTCGTAATCCCAGTAGAAGCCATCCACGTACGACAGGCCCTGCGCGTTTTCCAGCCCCAGCGCGCGCAGGTCCGACAGGAAGATCAGCAGCGACACCAGCCGCTGCCCGCCTTCCACGATACCGAACTCGCGCGCCTGTTTGACGGCATTGACCGTATCCTGGCCGCCGTTGGACAGCGCCACGACCTGTGCTCCGGAGCTTTGGGCCTGCAGCAGGTACGAGGCGAAATCTGGCGCGTTCAGGGGGTGGCGCACCGAGCCGGCCACTTCTCCGCCCAGCGCCTTTACAGCCTTGGACGTATCGGCTTCCAGCGAATGGCCGAACGCGTAGTCCACGGTAATGAAGTACCAGGTCTTGCCGCCGGCCCGCACCGTGGCCTTGGCGCCGCCGGCCGATTGCGAATACGTGTCGAACATCCAGTGAAAGCCGAGCGGCGAGCATTCTTTGTTGGTCAACGCCGTGGTGGCCGGACCGGAAAACAGCACCACCTTGTTTTTCTCGCGCGCAATGCCCTGCACGGCCAGCGCCACCGCCGAATTGGTCAGGTCCGCGATGGCGGTCACGCCGTCACGGTCGAACCATTCGCGCGCCCGGGCTGCGCCCACGTCCGCCTTGTTCTGGTTGTCGGCGGAAACCAGTTCGATCGTCATGCCCTTGCACTCGGCGGCCAGGCAATCGTCGATGGCCAGCTGGGCAGCGGCCACCGAGCCGGGGCCTCCCATTGCGGCATAGGTTCCCGACATGTCGGTAAGGACACCGATTTTCACGGCCGGCTTGTCGGCCGCCACGGCTGGACCGGCCAGCAAGGCGCCCAGGCATAACCCGGCGGCCAGCCCGCGAGCGTGCATCGTCATGTTTGTCTCCGGTGAATTATTAGTGTTGTCGCCCGGGCTTTGCAGCCGCCCGAGGGCTGACTTAGTGTAGATGTGTAAAAATCCCCAGGCAACAGCACAAATTGCACATTCGTTGTGCATAAATGCCCAAAGGAGCCCGCTTTGCTGGATTGGGATGGATTACGGTATTTCCTGGAGGTGGCCCGCACCCAGCGCATCAGCGCCGCGGCCCGCCGGCTGGGCGTCGAGCACACCACGGTGGGGCGCCGCATACGCGCGCTGGAGGCGGAACTCGACACACTGCTGTTCGAAAAATCGCGCAGCAGCGGCTTCATGCTGACCGAAGACGGCCAGCGCCTGTTCGTCTATGCCGAACAGATGGAAAGCGCCATGCAGAGCGCGCGCGAAAACCTGTCGGGTATCGGCCAGGCCCTGTCGGGCCATCTGCGCATTGGCGCGACCGAAGGGTTCGGCAGTTATGTGCTGACCCCGCTGGCCGCCGACTTCCAGCGCCGCTACCCGCACATCACGCTCGATATCCTGCCGGTACCCCGGTTTGTCAGCCTGTCCAAACGCGAGGCCGACCTGGCGATCACCATCGAGCGCCCGCAACGCGGGCCGTATGTGTGCACCAAGCTGTGCGACTACACCCTGCGCCTGTATGGCACGCCCGAATACCTGGGCCGCCACGCCCCCATCGCCAGTCGCGCGGACCTGGCGGGCCACACCTTCATCGGTTATGTGGACGAACTGCTGTTCAGCGAGCGCCTGCGCTATCTGGAAGACCTGTTGCCGGACAGCCGCGTCGTGCTGCGCAGCACCAGTGTCGTGGCGCAATACCATGCCGCGCTGCAGGGGCGGTCCCTGGCCATCCTGCCCTGCTTTATCGCCGCACAGGATGCGCGGCTGCTGCCCGTGCTGGAGAACGACGTCATCATCACCCGCAGTTTCTGGATGTACTGCCACGAGGACTTGCACAAGCTCAAGCGCATGTCGGTGCTATGGGATTTCATGCGGCGTTCGATCGCCCGCAATGCCCCCCTGCTGGCCGGCCGCCGCGGCGCCATGCGCTACCTGCCGTAGCGCGGGCTCAGGCTGCCTGGCGCGGCGCTTTCACGCGCAGGCGGCGCATCAGCAAATAGGCCGCCAGCGCCAGCACCACCGCGTGCACCGCCCACACGCCTACCCCGAACGGCAGCTTGCCGCTGCTGATCCACGCGCGCGACAGGTTGATCACGTTCATGTAGAGCAAGCCCACCAGCCCGGCAATCAGCAGGTCGCCCGACCGCCCCAGGCGCGGATTGACCGCACCCAGCGGAATCGCCAGCAATGCCAGGTTCAGCGCGGCCAGCGGCAGTGAAATCCGCCACATGATCTGCGCCCAGGCGCTATCGGTATCGTCGGCAATCAGCTGCATGGTGGGGCGGGCCTTGCTGGACCGCTCTGCGGCCGCGCGGGCTTCGGCCAACGGGTCGCCCGACTTGCTTTCCAGACGCATGCCATAGCGGTCGAAATCCACCAGGCGGATCTCGGGCGTGCCCGGCTTCAGGTCGTAGCGGTGCCCCGCGCCCAGCACCAGGAACCGGTCGCCGTTGGGTTCGGTTTCGATGCGCGCGCTGCTGGCGGTCATGACGCTATGCCATTCGGGCCCTGTCTCGCGCGCGAACACCGCGCCCAGTTCGTCGCCCTCGCGCGTGGGCTCTTCGGCAAAGAAAACCCGCTGGCCATCGCCCGATTCGGCGAACTGGCCGGCCGTGACTTTGGAAAGGTCCGAACGCTGCTCGAAGCGTTCGCGATATTCGGCGATCTGGCGATACGCCCATGGCGACGCCAGGAGCGTCAGCACTGCGACGAGCGCCGCCGTGGGCAGCGCCACGCGCATCACGGGTCGCAGCCAGTCGGCGAGCGACAGGCCGCTGGCGAACCACACCACCATTTCGGATTCGCGATAGTTGCGCGTAACGGTAGTAAGCACCGCAATGAACAACGACACCGACAACACCGTGGGCAATGCGGTAATCGTGGAAAAGGCCGCCAGGCCAAGCACGACGTCGGCCCCGATAGTGCCCCCTGCCGCCTCGCCCAGCAATCGCACCAGCAGCACGCTGAGCCATACCACCACCAGCGTCGAGAACACCACGCCCGCGTGGCTGGTGATCTCGGCGACGACAGACCGTTTGAATAGAGACATGTGAGAATATGCGGGATAATCAACCGCACTGCACCACGCACACGGGAATCCTCCATGGAATTTAGCACACAGACCACAGCTTCCCTGCATCAAATCAAGACAGCCGCGCTGGGCATCGGCGTGTATGCCGACGGCGAACTCAGCCCGGCCGCCGATGTCATCGATCGCGCCAGCAACAGCGTCGTGCGCCAGGTCGTCAAGAACGAGTTCCGCGGTCGCGCCGGCGCCACCCTGGTGCTGCGCGCGCTGCCCGGCGTGTCGGCGCAGCGCATCGTGCTGGTGGGCCTGGGCAAGCAAAGCGACTACAACGCGCGCGCGCATTCCGCCGCCGAACAGGGGTTCGCGTCGGCCTGCGTGGCGGCCCGCATCACCGAAGCGGTGTCCACCCTGGCGGCCAACCCCATCGCCGACGTTCCGGTGCGCGCCCGCGCCCGCGCGGCCGCCATCGCCGCCGGCGCGGCCACCTATCATTACGATGCCACCCTGGGCAAACCCGATCGCGACGCGCGGCCCAAGCTCAAGAAAATCGTGCAAGTGGTCGAGCGCAGCGACGCCACCCAGGCCCAGCAAGGCCTGCGGGAAGGCGGCGCCATTGCGCGCGGCATGGAACTCACCCGCACGCTCGGCAACCTGCCGGGCAATGTCTGCACCCCCACTTACCTGGGCGAAACCGCCAGGAAGCTGGCCCGTGAATTCAAGTCGCTGAAAGTCGAGGTGCTCGACCGCAAGCAGGTCGAAGCCCTGGGCATGGGCTCGTTCCTGTCGGTGGCGCGCGGCTCCGACGAGCCGCTGCGCTTTATCGTGCTGCGCCACACCGCCAAGGCCGCCAAGAAGTCCAAGAACGGCCCGGTCGTGCTGGTGGGCAAAGGCATCACGTTCGACGCCGGGGGTATTTCGCTCAAGCCTGCGGCCACGATGGACGAAATGAAGTACGACATGTGCGGCGCGGCCAGCGTGCTGGGCACCTTCCGGGCGCTGGCCGAACTCGAATTGCCGGTCGACGTGGTGGGTCTCATTGCCGCGTGCGAGAACCTGCCCAGCGGCAAGGCCAACAAGCCGGGCGACATCGTCACCAGCATGTCGGGGCAAACCATCGAAATCCTCAACACCGACGCCGAAGGCCGGCTGGTGCTGTGCGACGCGCTCACGTATGCCGAACGCTTCAAGCCATCGGCCGTGATCGACATCGCCACGCTCACCGGCGCGTGCGTGGTGGCGCTGGGCCACGTCAACACGGGCCTGTTCACGCAAGACGACGCGCTGGCGGACGCACTCCTGGCCGCGGGCCGGCAGGCGCTCGACCCGGCCTGGCGCATGCCTCTCGAAGACGCCTACCAGGACCAGCTCAAGTCGAATTTCGCCGACATCGCCAATATCGGCGGCCCGCCGGCCGGTTCCGTCACGGCGGCCTGCTTCCTGTCGCGCTTTGCCAAGGCGTATCGCTGGGCTCACCTCGACATCGCGGGCACCGCCTGGCGCGGCGGCAAAGACAAGGGCGCCACGGGCCGCCCCGTGCCGCTGCTGATGCAGTTCCTGCTCGACCAGGCCTGACGTGAACGCGCCGGTATCCACGCCGCGGCTAGCCCGCCCGGCCGCCCATCCGGCGGCTGGCGCGGCTCGCGCCGCGGCGCCGGCCCGGCGCCGGCTTGTTCCATGACCCGTATCGACTTTGCCTTCGGCGCCCCGGATCGCCTGCGGGCCGCCTGCCATGCCGCCCGCAAGCGCTACCAGGCAGGCCAGCAGCTGGTGGTGTATTGCTCGGACAGCGTCCGTCTGGCCGCGTTCGACCGCATGTTGTGGGCCTTCGACGACATCTCTTTTGTGCCCCATGTGCTGGCCACGGATCCTCTGGCCGCCGACACGCCGGTCACGCTGACCGCCGCCACACCCAGCCCGGCCGGTCGCGACGAATGCTGGCTGCTCAATCTGGACGACGCCTGCCCGCCTGGGTACGATGCATTCATGCGCGTACTGGAAATCGTATCCGACGACCCTGCCGATCGGCAGGCGGCACGCCAGCGGTGGCGCGCCTACGTCGCCGCCGGGCATACGCCCCACAGCCACGACCTGGCCGGCCGCGCGTCCTAGGCCGCCATCCGGAGCCCCGCATGCCCCACCACTATTCCGACCCTGGCATTCCTACGCTGACGCAGCGGGCCGAGCCCACGCTGGGCTCCACGCAGCCCGCGCCGGCAGAGCAGGCCCGCCCCCAGCCCCAGGTGCCCATCCTGACCCAGGTCACCGATACACCGTCTTCGGCGCTGCCATCGGATGCGGCCGGCGGAGCCGACGCAGCCCATGCCGCCTGGAGCGCGGCGGCGGCTGCCGGAACCGCCACGGCCGGCGCCGATGCAGTATTGCGCTCGGCCCTCCAGGCCGAGCTGGAACAGGCCTTGCAGCACGCCATCGACGACGCGGCGGCCGGACTGCGGGCCCGCATGGAGGCCGAACTGCCCGCCTTGATCGAGCGCGCCGTCCGTGCCGTGCGCCCGGGCTGAATCCATGCCTGCCGCCCCCGTTGTCCGCTATGCGAGTGGATTTTTCAGGGAACTGTAAGGTATCCTAGCTATCTAATTGCACAGGGCAAACCGTTAGCCGCCCACAGGAGCCGTTTATGAACGAATACCGTCCTTCCCCCTTCAACCGCTCAGGCGCGTACGCCGGCACGGCTGGCGAGGTCGTGCGCAACAAAGTGTTGCGCAATACGTACTGGCTGCTGGCGCTGTCGCTGATCCCCACCGTGCTGGGCGCGGCCGTCGGCCTGCAGACCGGCGTGAACCAGATCATGATGACCAGCCCCGGGCTGTCCGCCATCATCTTCCTGGTCGGCGCCTTCGGCCTGATGTTCGCCATCGAAAAAAACAAGAACAGCTCGCTCGGCGTCGTGCTGCTGCTGGCCTTTACGTTCTTCATGGGCGTCATGCTGTCGCGCCTGCTGGGCTTCGTGCTGGGCATGGGCAACGGTGCGCAGCTGGTCATGACCGCGTTCGGCGGCACGGCCGTCGTGTTCGGCACAATGGCCACGCTGGCCACCACCATCAAGCGCGACCTGTCCAGCATGCAGAAATGGCTGTTCACCGGCGCCGTGGTCATTCTGGTGGCGGCCCTGGCCAACATCTTCCTGCAAATGCCCGCGCTGATGCTCACGATCTCGGTCCTGGCCATCGTGATCTTCTCGGCGTTCATGCTGGTAGACCTGCAGCGCGTGGTCAACGGCGGCGAAACCAACTATGTTTCCGCCACGCTGGCCATCTACCTGGATGTCTACAACGTATTCTCGAACCTGCTGATGCTGCTGGGCATCTTCGGCGGTGACCGCGAATAACCTGCCACGGCAACCGGCAATCCTGGGGGCCCGCCATGTGCGGGCCCTTTTCCTTTGCCGCCCGCGCTTTCCCTGCGCGTGGGCACGCCGCGGCCGCGATGCGTCACGGGCTGCCGGCCGGCGGCCGCCATCGGCGGGCAATCAGGCGTCGGCCCGCAGCCCCATGGACACGCTGCCGCCCGTGGTTCATCATGGGCGCTTCCTTACGCTACACGAGCACCCGCATGCCCCAACGCCGCCACGCCCCGGCCTCGTTGCCGTTTGCCGCCGCACTCGCCGCAGCGCCCCTTGCGGCCGCGCTGTTTGTACACGATGCCCACGCCAGCTCGCCGGCCGCATGGCAGCAGCAAGAAGACAAGGCGCTGCGCCTGTGCGCACAGGCCTCGGGCCTGGGCAGCACCGAACAAGTGGGCATGCCCATGCAGTTCGACGACCAATCCGGCCAGACCGCGCTGCTGATCCGAGGGCGGGCGCCGCAGCCCCACATGCAAGGGGCGGCGCAAACCCTGCTGTGCCTGGTCGACCGCCGTACCCATCGCGCCAGTGTGGTCGAATGGGCCGGCTCCCCCAGCCCCGCCGACGCCGCCGCGCCGCAACCCATCGTGGTGCCGCTGGGAGCAGGGCCTGCCTCGATTGTGGTCGCCCAGGAAACCGCCGAGCCTGCCTCGATCGGCACGTACAGCGTGCGTCTGTACCGCGACTTGTCTGTCGGCGACTATGCCGATGGCATCATCCGCCCGCGCGACGGCGAATTGCGGCAAGCGGAATTCAAAGACATGGACGGCGATGGGCAGCCCGAGCTGGCCGTTACGCTGGTAACCGCCGGGTCGGGCAACTACCTGACGGTGGACGTCTACGAGATCCTGGATGGGCAAAAGCTGCAGTGGATGCCGGAGCTGTCGAAAACGCCCTGAGGCCCGCAACGGCAAGGCCGACGTTACCGCGCGATGGCGCTAGAGCCGTTGCAGATCCAGCAGCACGCGGCGAGTCGCCAGGGGCCGCCCGGCCAGGTTGGCCGCCAACCGTTCGCGCAGGTCGCGCCGCAGGGCCGGCTCGATCGCCGGGTCGTTGAAATCGGGTTCCGCCTCGTCAATGCCGTAGCCTGTCTCGCGCAGCAGCGTCCATTCAAAGCGCCGCAAGGCGCCCGCCGCGCGGCTGCCGCTCGCCAACTGGTGCAGGGCCGTGTCGTAGGCGTCGAACAGCGTGGGATGCGCATCTTCGCGCGGCAGCAGGCGCAGCAACAGTTCGTTCATGTACCAGGCCGACATCAGGGCCGTGCCCGCCAGCGGCCGCAGGCCCGCCACTTCGGCGCGGGTAAGGGTCTTGACCTCGCCCGCCCCGCTCCACGACAGGGTAAGCGGCTGGAATGCCGACAACACCGGACGCAGCACCGAATAAGGCCGCTTGGCGCCCTTGGCCACCAGGGCCACGCAGCCATACTCGCGGGAAAAACTCTGGACGATCAGCGATGTTTCGCGCCACGCGGTGGCGTGGAGCATGTAGGCGGGGCAATCCAGGACGCGGTGCGCCCTTTTACTCATAGCCCAGATCGCGCAAGGCGCTTTCGCGCTCCGACCAACCCTTGCGCACTTTGATGTACACCTCCAGGTGCACGGGCTTGTCGAGCAACTTGGCGATGTCCTGGCGCGCTTCGGTCGCGATGCGCTTCATGTGCCCGCCGCCCGCGCCCAGCAGAATGGGCCGGTGGCTTTCGCGCTCGACCACCACACAGGCCGCCACGCGCGCGCTCTTGTCGTTTTCTTCCCATTGCTCGATGACAACCGTACAGCCATACGGCAGTTCATCGCCGACCAGGCGGAAGATCTTTTCACGCAGCAGTTCGGCGGCAATGAACCGCACCGGACGGTCGGTGAGCGTATCCTCTTCGAACATCGGTTCGCCCTCGGGCAGCCGCCGTGCGATCTCGTCGAGCAGCTGGTCCAGCTGTTGATCCTTCAGCGCGCTGACCGGCACGACGGCATCGTAGGCATGCTGCGCCACGATCCGGGACACAAAGGGAAACAGCTCGTCGCGCCGCTTCAGCGCGTCGATCTTGCTGACCACCAGGATGGTGCGGCGGGCATCCGGCAACAGCGGCAGCAGCTGGGCGTCGCCGTCGGTCCACTTGCCGGCCTCGACCACATGCACAACCACGTCCACTTCGGCCAGCGCCTGCGTCACCACCCGGTTCATCATGCGATTCATGGCGCCGCCATGGCGGGTCTGAAAGCCCGGCGTGTCGACGAACACGAACTGCTCGTGCTCGCGCGTCAGCACGCCATGGATGCGATGCCGCGTGGTTTGCGCCTTGCGCGACACAATGGAAATTTTCGACCCGATCAGGGCGTTGGTCAGGGTGGATTTGCCCACGTTGGGGCGCCCGACCACGGCGATGAACCCGGCTCGGAAAGGGGTATTGCTCATTTGACCTCTTGGGCCACTGCCACGGGCAGTGACAATTGCGCGGTTTTTCGGGCCTTGCCCGGCTTGCGCGTGGCGCGCGCGGGGCTGGCCGCCTGGGCGGCCTCCAGCGCCAGCTTGGCCGCGGACTGTTCGGCGGCGCGCCGGCTGGCGCCGGGCGCCACCACCTTTATCTCGAGCGCCGGAATGGCGCATTCGACTTCGAACTGCTGGCTGTGCGCAGCGCCATGCGTGGCCACGACGGTGTACTGCGGAAGCGCCAGCTTGCGCCCTTGCAGGAATTCCTGCAGCAGGGTCTTGGCGTCTTTGCCCAGCGTCCGGGGATCGACGCTGGCCAGCACCGGTTGGTATTGCCGCACGATGACCTTGCGTGCCGCCTCGAAGCCGCCGTCAAGGAACGCGGCCCCGAAAATCGCCTCGACGGCATCGGCCAGGATGGACGGCCGGCGAAAGCCGCCGCTTTTCAGTTCGCCTTCGCCCAGGCGCAGGTGCTGCGACAATTCCAGGCGCTGGCCGATATCCGCCAGCGATGCCTGCTTGACCAAGTTGGCGCGCAGGCGCGACAGGTCGCCTTCGTCGAGCTTGGGAAAACGTTCGTACAGCATGGCCGCCACCACGAAATTCAGCACGGAATCGCCCAGGAATTCCAGGCGCTCGTTGTGGCGAGCGCTGTGGCTGCGGTGCGTGAGCGCCTGCTCGAGCAGGGCCGCGCTGCCGAAGCGGTAATCCAGGCGGGTTTCCAGCGTGGCGAGGGACATGTTCAGTTAAAGCTGCCGATGCGGCTCAGATCGCTGAAGTTCATCCAGATGAAGAATGCCTTCCCGACGATATTACCGTCAGGGACGAACCCCCAGTAGCGGCTGTCCGCGCTATTGTCCCGGTTGTCGCCCATGGCGAAATAATGCCCTTCGGGTACTTTGCAGCGTACTCCATTACGGGCGTAAGCGCAGTGGTCCAGCCCCGGAAACTTCCAGATGGGCCCGTAGATCTGCGATTTGTCTTCATCAAGCAGTATCTGGTGGCTAACTTCGCCTAATTTTTCTTTATATTGCGCAATATACGAAACACGGTCGGGCTCGAAGTATTGCCCGTCGCGCTCGTGCGGCACCAGCTTGCCATTGACGTAGAGCTTTTTGTCCAGATAGGCGACTTCGTCGCCGGGCAGCCCGACGATACGCTTGATGTAGTCCACGTCCGGGTCGACCGGATAACGGAACACCGCCACGTCGCCACGCTGCGGCTCGCCCACCGGGATGATTTTCTTGTCGATGATGGGCAGGCGTATGCCGTAGGTGAATTTGTTCACCAGGATCAGGTCGCCCGATTGCAGCGTGGGCAGCATCGACCCCGACGGGATGCGAAACGGCTCCACCACGAAAGAACGCAATACGAACACGAACAGGATCACCGGAAAAAAGCTGACGGCGTATTCCACCCACCATGGCACGCGCGACGCCGAGGCGGCGGCGGCCTGGCGCATGCGCTCGGCTTCTTGCGCGTCGGTGGTGTAGGCGGTGTCTACGCCGGCGGCAGCCGCCTGCGCCCGCTGGGCGCGACGCCGCCGCAGCACGGCCACGTCCAGCGCCCAGATAATGCCGGTTACCACCAGCAGCACAAAAAGTATGAGTGCGAAGTTCCAGCTCATTTAAGGCGCCCTTTTTTGCTACTTGTCTTCGACTTGCAGGATGGCCAGGAAGGCTTCTTGCGGGATCTCGACGCTGCCGACCTGCTTCATGCGCTTCTTGCCGGCCTTTTGTTTTTCGAGCAGTTTTTTCTTGCGGGAGATGTCGCCGCCATAACATTTGGCAAGCACGTTCTTGCGCAGCGCCTTGACGTTTTCGCGCGCAATGACCTCGGCGCCGATGGCCGCCTGGATGGCCACGTCGAACATCTGGCGGGGAATCAGGCTGCGCATGCGGGTAACCACGTCGCGGGCGCGATAGCGCGCGTTGGCCCGGTGCACGATCATGGCCAGGGCGTCGACCCTGTCGCCATTGATGAGCAGATCGACCTTCACCACATCGGCCGAGCGGTATTCCAGGAACTCGTAGTCCATGGAAGCGTAGCCGCGCGATACCGACTTGAGCCTGTCGAAGAAATCGAGCACGATCTCGGCCAGCGGGATTTCGTATGTCAGGTGCACCTGGCGGCCGTGATAGCTCATGTTGATCTGCACGCCGCGCTTGTTGTTGCACAGCGTCATCACGGGCCCCACGTATTCCTGGGGCATGAACAGGGTGACCTTGACGATGGGCTCGCGGATATCGTTGATCTTGCCCACTTCAGGCATGCGCGCCGGGCTGTCGATGACTTCGATGGAGCCGTCGCGCTGCTCGACTTCGTACACGACCGACGGCGCGGTGGTGATGATGTCCATGTCGAACTCGCGCTCCAGGCGCTCTTGCACAATTTCCATGTGCAACAGGCCCAGGAACCCGCAACGGAAACCAAAGCCCAGCGCCTGCGACACCTCGGGCTCGAACATCAGCGCGGCGTCGTTGAGCTTGAGCTTTTCGAGCGAGTCGCGCAGTTGGTCGTATTCGGAGCTTTCTACCGGATACAGGCCCGCGAAAACCTGCGGCTTGACCTCTTTGAACCCCGGCAGCGGGGCGCTGGCGGCCTTGCCGGCCAGGGTGATCGTGTCGCCCACTTTGGCGTGGGCCAGTTCTTTGATGCCGGCGATGACAAAACCCACTTCGCCCGCCGACAGTTCGGTACGCGGCTGGGACTTGGGCGTGAACACGCCGATCTGCTCGCACAGATGCGTGGCCCCGGAAGCCATGAGCAGGATCTTGTCTTTGGGACGCAGCACGCCGTTGACGATGCGCACCAGCATCACCACGCCCACATAGTTGTCGAACCAGGAATCGATGATCAGTGCCTGCAGCGGCGCGGACGGATCGCCCTTGGGCGGCGGCACGCGCGCCACGATGGTTTCGAGGATTTCGTCGATGCCCATGCCGGTCTTGGCGCTGGCCAGCACCGCCTCGGATGCGTCGATGCCGATCACGTCTTCGACTTCCTGGCGCGCCGCATCCGGATCGGCCTGCGGCAGGTCCATCTTGTTAAGCACGGGCAGCACTTCGACGCCCAGCTCGATGGCGGTGTAGCAGTTCGCTACGGTCTGGGCCTCGACCCCCTGCGATGCATCGACGACCAGCAAGGCGCCTTCGCAGGCCGACAGCGAACGGCTGACTTCGTACGAGAAATCGACGTGCCCCGGTGTATCGATAAGATTCAGGTGGTAAGTCTTGCCGTCCTGGGCCTGGTATTGCAGCGAGGCTGTCTGGGCCTTGATGGTGATGCCCCGCTCGCGCTCGATATCCATCGAGTCGAGCACCTGCGTAGACATTTCGCGCGCCGCCAAGCCCCCACAACGCTGGATCAGGCGATCGGCCAGGGTCGATTTGCCGTGATCGATGTGGGCGATGATGGAGAAATTGCGAATATGCTGCATACGGTGGGCTTATCAGGAGCAAAGCCGTGCCTGGGGACGCGACACGGATAAAACGCCGAAATGGCGCAAACGCAGGCCAAGCCCGCGGCAACCGGCCAAAAACAAGGGGCGCTGGGCGCCCCTTTTGCGGCAACTGGCTATTTTATACGGTTCGCGCCGCCGCGTAGGCGCCGTAGCCGCCCGATTTTGCTCGGCGCCCCGGCTGGGGCGCCGACTGACGCAATACCGCAACGACTATTTCGCGGGTTCTACGGCCACCCACTGGGTGAGCTCGCCGCGACGCACCAGCAGGCCAGCCGCCTTGCCCTTGGGCAGCTTGTCGGCCAGCTTGTTGAAATGGGCCGCGTCGGACACATCGGTATTGTTGACGGCCAGCACGATGTCGCCGGGCTGCAGGCCGGCCGCTTCCGCCGTGCCTTCGACGCTGCGCACCTGCGCGCCACCCTTGATGCCCAGGCGCTTCTGCAAGTCGGCCGGCACATCGACCACGCGCAGGCCGAGCGCGTTGCCGGCGGATTCACGCTCGACCGGGGCCTCGGCCGAAGCGGTGGCGGAACTGGCGCTCAGCTCGCCCACCCGCACCGACAGGGTCACGGTCTTGCCACGGCGCCACACTTCCATTTCGGTACGGGTGCCCGGCTTGGTTTCGCCCACGATACGGGGCAGGTCCGACCAACGCTTGATCGTTTCGCCATGGAACGAGGTGATGACATCACCGGGCTTGACGCCCGCGTCGTCGGCGGGCCCGTCGGCCTCGACGTTGCTGACCAGCGCGCCCTCGGCCTTGGGCAGGCCGATCGCCTCGGCGACTTCCTTGCCCACTTCGCTGATCTGCACGCCGATGCGGCCGCGCGTCACCTTGCCGCTTTCACGCAGCTCGTCGGCCACGCGCATGGCCTCGTCGATGGGAATAGCCAGCGAAATGCCCATGAAGCCGCCGCTGCGCGACACGATCTGGGAGTTGATCCCGACCACTTCGCCATTCAGGTTGAGCAAGGGGCCGCCGGAGTTGCCCGGGTTCACGGCCACGTCGGTCTGGATAAACGGCAGGTATTCGCCGGTGTCGCGTCCGATGGCGCTGACGATACCGGCCGTGGCGGTGGAATCGAGCCCGAACGGCGACCCGATGGCCAGCACCCACTGACCCTTTTTCAGCAGGTTGGGATCGCCGATTGCCAGCGGCGTCATGCCCTTGGCGTCGATCTTGATCAGCGCGACGTCAGTGCGCTCGTCGGTGCCGATGACCTTGGCCTTGAATTCGCGGCCGTCGGTGAGCGTGACGTAGATATCGGCGGCTTCTGCCACCACGTGGTTGTTGGTGAGGATATAGCCGTCTTCGGAAATGAAGAACCCGGAACCCAGGCCACGGGGAACCTTGCGCTCTTCAGGCGCCTGGCGGGGCATCTGCGGCTGCTGCGGCATGCCCGGCGGCTGGAAGTCGGGACCGAAGAACCAGCGGAACAGTTCGTACGGGTCGTTGCCGCGCCCGGGCGTGCGCACCGGGATGTTCGCGGTGGTGCGGATATTGACCACCCCCGGATCGACTTTGGAAACAATGGCGCTGAAGTCAGGCAGCGCCACCGTGGGCGCGGCCGAGGTCTGGGCTTGCGCGGGCCCATAGGCCGCCGCCAGCATCAGGCTGGCAAGCAGCGCAAAATAGAAGCGCCGGAAAAAAGACATCGACACTGAAAGCTTTTGCATAAGAGAACTCCGAAAATTCCCCAACCTTTTGCAGGCTTATTGTTATTTCGACGTGACAGGCACGTATTCGGTGGCTGTAGCCAGTTGTTCGAGCGTCTGGGCGGGCACTTCGCCCAACGCCGTGAGCCAGTAATCGGCAATTCGCGTGCCGTAGATATTGATGGCGCCGCGACGCACCGCCCCCGACGACAACGGATGGCCGCGCCGGTTGTCGTAAGGTTCGATGAACACGGAAATTGCGGCCAGGCCGTCTGACAGGACCAGCTGGCTTACATTGTTGGCGCCCATCGACCGAGTCACCTGCATGACGGCGACAAACCCCTTGGGCGCGGGAATGCGCCAGCCCTGCGCGGCCAGGTCGACGGGTTCGATGCGCGGCTGCAGCACCTTCCAGTCGCGGGTGTTCCAGCGCGACGAAAGCTCTGCGGAATCGACCTCGCCGCCCAGGCGGATGGACGTGAACGACACTTGCTCGAGCACCCCGCGATCGGCGTCGACCGTCTGCGCCTTGAGCAACAGATTGGTGGCCACGTCGGCGCACAGGCGATAGCCGTATCGCAGGTTGTCGCGCGGCTCGATGGCGATGACCCGGCACTGGCGGTCGGCCACGCGATGCAGCTTGTCCTGGGCACGGATGTTGTAGTGCTGGGCCAGGTCGGTGGGATTGCCCAGCAGCAACCCCGGGAAGCGGTCGCCGCGCCGCGGCTCCATCAGCACGGTTTTGCGCTCGGGAATCAGGCATTGGATCTCGTCGTTATGACGAAGGTACTCGCGCGGCTGGCCGTCGAGCACTTCGAGGCGCTCGCGCTCTCCGGTGCCGTCGATGACATGCACCAGCCGCGACGACTGGATCGTTTCGCCCTGCTGATACAGGAATACGCCCGAGTAATCGTGTTTGCGCGCGGCCTGCTGGATGTCGTAGAGCAGTTGCAGCGAGCCTGCCTGCGGGGCCTGGTCGGCGGCGCGGGCGGCCTGGTGGGCAGTGCCCAGCGCAACCAGGAACATCGCAGCCAGGGCCCAGCCAGCGGCCGGCAGCGGCCTGCGCATCCGCACGCCGCGGCCAGGTGCGGGCCGACAGAACGCTTGCAGCTGTGCGATCAACGTCCTGCTCCGCCATCAAACGAGACCTGCCGCACCGCACTGGGGCCAGCCATCTGGCGATGGGCTTCGAGGTAGTCGCGCAGGACCGGCGCTTCGCCACCCGAGGCGTCGGCCAGTACGGGGGTGTCGGCAGGGCGACTGGCGCCGCCCATGACGTAGGGATGTGCCACCCAGGCTACCGTGGCCACGGCGGCGGCCACGGCCAGCCCCGACAGGCCCATGCGCAGCGGCGACCGGCGCCGCTGCGGAGCCACGATGGGCAGTTCGGCATCGAGCGCGCGCGCCAGACGCGCCTGGAAACCGGCGCTGGGGCTCACGGCCAGGTCGGCATTGCGCAGCACATCGCCTATCAGGTGGTAGGTGTCCCAGGTACGACGGCCTTGCGCAGTGCCGAGATCGGGAAAAATATCTTCGGACGTTTCGCCGTCCATCCAGGCGGAAACCGATTCCTCGAGGGATATATCGGCTTCTACCGCAGATTTGGCTGTTGATTGCATGACTGCCGCTCCTTACCAACGACGCTCGGCATCGGTGTCCAGCAAGGGACGCAACCGACTGGCGATAGCTTCACGCGCGCGGAAAATGCGCGAACGTACCGTGCCAATCGGGCAATCCATGCTCTGGGCGATGTCTTCGTAACTCATACCTTCGATTTCACGCAGCACGATAGCGGTCCGGAGTTCTTCGGGCAATTCCTCGATCACCGCGTTGACCGTCTGGGCAATTTCGCGGCTGGCCAGTACGGCTTCCGGCGTGCTGATATCGGTTAGGTTGTCAGTTTCATTAAAAGTTTCACCGTCTTCCGTTTCGATTGCATTTGGCGCGCTGGGACGCCGGCCGGCAGACGCCAGCCAGTTACGGGCGGTGTTGACCGCAATACGGTATAGCCAGGTGTAAAAGGCGCTTTCGCCCCGGAACTGCGGCAGGGCCCGGTACGCCTTGATGAATGCTTCCTGGGCCACGTCCTCGACTTCGGCGGGGTCGCGGATCATGCGCCCCAGCAGGCGCAGGATCTTGCGCTGGTACTTGAGCACCAGCAGGTCGAAAGCTTTTTTGTCGCCGCGCTGCACCCGGGCGACCAGCTCGGCGTCGATGTCGCGTTCGCTCATGCCGCCCCCGGATCAGGCGCGTCCAGGCGCCGCGCCGCGCCTGCCAGCAGGCACAGCCGGCGCCAGCAGGCCGCAGACACGGTGGGCCGCCACACGGCGACCCGGTGATTTGTAACTCTGTGGCCCGCAGCCGGCGTCTGTTGCAAACGCAGTTCGAGCCAGCAGGCGCCGCGTCGGCTGTCGCGCAGCGTGGCGGGCCGCCACTGACGCCCTACCCGCAGCTGCCAGCGCCGGCTGCCCGCGACGGCCCGGACGGCGCGCACGCGCACCGCCGGCGCGCGACGGCGCCCGACATGGCGCACCCCGGCAATGCCGGCGGCAGACGCCGCCAGCGCAGCGAGACCTTGCGGCCCGTATTGCCACCAGGCGCCCAAGGCCGCGCAGGCCGCCCCCACTGCCACGGCCGTACGGCCCAGCAGCGTCAGATGGCGCGGGCGGCGCACCGGCACGCATAGCGGCCGGTGACCGGTTACCCGGCGGTGGTCCAAATCAGATCCGGCGAACGGCCATCGAGCCGTTGGTGCCGCCAAAGCCGAAGGAGTTGGAAATTGCCACGTTGATCTTCATGTCGCGCGCCGTGTTGGCGCAGTAGTCCAGGTCGCACTCGGGGTCCTGGTTGAAGATATTGATGGTGGGCGGCGATTTCTGGTGGTAGACCGCCAGAGTGGTGAAAATAGCCTCGATGCCGCCTGCGGCGCCCAGCAAGTGGCCAGTCATGGACTTGGTGGAGTTGACCACCAGCTTCCTGGCGTGGTCGCCGAAGGCCAGCTTGAGGGCGTCGGACTCGTTTTTGTCGCCCAGCGGCGTTGACGTGCCGTGAGCGTTGACGTAATCGACCTCGTCGAGGTTGATGCCGCCATTGCGCAAGGCGTTGAGCACGCCGCGGCGCGGGCCGTCCTTGTCGGGCGCCGTGATGTGGTGCGCGTCGGAGCTCATGCCATAGCCGGCGAACTCGCCATAGATACGCGCGCCACGCTTTTTGGCGTGCTCGTATTCTTCGAGCACCAGCACGCCCGCGCCTTCACCAAGCACGAAGCCGTCGCGGTCGCGGTCCCAGGGCCGCGAGGCGGTGGCGGGATCGTCGTTGCGCGTGGACAGCGCCCGCATGGCCGCAAAACCGCCGATACCCAGCGGCGACACCGTGGACTCGGCCCCGCCGGCCAGCATGACGTCGGCATCGCCGTACTCGATCAGGCGGGCGGCATCGCCGATGCAGTGCAGGCCCGTGGTGCAGGCCGACACGACGGCATAGCTGGGGCCCTTCATGCCGAAGCGGATCGACAACTGGCCGGAGATCAGGTTGATCAGGGAACCCGGAACGAAGAAGGGCGAAATGCGCCGCGGCCCCTTGGCGAGCAGCTCGGTCTGCGTTTCTTCGATGCGGGGCAAGCCGCCGATGCCCGAGCCCACGATGACGCCGATGCGGTCGGCATTGGCTTCGGTGACGTCGAGCCCGCTGTCTTGCCACGCCTGGATGCCCGCGGCCATGCCGTAATGGATGAAGGTATCCATCTGGCGCGCTTCCTTGGCGGGCATGTACTGGGTGACGTCGAAATCTTTGACCTCGCCCGCGATGTGCGTGGTGATGGCCGAGGGGTCGAAACGGGTGATGCGGCCGATGCCGGAACGTCCGTTGACGATATTGTCCCAGGCGAGGGTGATGTCGTTGCCCACGGGCGATACGATACCCAGGCCGGTGATGACGACTCGTCGCTTCACGGATGACTCCTAAAACAGACAAAAGAAAGGCGGTTTTCGGATGCGCCGCTCATGCGGCTTGCCCGGCCGCGGAAACGTCATGATGACGCCCCCGCGCACGGACCGCACGACGCTCCTGAAACCGCCCTGCTTCCGGCCGCACCCGCAAGGGCGGCGGCCGGCGAATACAGGCTGAGCTTTACTGCTTGCCGTGCGAATTGATGTAATCGATCGCTTGCTGCACGGTCGTGATCTTCTCGGCCTCTTCGTCGGGGATCTCGGTCTCGAATTCGTCTTCGAGCGCCATGACCAGCTCAACCATGTCGAGCGAATCGGCACCGAGGTCGTCAAGGAAGGAGGACTCGTTCTTGATCTCGGCTTCGTTGACGCCAAGTTGTTCAGCGACGATCTTCTTGACGCGCTGTTCGATGCTTTCCATGCAGATCTCCAATTGGGGAAAAATCCCGCGAATTATAGCCAAGCGTTGAGGAATGCAAACGCCTGGCCGTGATAAAAATGACGATATGCCTCTGGTGCGCCGGGCGCTGCCGCGCCCGGGCCGCCCTTATTGCATGTACATGCCGCCGTTGACGTGCAGCGTGGTTCCGGTAATGTAACCCGCCTGCGGCCCAGATAAAAACGCCACCGCATGCGCGATATCAACCGGCGAACCCAGGCGGCCCAACGGAATCTGCTGCAACAGCGCAGCAGTCTGGTTGTCGCCCAGGGCACGGGTCATGTCGGTATCGATAAAACCCGGCGCCACGCAATTGACGGTGATGTTGCGGCTGCCCAGTTCGCGCGCCAGGGCGCGCGACATGCCTGCCACGCCGGCCTTGGCGGCCGCGTAATTGGCCTGCCCGGCATTGCCGCTGGCGCCCACCACCGACGTGACGTTGATGATGCGGCCCCAGCGGGCCTTCATCATGCCGCGCAATACGGCGCGCGACAAGCGGAAAACGGCGGCCAGGTTGGTATCGATGACGGCCGTCCAGTCGTCGTCTTTCATGCGCATGGCGAGATTGTCGCGCGTAATGCCGGCATTGTTGACGAGAATGTGCGGGCCGCCCGCAGGTTCTTTGCTGATGGCGTCGACCAGCGCGTCGCATGCTTGCGCATCGGTCACATCGAGCACCACGCCGCGCCCGCCGAAAGGCGCCAGCGCCTCGTTGATGGCCTGGGCGCCGGCTGGGCTGGTGGCGGTTCCCACCACCACGGCGCCGCGCGCGGCGAGCTCATGCGCAATGGCTTTGCCGATGCCGCGCGTGGCGCCGGTTACCAGCGCCACCTTGCCTTGCAATTCTGCCGATTGTTTGTCGTCCATGTCAGTCCTGTAATGGCGCGTGCGATTGGGCGCGCCGAGTCAGTGCTGGCCGAGGGCGGCCAGCGCGGCTTCCAGGGAAGCCGGATCGGTAATGGAAATGCCGGTCAGTTCGCTGTCGATGCGCTTGGTCAGGCCGGCCAGCACCTTGCCCGGGCCGCACTCGACCACATGCGTGACGCCTTGCGCCTTCATGGCCCGCAGTGTCTCGACCCAGCGCACAGGATGCCACGCCTGGCGCACCAGCGCGTCGCGGATGGCCGACGGCTCGGTCGGCGCCGCCACGTCGACGTTGTTGATGACGGGGACCTGCGGGGCCGCGACGCAAGCCTGCGCCAGCGCGGCGGCAAGCACGTCGGCCGCCGGACGCAGCAGGCTGGAGTGGAACGGCGCGGACACGGGCAGCATCAGGGCACGCTTGGCCCCGACCGCCTTGGCGGCTTCGCAGGCGCGCTCGACGGCGCCCTTGTGCCCCGCAATGACCACCTGCGCCGGCGCATTGAAATTCACGGCTTCGACCACCTCGCCCTGCGCTGCCTGGGCGCAGGCGGCGCGTACGGCGTCGTCGTCCAGGCCCAGCACGGCGGCCATGCCGCCCGCGCCCACCGGCACGGCGGCCTGCATGGCGTCGGCGCGCACGCGTACCAGGCGCACCGCGTCTTCGAGCGTCAGCGCGCCGGCTGCCGTCAGCGCGGCATATTCGCCGAGGCTGTGCCCGGCAACCAGGTCGGGCATGGCGCCGCCGGCAGCCCGCCAGGCAGCGAACACGGCCACGCCGGCCGCCAGCATGGCCGGTTGTGTATTGGTGGTGAGATTGAGCTGGTCGGCCGGGCCTTGGGCGATCAGTGCGGAGAGGTCCTGGCCCAGCGCCTGGCCGGCACGCGCCAGCACATCGGCCACGGCCGCATTGCCGGCCCAGGCATCAAGCATGCCGACCGACTGCGAACCCTGGCCAGGAAAGACAAACGCGATTTTCATGTTGAGGTATCGACTGATTTCAGATTCGGTGAACATACCGAGGCGGGAGCCCCCGCCCCCCCGGGGTCGCCATTACATGCGCGCGAGAACCGAGCCCCACGTGAAGCCGCCGCCCACGCCCTGCATGAGCACCAGCTGGCCGGGCTTGATGCGGCCATCGCGGCGAGCGGCATCGAGCGCCAGCGGTACGCTGGCAGCCGAAGTATTGGCGTGGGAATCGACCGTGATGACGACCTTCTCGACCGGCACCTGCAATTTGCGCGCCAGGAAATTGAGAATACGGACGTTGGCCTGGTGGGGCACCAGCCAATCGAGCTGGGCCACATCGAGCCCGGCTTCGGCGCAGACATCGCGCGCCGAGCGGTCGAGCACGGTGACTGCCTGCTTGAAGACGGCCTGGCCGTCCATGCGCAGGAACGGGTCGCCGGTGACATCGCCATAGGCCACATTGCCCGCGGCGCACAGGATCTTGGTCTGCGAGCCATCGGCATGCAGCTGCGCCGCCAGGATGCCGGGCTTGTCGGAGGCTTTCAGCACGACGGCGCCCGCGCCGTCGCCGAACAGCACACAGGTGCTGCGATCGTTCCAGTCGAGGATGCTGGAGAAGACCTCGGCGCCAATGACCAGCGCACAGCGCGAACGGCCCGCGCGCACGAAGGCGTCGGCGGTGCTGAGCGCATAGACAAAACCGCTGCAGACGGCCTGCACATCGAATGCCGCGCCGCCCCTGGCGCCCAGGTTGGCCTGCACCAGGCACGCGGTGCTGGGAAATACGTAATCGGGCGTGGACGTGGCCACGATGATCAGGTCGACATCGCCCGCCTGCACGCCGGCATCCTGGAGGGCGCGGCGCGCCGCCTCGGTGGCCAGGACGCTGGTGGTGACGCCGCGCTCGGCCAGATGGCGCTGCCGGATGCCGGTGCGCTCGACGATCCACTCGTCGGAAGTGGAAATGTTGCGGGTGGCCAGTTCTGCGGCCAGCTCGTCATTGGACACGACGCGTTCAGGCAGGAAACTGCCCGAGCCGGCGATCACGGCATATGTCATTGCGGTACCCATCAAACGGTATCCCCCGCCGTCTCGGGCTCGCCGGTGGCGGCCTCGCCGGTCTGGACGCGCTGGGTAATCAGCGCGACGGCCTGGGCAGTGCGATCTAGCAGTTTACTTACTACGGCTTCACGCGCGCGCTGCAGCGCAAAGCCGAAAGCGTAGGCATCGGCCGAACCGTGGCTCTTGATGACCACGCCGCGCAGGCCCAGCAGGGCCGCGCCGTTGTACCGGCGGTTGTCGACGCGGTTGCGCAGCCGGTTGAGCACCGGCTTGGCGATGGCGCCGGCCAGCAGCGTCACGACGCTGCGCTTGAATTCTTCGCGAATCATGCTCGACAGCATCTTCGCCAGGCCCTCGATGGACTTCAGCACCACATTGCCGACGAAGCCATCGCAGACGACGACGTCCACGGTGCCCTTGAAGATGTCGTTGCCTTCGACATTGCCCTGGAAATTCAGCGGACTGCGTCTCAGCAGTTCCGCGGCTTCCTTGACCACCTCGTTGCCCTTGATGACTTCTTCGCCGATGTTGAGCAGCCCCACGGAGGGATTGTCGCGATGATCGACCGCCTGCGTCAGTGCAGCGCCCATGATGGCGAACTGCAGCAAGTGTTCGGCCGTGCAGTCGACATTGGCGCCCAGATCGAGCACGGTGGTGGCTCGCCCGGTCTGGTTGGGGATGGACGTGGCAATGGCCGGGCGGTCGATGCCGTCCAGCGTCTTGAGCACATAGCGCGAGATGGCCATCCAGGCGCCGGTGTTGCCGGCGGAAATGCAGGCGTCGGCGCGGCCGTCCTTGACGGCCTGCGCGGCCAGGCGCATGGATGAGTCTTTCTTGCGGCGCAGGGCGATCTCGACCGGATCGTCCATGGAGACGACCTCGGTAGCCGGCACGACTTCAAGACGATCGCGGGGAACGTCTTTGTGCCCGGCCAGCGCAGCCTCGATGGCGTCGGGCAGGCCGACCAGCAGCAGCCGGCAATCGGGATATTGCCGGGCGAACTCGATAGCGGCCGGGATCGTGACGGGCAGCCCGAAATCGCCGCCCATGCAGTCGATGGCGATGCGTATCACAATAGCGGGTCAGCGCTGCCGTGCATGCGAAACGAGTGGTGCCGCAGCTTACTCGTCGGCCTTGGTCTTGAGCACCTTGCGGCCACGGTAGAAGCCGTTGGGGCTGATGTGGTGGCGCAGATGGGTTTCGCCGGTGGTGGGCTCGATCGCGGTGGGCGGGTTGACCAGAAAGTCGTGCGAGCGATGCATGCCACGCTTGGACGGGGACTTCTTGTTTTGTTGAACAGCCATGATGACTCCTAGAAACGGGCCGCATTGTACGCCATGCGGTCCGATGTTGACCTAATCTTTGCGCTTCAGTTGTTCGAGCACCGCGAACGGTGACGGACGCACGGCGGCGGGCTCTTGCGAAGCGTCGCCATCGTCGGCCTGCGTGCCCGGGCACACATCATGCTTGGGCACGTACGGAATGCTCAGGATGAGCTCGTCTTCGACCTGGGCCAACAGATCGAAGCGATGCGACCCCACCACCTTTTCGGGCAGCGAGTCCGCAAGCTCCGGGTCTTGCAATTCGGAGGACAGGTCTTCGTCAAGTTCGCTTTCGGACTTGACGAACTGCAGCACTGTCCGGGAATCAATTTCGTAAACAAACGGGGCATTGCAACGCTGGCACACCAGCACCGGGTTGGCCCGCACATGCAAGTGCAGCAAGGGCTGGCCACGAACCAGGCCCGTGCCGATCTCGCCGCGCGCCGACCATTGCACCAGGCCGGCCTCGCCGGCGGGCTGCTCGGGCAGGCCTTCGACAGCCCTGGCGAACCGCACCAGCGGCACGGCGCCATCGGCGCTGCCGCCCTGGCGGGCAAACGCAAATGCATCGATCACGGCGTCCGCCGTCGCGGAACCGCGCGACCGGGGCGCTCCTGCCCGCTCATTGCTCATGCGTGTGCCTCTGGTGTTCCTGGTGCCGGGCTTGCCGCCTGCGTGTTTGCTTGCCCCGCGGATTTTAACCGCCGCGCCAAGCCGTTGTCGGACAACCCGCCAGCGACAATCGGCGCAAGGGCCACGACGACCGCCCGACCGCCCACTCGCGCGGGCGAGCTACTGCTGTGTCTGCTGCCGCTGTATCTGCTGCCGTAATCTGCCGCCGCTGCAAAAATCCCGCAAAACGTTAGATAATACTGCGACTTACGCCTTAACGTCAATTTCTGCATGCCATCCCGACCTGTCCTTATACTGGCTTCGAGTTCGCCCTACCGCCGCGAGTTGCTCGGCCGCCTGCGCCTGCCCTTCGACACCGTTTCTCCCGACGTCGATGAAACGCCCGTTCCGGGCGAAGCGCCCGCCGAACTGGCGCTGCGGCTGTCTGTCGCCAAGGCAATGACGGTGGCGCGTCAGCGCCCCGGTTGCATTGTGATCGGGTCGGACCAAGTGGCCACGGCGGACGGCCGGCCCATCGGCAAACCCGGCGATTTTTCGCGCGCACGAGAGCAATTGCGCGAACTTGCCGGACGTACCGTGGAATTTCACAGCGCGTTGGCGGTAACCGATGGCCAGCGCATCGAAAAAGCCGACATCGTGACCCAGTGCCGTTTTCGCGCCCTGCCGGACGCCGCCATCGAGGCGTACCTGCGCGCCGAAGCGCCTTACGATACCGCCGGCAGCGCCAAAGCCGAAAGCCTGGGCATCGCGCTGATGGAATACATCCGCAGCGACGACCCCACCGCCATCATCGGCCTGCCCCTGATCGCCCTTACCGGCATGCTGGCCAGTTTCGGGCTGGACCCCTTGTCGGCAAGCGCGACATGAGCGGCGCCCTGCACCTGATTCCAGTGTCGCTGGGGCCGGCCCCCGCCGAACGTTGGCTGCCCGCCGACGTGCGCGCGTTGGCCGGCCGGCTGGATACCTATATCGCCGAAAACGCCAAGACCGCGCGCGCCTTCCTGAAGCAGGTCGGCACGGTGCGCCCGCTGCAGGAAATCACCATCCATACGCTGGACGCCAAAACCGGCGCCGCGGACATCCAGCGCTGGCTCGCCACGGTGCGCGACGGACGCGACATCGGGCTGGTTTCCGAGGCGGGGTGCCCGGCCGTGGCCGACCCCGGCGCGACGGTGGTTGCGGCGGCGCACCGCCTGGGCATTACCGTGCGCCCGTGGGTAGGGCCCTCGTCCATCCTGCTGGGGCTGATGGCCAGCGGGCTGGACGGCCAGCGGTTTGCCTTCCATGGCTACGCCCCCGTAGACCCGGCCGAACGCGCCCGGCAACTGCGCGCCTGGGAACAGCACTCGGCGCGCCATCACCAGACCCAGCTGCTGATCGAGACACCCTACCGCAACGCGGCCATGTTCGCCACGCTGCTGGCCACGCTGCGCGGCGACACGCGCCTGTGCGTCGCGCGCGCACTGACGACCGACGATGAATGGGTGCGCACCTATCCCGTGGCCGAGTGGAAAACGCGGCCCGCGCCCGAGCTCGACAAGCGTCCCACCCTGTTTCTGTACCTGGCCCAGCGATCATGACTCTCACGCGCCTGCTCAGCCACCTTGCGGCCCTGGCCGCAACGGCCGTGCTGGGCGGGTGCGCCGGACAGCACGGCGGGCCGCGCCTGGATATCGACGATTCGATCCGTGCGGTCAGCCACGACAGCCGCGTACGCTACATTGTGCTGCACTACACGTCGGCCAACAGCGAGCGCTCGCTCGAATTGCTGTCCAAGGGCGGCGTCAGCTCGCACTATCTGGTCACGGCCGACGCCCGCCCGCACATCTACCGCCTGGTGGATGAGTCGCGCAGCGCGTGGCATGCCGGCGCCAGCAGCTGGTACGAACAGGTGTCGCTCAACCCGGTATCGATCGGCATCGAGCTGGTCAATGCGGGACGGCAGGATGCCGGGCCGCCGGCGCCCCTATGGGCTCCTTTTCCCGACGCACAGATCGATGCCCTGATCCTGCTGCTGCGCGACCTGATCGCGCGCCACGGCGTATCGCCCGAGAACATCGTGGCCCATAGCGACATCGCGCCGCAACGCAAAACCGATCCGGGCCCGCTGTTTCCGTGGAAACGGCTGGCCGACGCTGGCATCGGCCGCTGGTACGACGAGGCACAGGCCGCCACATACTGGGTGGACCTGCAGCGCAAAGGCTTGCCGGACGTCGCCTGGTTCCAGCGGCAACTGGCCCGGCTGGGTTACGCATGCCCGCAGCACGGGCGCCTGGATCGCGCCACCCGCAACGTGCTGTCCGCTTTCCAGATGCATTACCGGCCCGGCCGCTACGACGGCGCCCCGGATGCGGAAACTGCGGCCATCATGATGGCCCTGCAGCCTGGCCCGGGGCACTGACGTCCGCCGCCCGCGCCGGCCTTCAGGCGCGCGTGGCGCGGGCGCGCCAGGCCGCCACCAGCCGCCACCCCAGCAGAACCAGCAGCACCGCGCCGTAGGCGATCGGCTGCTGGAAGTCGTTCTTGCCAGCCTTGTGCCACCACAGGTGCACGATGGCCAGTATGCCGATCAGGTATATCGCGCGATGCAGCGTCTGCCAGCGCCGACCCATGGCGCGCATGGCGGCCTGCGTCGAGGTGGCCGCCAGCGCCGCCATGCATGCAAACGCGATGAACCCCGCCGTGATGAAGGGGCGTTCGCCGATATCCTGCAGCATAAAGGCCGGGTCCAGGCCGCGATCCCACCATACCCATGCCAGGAAATGCAGGCTGCCGTAGAAGAACGCGAACAGCCCGCAGGGCCGCCGCAGCCTCACCAGGGCCGGCTGGCCCAGCAGGCGCCGCAGCGGCGTGATGGACAACGTGACCAGCAGGCAGACAAGCGCCCAGGTGCCCGAGGAGCGCGTCAGGAATTCCACCGGGTTGGCGGTCAGGCCGTTATTGAACCCCAGCCACACCCAGCGTGCGAGGGGCAGCAGTCCGGCGGCGAAAAGCGCCGGCTTGACGCGCGCCACGGCGGCAGCGGACCATTGCCGGCGCCGCGCGGGCGGCGTACCTTGCATGCGGCGGCTCCTTAGTAGTTGGCCTTGAGATCCATGCCCTGATACAGGGAAGCAACCTGTTCGGCATAGCCATTGAACATGAGCGTGCGGCGCTTGGGCGCGAAAAACCCGTCTTCGCCGATGCGCCGCTCGGTGGCCTGGCTCCAGCGCGGATGCGGCACGTCGGGGTTCACGTTGGCGTAAAAGCCATATTCGCTGGGAGCCGCCAGCATCCATGAACTGACGGGCTGCCGCTCGACCAGCCGGATGCGCACCAGCGACTTGGCCGACTTGAAACCGTATTTCCAGGGCACCGCCAGGCGCAGCGGCGCACCGTTCTGCTTGGGCAGCACTTTGCCGTACAGCCCGAACACCAGCATCGTCAGCGGATGCATGGCCTCGTCCAGGCGCAGGGCCTCGACATAGGGCCACTGAAGCACGGACGACCGTACGCCGGGCATGTTCTCACGCTGCACGACGGTAGTGAACTCGACATACTTTGCATTGCCGGTGGGTTCGACCTGCTTGAGCAGGTTTGCCAGCGAATACCCCACCCAGGGAATGACCATCGACCAGCCCTCGACGCAGCGCAGGCGATACACGCGGTCTTCCATGGGAGCCAGCTTGAGCAGCGTGTCGATGTCGAAGGCCTGCGGACGCAGCACCTCGCCTTCGACGGCCACCGTCCAGGGGCGAGTCTGCAGCTTGCCGGCGTAGCGGGCCGGGTCGTCTTTGTCGAGCCCGAACTCGTAGTAATTGTTGTACGACGTGATGTCCTGGAAGGACGTCTGCTTGTCCATGACCGAGTACTGCGGACTGGCGCGTCCGGCCAGCGGCGCCGCATCCTGAGCATGGGCCTGGCGCATGGACCATCCGGGCAGGCCGGCGGCCGCCGCGATGAGCCCGGCGCGCATCATCCAGTCGCGGCGCGACTGCCAGACGGCTTCGGGGGTGATCTCGGACGAGGGCGGCGCGTTGCCGGGCTTGCGGATCAACATGACGGTCTCCTGAAAGCTGCGTGGACGACACGGACAGCAGGGGTAAGACGACCGCCGGGCGCGGATTATTCCGCGCCGCGCCCGGGGCTCAGCAACCCACGCGCGGCAGCAGCCATTCGCGCAGGTCGGCCACGCTGTCGACGATGGCCTGGGGCTGGCAACCCTGCAGCTCTTGCGGACTATGAGCGCCATAGGAAACGCCCAGGCCGTGCACACCCGCATTACAGGCCATTTGCAGGTCGTGCGAGGTATCGCCCACCATGAGCACGCGTTCTGGTTCGACCTGCAATTCGTCCATCAGTTCGTGCAACATGGCCGGATGCGGCTTGCTGAAGGTTTCGTCGGCGGTGCGGGTGGCCTGGAAAGCGCCGCGCAGGCCGGTGGCGGCCAGAACGCGGTCCAGCCCTACCCGGCTCTTGCCGGTGGCCACGGCCAGTTGCACCTGCCGGCCTGCCAGATCGTGAAGCAGCGCCTCGATGCCCTCGAACAGGCGCAATTCGGGATCGCGCAACAGGTAATGCGTGCGGTAGCGTTCCAGAAAACGGGGCACCATGGCTTGCGTCAGTTCGGGCACGGCCCGGCGCAGCGCGCTTTCAAGCGACAGTCCGATGACCCAGCTGGCGGCCGAAGTCGACGGCACGGGCAGGTCCAGGTCGCGGCAGGCCCCCTGGATGGCGGCCACGATGCCGTTGGTGGAATCCATCACGGTTCCGTCCCAGTCGAACACGACCAGCGAATAAGACATGTCTACTGACTCTCCAGCTTGTGCAACAGGGTGCGGCAGGCGGCAGGCAATTCCGCCGTCAGCCGCAGGGTTTGTCCGGTAGTGGGGTGCGGCAGGGTCAGTTGATGCGCATGCAGGAACATGCGGCTGAACCCCAGACGTGCGAACCGGGCGCGCGTCTCGTCCGTCCCGTATTTGTCGTCGCCCACGATGGGAAAACCACTGGCCGCCAGATGCACCCGGATCTGGTGGGTGCGTCCGGTGCGCAACTCGGCGTCGACCAGGCTGAATTCTCCCAGGCGCCGCTGTAGTGTAACGATAGTATGGGCCGGCTGGCCGCCGGGGTCGGGGCGCACGCGCCGCTCGCCCGACTGTGTCGTCCATTTGGTGAGCGCCAGGCGGATGTGCTGGCGGTCGTTGACCCAGTCGCCTTCTACCAGGGCCAGGTAATGCTTGTCGCCCTTGCCTTCGCGCAGCATGGCGTGCAGCGCCAGGAGCGCGCTGCGCTTCTTGGCCACCATCAACAGCCCGGAAGTCTCGCGGTCGAGCCGGTGCACCAGTTCCAGGAAGCGCGCCTGCGGCCGCGCCGCCCGCAATTGCTCGATGACGCCGAACGACACGCCGCTGCCGCCATGCACCGCCACGCCGGCCGGCTTGTCGATGACCAGCAGGGCGTCGTCTTCGTAGACAACGGGAAATTCGGCGCCCGGCACGGGCCGCACGGCATCGGGCGCCGGCAGGCGCAGCGGCGGCACGCGCACGACGTCGCCGGCAGCCACGCGGTAATCGGCCTGGGTGCGTCCCTTATTTACCCGCACCTCGCCGCCGCGTATCGCCTTGTAAATGTGACTCTTGGGCACGCCCTTGCACAGCCGCAGCAGGAAGTTGTCCAGCCGCTGGCCGTCATGCTCGGGGCCGACTTCAACCAGCCGGACGGCGGGGGTGGATGGAGGGGAAAACGCAGATTCTTTGCGCATTGCGGAAAGCGACATATAATCGGCACAGCCTTAAGGGGCTGAACAAGCCGCCTGGCGTAGAGATGCAACGGTACGCGTCTCCGTCGAGCGCGCGCGGGTCGCCATTGTACTGCTGCCTGACCGTTCAGCTTCGGGGCCTCTCGGTCGCCGGCGCAACCGCGCCCTGCCGGACGGTGGTGTGGCACGACATTTGCCCGCTGTCCTGGCAGGTCCGTTGCATGCCGCAAGCGGCTCTGAAGCACTGCAAGAATTGTCGCGTAATTAAAGCACCCAGGTGCGCGCGGGCCGATCGCTGGCCGCACCTGCCGTTCACAGCAATCCTTTCCGTCAACCACACTTCGTGACCCTGACTCCCCTGCTGCCAGAACCACGTGCCCCCGGGCACGACGTGCCCGCCTGACCGGCGGCGGCTACGCCTGCGCGCTGCGCCAGGCTGCCGTTTGATTCCTCTTCTTGCCCCGCTTCAGTCCGCAGCCCGAGTGGCCCAAGGTCACGCGCCGATATCGGCGCGTCATGACAACGGAGAACACCACTCATGAAGCGCATGCTGTTTAACGCGACGCACCAGGAAGAACTGCGCGTTGCCATTGTCGATGGGCAGAAGCTCATCGATCTCGACATCGAAACCGCCGGACGCGAACAACGCAAAGGCAACATTTACAAAGGGGTCATCACCCGCATCGAACCGGGCCTCGAGGCCTGCTTCGTCAACTACGGCGAAGACCGCCATGGCTTTCTTCCCTTCAAGGAAGTGGCCCGCAGCTATTTCAAAGAAGGCGTCGACGTCCGCTCGGCCCGCATCCAGGACGCGCTGCGCGAAGGCCAGGAACTGATCGTCCAGGTCGAAAAAGAAGAGCGCGGCAACAAGGGCGCGGCCCTGACCACGTTCATTTCGCTGGCCGGCCGCTATCTGGTGCTGATGCCCAACAACCCGCGCGGCGGCGGCGTGTCGCGCCGGGTGGAAGGCGAAGACCGCCAGGAACTGCGCGACACGATGGAGCAGCTGGAAGTCCCGCAGGGCATGAGCATCATCGCCCGCACCGCCGGCATCGGCCGCAGCGTCGAAGAACTGCAATGGGACCTGTCGTACCTGATGCAGCTCTGGACGGCCATCGACGCCGCCGCGCGCGACAACGCCGCGCCCATTCTGATCTACCTGGAATCCAGCCTGGTCATCCGGGCCATCCGCGATTACTTCTCGCCTGAAATCGGCGAAATCCTGATCGATACCGACGAAATCGCCGACCAGGCCACGGCCTTCATGAGCGTGGTGATGCCCGACAACGTGCAGCGCGTCAAGCGCTACCGTGACGACATCCCCCTGTTCTCGCGCTTCCAGATCGAACACCAGATCGAAACCGCGTACGCGCGCACCGTACAACTGCCCTCGGGCGGCGCCGTGGTCATCGACCACACCGAAGCCCTGGTGGCCGTCGACGTCAACTCGGCGCGCTCCACGCGCGGGTCCGACATCGAAGAAACCGCATTGCGCACCAACCTGGAAGCGGCCGACGAAGTGGCCCGCCAGCTGCGCCTGCGTGACCTGGGCGGCCTGATCGTCATCGATTTCATCGATATGGAAGACAGCAAGAACCAGCGCGCCGTCGAACAGCGGCTGCGCGATGCCTTGCATTTCGACCGCGCCCGCGTGCAGATGGGCAAGATTTCGCGCTTCGGCCTGATGGAATTGTCGCGCCAGCGCCTGCGCCCCGCCCTGAATGAAGGCTCGCACATCACCTGCCCGCGCTGCAACGGCACGGGCGTGATCCGCGACGCAGAATCCAGCGCGCTGCATGTGCTGCGCCTGCTGCAAGAAGAAGCCATGAAAGAAAACACGGCGGCGGTGCATGCCCAGGTGCCGGTCGACGTGGCCACCTTCCTGCTCAACGAAAAGCGCGCCGACATCGCCAAGATGGAAGCCCGCCTGAAGGTCAACCTGGTGCTGATTCCCAACAAGCACCTGGAAACCCCGCATCACCATATCGAACGCCTGCGCCACGACGACCCCCGTCTGGAAGACGTCAAGACCAGCTTCGAGCTCGTTGACGCCCCGTCCACCGACATGGCCTGGGCGCCGCGCGACCCGGAGGTCAAGGCGCGCCCCGAAGCCCTGGTCAAGGGCATTACGCCTTCGCAGCCGGCGCCCGTCTCGGCGCCCGCGGCCGAATCCGCGCCCGCCCCCGCCCAGACGGCAGGCGGCGGCTTGGGCGGCCTGTTCAAGCGCCTGGTCAACTGGCTGGGCGGCAGCGCCGCGCCGGCCGCGCCCGCCGCCTCGGAAGAACCCAAGCGCGGCGGTCCGCGCGGCAAGCGCGGCCACGATGGCCAGGAACGCCGTGGCGAACGCCACGCCTCCGACCGTAACCGCCATCGCCGCGGAGAAGCCCGCACCGACGCTACGGAATCCGACGGCTCCCCCCGCCACGCCGGCCGCAACGGCCGTCGCCACGAAGACCGCGCCGAACGCCCGGCCCGCGCCGAGCGCGACACGGCCCGTCCCGAACGCGCCCTGGCCCCCGAAGCCGGCGCCGCCGACGAAGCCGCCCCGCGCGGCAACCGTGGCCGCCGTGGCCGTGGCCGCAATCGTCGCGATGACACGGCCCAACAGGACGTGCAGGCTACCGAGGAAACCACGGTAGCCGCGCTGGCCGAAACCGTTGCCGCAGCCGTGCCTGCCCCGCAAGGCCCCGCGATCGCCGCGGCCCTGACCGAGCAGGCCGAAGCGGCCGCCACCGTTTCCGCCGACGCGTCGTCCGAAGCCCAGGCTGCCGATGCCGAGCAAGCCGAGGCCGGCGCCGATCCGGAACGCAAGCGCCGCCGCCGTCGCAGCCGCCGCGGCCGCCGTAGCCAGGACGAACAGACTACGCAGGACGTCGATACGCAAGCCGACAACGCGGCCGAGTTCGCCCCGGATGCAGCCGATACGACCCCAGCCGGTGCTGCGGCAGCCGATGCTGCGGCAGCCGGTGCTGTGGCAGCCAGTGCTGCGGCAGCCACTGCTGCGGCAGAGGTTGCGCGTCCGCTGGCAGACGCCGCTGCGCCCGGCCAGACGCCGGCACGGGTGGACCTGTCCGACATATCCAACGCTGCAGCCGTAGCGCAGGGCATGCCGGAAGTCGCGGTGCCTGCCGTGCCGGTACCGGCCGCACAGCCCGACGCCGTCGAGCCTGTTCCGGCGCTTGCGCAGCCCTTGCCGGCGGCTGAACCCGTTGCCGCGCAGGAAGCCGACGCCCCGGCCCCGACCGAACCTGCCGTTGCAGCCGACCAGACGCCTGGCGCCGAACCCACGGCCGCCGTAGCGACGGCCGCCGTAGCGACGGCCGCCGACATCACTCCCCAGGCCGAGCCATCGGACACCGCGGCGGTCGATACCGCGGCGGTCGATACCGCGGCGGTCGATACCGCGGCGGTCGACACCGCGGCGGTCGACACCGCGGCGGTCGGCACCGCGCCGGTCGCTACCGCGGCTGCCGATGCTCCTGCGACGACGGCCGCACCGGTAGCCGCGCCCATCGTGGTGCCTGCCGCTGCGGCAGCGTCCAGCCAGGCCTTGCACGAGGTGGTCAGCGCCACTGGGCTGAAATGGGTCGAAACCGACCCTGCGCGCCTGGCCCAGGCGCAACAGCGCATGGCCGCCAGCCAGGCTCCCGTACGGTTGGGACGCGAGCGCAAGCCCGTGCCCGCGGTATCGAACTCTCCGCTGGTACAGGTAGAAACGCAGCGCTCCCAGGCCTGACGCCCGGGGCAATGCAAAAAAACGCCGGCCTAGCGCCGGCGTTTTTTATCCTCGCTGCAGATGCGCCGCCGTGCGGCGCTCGCGGTAGACTGCCGCCTGACGATGCGCCGCGCGCTGGCACGACACCGTTTCATGGAGCCCGCATGACCGACCGCCTGATTGCCGAGCCCCGCGAGGCTTACCGGCACTTCACCGTTATTGCAACACGCTGGATGGACAATGACGTGTACGGCCACGTCAACAATGTCGTGTATTACTCTTGGTTCGACACGGCGGTCAACGGCATGCTGATCGCCGAACGGCTGGCGGGCCCCGCCGCAGGCGGCCCCATCGGCCTGGTGGTGGGCACGCAGTGCCAGTACTTCGCGCCCGTGTCGTTTCCCGTGCCCGTAGAGATCGGGCTGCGCGTGCACCGCATCGGCGGCAGCAGCGTGACCTACCGCCTGGGCGTGTTTACCGCCCAACGCGAGCTCAGCCATGCCAGCGGCTTATTTACCCACGTATATGTGGACCGGGATTCGCGCCGGCCGGTGCCGGTGCCGGCGGGCCATCGCGAAACGCTGGCGCGCTACGCGCCAGTGCAATAACGCCCCCGGGGCAGGCGGCCCGGGGGCTTGCACCGCGCGTATCAGTCCGCCCGCGCACCCGACTTCTGCACAACCGCCGCCCATTTCCTGATGTCGTCTTGCAGCATCGACGCCAGTTGCTCGGGCGTCGTCTGCAGGGGCTCGGCGGCCTGCTCGGCCAGATTGCGGCGGAATTCCGGATCGGCCAGCACCTGCCCTACGTCGCGATTGATCTTCTGCACAACGTCGCCCGGGATGCCCGCGGGCCCGAACACGGCAAACCACGGAGAAACGTCAAAACCGGGATAACCGGACTCGGCAATGGTGGGCAGGTCGGGAAAGCGCGTCGAACGCGACTTGCTGGAAATCGCCAGTGCGCGCACCGACCCGCTTTCGACATGCGCGGCAATCGACGGCACGCTGGTAAATACCGCGTCGATACGCCCGCCGATCAAGTCGGTGAGCGCGGGCGCCGCTCCCTTGTACGGCACGTGGGTCAGGCCCGTGTCCGCCACATGGTTGACCATTTCGCCCAACAGATGATTGACGGTGCCGCTGCCGGCAGAACCGAAGGTCATGGGCTTGGAACGGGCCAGTGAGACAAATTCCTGGAAACTGGCGACGGGAATGTCTTTGTTGACGGTGACGATGAACGGCACGGTCGCCACGGCCGCGATCGGGGTGAAGTCCTTGACCGGATCGAACGGCAACTGGCGCAGGCTGACGTTGATCGCCTGCGTGCCCTCGTACGTGAAAAGCAGCGTATAGCCATCGCCCGGCGACTTGGCCACGGCTTCCAGGCCGATGTTGCCGCCGGCCCCGGCCTTGTTCTCCACGACGACGCTCTGCCCCCACGCCTGCGACAGCCCCTTGGCCAGCAAGCGGGCAAGCACGTCGGAGGCCCCGCCTGGCGATTGCGGCACGACCAGCTTTACAGGACGCTCGGGATAGTTTGCCGACCATGCCGGGGCGCACGCAATGCTGCAGACTGCGGCCACTGCGGCAAAGCGCACCATGAACTTATGCATTTAATGTGTCTCCTTTGTTGATGCCATTACGCGGCTCAGCCGCGCACTTCCACGCCAGCCCAGGACTCGACCACCCGGCATACCGACGTGTAATCCGATCCCGGGCCATACAGCGAATTCGTGATGGCCAGCATCTGCCGCACGGCGGCGCCGATGACCATGGGCACCCCAAGCTGTTCAGCTTCGTCGATGCACAGGCGCACGTCTTTATAGGCCAGGCCGGTGCCGAACCCATAATCGAATGTGCCGGTCAGCACGGCGCGGGGAAACTTGTCCTGCGTGGCGCTGTTGCGGCCCGAGCCGGCGTTGATGATGTCCAGCATCACGCGCGGGTCCAGGCCGGCCTTGACTCCCATGGCCATGGCCTCGGACGAGATCGCAATCGCCGTGGCCGAAAGCAGATTGTTGGCCAGTTTCATGGTCTGGGCCTGGCCCGCCTGCTCGCCGACATGGAACGTCTTGCCGAACGTGCCCAGCAGTTCCTGCAACGTCTCGAAGAGCGCCTTCGGGCAGGACACCATCACGGCCAGCGTGCCCGCTTGCGCGCCCGGCACGCCGCCGCTGACCGGCGCGTCGATATACGCGATGCCTCGCGCATCCAGGGTGGCCGCGGCGCTGGCGGCGGCGGCCGGACCGATGGTCGAAAAGTCCACCACGCGCTTGACCTTGGCGCCCCCGGCCAGCTGTGCCACGACATCCTGCACCACGCGGGGCGCCGGCAGGCTCAGCAACACCGTGCCGGCCGCATCGGCCACCTCTGATACCGATCCGGCCGCCTTTGCGCCCAGGGCAACAAGCGGCGCCGTGGCGCCCGCATCTACGTCGTAGACCACCAGGCGCATGCCCGCGTCGACCAGCCGGCGGGCCATGGGCTGGCCCATCTTGCCGATACCGACAAATCCAATTACGTCGCTGTCCATATCTCCTCGCTTGTTTTTGATGATCAATAAGTTCTAGGCCGCCATGCCGCCGGCCTGCACGGGCCGCGCCATCACGCGCGCGGGCGCGCCGTCCGAGTCCACGATGTTCAGCGCCATGAAGGCGAACTCCACACGTTGGCCGGCCAGTTCGCCCAGCCCGTAGACGTTCTCGGACACCAGCACGCCATGGCCCAGCAACACATGGTGGGCCGGCCAGTCGTATCCGGCCGGCCGCCGCGCCAGCGGCAGGTCGGGGGTAGGCACATCGAAGGCGGCCAGCTTGACGCCGCGCTCGACCAGCCAGCGCGCCGCCTCCACATCCAGGTACGGATGGTCGTGATATTGCGGCGTGCCCGCATACCGGCTCCAGCCGGTGTCGATGGCGACGATGTCGCCGGGCTGCACCAGCGCCTGCTGCGCCTGCAGGTCGGCAACGCCTATGGCCTCGCCCGCGCCGCGCGCCACCCGCAGCACGACGCCGGGCCCGCACAGCCTTTCCAGCGCGATGTCGTGAAAAGCCGGGCCATCGGCAAAGAAGTGGCGCGGCGCATCGACGTGGGTGCCGATGTGCACCACCATCTGCATCTCGGTGACATTCAGCGGGTCGGCCGGCAGGCTTTTCAGGCGCCGGAACGCGGGTTGAGGAAATACCGTGGCGCGCGGGACGTCGGGCCCCAGCGGATAGGTCAGGTCGCGCCAGGGGCCCTTGGGCATCCACGGCTGCTGTGGCGGCAGGGCGCGCCAGCCCTTCCAGCCCGTGCCGGCGCGATGATCGCTGTCACACATGGCGGGGCTCCTGCGCGCCCACCTGTACGCCCACCCATTGTTCCAGCGTCTTGACGATAGAAGTCGAACTCTCGTGCGGCCCCACCTGCAGCACCGTCTGCATCCACAGGCGGTCTACCGCCGTGCCCACCCAGAGCGGAACCTGGAGTTCTTCGGCCATCTCCATGCACAGGCGCACGTCCTTGCGCATCAGCGCATTGGCAAAGCCATTGTCGAACGTGCGCGGCAGCACGTACTTGGGGAAACGGTCTTCGGTGGCGGAGTTCTTGCCCGACCCCGCATTGAGCGTATCCAGCACGGTTTCCGGCGCCAGGCCGGCCTTGACACCCAGCACGGTGGCCTCGGCGGCCAAAGCAAGATGCGCGGCCGCCATCAGGTTATTGATGAGCTTCATGCTCTGGCCCTGGCCTACCTCGTGGCCGATGATGCGCGGCTTGCCCATCAAGGCGAAGAGCGGCTCGAGCCCCGCGACCACGTCCGCCGCGCCCGACACCATCAGGGCCAGCGTGCGAGCCCGCGCCCCGGCGACGCCGCCGCTCACGGGCGCGTCCACGGCCTGCACGCCGCGCCGCGCCAGTTCATTGGCCACCGATCGCGCCGTAGCCGGGCCCGTGGTCGACATGTCGACATACACGCGCATGCGATCGCCTTCCGCCAGGCCGCCCGGCCCGAGCGCCACCTGGCGGACCACGTCTGGCGTGGGCAGGCACACGCAGACGATCTCGCAGCGCGACGCCACTTCGGCGGGCGATGCCGCAACGTCCACGTCCATGCCGGCAAAGCGCGACCCGGCCTGCGGACGCGCGTCGTGCACGACCAGCGGCACGCCGCCTTGGGCCAGGTTGTGCGCGAGTTCGGCGCCCATGCTCCCCAGGCCGATGAATCCTACGGGGGCTCGGGCACTCACGACTGCTTCTCCTGTTGCTCCAGATACTGCTGGATAACGGGCGTGGCGACGCGGAACCCTTCCACGCCGGCCGGCACGCCCGCATACACCGCCGCTTGCAGCAGCGCTTCCTGGATTTCTTCGGGCGTGCAATCGTTGACCAGCGCGCCGCGCACATGCAGCTCCAGTTCCTTGGACCGGTTCAGCGCACTGAGCATGGCGATATTCAGCAGACTGCGCACCTTGCGCGGCAGGCCAGGCCGGCTCCAGATCTCGCCCCAGCAGAACTCCGTGGCCAGCTGCTGCATGGGCTGGTTGAACGCATCGGCGCCCCACAGCGCGGTATCGATCTTTTCTTTGCCGAGCAGCGCCTGGCGGATCTGCAGGCCTTTCTCGAAGTTCTCGTTCCTGCGGTATTGCGGTGCATGTTTTGCCATGAGTGATCTCGATTGATGACAACGGACGATGGGCGAGCCGCGCATAGCGGCGGCCCCGGAAAGTCTCATTCGACGGGCTCGGCGTCGAGCCGCGCGACCTTGCCGGCCAACGCCGCGCTGGCGGCCGGATAGCGGCGCATGACCAGCGGATCGTGGCCCGGCACGATGTGGGCTTGCGAATCGGCGAGCTCGCGCACGATCCGGTAGCCCTCCAGCATTTCTCCGACGTGATAGACCACGGGAAACGGATGCTGGCGCGACAGGTTGCCGTACAGATGCGTCGCGTCGGAGGCCAGCACCACCCACCCGCGCTTCGTCCACACCCGTACCACCTGCAGCCCGGCGGTGTGCCCGCCGACACGATGGACGGACAGCCCCGGGGAAATCTGGGCGCTGCCCTGGTGGAAACGCACGCGGCCCTGGTACAGCGTGCGCACGTAATCCACCACGTTCTCGACGTCGTAGGGGTGGCGCAACGCGCCGTGGCACATGCATGGCCCCGTGGCGTACGCCGCCTCGGCTTCTTGCAGGTGAAAGGTGGCGGCCGGAAACGAGGCCAGCGAACCGGCATGGTCGTAATGCAGGTGGGTAATGATGACTTGCTCGATGCGCGCGGCGTCCAGCTGCAGCTGGGCCAGCGCCTGCGGGATCGTCACCAGCAGTTCCCGCCCGCGTTCGCGCGCCGCCGCTTCGCCGAAACCCGTGTCGATGACATACGTTTCGGCGCCGCGCCGGGCGACCCAAATGTAGTAGTCCAGGTCCGACCCGGCATCGTGAAAATCGGCGCCGCCCAGGTAGTTGTGCTCGGCCAGTCTTCCGCGATGGCACGCATATCGCAGGGCGTACAGTTCAAAGGGCTGAGTTTCGGACGGCATGATGGCGTCGATCCCGGTTGACGAGGTTTTCATCAGCGTCTTCCTAGCGGCCCAGCCATTGCGGCAACCATAGCGCCGTGCGCGGCACCGCCAGCACCACCAGCGCCAGCAGCACCAGCATGCCCACATACGGAAGACTGCCGCGTATGGCATCCTGCAGGGCGCCCTGCCCTGCGCGCGTCACCACATAAAGGTTCATGCCGATCGGCGGCGTGATCAGGCCGATTTCCATCGCGATGACGAACAGCACGGCGAAATGCACGGGGTTCACGCCCAGCGCCACCATGGCGGGCAAAAGCATGGGCACCAGGATGAGCAGCATCGAGGTGGCCTCCATGAACATGCCCAGCACCAGCAGAATGGCCATGATCAGCAGGTTGAACTGGATGGGCTCCAGTCCCATGGCCTCGACGGCGGCCGCCACCCTGAAACCCAGGTCGACGATGCTCAGATAGTGGCCCAGCAACATGGCAGCGGCCAGGATGATCATGATCGCGCTGGTGTCGATCATCGACTTGCCCATGACACGCAGAATTTCCACCAGGCGCATCCGGCGGTAGAACAGCTGGCTGATCACCAGCGAATACACCACCGATACGATGGCGGCCTCGGTAGGCGTATAAATGCCGCCGTAGATGCCGCCCAGGATCATGACGGGCAGGAACAGGCTGGGCGCCGCCTGCTTCAGCGCGGCCAGTCGTTCGGCCATGCCGGCGCGCGGGCAACGCGGGTAATTCTTGATGCGCGCGATCAACATGGCACATATCAGCAGCGACAGCACCGCCAGCAAGCCGGGAATCAACGCCGCGGAAAACAGCGCCACCACAGATTGATCGGTAATGAAGCCGTACAGGATCAGCGGGATGCTCGGCGGAATCAGAATACCCAGCGTTCCGCCGGCCGCCGTCACGCCCATGGCGTAGCCGCGGTCATAGCCGGCGGCCACCATGGCGGGGATGGAGATCGCCCCGATGGCCAGCGCAGTGGCCACGCTGGAGCCGGATATCGCCGAAAAAATCGCGCAGGCCAGAATGGTGGCCACTCCCAGGCCGCCCCACAAATGCCCCACCCATACCCGCGCGAACTTGACCAGCGCGTCGGATATGCCGCCCGCGGTCATCAGATTGGCCGTGATGACGAAAAAGGGCACGGCCATCAGCGTAAAGGGCGTCAGGCTGTTGTAGACGATCTCGGCCGAAGCCAGCAGGGGCAGGTCGGCGATGTAGAAGCCCAGCAGCGCGCTCAGGCCCAGCGCAAGGTAGATGGGCGCGCCGATGGCCAGCAGCGCGACCAGCAACAGGATGGGCAGGTAGTCAATCATGAGAAGCCCCCTGCGGCTGGCGGCGCAAGATACGGGCCACGAGCGCGATGCACGCAATGCCGAATCCCACCGGCACGGCCGCGCGCGCTATCCATTGCGGAAACTGCAGCGCGGTCGGCGACACTTCATTGAGCAGGTGGCGCTGCCAGGCGATCTCGATGCCGTAATACACCAGCATGGCCGCGAACAGCAGCGTCAATACCAGCGACAGCCACGACAGCGCGGACTGCCAGCGCGGCGACAGCCGTTCCACCAAGACCGTGGCGCGCAGATGTTCGTTAGAGAATTCGCCCAGCCCGAACGCAATGAGCGTGGCCCATACGATCAGGTACGTAATCAATTCGTCCGAAAAGCTGAGTGCCATCGTGAACGCGTAGCGCGTCATCACGGCCACCACGCCAATCAGCGTCGTGACCAGCGCCACCGCGCCGAGCAGCACCAGCCCTTTGTCCCGCAAACTGCCAGCAGTCATCTCGCTCCCCCGAATGGGCGACAAGCAGGTAAGCGGCGCCCGCCGGGGCGCCGCGCCGTCGTTAGGCTTATTGCAGGCCGGCGCTGGCGCGCGCCAGCGCGGCCGCCTGCTCGAGCTTGGCAGACTGCACAAAGGCCGGCTCGGCCTTGCCCGCCGACTGCGCAAACGCGCGAACATCGGCCGGCTGCAGAACCTTCACCTGCACGCCCTTCTCGCGGAACCGCTCGATGGCGGCCGCATTGATACGCTCCAGTTCCGTGTCCTGCCAGCGCACCGATTCTTCCAGCGTGTCGAGCATCACCTGCTGCAGGTCGGGCGGAAGCTTGTTCCAGGCGCGCTGGTTCATGATCACCACGTAGGGGGTGTACTTGTGGTTGGCGTACGTCAGGTTGCCCACCAGTTCCCAGCCCTTGACGGAATCGAGCCCGGACATGGTGGTTTCCAGCCCGTCGATGACGCCCTGCAACAGCGCCGTGGGCACTTCGGGCCAGGCCATCTGCACCGGCTGCGCGCCCATGGCCTTGAACGTCTGCTCCACGAGGGGGTTGCCCACCACGCGGATTTTCTTGTCGGCAAAATCGGCCGGGGCCTGGATCAGCGAGGACTTGCGCGTGGTGCCCCACACCCAGGCGCCCATGTTGTAGTAGCCCAGGATCTTCACGCCCAGCTTGTCTTCGAACTTCTTGCCGAGCTCGCGTCCGAAGTCGCCGCCGAGCATGCGGCGGTACTGGTCATACGTAATGCCCCACATAGACGGCAGCTCGAACACCGCGGCCTCGGGCACGACAGCGGTCAGCAAGCCGCTGGGCGGCGCGCCCATGTCCACCGTACCGGACGACACGGCGGGAATGACGTTCACGTCGTTATAGAGCTGGGCGCTCGGATACACGCGGATGGCAATGCGTCCGCCCGATTTTTCCTTGGCCAGGTCGGCCCACTTCTGGTACGCCTGCACCTTGATGTTCGTCGTGGCCGAATCGGCGGAAAAGCGGAACCGGTATTCCTGCGCATGGGCCGCATGGCTGGCCAGCGCAGCCGCGGCGGACAATGCCAGAATAGAAAAGAACTTCATGACTCCTCCTTGTTTTCGTTTTGTAGGCACGACAAGCGGCCGGCAGGGATCAAGCCTTGCCTGGGAAACTATGTCGTGAGAAAGCGCACGCCCGGCCGAGGGGTGCAACTGCCGATTCGCCGCGGCCGGCCCCGCCGCACGGTGCCACGGGCGCGGCTTTAAGGGCTATCGCGGCGCCTGCCGGATCGTTGCCGTTGCAAGCAGTATATCGACGGCAAAACGGCCGACAAGTGCCATTTGGTCAATCGCGCTTAGCGATATTCGAAGGGGCGCAGCGGGCGCGTGCAGCGGGCGCCTGCAGCGGCGTGCACGCTTGGCGCGCCAGTGGCGGGCAAACCCTTATTGCTGGACCAGGAAAGACAGCAGTTCCTGCGCCGGCGCATCCAGTTCGGCGCGCCGCGCGCAGAGCAGGATCTTGCGTTCGGCCCACGGGTCGGTCACGTGGATCATGCGAATGCGCAGGCTGGGCACATAGCTGCTTGCCGCGGCGCCGGACAGCATGCCGACACCCATGCCCGCCTCTACCATGCGGCACAGGGCCTCGAAGCTCTGCGTCTGCGCGCGCAGTTTCAGGTTCTTGCCGTGCACCGTGGCGGCCGACAGCATGCGCTCGGTCTGCAGGGCATTGGTGTCCAGGCCGATGAAGTCGTAGTCCAGCAGATCCTGGAACGCCACGCGTTCGGCGCGCAGGGGGTGGTCGTACGGCACTATGATGCAAAGCCGGTCGACCTTGTAGTCGTATACCTGCAGGCCTTCGACGGCCGCGCCTTCCATTACGATGCCGATGTCGCCCGCGCCCTCGCGGATGAAGGTGGGGATGTCGGCGCTGCGCCGTTCGCGCACTTCGATCTTGATGTGCGGGCGCGACGTGCTGAAGCGCGCGAGCTCTTGCGGCAGGCCTTGCGCCATGGCAGTGGTGTTGACGAACAGCCGCACGCTGCCGCGGATGCCGCCCACGTATTCGGCCAGTTCCTGCTGCATGCGCTCGACTTCCTGCAGCACCTTGTCGATGCCCCGCGCCACGATGATGCCTGCGGGCGTGGGCTCGATGCCGCCGCCAGGGGGGCGCCCAAAAAACTCGATGCCAAACTGGTGTTCCAGCAGCGAAATGCGCCGGCTGGCCGCCGACAGCGTGATGTGCATGCGGTCGGCGGCTTTGGACAGGCTGCGGCTTTCTACCGCGTGTCGCAGCAAGGCAAGCGAGGTGAGATCAGGCAGCACATCAGAACTGGTACGTATACGTCAGCTGCACCACGTCCAGGCCCGGGTTGGGGCGCTTGATGCTGGCATTCGAAAAGTGGGAATAGCGCAGCCCGAGCCGGTTGTTGGGGGTGATCATGAAGCCCAGGCCCAGGTGGTCGCCGAACTGGAATGCGGTACTGATTTTTTCGTCGGCGAACTTGGTGCTGGTGAACGCCGTGGCGCCGATGCCGGCTTCGACGTAGAAGCGGTCGGTCATCCACCAGCGGAACATGGGGATGGCGTTGAACTGCCAGACGCTGCTGGGCGAACGCGATCCGCTGGCCCACCAATAGGCCGCGCCGAATTCGCCGGTAAGATCGATCCGCCCCCAGTTGCCGCCAAACTTGTAGAGCTGCAGGCCCGGCGTCTCGTACACGAGTTCGGCGCGCTGGTAATGCTCGCCCACGCCGTAATGCAGGCCGATGCCGCCTTGCGTGGTTTCCTGGGCCTGCGCCGCGCCTGCCAGGCCGGCGAACGAGAGCGCGGCCAGAGCCGCCCGCAGCTTTTTATTATTGCAATTCAGCATGAATGCTCCTGTGTTTTCGACGCACCAGTAAACATAGCAGAATTTTCCCTGTCGCCGCGCCTCAGGCAGCGACCACATCGGCCGGTTGGTCGGTCAGCAACGCCAGCAGGCGGGCAATTTCTTCACGCAGTTGACGCCGGTCGACCACCATGTCGATGGCGCCTTTCTGCAACAGGAATTCGGCACGCTGGAAGCCTTCGGGCAGCTTTTCGCGCACGGTCTGCTCGATGACGCGAGGGCCGGCAAAACCGATCAGGGCCTTGGGTTCGGCAATGACCACGTCGCCCATGAACGCAAAGCTGGCCGACACCCCGCCCATGGTGGGATCGGTCAGCACGCTGATGAAAGGCAGCCCCGCGGCCGACAGGCGCGTCAGCATGGCGTTGGTCTTGGCCATTTGCATCAGCGACAGCAGGCTTTCCTGCATGCGGGCGCCGCCGGACGCCGCCACGCAGATGAAAGGCGTCTTGTTGTCCAGGGCCGCCTGCGCGCCGCGCGCGAATCGCTCGCCGACGACCGAACCCATGGAGCCGCCCATGAACTCGAACTCGAAACATGCCACCACCGCCGGCACGCCGCGGATCGAGCCGCTCATGACCACCAGCGCGTCGGTTTCGCCGGTTTGCTTCATGGCTTCCTGGACGCGCTCGGGATACTTGCGGGTGTCCTTGAACTTGAGCGAGTCGACCGATCGGGTGTTCTGGCCGATCTCGATGCGCCCTTCTACGTCCAGCAGCGAGTCCAGGCGGGCGCGCGAGCCGATGCGCATGTGATGGTCGCACTTGGGGCACACATGCAGATTGGCGGCGAGATCTTCGCTGTACAGCACCGATTCGCAAGACGGACACTTGACCCACAGGCCCTCGGGTACGCGGCGTGCGCCGCTGTCGTTGGTTTTGTTGATGCGGGGCGGCAGGAGTTTTTCGATCCAGCTCATGGTCGTTCTTCCGTTGTGGGCATCGCGCGGCGGCTTCAGGCCGGCGGATTGCCTCGTTTGATTTGATCGAGCGCCTGCCGGATGCCGGCCAGCCACTGGCTGGCGGCGGCCACGGCGGCCTCGGTTTGCTTGCCTGCGGGCGCGGCGGCGGTCGCCTGCTCCATGGTTTCGATAAGCTTGCTGCCGATGACCACCGCATCGGCGGCGCGCGCGATGTTCTGCGCACTGGCGGCGTCCCGGATGCCGAAGCCCACGCCCACCGGAATGCTGACATGGCGGCGGATCTGGGCCAGGCGGGCGGCGACGTCGGCAGTGTCGAGGCTGCCCGAGCCCGTGACGCCCTTGAGCGACACGTAATACACGTAGCCCCGCGCGATGCCGGCAATGGCCCGGATGCGCGCTTCGGTCGAAGTGGGCGCCAGCAGGAAAATGGGCGCAATGCCGCGGGCGTTGAGTTGCGCGGCGAATTCGTCGACTTCTTCGGGCGGATAGTCGACCACCAGCACGCCATCCACGCCGGCCGCCTGGGCGGCGTTCGCGAATTCTTGCTGGCCCATGCGTTCGATGGGGTTGGCGTAGCCCATCAGCACCACGGGGGTGGCGCTGTCATCAAGGCGGAACTGGGCCACCAGGTCGAGCACCCGACGCAGGCCCACGCCCTGTGCGATGGCGCGCTCGGCGGCTCGCTGGATGACCGGCCCGTCGGCCATCGGGTCGGAAAACGGCACGCCCAGCTCGACGATATCGGCGCCGGCCTGCACCAGCGCGTGCATCAGGGGCACGGTGGTCTCGGGGGATGGGTCGCCGGCGGCGATATAAGGGATGAGCGCGGCTGAGCGGCCGGATTCGGCCACCCTGGAAAACGCCGCCGCAATGCGATCGTTGGGGGTTGTCATGGTGTCAGAACTGGATGCCCGCGCGCTCGGCGACGGTATGCATGTCTTTGTCGCCGCGGCCGGACAGATTGACCAGGATGATCTTGTCGCGCGGCAACGTGGGCGCCATTTTCACGGCCTGGGCAATGGCATGCGACGATTCCAGCGCGGGCATGATGCCTTCGATGCGGCAGCAATCGTGGAAAGCGGCCAGGGCTTCTTCGTCGGTAATGCCCACGTACTGGGCGCGGCCGCTGTCTTTCAGCCAGGCGTGTTCGGGGCCCACGCCGGGATAGTCGAGCCCGGCCGACACCGAATGGGTTTCCTGCACCTGGCCGTCGGCGTCCTGGATGACGTACGTGCGGTTGCCGTGCAGCACGCCCACCTGGCCCGCGGCCAGCGACGCCGCATGGCGGCCGCTGGACAGCCCTTCGCCGGCGGCCTCGACGCCCACCAGCTGCACCTGCTCATAGGGAATATAGGGGTAGAAAATGCCCATGGCATTCGAACCGCCGCCCACCGACGCCACCACGTAGTCGGGCTGGCGACCCGCGTCTTGCGGCATTTGCTCAAGGCATTCGTTGCCGATGACGGTCTGGAAATCGCGCACCATGCGGGGGTACGGGTCCGGCCCGGCCACCGTGCCGATGATATAGAACGTGTTTTCGATGTTGGTGACCCAGTCGCGCATGGCTTCGTTGAGCGCGTCTTTCAGGGTGCGCGACCCGGACTCCACCGGCACCACGGTGGCGCCCAGCAGCTTCATCCGATAGACATTGGACGCCTGGCGCCGCACGTCTTCACTGCCCATGTACACCACGCATTCCATGCCATAGCGGGCCGCGACCGTGGCCGTGGCAACGCCATGCTGGCCCGCGCCGGTCTCGGCGATGACGCGCGGCTTGCCCATGTGGCGGGCCAGCAGCGCCTGGCCAATGCAGTTATTGACCTTGTGCGCGCCCGTATGGTTGAGGTCTTCGCGCTTGAACCAGATCTGCGCGCCGCCCAGTTCGCGCGACCAGCGCTCGGCATGGTACACGGGGCTGGGCCGCCCGACGAAGTGCTTGAGTTCGTAGTTGAAGGCCTCGATGAACTTGGGGTCGAGCCGGCACCGGTCGTAAGCGGTACGCAGTTCGGCAAGCGCGTGCATCAGCGTTTCGGCGACGAACACGCCGCCATACTGGCCGAAATGGCCCTGGGCATCCGGAAGGTCGTAAGAATTCACCAGTTTCTCCTGGGCCGGCGGCAAACGGCCGTTTGCCGCGAAGCCCGCTTCGCAACCCGACATTTTACCCGAGCGCATGGCCTGCGCCCCCGCGCCGGCGGAGAATGCCGCTACGCCAGCGACTGGCCCAGGCGGCGCAGGAACTTCTCGCAGTCGGCCAGCTGGTCCAGGGCGACATATTCGTCGGCCTTGTGCGCCTGCTCGATATGGCCCGGGCCGCACACCACCGTGGGCACGCCCAGGTTGTGGAACAGGCCGGCCTCGGTTCCGTACGCCACTTTGCGGGTGGCGCGGTCGTTGGTCAGGGCGCGCACCAATTGGGTAATGGCAGCCTCTTCCGAGGCGTCCATGCCGGGCGCCATGGCGCCGGTCGTGATATCTATGCGTGCGCCTTCGTACTCGGCGCGCATGGCCGGCAACAGCGTTTCCTGCACATAGCGCTCGACTTCGGCCTGTATGGAGTCGGCGGGCATGCCCGGCAGGTTGCGGAACTCGTAGGTGAATTCGCAATGCTCGGGAATGGTATTGACCGCGATGCCGCCCTGGATCAGGTTGGTGGTCAGGGTGGAATACGGCACGTCGTAGAACTCGTCGTAGGGCCCTTGCGCCTTGAAAGCGTCGGCCAGTTCGCGGATGCGGCAGATCAGGCGGGCCGCATACTCGATGGCGTTGCAGCCGCGGGGGGTCAGCGACGAATGCGCCGCCCTGCCCTGGACGCAGCAATTGAACAGGTTGATACCCTTGTGCGCCACCACCACCTGCATGCCGGTGGGCTCGCCCACCACGCAGCCGTCGGGCCGGATGCCCCGGTCGCGCAGCTCTGCCAGCATGACCGGCGCGCCCACGCAGCCCACCTCTTCGTCATAGGAAAACGCCAGGTGGATGGGCTTTTTGCGCGGCATGGCCAGGAATTCGGGCACCAGCGCCAGGGATGCGGCGATGAACCCCTTCATGTCGCACGCGCCGCGCCCGTACAGGCGACCATCTGCCTCGGCCAGGCTGAACGGGTCGGTGGACCAGTCCTGCCCGTCGACGGGCACCACGTCGGTATGGCCCGACAGGACGATGCCGCCCTGTTCGCCGCCGTCGCTGGCCGGCAGGGTGGCAAACAGGTTGGCCTTGCTGCCATCGGGATTGTGGGCCAGCCACGCTGTCACCCCCTGGGATTTCAAGCTGTCGCGCACGGTCTCGATCAGGCCCAGGTTGGAATTCCGGCTGGTGGTGTCAATACCGACCAGGGTTTGCAGCCACGTACGCGTATCCATGTCATGAATCCCCACGGGTAAAACGCTGAGTGTAGGACAGAATGTCGCCCGCCCTCCAGGGGTGAAGGTGTCTGACACCCTACGGGAGTCAGACACCAGCGGAATGTGCCTGGCGCCGGCGAGGTCTGACAAAGATCGCCGTGGTGTCTGACTCCCGTAGGGTGTCAGACACCGTCCATCGAGACAAACCCGATAACCTAGTTCCGAGCCGCCGAGATCACGCCCTGCACTTCCGACAGCGCCGCCATGGCTTTGCCCAGCGACTCGCCGCCGCGCACTTCCACCGTGAAGATCATGTGCGCCAGCGACTGGCGGCTCTGGGTGTTGACGCCGACGACGTTCAGCCTGAGCCGGGCGAACACTTCCGACAGGTCGCGCAGCAGCCCCGAGCGGTCATGCGCCCGCACACTGATGTCGACCGGATAAAAGGTTTCGGAGGTTTCGCCCCACGCTACGTCGATGACCCGTTCCGGTTCGCGCGCCGCCAGCGCCTGGTAGCTGCGGCAGCCTGTGCGATGAATGGAAACCCCCCTGCCACGCGTCACGAAGCCGGCGATTTCGTCCGGCGGCGCCGGGCGGCAGCAGCGCGCCAGCTGCGTCAACAGCGAATCCACGCCCACCACCAGCACGCCGCTCTTGCCGCTGCGGGCCGCGCTGTCGGCGCTGTGCGCATTGGCCAGGTCGGCCGCGTCGGGTTCGGGTGCGGGCGCCGGCTGCTGGAACACGGCGTCGATCTGCCGCAGGCTGAACTCGTCCTTGGCGGCAGCCACGTACAGGTCATCCGCGCGCGCAAAGCCCAGGCTCTGGGCCAATTGTTCGAGGTTGACCGCCGTCTTGCCCAGCCGCTGCAGTTCTTTTTCAACCAGCGCCTGCCCGGCGGTGATCCGCTGCTGCAGCTCGATGGCGTTGAACCACATGCGGACTTTGGCGCGCGCCCGGGGGCTGGCCAGAAAGCCGAGCTGGGGATTGAGCCAGTCGCGCGACGGCCCGCCGGACTTGGCGGCAATGATTTCGACGGTCTGGCCCGTGGCCAGCTGTGTCTGCAGCTGGACCATCTGGCCATCTACGCGTGCGCCGCGGCAGCGGTGGCCCAGGTCGGTGTGCAGGTGATAGGCGAAGTCCACCGGCGTGGCGCCGGCAGGCAGCTCGATGACACGCGCCTGCGGCGTCAGGACGTAGATGCGCTCGTCGCGCGGCGCACGGCTGGGCATGGGCTGTTTGCCCCCCGTTTCCACGTCGGCATTCCAGGCCAGCAGCTGGCGCATCCAGGACAGCTGGCGATCGTAGTCGCTGGATGCGGCCACCTGCCCGCCCTTGGCGCCCGCTTCTTTGTAGCGCCAGTGCGCCGCCATGCCGTACTCGGCAAACTCGTGCATGCCGCGCGTGCGGATCTGCACTTCGAAAGGCCGGCCGTCCGCATCGGTCACCACCGTATGCAGCGACCGGTAGCCGTTGGGCTTGGGGCGGGATATATAGTCGTCGAATTCGTCGGCCAGGGGCGTCCACATATCGTGCACCAGGCCCAGCGCCGTATAGCAGGCCCGCACATCGTCGACGATGATGCGCAGCGCGCGCAGGTCATAAAGCTGCGCGAATTCCAGGCCCTTCAGGCGCATCTTGTTCCAGATGCTGTAGATGTGCTTGGGCCGCCCGCTGACCTCGGCGGCGATGCCCGCTTTGGCCAGCGCCGCCTGCACCTGCTCGATGGCGTTGGCGATAAAGGCTTCGCGTTCCACCCGCTTTTCTTCGAGCAGCCGCGCAATCTGCTTATACCGGCCGGGCTCCAGGAAACGGAACGCCAGGTCTTCCATTTCCCACTTGATCTGCCAGATGCCCAGGCGGTTGGCCAGTGGGGTATACAGGTCGAGGGTTTCCTGGGCGAAGGCCGGCGCGCAGGGTTTTCTGGACTCGGCATGCCAGCGCAGCGTCTGCAGGCGCGAGGCCAGGCGCATCAGCACAATGCGCAGGTCGGCCGCCATGGCCAGCAGCATCTTGCGCTGCATTTCTTTCTGGTCGACGCTGTCGGCCTCGCTGTCGCTGGCATGCCGCGCCACCATGCCCAGGCGCAGCAGCGCGCGTGCGCCCTGCACCAGGCGTGCGATCTCGCTGCCGAATTCGGCGGCGATGGGGTCGTTGCGCAACGGCGGGGCGGGCTGCGCGAGGTCGACCGGCAAGGTGGCCAGCAACGCGGCCACGCGCGTGGCCGCGTCGGTCTGCAGGCCCGCCAGGATGCGCACCGCGCCGGCCGCGTGGCACGCCACGGGCTCACCGGTGGGGGTGAACTGGCCTGCGAACTGCGGCGTGGCCCAGGCTACCGCGCTGTCGATCTGCTGCAGCGCATCGGGCTCGAGCCCGGCGCCGGCCGTCTCACGCCAGGAATCGTCGAACGGCGAGAACGTATCGGTATGAGTAGTTACGGACATCGCGCACGAAGCTGGCCGGAAAATAGCAGGATTTTCCTACACTCTACACTAAGCGCAAAGGCTGCGACGCGCGCGGCCGGCATGATGAAGGAACCCATAGTTATGTTGCGATGGCTGAAGGGCCGCGGCGCCTCTGCTTCGGAGGTTGCGCAGGTGCGCGACCGCATTGAGCCCGGGCTGTGGAGCCGGGTATTGCAGGCGCATCCTTTCCTGGCCGCGCTGGACGCGGACGAGCGCGAACAGCTGCTGGCGCGCGCCGCCTGGCTGCTGGCAAGCAAGAACCTCAACGGTGCGCGGGGGCTGGAGCCCGACGGCTTCATGCGCCTGTCGATCGGCGCCCAGGCCGCGCTGCCCATCCTGAATCTGTCGCCCACCCTGTACGAAGGATGGGACGAGATCATCGTATATCCCGAAGGTTTTTCCATTCGGCGGGTACACCTGGACGATGCGGGGGTGGTGCACGAATACGATGAAGCCGCGGCGGGAGAAGCCTGGGACGGCGGGCCGGTGATTCTTTCGTGGGCCGACGCCCTGCCTCGCGAAGGCGCCTTTAATGTCGTCATCCACGAGTTCGCGCACAAGCTCGACCTGGCGTCGGGGCACGCCGACGGCATGCCGTCGCTTGCGGCCCACCCGGACCTGTCGCCGCGCACCTGGCAGCACATTCTGGAAACATCGCTGGACCGCTTCACCGAGGCGCTGGATGCCATCGAGTCCGCGATTCCCGGCCATATCGACCCCGAGAGCCCCGACGCCGACCCCTGGTATGGCCAGTTGCCGCTGGACCCGTACGCGGCCACGGACGAAGCCGAGTTTTTTGCCGTCAGTTCGGAACATTTCTTTGTGGACCCCGAGCCGCTGGCCCGCGCCTTGCCCGAATGGTTCGAGCTGCTGCGCGCCTACTATCGCCAGGACCCCCTGGCGCGCCTGGCGCACGTTGCCCCGGCGGGGCTGCCATGAAACGGCTGCTGATCGTCTGGCACTCGCGCACCGGCGCGGCGCGACAGATGGCGGCAAGCATGGCCAGCGGCGCACGCGCGGCGGCCCGCGAGCTGGGATTGCGCGACCGCCTGCAGGTCAGTTTGCGGCGCGCTCGCAATGTGGAGTCCACCCATGTGCTGCAGGCCGACGGCTTGCTGTTCTGCGCACCCGAAAACCTGGGCGGGCTCAGCGGCGAAATGAAAGAATTCTTCGACCGCTGCTACTACCCCGTGCTCGACCGGATAGCCGGACGCCCGTACGGGCTGGCCATCAGCGCCGGCACCGATGGCGCCGCAGCGGCCCGGCAAACCGAGCGCATCTGCACCGGCTGGAGGCTGCGTGCAGCCTGCCCCCCGCTCATCGAACGTAACGGTGCGCAGACGCCGCAGGCCATCCTGGCCCCCAAGGTCGTGCCGGAAGCGGCGCTCGCCCGCAGCGCAGGGCTGGGCGGGCTGCTGGCCGCCACCCTGCTTGCGGGCGAAACCTGATGCTATAGCAACCCGATGCTATAGCCGGCCGGTAAGCAGCATGACGATCAACACGATCACGACGATGCCCAGCAGGCCGCTGGGATAGTAGCCCCAGCCCCGGCTGTACGGCCAGGCAGGAAAGGCGCCGATCAGCAGCAGGATCAGGAGGATCAGCAAAATAGTGCCCATAGCGTGCTCCTTGTGGTTGTCATAGCGGCCCGGTCGCCGCCCGCCGCCCCTCTGCAAGCGCCGTGCCCGGCCTATGCCTGGCCCCACCGCCCGTAAAAAAAACCCCGGCCGTGCCGGGGTTTTCGCAGCGCTGGTGGGCGGGACGTCAGTTCACCGCCGCGGTCACCACGATCTCGACTTTGTAGTCTGGGTTGGCCAGCCGGGCTTCCACCGTCGCGCGCGGAGGCGAATTGCCCGCCGCCACCCACTCGTCCCAGGCCTGGTTCATGGCGTCGAACTCTTTCATATTGGCCACGAAAATCTGCGCCATCAGGATCTTGGTCTTGTCGGTGCCGGCCTCGGCCAGCAGGCGATCGATGGTCGCCAGCACCTGGCGGGTCTGGCCCGCCATGTCCAGCGTGGCGTCGTCGGGCACCTGGCCGGCCAGGTACGCCACACCGTTATACACAGCCATGTCGGACAACCGTTTTTCCACGTTGACGCGTCGGATACTGCTCATTGAAATCCCCTGAATAGAGACGTTGTTGAAAATTGCGCCGCCGGGCCGCATCAGGCCGGCGGCAGCTGGAAGACCTGTCGCAGGTAGGCCAGATAGGCGGGATCGTCGCACATGGTTTTCTCGGGTGCGTCGGACACCTTGGCCACGGGCTGGCCGTTGCACCGCACCATCTTCATCACGATCTGCAGTGGCTCGTGGCCCAGGTCGTTGGTCAGGTTGGTGCCTATGCCGAACGACACTTTGCAGCGGCCGGCAAACTGCCTGGCCAGTTCGATCGCGCGCGGAAAGGTCAGCGAATCCGAAAACACCAGCGTCTTGGCGCGCGGGTCGACGCGGTTTTTGCGGTAGTGGTCCAGCAGCCGTTCGCCCCACACGAAGGGGTCGCCCGAATCGTGCCGCGCGCCGTCGAACAGCTTGCAGAAGTACATATCGAAATCGCGCAGGAAGGCGTCCATGCCGTACACGTCGGACAGTGCAATGCCCAGGTCGCCGCGATATTCCTTGGCCCACACTTCCAGCGCGAACACCTGCGAATCGCGCAGCCGCGGGCCGAGCGCCTGGCAGGCCTGCAGGTATTCGTGTCCCATGGTGCCCAGGGGCAGCACGTTGTGCTTCATGGCCAGCAGCACATTGCTGGTGCCGGCAAAGTGCTGGCCCATGCGGGCCTTCATGGTGGACACGATTTCTTCGTGCCATATCTTCGAGAACCGGCGGCGGGTGCCGTACTCGGCAACGCGGAAATCCGCCAGGGCCGGATCGTCGAGCACCAGGTTCATCTTGGACTGCAGGCGATGGCGCCCTTCTGCCCAGTTCGGATCGCGGCGCGTGTTGCGGAAATAGACCTCATTGACGATGGCCAGCACCGGGATCTCGAACAGGATCGTATGCAGCCACGGCCCCTGGACGGTGATGGAGATTTCGCCGGGCGACTCGCCCTCGCCGATGTGTATGCATCGTTCGGGCAGATGGAACAGACGCAGGAAATCAACGAAGTCGCTTTTGATAAAGCGCAAATTTCCCAGGTACTGCAATTCTTCGTCTGTGAAGCGCAACTGGCACAATGCGTGCACTTCGTCCCGGATCTCGTCGAGATAGGGTCGCAAGTTGATGCCTGGGGTACGGCACTTGTACCGGTACTCGACCTGGGCAGCGGGAAAATGATGCAATACCACTTGCATCATTGAGAACTTGTACAGGTCAGTGTCGAGCAGCGAAGTGATTATCATGATGGCGCGATACGGGCGCCGCTCCGGCGCCACACGTTTCGTCACACCATAGCACAAGCAGCGCGTCAGTCCGTGCCGCTGCCGCCACTACCGTTCCCAGGGTTATGGTCGCCCCAGCCCCCCGCATTGGGTAAAATCCTGAAAAAGTCAAAGCTGTCGCTTGCCGGAGTCCTGAATGACCCACGTCGTTACCGAAAACTGTATCAAATGCAAGTACACCGATTGTGTCGACGTGTGCCCCGTGGACTGTTTCCGCGAAGGTCCGAACTTCCTGGTCATCGACCCTGACGAATGCATCGATTGCGCCGTGTGCATCCCCGAATGCCCGGCCAACGCCATTTACGCCGAAGAAGACGTGCCGGCCGACCAGGTGCAGTTCATCGCGCTCAACGCCGAACTGACCCCGGAATTCGCGCCCATCAGCCGCGCCAAGAAACCGCTGCCCGAAGCCGACGACTGGAACGGCGTGCCGGACAAACTGCAACACCTGGAGCGCTAGCGGCTGCGGCTGCAGCGCGACCGCCCTGCCCTTGATGACCGATACCAAATACACGCGCCAAACCGTCACCCACGTCCACACCTGGGTTCCGGACAAGCTGTTCTCGGTGCGTGTCACGCGCGATCCGTCCTTCGACTTCAAGGCCGGGCAATTCGCCCGCGTGGGCCTGCCCGAAGCCGACACGCCCGATGCCGCGCCCACCCTGTGGCGCGCCTATTCCATGGTGTCGGCTCCGCACGAACCGGGACTGGAGTTCTATTCCATCGTCGTGCCCGAAGGCCTGTTCAGCCCGCGCATGGCGCGCCTGCAGGTGGGCGACCCGCTCTATATCGAAAAGAACCCGTTCGGGTTCCTGACCATCGACCGCTTTCCCCCCGGCGGCGACCTCTGGCTGCTGGCCACGGGCACCGGCCTGTCGGCCTACCTGTCCATTCTGCGCGACCCGGCTACCTGGCATTCGTTCGAGCGCATCATTCTGGTCCACGGGGTGCGCACGGCGGCCGAACTGGCCTACCGCGACGAGATCCTGGCATGGCAGGGCCGGCCCGGTTTCGCCCCTTTTTTCCAGCAGGATCCCCGCAAACTGGTGTACCTGCCCATCGCCACGCGCGAGGCATTGCCTGGCGCGCCGCAGGCGCGCCTGACCACGCTCATTGCCGATGGCCGGCTCGAACAAGCGGCGGGCGCCGCGCTCGACCCCGAGCGCGCCAAGGTCATGCTCTGCGGCAACCCCGCGATGCTGGCCGACGCACGCAAGCTGCTGGGCGAGCGCGGTTTCAAGCCCGGCCGCCGCGGCACCCCCGGCAATCTGGCCGTCGAAAACTACTGGTAGGCCTGCCGGCATCGGCCGGCGGGTCGCATTTTCGCAACACAATCGGCCCGATTGGCACCGGTTTCCAAGACAGTTTGGATATATCCTTACACGCGTCCGTAATAAACCGACCCTTCCAGTCCGGGATCCTGCCCCTATGCTGTATCACCTGCACGAACTACAGCGCGCCTTCCTGACCCCGCTGGCGGCTTTCACCGACGCCAGCTCGCAGTTGTTTTCGAGCCCGTTCAGCCCACTGGCGTACACGCCGCTGTCGCGGCAACTGGCTGCCAGCTGTGAGCTGATGCACCGGTTGGGAAAGGAATACCAGAAGCCGGCCTGGAACCTTCCCACTACCCGCATCGATAACCGCACGGTACGTGTGACGGAAACGGCGGCCATCGAAAAGCCTTTCTGCCGCCTGCTGCACTTCGAACGCGCCGCACGCCGCACCGACCCGCGCGTGCTGCTGGTGGCGCCCCTGTCGGGCCACCACGCCACCCTGTTGCGCGATACGGTGCGGGCCCTGCTGCCGGCGCACGACGTCTACGTGACCGACTGGCTCGATGCGCGCATGGTGCCTGTATCGCAAGGCCGGTTCCACCTGGACGACTACGTGCGCTACATCCAGGAGTTCATCCGCTACCTGGGGCCCGACGTGCATGTGATCTCGGTCTGCCAGCCCACCGTGCCCGTTCTGGCGGCCATCGCGCTGATGGCGTCGGAAAACGATCCGCACCAGCCCCGCAGCATGGTGATGATGGGCGGCCCTATCGATCCCCGCCAGTCGCCCACGCAGGTCAACCGCCTGGCCACCACCAAGCCGCACTCGTGGTTCGAGTCGCAGCTGATCGACACGGTGCCGGCGCGCTACCCGGGCGCGGGCCGGCGCGTGTATCCGGGGTTCCTGCAGCACGCGGGGTTCGTCGCCATGAACCCCGACCGCCACCTGCGCTCGCATTACGACTTCTACCTGGACCTGCTGCGCGGCGACGACAGCGACGCGCAAGCGCACCGGCGGTTCTACGATGAATACAACGCGGTGCTGGACATGCCCGCCGAGTTCTACCTGGACACCATCCGCGTGGTGTTCCAGGAATTCCAGCTGCCCAACGGCACCTGGCGCGTAGATGGCCGGCCCGTGCGACCGGCCGACATCAAGAAGGTGGCCTTGTTCACCATCGAAGGCGAGCTCGACGATATTTCCGGTCAGGGCCAGACGCGCGCGGCCATCGATCTGTGCCGCGGCATTCCCGCGGCGCGCAAGCAGCACTACACGGCGCCCGGCTGCGGCCACTACGGCATTTTTGCGGGCCGGCGCTGGCGCGAGATGATCTGTCCTAAAATCGCGGAATTCATTCGCCAGTGCTAGTGCTGGCGCGCGGGCCCTTGCGGCCCCGCTGCTGTCTTTTCCGCCATGTCCTGTTCTTCCCTAGCCGACCGCATCGATGCACTGCTGCCCCAGACCCAGTGCACCAAGTGCGGATACGACGGCTGCCGGCCTTACGCGCACGCCATCGCCGATGGCTCCGCCCCGATCAACCGCTGCCCGCCCGGCGGTGACGCCGGCATCGCCGCGCTGGCGGCGCTGCTCGATACCGCCGCGCTGCCGCTGGACACCGCACGCGGCGCGCCCGGTCCGCTCATGGTTGCGCGCATCGACGAGGTGCACTGCATCGGCTGCACGCTTTGCATCCGCGCCTGTCCGGTAGACGCCATCGTCGGCGCGAACAAGCGCATGCATACCGTGCTGGCCGACTGGTGCACCGGTTGCGATCTGTGCGTTGCACCCTGCCCGGTCGACTGTATCGAGATGGTGCCTGCCCGGCGCGAGTGGACGCCGGCCGACGCCGCGGCCAGCCGCCAGCGGCACGAGGCGCGTCAGGCGCGGCTGGCGCGCGAAACTGCAGACAACGCCCGCCTGATGGCCGCCAGCGCCGACACGCCTGTCGAGCCCCGGCCATCGGCGTCCCCGCAAGATGACGCCCGCAAGCGGGCCGCCATTGAATCCGCCCTGGCACGCGCCCGGGCCCGACGCAACGCATCGAGTCCATGAACGCCGCCAAACGACGCGCCATCTTCGCCCGCCTGCAGGCGGCCAACCCCAGCCCCACCACCGAACTCGAATACGACACGCCCTTTCAACTGTTGATTGCGGTGCTGTTGTCGGCGCAGGCCACCGACAAGTCAGTGAACCTGGCGACGCGCAAGTTCTTTCCCGCCCACGGCACGCCTGAAGGCATGCTGGCGCTGGGCGAAGAAGGGCTGGCCGAATACATCAAGACCATCGGCCTGTATCGCACCAAGGCCAAGAACGCCATTGCGACCTGCCGGCTGCTTATCGAGCGCCACGGCGGCCAGGTGCCGCAGACGCGCGAAGAACTCGAAGCCCTGCCCGGCGTGGGACGCAAGACGGCGAACGTCGTGCTCAACACCGCCTTCGGACAACCCACGATGGCAGTCGATACGCACATCTTCCGCGTGTCCAACCGCACGGGCATCGCGCCCGGCAAGAATGTGCTCGAAGTCGAGCTCAGGCTCGAGAAACTCGTGCCGCCCGAATACCGCCAGGACGCGCACCACTGGCTGATCCTGCACGGCCGCTACATCTGCGTGGCGCGCAAGCCCAAATGCCCGCAGTGCGGCATTGCCGACTTGTGCGAGTACAAGGCGAAAACCCTGTCGGCATAAGGGTTCATGGCCCACAATGTCGGCTGGCCGACAATCTGGGCACATAGTGCGAATGACTTATGAGAAACCCTCATGGAATTTTGGGGGATACCTCCTCATACTCGCCGGCAACCCTATAAAAAACCAGCGCCGGTGCCGTGAAAATGGATGACGTTATCCTGGAGACAAAAGGCCTTACCAAGGAATTTCTCGGCTTTGTCGCCGTCAATGATGTCAATCTACGCGTCAGGCGCGGCCAGATTCACGCGCTGATCGGCCCCAACGGCGCCGGCAAGACCACGTGTTTCAACTTGCTCACGAAGTTCCTGGCGCCTACGTCGGGCCAGATCTTCTTCAACGGCCACGACATCACCCGCGAACGTCCTGCGCAGATCGCGCGGCGCGGCATCATCCGCTCGTTCCAGATCTCGGCGGTGTTCCCGCACCTGACCGTACTGGAAAATGTACGCATCGGCCTGCAGCGCAAGACAGGCCAGTCGTTCCACTTCTGGCGCAGCGAAAAAGGCCTGTCCAGGCTCAACCCCAAAGCGCTGGAACTGCTGGAACTGGTCGACCTGGGCGGCTTTGCCGACGAGGTCACCATCAACCTTCCGTACGGGCGCAAGCGCGCCCTTGAAATCGCCACGACGCTGGCCATGGAACCCGAGCTGATGCTGCTCGACGAACCCACGCAGGGCATGGGCCACGAAGACGTCGATCGCGTCACGCAGTTGATCAAGCGCGTCAGCCAGGGCCGCACCATCCTGATGGTTGAACACAATATGAATGTCGTGTCGTCTATCGCCGATACCATCACCGTGCTGGCGCGCGGCGCGGTGCTGGCGGAAGGCACTTATGCCGAAGTGTCGCGCCATCCTGCCGTCATGCAGGCCTACATGGGCACGACTGAAGGGGAACTGGAAGGAGCGCACGCATGAGCACTCCCGCCCTCGAAATTTCGGGCCTGCAGGCCTGGTACGGAGAATCGCATATCCTGCACGGCGTGGACATGACCGTCAGCCAGGGCGAGGTCGTCACGCTGCTCGGCCGTAACGGCGCGGGGCGCACCACCACGTTGCGCGCCGTGCTGGGCCTGACCGGCACGCGCAAGGGCTCGGTGCGCATCCATGGCACCGAGGCGATCGGCCTGCCCACCTTCAGAATCGCGCATCTGGGCGTGGGCTATTGCCCCGAAGAACGCGGCATTTTCGCGAGCCTGTCGTGCGAAGAAAACCTGCTGCTGCCGCCGGCCGTGGGCGGAGCACTGGGTGGCGGCATGTCGCTGGCCGAAATCTACGACATGTTCCCCAACCTGCACGAACGCCGCAACTCGCCCGGCACACGCCTGTCGGGCGGCGAACAGCAGATGCTGGCGGTGGCGCGCATCCTGCGCACCGGCGCCAACCTGTTGCTGCTGGACGAAATATCCGAAGGCCTGGCGCCAGTCATCGTGCAGGCGCTGGCGCGCATGATCACAACACTGAAACAGCGCGGCTATACCATCGTCATGGTCGAGCAGAACTTCCGCTTCGCCGCGCCATTGTCTGACCGCTTCTACGTCATGGAACACGGCCAGATCGTCGAGCACTTCAAGGCCGACGAGCTTCAACAGAAACAGGACACGCTCAACGAACTGTTGGGCGTCTAGAAAGCCTGTCATCCGCCGCCTTCGCGGCCCCCCAAAGAGAGAAGCAAAGGAGTCATCCCATGAAGCTGCATCACATTCCTGCCGCACTGGCCCTGGCCGGCCTGGGATTTGCAGGGCTACCCGCCCAGGCGCAAGGCATCTCCGGCGATGTCATCCGCATCGGTTTCATTACAGACATGTCCGGCGTGTATTCCGATATCGACGGGCCTGCCGGAGTGGAAGCGATCCGCATGGCAATAGCCGATGCGGGCGGCGAAATCAATGGCAAGAAGATCGAGCTTGTCACCGCCGACCACCAGAACAAGGCCGACATTGCTTCCAGCCGTGCCCGCGAATGGTTCGACCAGGAAGGCCTGGACCTGCTGGTGGGCGGCACCAACTCGGCCACCAACCTCGCCATGGCGGCGGTCGCGGCCGAAAAGAAAAGACCCTTCATCTCCATCGGCGCGGGCGCGTCGGACCTGACCAATGCCCAATGCACGCCCTACACGGTGCACTATGCCTATGACACCGTGGCGCTGGCGCGCGGCACCGGCTCGGCGGTGGTGAAAGACGGCGGCAAGACCTGGTTCTTCCTGACGGCCGACTACGCCTTCGGCCACGCGCTGGAGCGGGACACCATCGCCGTGGTCAAGAAAGCCGGCGGGGAAGTCAAGGGTACGGTGCGCGCGCCGCTGGCGACGTCCGATTTTTCGTCGTTCCTGCTGCAGGCGCAGGCCTCCGGCGCGCAGATCCTGGGCCTGGCCAACGCCGGCGGCGACACGATCAACTCCATCAAGGCCGCCAACGAATTCGGCGTCACGCAGACCATGAAGATGGCCGGGCTGCTCATCTTCATCAACGACATCCATTCGCTGGGCCTGCAGGCTACGCAGAACATGTACCTGACCGACAGCTGGTACTGGAACCAGAGCCCGGAAGCGCGCGCCTGGAGCGAAAAATTCGAAGCCAAGGTCAAGCGCAAGCCGTCCAGCCTGCAGGCTGCCGACTATTCGGCCGTGGCGTTCTACCTGAACGGCGTGAAGGCTACCGGCACCGACGATGGCGATGCGCTCATGAAATGGATGAAGTCGAACAAGATCAACGACTTCTACGCCAAAGACGGCTACATCCGCCCCGATGGCCGCATGGTGCATGAAATGTACCTGATGCAGGTGAAGACTCCGCAGGAGTCCAAGGGCCCCTGGGACTACTACAAGGTCGTGGCCAAGCTGCCGGGCGAAGACGTGTTCACCCAGCCGGAAGAGTCCACCTGCAAGCTCATCAAGAAGTAATCCGCTTCACGACCTGCGGCGCGCCCGGGCCCATCAGGCCGGGCGCCGCCGCGAGAGACACGCCTCTACCCGAACGCGCAGGATTCTTTCAACATGACTCTCTTATTTGGCATACCCATACAGGCCTTGCTCGGGCAGCTGCTGCTCGGGCTGGTCAATGGGTCGTTCTACGCCATGCTTTCGCTGGGTCTGGCGGTTATCTTCGGACTGCTGAACGTCATCAATTTCGCCCATGGCTCGTTGTACATGCTGGGCGCGTTCGTGGCCTGGATGGGGCTCTCGTACCTGGGACTGAACTATTGGGTGATGCTGATCCTGGCTCCACTGGTGGTGGGCCTGTTCGGCATCATCATCGAGAAGCTGCTGCTGCGGCACCTGTACAAGCTCGACCATTTATACGGCCTGCTGCTGACCTTCGGGCTGACGCTGCTGATCGAGGGCCTGTTCCGCAGCGTGTATGGCGTATCGGGGCAACCGTATCCCACCCCCGACGCACTGCGCGGCGCAACCAACCTGGGCTTCATGATCCTGCCCAACTACCGCGCCTGGGTGGTGGTGGCTTCCATCACCGTGTGCCTGGCCACCTGGTTCATCATCGAGCGCACGCGCCTGGGCGCCCTGCTGCGGGCAGGCACCGAAAACCCGCGGCTGGTCGAAGCCTTCGGCGTGAACGTTCCTCGCATGGTGACCCTGACCTATGGCTTCGGGGTGGCGCTGGCCGGCTTTGCCGGCGTGCTTGCCGCGCCCGTTCTGCAGATTTCGCCGCTGATGGGCTCGAACCTGATCATCGTGGTGTTTGCCGTGGTGGTGATCGGCGGCATGGGGTCGATCCTGGGGGCCATCCTGACCGGCCTGGGCCTGGGCGTCATTGAAGGGCTGACCAAGGTGTTCTGGCCAGAGGCGTCCAGCACCGTCGTCTTCATCATCATGGCCATCGTGCTGTTGCTGCGCCCCGCCGGACTCTTCGGGAAAGTGAAATGAATCGACAACTGCTCGGCTACACGGCGGCGGCCATTATCGTGGCCCTGCTGCCGTACTTGGGCGTGTACCCCATCTTCGCCATGAAGGTCATGTGCTACGCCCTTTTTGCGTGCGCCTTCAACCTGCTGCTGGGCTTTACCGGCCTGCTGTCGTTCGGGCACGCGGCGTTCCTGGGCAGCGCCGCCTACGCCACGGGCCACGCGCTCAAGATATGGGGGTTTCCCACCGAGCTGGGCCTGCTGTTCGGCGCCGCGGTCGCCGCCGCGCTGGGCTTCGTGATGGGGCTGCTGGCCATACGCCGCAGCGGCATCTACTTCGCCATGATCACGCTGGCGCTGGCGCAGATGGTGTTTTTCTTTTTCCTGCAGGCGCCCTTCACCGGCGGCGAAGATGGCCTGCAGCGCGTGCCGCGCGGCACCCTGTTCGGCGTCATCGATCTGCGCGACGACCTGAATCTGTACTACCTGGTCATGGCGCTGTTTGCCATCGGCTTCTTCATTATCTGGCGCACGGTGAATTCGCCGTTCGGCCAGGTATTGAAGGCGTTGCGCGAGAACGAACCGCGCGCCCTGTCGCTGGGTTACGACGTCGACCGCTTCAAGCTGATGGCTTTCGTGCTGTCGGCTGCCATCGCGGGGCTGGCGGGCTCGGCCAAGACGCTGGTGTTTGTGTCGGCCACGCTGTCGGACGCCACCTGGCAGATGTCCGGCCTGGTGATCCTGATGACCCTGATCGGCGGCATGGGAACGCTGGTGGGCCCGATACTCGGCGCGTTCATTGTGGTGCTGCTTGAAAACAAAGTGGGCGATTTCGGCCGCTTCATGGCCGAACTTACCGGCAACAGCTGGTTCCTGCGCCTGGGAGAATCGGTCACCATCGTCATCGGCCTGATCTTCATCATCTGCGTGCTGGCTTTCCGCCGCGGCATCGTGGGCGAGTGGCAGGCATTCCTGGCGCGGCGCCGCGCCAGGCCGCAAGCCGGCGCGGCCTAGCGGCGCCGCGCTCGCCGACGCCGCCAACGCGCAAGTTGGCGGCGTTCATCCAGCGACGAAAACACCAGCGCCAGAGCGATGCCCAGCACGGCGCCCACCATCGTGTCCAGCACGCGCTCCACAGGCATGTCGGCATGCGCCACCGGCGAGGCCAGGTGAGTCATCAACAATGCCATCGGCGTCACCGTGATCTGCCCCAGCGCATAGTTGAAGCCGATGATGACCTCGGTGACGAACTGGAACACCACAATGGCCAGCACCACCGCCCAGAACGACGGCTGCTGCGCCAGAATCGCCCATACGATGCAGGCGCCCACCACCGTGCCGGCCATGCGCTGCAGCGCGCGGTTCATGGTGATGTGCAGGTGACCGCCCTGCATGACTGCGACGGCTCCTATGGCAGCCCACGCGGGGTAGTTCCACCCGGCCGCATGGGCAACAAACGCCGCGGCGCCCGCCCCGATGGTGATGCGCCCCGCTGCGGCCAGCTCGTATGCCAGCGGCGCGGCCGCGGTAGGCGGCGCGCCGTCTGCGCCGCCGGGCCGCAACCTGTCGGTCAGCGCGCACACTGTCCAGGCCAGCAGCGCGCCCCAGGCGGCGCCCAGCGTGCGCGCCCCCACCTCCTGCCAGCTGCCTGCCGGCGCCAGCACAGCGCCAATGGCGAATACGAAGATGACGGCGCCCGGGCCGCCGAGCGCCCAGCGCGACACGGCCAGCGATACGGCTCCGGCCATTATGGCAAGCACCAGGATCAACTGCTCAGGCGTCGCGCCGGCCAGCGAGGCCAGCGAAGGCAGCAGCACGCACACCGTCAGCATCGTTCCGCACACCAGCACAATCCGGCGGCGGCGATGCAGTGTGGCGTAGCGCCCGAACAGCGCCGCCAGCGCGCCCAGCGCCGGAAAGCCCACCAGATGCGGCCAGGGCGACAGGTGCGTGGTGGCGAGCGCCAGCAGCACGGCCACGGCGGCCTGCATGCCGGCGATGACGGCCGTGCGCGGCGATGGCGGCGCGGTCAGCGCCAGGCTGTCGCGCAGCTGGCCGGCATGCAGCAGGTGGCGCGCTGACGCGCGGCGCGAGGTCAGCCGCGCGGCGCTTCGCCCGGCGCGGCGACGCCGCCGCGTCCTGCTCGCCTGTGGAAACAATCTGCGGGGCATGGGAAAAAAAATGGGGGCTTTATCTTTATGATACTGGATGGCTCGCGGCGCCCTGGCCCGCCCCTTCCACTGTTACGGAGACTGCCGATGCATAAGAAGCCCCCCCTCTTGCGAGTCCTGTCGGCCCTGGTCGCGGCCACTGCGCTGTGGTGCATGTCGCCCGCCGGCGCGGCCGCCGCCGCGCAATGCGAAGTCGACACCCCGGTACGCTTCAGCGGCCTGAACTGGGAATCCAACCTGGTACTGGCCGGCATCGAGCGCTTCGTCGTCGAGCATGGGTACGGCTGCGACACCTCCGTCGAAATCGGCGAAACGCTCGCCATGCTGGCGGCGCTGCAACGGGGCGACGTGGAAGTCACGCCCGAGGTCTGGCCGGGGCAGATCGAAGTGGCCTGGGAAAAAGCCTTGAAATCGGGCAAGGTCCTCGCGGCCGGGCATGTATTCGACGCGGGAGAAGGCTGGTATATCCCCCGCTACACGGCCGAGCGCCACCCCGACCTGAAAACCGCCGCCGACCTGAAGCGCTACGCGAGAACATTCGCCGACCCTGAAGATCCCGCGCGCGGCCGCATCTATGGGTGTCCGGCCGGATGGGCGTGCGGCACCCTCAATGCCAACCTGCTGAAAGCGCTGCAGCTGGAAGGCGAATACACCATGTTCGCCCCCGGCTCGGGCGCCGCGCAGAAGGCTGCCATCGTGTCGGCCTACAAACGCAAGCGCGACATCGTTTTCTATTACTGGACCCCCACCGCGCTGGTGGGCTCGCTGGATCTGGTCAAGCTCGAACTGCCGCCCTACGACGCGGCGGCGTACCGGTGCATGACCGACCCGCAATGCGCGAACCCGGTGCCTACCGAATTCAAGTCCAATAAGGTGGTCACGGGCCTGAACGCCGATTTCGCCAAACGGGCCCCGCGGCTGCACGCCTTCTTCGAAAAACTCAGCGTGCCGGACGCCGCCATCGACGACACACTGGGATGGCTGGAAAACCAAGGCGCCGAGCCCGAGGACGCGGCCCTGTACTTTCTGCGCAAGTATCCCGATGTGTGGCAGAAATGGGTGCCCACCGATGTCGCCGAGCGGGTGCAGGCCAAGTTGTAAGCCGGCCGGGTGTATGCTCGGGCGGCAAGCGCGCCCGCCGGCGCCCGTACAGACTCAAGGAATTTCTACATGGATGCACTCTACTGGTACGACGGCCACTGGACCACGGAAAACCCCAAGCTGCTGGGGCCGGCCGACCACGCGTTCTGGATGGCCAGCATGGTGTTCGATGGTGCGCGCGCCTTCGACGGCCTGACCCCCGACCTCGATCTGCACTGCCAGCGCGTCGTGCGCTCGGCGCAGAAGATGCTGATGCAGCCGCAACTGGGCTGGGAAACGATCTACGACCTGTGCCTGCAGGCGGTGGCGCGCTTTCCGGCTGGCGAGGCGCTGTACATCAAGCCGATGTTCTTCTGCGCCGACGGCTTCCTGCTGCCCGATGCCGAGAAAACGCAATTCGTGCTGCACGTGTTCAAGGTACCCATGCCCGGCGACCAGGGGTTCTCGGCGTGCTTCTCCAGCTTTGCCCGCGCCTGGTCGAACATGGCCCCCACCGACGCCAAGGCGTCGTGCCTGTACCCCAACGGTCAGCGCGCCATCCGCGAGGCCGCAGCCAAGGGGTACGACAACGCCATCATGCTGGACGGCGACGGACATATCGCCGAGTTCGCCACCGCCAATCTCTGGATCGCCAGGGACGGCGTCGTGTCCACTCCTGCCGACAACGGCACCTTCCTGAACGGCATTACCCGCCAGCGCGTGCTGCAACTGCTGCGCGCAGACGGAGTGAACGTGCAAGAACGTGCGCTGACGCGCGCCGACGTCGAACAAGCCGACGAAGTCTTTTCGACCGGCAACTATGGCAAGGTAGTGCACGTAAACCGCGTGGAAGACCGCGAATTGCGGTATGGCCCGATGGCCCGACGGGCGCACCGGCTGTACATGGAATTCGCGCGCGGAGGAAAGTAGGCGCACCGCCCAGGTGTCTGACACCTTCGGAGTCAGACACCGCTGCACCTTGCCTGACAAGCCCCCCCGACGCACCAGCCGCCCAGGTGTCTGACACCTTCGGAGTCAGACACCGCTGCACCTTGCCTGACAAGCCCCCCCCGACGCACCAGCCGCCAGGTGTCTGACACCTTCGGAGTCAGACACCGCTGCACCTTGCCTGACAAGCCCCCCTGACGCACCAGCCGCCCAGGTGTCTGACACCTTCGGAGTCAGACACCGCTGCACCTTGCCTGACAAGGGCCCCCGACGCACCAGGCATCAGGTGTCTGACTCCGGAGGTGTCAGACACCGCTGCACCCTGCCGACAAGCCCCCCCGGCGCACCAGACACCCTGGCCGCATACCGCTACGCCCCCTTCCCCAGCCCCAAATAGCTTTCGATCACGCGCGGGTTGCCGGCGAGGTCGCGGGCGGAGCCGTGCAGGATGACTTCGCCGGTTTCCAGTACGTACCCGTAATCGGCCACTTGCAGCGCGGCGCGGGCGTTCTGCTCCACGAGCAGGATCGCGACGCCTGTTTCACGCAACCGCGCGATGATATGGAAGATCTCGCGCACGATGCGCGGCGCCAGCCCCAGGCTGGGTTCGTCCAGCATCAACAGGCGCGGCTTGGCCATCAGAGCCCGCCCCACCGCCAGCATCTGCCGCTCGCCGCCAGACAGCGTACCGGCCTCCTGGCGGCGTCGCTCGCGCAGGCGCGGAAACAGCTCGAACACTTCATCCAGCGTATCGCGCCAGCCGGCTTCGCGGGCTCGGTAGCGGCGAAAACCGCCCAGCAGCAGGTTGTCTTCCACCGACATACTGCCGAACAGCTCGCGCCGTTCCGGCACCAGCGACATGCCGGCGGCCACGCGCCGCTCTACGCTCCAGCCCGACACATCAGTGCCCGCGTACTGTACAGCGCCGGTGGTATGCCCGCTGCTCGGCAACGAACCCATTACCGCGTTCAACATGGTGGACTTGCCCGCGCCATTGGCGCCGATCACGGTCACGATACTGCCCGGGGCCACGGCAAGCGTGGCCTCGCTCAACGCACCGACTTTGCCATAACGGGCGCACAGGCCGCGCACATCGAGAATGGGGTCTGCTGTCATTGCGCCCCCTCGCGGGTCGAGGCCGCGGCGGCTTCGGGCAGGTCGTCGTCGATGCCGCCCAGGTAGGCCTCCAGCACGGCCGGGTTCTGCTGTACCTCGGCCGGCACGCCCTCGGCGAGCTTGGTGCCGAAATCCATCACCACCAGATGGTTGGTAAGCCGCATTACAAAGTCCATATCGTGCTCCACCAGCAGAATGCTCATGCCCTCGTCGCGCAACTGCTGCAGCACCTGCCCGAGCTCCTGCTTTTCTTTGTACCGCAAGCCTGCCGCCGGTTCGTCCAGCAGCAGCAACACCGGATCGCTGGCCAGCGCGCGCGCGATTTCCAGAATGCGCTGCTGGCCCAGGGCCAGGTTGCCCGCCTGCTCGTACAGATAATCACCCAGGCCCACGCGCTTGAGCTGCGTCGCGGCCTCGTGCAGCAACCGGGCCTCGTGGGCGCGTTCGCTGTGCAGGGCGCCGGCCATCACGCCCACTTCCGCGCGCATGTGCGCCCCCAGCGCTACGTTTTCCAGCACCGACATGCCGGGCAGCAGCTGCACGTGCTGGAAAGTGCGGCCCACCCCGCGACGGGCGATCTCGCGCGCAGCCAGGCCGTCGATGCGTTCGCCCAGAAAGCGCACCTGGCCGCGCGTGGCCGGCAGCACGCCGCTGATCAGGTTGAACGTGGTGCTCTTGCCTGCGCCGTTGGGGCCGATCAGGCCGACTATCTCGCCCGCGCGCACCTTGAACGAAATATCGTTCACCGCCACCAGTCCGCCAAACTCTTTGCGGATGCTGTCGACCTCCAGCACCAACGCGCCTGCTTGCGGTCGTTCGCGCTGCGGCAGCACGGGCGCGGCCGGGGGCGGCGCCAGGTTGCGACGCGAGGCCGCGCCTCCGGTCAGGCGGGCCCAGCCGGCCGACAGCATGGGCCACAGGCCATTGGCGGCGTACTGCAACATCAAAATAAGCAGCACGCCGAACACGATCAGCTCGAAGTTCGCATTGGTGTTCAGCAACGCGGGCAGCAGACTCTGCAATTGGTCTTTCAGGCCCAGGATCACGGCCGCCCCCACCACGGCGCCCCACACGTGGCCGGCGCCGCCCACCACTGCCATGAACAGGTACTCGATGCCGTAGTTCAGGCCGAACGGGCTGGGGCTGACGGCGCGCTGCATGTGCGCATAGATCCAGCCCGACAGGCATGCCAGCAGCGCCGCCCATACGAAGATCACGACTTTATAGGTGGCAGTGTTCACGCCCATCGACTCGGCCATGCCGGCCCCGCTCTTGAGCGCGCGGATGGCGCGGCCCGGACGCGAATTGAGCAGGTTGCTGGTGGCCCAGAGCGCCAGGAGCAGGCATATCCAGATCAGGTAATAGATGTTGCGCCCGCTGGCCAGCGAATAACCGAACACGCTGATCGGCTCCAGGCCGGCAATGCCGTCGTGCTTGCCCAGCCAGTCCAGGTTGCCGAACAGGAAATACAGCGACAGCCCCCAGGCAATGGTGCCCAGCGGCAGATAGTGCCCCGACAGGCGCAGCGTGATGACGCCCAGCAGGTAGGCCACGACGGCGGTCAGCAGCAGCCCCACCGGCAGCGCCAGCCAGGGCGATGTGTCGTAGTGGCTGGTGAGCACCGCGGTGGTGTAGGCGCCCAGGCCCACGAACGCCGCCTGGCCGAACGAAGTCAGGCCGCCCACGCCGGTCAGCAATACCAGGCCCAGCGCCACGAGCGCGGCCAGGCCGATGTAGTTGAGCTGTGTGATCCAGAACTCGGGCGTGGCCGGAAACATCGGCAGCGCGGCCAGCAGGACGACGAATGCAACAAGCAGAATACGGTTCATGACGCTTATTCCTCGTCATCCGAATGATGGCTGCCGAATGAACGCCACACGAGAACCGGGATGATCAGCGTAAACACGATCACTTCCTTGTAGGCGCTGGCCCAGAAAGACGAAAAGGCTTCCAGCACGCCAACCAGCACGGCTCCCAGCGCGGCCACCGGATAGCTCGCCAGCCCGCCGATAATGGCGCCGACGAACCCCTTCAGGCCGATGAGAAAGCCGGTGTCGTAATAAACGGTGGTAATGGGCGCGATCAACATGCCCGACATCGCGCCTATGCCGACGGCCAGGGTAAAGGTCAGGCTGCCGGACATGCTGGTGCTGATGCCCATCAGGCGCGCGCCGCGCCGGTTGACGGCGGTGGCGCGCAACGCCCGTCCGTACAGCGTCTTGTCGAAAAACAGCCACAGCGCCAGGATCAGCAGCACGCAGGTGCCCACCACGAACAGGCTCTGCGCCGACCAGGTTGCGGGCCCAAGGTTGAACTGGCCGCTGACGAAGGCCGGCGTGCGCCAACCCTCCGCGCCGAAGAACACCAGCGCAAGGCCGGTCAGCGCGAAGTGCACGGCCACCGAAACGATCAGCAGCACCAGCACCGTCGCCTCGGCCAGGGGCTGGTACACAATGCGATACACCATCGGCCCCATCGGGATAATGAGCGCCAGGGTCAGCAGCATGTTCAGCCACAACGAATTGCCCTCGGCAACGTAAGCCGAAGTCAGCCACAACAGCGCCAGCGGCAGGGCCACGCAACTGAGCAGCACCTTGGGCAGCGCGGCCCACGACCCCGTGCGCACCGCACGCACCAGCTCCAGCAGCAACACGATGCCGCCCATCAGGGGCAGCAAGTACGCAGTGCCCGGCATGCGGCCATTGACCAGCATGGCAAGTGTCAGCGCTCCGAACGCGACAAATTCGCCCTGCGGAATGAAGATGACGCGGGTAACGGTAAATACCAACACCAGGGCCATGCCCAACAGGGCATAGATGGCGCCGTTGACGATGCCGTCCTGCAGCAGGATGAGCGCTATCGTGAAATCCATCGAACCACTACCTTAAGGAGGCCTGGGCATCGCCGGTGGGCGCGGCCGGCTGTCCTGCGAATGCGACACACCGGCCAGGCGGCCGGTGCGTGGAGAAACCGGCGGGCTGCACAGCCGCGCCGGCAGTTTGAATTACAGCTCGGGCTGATACACCCACTTGCCATTTTCGACCTTGACCATGACGCGCGAACGTTCGTCCAGGCCGGCGTGGTCGGTGGCGCTCATGTTGAATACGCCTTGCGATGCGGCCAGGTCCTTGACGCCTTCGATCGCGTCGCGCATGGCCGCGCGGAATTCCGGCGTGCCGGGCTTGGCGCCCGTCTTGAGCGCCACGGGCACGGCGGCAACGATCAACTGGCCGGCATCCCACATGTGGCCGCCGAAGGTGTTGGTGGAGCCGTCTCCGTGCTTGGCCTCGTAGGCCTTGGTGTATTGCAGCGCGGACTGCTTCACCGGGTTGCTGTCGGGCAGCTGGGCGGCAACCAGCAACGGCCCGGCCGGCAGCAGCATGCCTTCGCAGTCCTTGCCGCAAACGCGCAGCACGTCGTTATTGGCCGCGCCGTGGGTCTGGTAGATGGTGCCCTGGTAATTGCGGGCCCGCAGTTCTTTCTGCGGCAGGGCCGACGGCGTGCCGGCGCCGGCGATCAGAATCGCGTCGGGCTTGGCGCTTACCAGCTTGAGCACTTGCCCGGTCACGCTGGTGTCCGTGCGGCCGTATTTTTCCACCGCGGTGATCTCGATGCCCTTGCCCTTGACGGCATCGCGCATGACGGCCAGCCAGCTGTCGCCGTACGCGTCGGCAAACCCGATGAAACCCAGCGTCTTGACCTTGGCCTTGGCCATGGCGTCGGCCAGCGCGCTGGCCATCAGCGCATCATTCTGCGGGGTCTTGAACACCCAGCGGCGCTTGTCGTCGACGGGCTCCACGATCTTGGCGCTGGCCGCCACGCTGATCATCGGCACTTTGGCTTCGGCCGCGACGTCCACCATGGCAAGAGACCCGGGCGTGATAGAGGTGCCCACCAGCACGTCGACCTTGTCTTCGGTGACCAGCTTGCGCGAGTTCTTCACCGCCTGGGTGGTATCCGTGGCGTCATCGAGCACGATCCATTCGATTTTCTGGCCGGCCGCCTCGGAAGGAAGCAGGGCGACGGTGTTGCGCTCGGGAATGCCCAGCGAAGCGGCGGGGCCGGTGCTGGCAATGGTGATCCCCACCTTTACTTGCGCGCTGGCCAGCAGCGGCAGGCTCAGGGCAACGGCCGCAGCGGCCGTGGACAAGCCGAAATGCTTGCGCGTCATAGTGTTGTCTCCTGTGTGGACTCTTGTTGTGCCCCCCGGGGGGAGGGTCGAGCCCGGTTGAACGTCATACAGAAAATCGGATATTAGGCGTTGAAGTGTATCAAATACACCCTAAATAAAACCCCGTAACTTCCCTAGTTTGTCGCGCAAAAATCAAATGCATTCGACAATAACAAATCTTGCCGAACTTGATCAGGAGCGTCATTAAGGGGATTCCCGAAGCCCCGGCCACACCCTTTCCACCCGCCACGCCACCCAGGAAGCGACGGCCGCCTTGAGCAGGTCGCCCGGCACGAACGCAACCACGGCCAGCGCCGCCTTGTTCAATGGCATCTGTGTCACGGCCGCCAGCCATGGCACGCCCACCGCGTAGACCACCGCAATACCGCCCGCCACGCAGGCAAGAAAGTAGCCCGCCACCGCGGCCGCGGGGCGCCCCGCCCGCACGGCATGACTGGCCAGCCAGCCGGTCACGCAGGCTCCCGCCGCCATGCCGACCAGAAAGCCGCCCGTGGGCCCCAGGAAGACGCCCAGCCCGCCCCGGCCGCCGGGCAGCACAGGCAGGCCGATGGCGGCAAGCGCCAGATACAGCAGGCAGGCCAGGCCGCCGCGCACCGGCCCGAGCATGGCGCCGGCCAGCATGGTGCCCAGTGTCTGCAGCGTGACGGGCACCGGAATCGCCGGCAGCGGAATAGGCGGCATCAGGCTCAGCACCACGATCAGCGCCGCAAACAGGGCGATCAGCACGAGGTCTCGGGTTTTCATGGGAATCCCTGGCAAGATAAAAAAAGCGCGGCTAGCCGCGCGCGTCAATGGCCTGCGCCACCTGGTCGGCGCGCTTGAGCGTACGCACGATCAGCGGCACGAGCAAGGCCAGCGGATGCCGGTCCAGGCCGCGCGCCGCCTGGGCTTCGCGGATTTCCAGATAATGCCGCCAGATCTCGGGCACAAAGCGCAGGGCCAGCGCGAGCGCCAGGGCCACTTTGCCGGCGTCGAGCAGCCCGCGGCGTTCCAGGGGCAGCAGCGCTTTCTCGCATACCGCCACCAGCTCGGACGTGCGGGTCGAGAACGTCACCGCCAGCGCCAGCCCCACCAGCGCGCACAGGCGCAACAGGATCTCGGCGGCGGCCAGCCAGCCCTGGAACCAGGCGGCGAACGCGCCGATGGCTGCCAATATCCATACCAGTGCGCGCACCTGGCGCCACAGCGCCGCGGCGCGCACCCCGGTAGACGCGGCCAGCAGCGCCGCCAGCCCCGCCGCGCCGCCCAGCCAGCGCAGGTCGTGCACAGCGAACAATGCCAGCCCGGCCGCCAGCAGCACGGCGAGCTTCAGCGCCGCCGGCAGCCGGTGCAGCAGGCTGACACGATTGACGTATAAGGGTTCGAGCATCATGCGCAGTGCTCGCGATACCAGCGCAGCGCCGGGCCGGGCGCATCGTCGGCGGCGACCTGGCCGTCCACCACCACCAGCACGCGGTCGAAATCGCGCAGCAGGTCCAGGTCGTGGCTGACCACCAGCGCCGGACGATCCAGCGCGTCGATGGCCTGCGCCACGCGGTTGCGATTGCGCAGGTCGAGCTGAGTGGTGGGCTCATCGAACACCACCAATGACGGCTCCATGACCAGCACAGACGCCAGCGCCACAAGCTGGCATTCTCCACCGGACAGGGTGTGGCTGGCGCGGTCGGCCAGATGTGCGATGCCCAGTGCGTGCAGGCAGGCTTCGATGCGGCGCCCGCATTCGGCGGCATCCAGGCGCAGCGTCTTCAGGCCGAAGGCCAGGTCTTCGCGCACGATGGGATAGACGATCTGGTTTTCGGGGTTCTGGAATACAAACCCCACCTTGCGGCGCACGGCTTTCACCTCGCGCCGGGTATCCAGGCCATCGACCAGCACGCGCCCGGAGGTGGGCAGCACCAGCCCGTTCAGCAGTTTGGCCAGGGTGCTCTTGCCCGCCCCGTTCGGGCCGACCACGCCGATGCGGCGCTGCTGCAGGGTCAGGGTGACCCCCTTCAGCGCCTGCGACTGCGGCGTGGCCACAACAGCCCGGTCAAACTCGATTAACATGGAGCGGGATTATGCCCGAACCATTTCGCGGAACGGGACTCCAAGAACGCATATGGACAAAGTACGAAAATCCGAAGCCGAATGGCAGGCCCAGCTTACGCCCGAAGAATACGCCGTGGTGCGCCGCAAGGGCACCGAAAGGCCATTCACGGGCCGCTACTGGAACACCACCGACCACGGCATTTACCGCTGCGTGGGCTGCGGCACCGCGCTGTTCGCCTCCGACACCAAATTCGACGCAGGCTGTGGCTGGCCCAGCTACTTCGAGCCGCTGGACCCTGCGCGCGTGCGCGAAGAAACCGACACGTCGCACGGCATGGTCCGCACCGAAGTGCTGTGCAACATCTGCGACGGCCACCTGGGTCATGTTTTCCCGGACGGCCCCCCGCCCACCGGCCTGCGCTACTGCATCAATTCGCTGTCGCTCAAATTCGAACCGCTCGAGACTGAATGAAGAAATTCCTGTTCGACCTGTTTCCGCTGATCCTGTTCTTCATCGCGTACCGGTTCGCCGACATCTATGCCGCCACCGCGGTGGCCATCGCCGCATCCGTGGCGCAGTTCATCTGGCTGCGCGCCACCGGCAAGCAAATCGAAGCCACGCACTGGATCAACCTGTCGGTCATCGTCATTTTCGGCGGGGCCACGCTGTGGCTGCAAAGCGACGTCTTCATCAAATGGAAGCCCACGGTGCTGTACTGGCTGTTCGGCGGCGCCTTGCTGGGCGCGCGTCTGCTGTTCGGGCGCAACCTGATGCAGCGGCTGCTGGGCAAGCAGATCGAACTGCCCGCGCCCGCATGGGAAAAACTCAACCTCAGCTGGGCGCTGTTTTTCCTGGCCGCCGGCGCCATCAATCTGTACGTCGCGTTTTCCGGCCACTTCACCGAATCCCAATGGGTCAACTTCAAGGTCTTCGGACTGATGGGGCTGCTGCTGGTCTTCGTCATCGGCCAGTCGCTCTGGCTGGGCCGCCACATGCAACAGCCGCGCCAGCCCGGCAGCGGCTCCGACGCCGGCCAAGACTGACCCTCACCCGGGCGTTTTTCCATGTCTGCATCCACCGAACGCATCGACCTCATACGCAGCCGTCTCGCCGGGCTCGATCCCCTCGCGCTCGACATCCGCGACGACTCGCACCTGCATGCCGGACACGCCGGCGCGCAAGGCGGCGCGGGCCATTACCACGTGCATATTGTGTCGGCCAGGTTCGCCGGTTTGTCACCCGTTGCGCGCCATCGCCTGGTGTATGATCTTTTGCGCGATCTGATCCCCCACCCCATCCATGCGCTTGCGCTCGATGCCCAAGCCCCCAAGTCCAACCCCTAAAGGAAACCCATGAAACGCATCGTGATGCTGGCCGCGGCTTGCGCGGTCGCCGTACCGGCCTTTGCGCAGAACGCCGCCACCGTCAATGGCAAGGCCATTACGCAGCAAAGCCTGGATCAATTCGTGAAACTGTTGGTCAGCCAGGGCGCCACCGACACGCCGCAGCTGCGCGAGCAGGTCAAGCAAGAAATGATCAACCGCCAGATCTTCGTGCAGGCCGCCGAAAAAGACGGCATTGCCAAGCAGCCCGACGTGCAGACCGAAATCGAGCTGGCCCGCCAGGGCATCCTGGTGCGCGCCCTGATGGCCGAATACCTGCAGAAGCACCCCGTCACCGACCAGCAAGTGCAGGCCGAATACGACAAGATCAAGCAACAGCAATCCAGCCAGATGGAATACAAGGTCCGCCACATCCTGGTTGAAGACGAAAAGGCCGCCAACGACCTGCTCGCCCAGATCAAGCGCGACAAATCCAAGTTCGCCGACCTGGCCAAGAAAAACTCGAAAGACCCGGGCAGCGCCGCCAACGGTGGCGATCTGGGCTGGGCCTCGCCCACCAACTATGTCAAGCCGTTCGCCGATACGGTAAACAGCCTGAAGAAAGGCCAATTGGCCGACAAGCCGGTACAGACCCAGTTCGGCTGGCACATCATCGACGTCGAAGACACCCGCCCGGTGGAATTCCCGCCGCTGGACCAGGTGCGCCCGCAGCTCGAAGAAATGCTGCGCCAGCAAAAGCTGGCCGACTACCAGAAAGAACTGCGCGAAAAAGCCACCATCAAGTAAGGCGCGCCGCGCCAGGCAAAACACCCCCGCTTGCGCGGGGGTGTTTTGTTTTCGGGGTGTCGATACGCGTCGCGCCGCCGTCCAGCAGCGCCTGCGCACACCGGCGACTACATGCCCAGCAGTGCCTTCAAGCCGTCTTCGTCCAGTACGGGCACGCCCAGCTCCTGCGCTTTTGCCAGCTTGCTGCCTGCATCTTCGCCGGCCACCACATAGGCCGTTTTCTTGGATACCGATCCGCTGACCTTGCCTCCGGCAGCCAGGATGTGGCGCGTGGCGTCATCGCGCGTCCAATTCGGCATGGTGCCCGTCAGCACGAAGGTCTTGCCCGACAGGGTGTCGCCCTGCGGACCGGCCTCGGCCACCGGATGCACGCCTTGGGCCTTGAGCAGCTCGATGATTTCGCGATTGTGCGGCTCGGCGAAGAAGCGCCTGATCGAGCCCGCCACCACCGGCCCGACGTCCGGCGCGCTGGCCAGCGCCTCTTCGTCGGCCTGCATGATGCTCTCGATACTGCCGAAGTGGCGCGCCACGTCGCGGGCGGTCGTTTCGCCCACGTGCCGGATGCCCAGGGCGAACAGCAGCCGCCCCAAAGTGGGTGTGCGGGCCTTGTCGATGGCCGCCACCAGGTTCTCGGCCGACTTCTTGCCCATGCGGTCCAGCGCCGCCAGTTCGAACGCGGTCAGGCTGTAAAGGTCTGCCAGCGATTTGACCCGCCCGCTTTCAACCAGCTGGTCGACCAGTTTTTCGCCCAGGCCGTCTATGTCGAGCGCCTTGCGGCCGGCCGCGTGCAGCAGCGTCTGCTTGCGCTGCGCCGCGCAGAACAAGCCACCCGTGCAACGGGCAATGGCTTCATCCTCGGTGCGCTCGATGGCCGAGCCGCACACGGGACATGACTTGGGCATGACGAATTCGCGCGCATCGGCCGGGCGCTTGTCGGGCACGGGCCCGACGACTTCCGGAATCACGTCGCCCGCGCGGCGCACAATAACGGTGTCGCCGATGCGCACATCCTTGCGGCGGATTTCATCTTCATTGTGCAGGGTGGCGTTCGTCACCGTCACCCCGCCCACGAAAACCGGCTGCAAGCGCGCGACCGGCGTAATGGCGCCGGTACGGCCCACCTGCACCTCGATGTCCACCAGGCGCGTGCTGGCCTCTTCGGCCGGAAACTTGTGGGCCAGCGCAAAGCGCGGGGCCCGCGCCACGAACCCCAGCACCTTCTGGGCCGGCAGCGAGTCCACCTTGTAGACCACGCCGTCGATGTCATAGGGCAGGTTCGCACGCTCGCGCCCTACCTGTTCGTAATATTCCAGCAGGCCCGCCGCCCCGCTGGCGCGACGGTTATGCCGCTTGTTCACGGGCAGGCCCAGCTCGGCCAACCAGTCCAGCATCGCACTGTGGCGCTCATGCGGCAGGGTGGACTGCTGGCGGGCGCCCGGCGCGGGCTCGGAAAATAATTCGGCCTGGCGCCCCGGCAAGCCATGCACTTCGCCCCAGCTGTAGGCAAAGAAACGCAGCGGCCGCTTGGCGGTGATGCGCGGATCGAGCTGCCGCAGGCTGCCCGCGGCAGCGTTGCGGGGGTTCACAAACACTTTTTCGCCGCGGGCCGCCTGGCTGCGGTTCAGGCTTTCGAAGTCGGCCCGGTTCATCAGGACCTCGCCGCGCACCTCGAGCACGCGCGGCGGTTCGCCCTTCAGGTGCAGCGGCACGGCGCGAATCGTGCGTACGTTCGACGTTACGTCCTCGCCGGTCTGCCCATCGCCGCGCGTGGCGGCCTGCACCAGCTTTCCCGCTTCGTAGCGCAGGCTGATGGCCAGCCCGTCCAGCTTCTGTTCGCAGAAGTATTCGGGCGACTCCTCGGGCCCGAGCAGGCCGGCGCCGCGCAAGGTGTCGGCCACGCGGCGGTCAAAGGCCTGGACCTCTTCTGCGTCGAACGCATTGCCCAGCGACAGCATGGGCACTGCGTGGCTGACGCTGCCGAAGGCCGACAGGGGCGCCGCGCCCACCCGCTGGGTGGGCGACTCGGGCGTGACCAGTTCGGGAAAATCAGCTTCCAGCTGCGCCAGTTCGCGCATCAGCGCGTCGTACTCGGCATCGGAAATCGTCGGCGCGTCGTGGACGTAATACCGCTCGTTGTGCTGCTCGATCTCGGCACGCAGCTCGGCGGCGCGCCTTGCTGCCTGTTCGGCATCGATCCTTGCCGCCATCAGGCAAACACCTTCTGCGCGCGGGGGCTGCCCGCAGGCAGGCCGGCCTGGTCAAGCTGCCCGAACAAGACCTGCAGACGCTCATCGATGACCGTCTCGGCGCCATCGACCAGCGGCTTGCCCTGGTCGTCCACCAGTTCGGCCTGCAGCCGGGCGGCCAGATCGCGGCCCACATCGACCATGCGGCCGAACGCGCGCGGATCGGCGGGCGAACATGGCACATCCAGCAGCATCAACAGCTGCTCGACCGGCGCCATGCCGTCATCGAAAGCCGCGCCATCGCCGCGCGAAAGCGTAAAGCGCGGCACGCCGTTATCGGCCAGCCAGGCAAGGCGGGGGCCATGCGGCGCAAAGCCGAGTTCGCGCGCCACGCCCACCACTTCGGCGGCCGAACGCGGCGCACCCAGCAGCAGAGTCAGGCCCACCTGGGTATCGAGCGCAGCGCACATGTCGTCCAGCTTGGCCGCCCGCTCCAGCACCAGCTGCTGGTCGGGCCCTTCGATCGTGGCGTCGAAACGGTCGGCCAGGTCCTGGGCTCGCGCCCAGGCTTGCGACCATTCGATGGCGGTCAGCGGGCCGCTGCGGTTGGCCAGCAGCACGGCCAGCTGCAGGGAAGCATACGATTCGCCCGGATGCACGCGCGCGCGGTGACGTCCGGCCTCGGTGGTGGCAAACACGCGCACCGGCTTGCGACCGGCCTGGCGCAACCCTTGCACGTGCGGCAGCAGGTCGGCGCCACGCACCGGCTCGCCAAAGCTGACTTCAATAACGATCTCACACCCGGCATCGGGCTCGTCGGCGTCGTCGGCATCCGTGCCCGGCTCGACCGGGGGCGCCGCCGTCGCAGTCAGGTTGATGCCCGGCTCGCGGCGCGACGTATCGGGGCCGCCCGCGCGCGCGTCCTGCACGCCAAGCAGCGGATCCTGCTCGGTGGCGGGAAAATGCACCTGCATCCGGTTGCGCGCCCGGCGGTCCTGCCACCAGTTGAACCCCAGTACCAGCAAAATCAGCAGCACACCCAGGGCAATCAGCCCGATCTGCAAGTCGCTCATGTGTTAACCCTGTACGCTGGCAAGGCAGCGCCATCTCATAGTTGGTTTATGCGGCTTCGGCGGCCATCTGCACGGCCGAATCAATATCTACGGCGACGATACGCGACACCCCCTGCTCTTGCATCGTAACGCCGATCAATTGCTTTGCCATCTGCATAGCGATCTTGTTATGCGAGATGAACAGGAATTGGGTCTGCTCGCTCATGCTGCTTACCAGATTGGCGTAGCGCTCGGTATTGGCGTCGTCGAGCGGCGCATCCACTTCGTCGAGCAGGCAGAACGGCGCGGGGTTCAACTTGAACAGCGCGAATACCAGCGCAGTGGCCGTCAGGGCTTTTTCTCCGCCGGACAGCAGGTGAATGGTGCTGTTGCGCTTGCCCGGCGGCTGCGCCATGACCTGCACGCCCGCATCGAGGATTTCGTCGCCGGTCATCATCAGCTTGGCTTCCCCGCCCCCGAAAAGCTTGGGGAACAGCTCGCCGAAATGCTGGTTTACCGTATCGAAGGTGGCCTGCAGGAGCTCGCGCGTTTCACGGTCGATCTTGCGTATGGCGTCTTCCAGCGTATCGATCGCCGTGAGCAGGTCTTGCTGCTGCGAATCAAGGAATTCCTTGCGCTCGCGCGAGGCATTGAGCTCGTCGAGCGCGGCCAGGTTCACAGAGCCCAGCGAATCGATCTGGCGCGAAATGCGGCTGACTTCAGACTGCAGCCAATTGGCGCGACGCCATTCGTCCGGCATCGACGCGAGTTCCTGGGCCAGCGCCTGGCGGTCGACCTCGCGCGCATTGAGCTGCTCGGTAAACTGCTCTTCGGCCAGGCGCGCCGCCTGCTCTTGCAGTTGCAATTCGGTGATGCGCGCGCGCAGCGGCTCGAGCGCCCGCTCTTGCTGCATGCGCTCTTCGTCGGCGCCGCGCAGCAGCGCCGACAGGTTGTCGAGTTCCTGGCGCGCCCGCGACAGGTCTTCTTCGCGCTCGGCGCGCGCCTCCAGGGCGTCCTGCAGGCCTGCCTGCGACGCCGATGCGTCGAGTTCGGCCAGGTCTGCCTGCAGTTGCTCAAGCTCGGCCGCGGCGCGCTGGCTCTGGTCGGCGGCCAATTGGCGGTTGCGCTGCAGATCGGCGATGCGCGACTGCGTGGCGCGCTCGGCAAACTCGGCTTCCTGGGCGGCGCGCTCGAGTTCGCGCAGCCGCGCCCGCGCGCCCTCGGCCTGGGCCGCCAGGTCTTCGCCGGCGATCTCGGCGTCGGCAAAGCGCGACTGGTGCTCGGCGAGTTCGGCGTCCAGGGCCTCGAAACGCGCTTCGGCCTCTTCACGGGTTGCCCGCAGGTCTTCTTCGTGCGCGGCGATTTCGTCAAGATCCTGGCGCAGGCGGGAAGCGCGCTCGCCGGACTGCTCGGCCTGCTGCTGCAGGCGCGAATAGTCGAGCTGGATGTCGTGCACCCGGCGGGTTACTTCGGCCACCCGCTGGCGGGCGGGCGCCACCGCCTGCGATATCTGCTGCCAGGCTGCCTCGGCACGCGCCACTGCGGCGCGGGCCTGGTCGGCGATCAGTTGCTGCGCCTTGACCTCGCGCTGAAGGTTCTCGATTTCCTGTTGGCGGGCCAGCATGCCGGCCTGCTCTGAATCGGGCGCATAGAAGCGCACGCTGTGCGCGTCGACCAGATGGCCGGCCTTGACCACATACGACGCCCCGGGCGGCAAGGTGTCGCGCGCCGCCAGGGCCTGGCCCACGTCGGCGGCGGTATAGATGTTGCCCAGCCAGTTGTTGAGCAGCGTACGCAGGTCGGGATCGGTGATGCGCAGCAGGCTGGCCAGCGGTGTCAGCCCGGGCGGCGCGGCCGGCGCCGGCGCTGCCGCCGGCATCTGGTAGAAGGCCAGGCGCGCGGGCGGCGCGTCGTCCGCGAAGGCGCGCGCCCAGTCGAGGCTGCGGACTTCGAGCGCCGCCATGCGTTCGCGCAGCGCGGACTCCAGGGCGTTTTCCCAGCCGGGCTCGATATGCAGCTTCTGCCACAGGCGGCCGAGTCCGGCGAGTTCGTGCTTGGCCAGCCAAGGCTCCAGCGCCCCCTGTTTCTGCACATCTTCCTGCAGCTTGACCAGCGCGGCCAGCCGGGCTTCCAGGCGCGCCAGGTTCTGCGCTTCCTGGTGGGCGGCGGCCTGGGCGCGGCTGCGCTCGGCGTCGGCCTCGGGCACCCGCGCTTCCAGGGTGGCGAGTTCGCGCTGCGCTTGCTCGAGCTGGTCTTCGCCCTGGGCGCGGTCGCCCGCCAGCTGTTCCAGCCGCGCCGGATCGGGGGCCTGCAATTCGCGCAGCTCTTGCTGCAGACGCTCGCGACGCTGTTCCAGGTTCTGCAACTGGCGGTCGGCATCGCGCTGGGACTGCGCCACCAGCGCCAGGTTCTGTTCGACACGCGCCAATGCGCTGCGCATGTCGTCGCGGCCCGCGGCGGCATCCCGCACCCGGGCCTCGATGGCGGGCAAGGCGGCCTGCGCCTCTTCGGCCATGGCGCGCGCTTCTTCGGTGCGGGCGGCGCCGGCGGCCAGGTCGTCTTCGGCCTGGGCGATTTGTTCCACGCAATGGGTCTGCTGGGAATCCCATTCGGCGATCTGCTGCTGCAGCTGGTCGCGGCGCGCCTGCAGGCGGTTGCGCGATTCGACGACGTGGCGGATCTCGGCTTCCAGGCGGCTGACCTGGGCATTGGCCTCGTACAGCTTGCCCTGCGCGGCGTGCACGGCATCGCTGGCGGCGTAGTGCGCCTGCCTGCGCGATTCGAGCTCGGCCTCGCCGGAACGCAGGCTGGCGATCGCGGCTTCCAGATTGTTCTGGGCCTGGGCGATTTCCTGGTTTTTACGCTGGCGCTCTTCGCGCGCGCCGGTTTCTTTCAGCAGCCACAGGGCAAATTGCTTTTTCTCGCCATCGGCCTGCAGTTCGCGGTACTGCCGCGCCACTTCGGCCTGCGCCTCGAGCTTTTCCAGCTGGCTGCCCAGCTCGCGCAGGATGTCCTCGACGCGGGTGAGGTTCTCGCGCGTGTCGGCCAGGCGGTTCTCGGTTTCGCGGCGGCGCTCTTTATATCGCGACACGCCGGCGGCCTCTTCCAGGAACACGCGCAGTTCTTCGGGGCGCGCCTCGATCAGGCGGTTGATCATGCCCTGCCCGATAATGGCGTAACCCCTGGCGCCCAGGCCGGTGCCCAGGAAAATATCGTGGATATCCCGGCGCCGCACCTGCTGATTGTTGATGTAATAGCTGCTGGTGCCGTCGCGCGTCAGTACGCGGCGCACCGAGACTTCGGAATAGGCGCTCCATTGGCCGGCCGCCCGGCCTTCGCTGTTGTCGAAAACCATTTCGACCGACGCGCGCGCCGCAGGCTTGCGGTTTCCGGAGCCGTTGAAAATGACGTCCTGCATGGACTCGCCGCGCAATTCGGACGCCTTGGCCTCGCCCAGCACCCACCGTACGGCGTCGATAATATTCGACTTGCCGCAGCCGTTCGGCCCCACCACGCCCACCAGCTGGCTGGGAACGGGAATCACGGTGGGATCGACGAACGATTTGAAGCCGGCGAGTTTTAGTTGAGTGAGGCGCACAGTACGATGACGGACTGGTGGGGTTGAACGAAAGGCGTTGAACGGACCTGCCGCACGGTTCTTCAGACGGCCCCGCGGGGCCATGGATGCGGATCGTATGATACCCCAGGCAGGCCCCTGCTCCTTGGGCGGGCGGCGCGGGGCAGCGTATTTAATAACCCGCGCCTGGAGTGTCGGACGCTATACTCGCTGACACTTTTTTCCATACGAAACACGTTTTCCACCTCGCCGACTCTGGTCGGCCGCCACCGAGGATGCACTTTTGAAACGCGGGTTCTATCTGGTCATGGCAGCGCAGGGCTTCTCTTCCCTGGCGGACAATGCGCTATTTATCGCGGCCATAGCCTTGATACTCGAACTGCAAGGCCCCGACTGGATGGCTCCGGTCATGAAGTGGTCGTTCGCGCTGGCCTATGTCGTACTGGCGGCGTTCGTGGGCGCGCTGGCCGACTCGTTCCCCAAAGGGCGGGTCATGTTCGCCACCAATGCGCTGAAAGTGTGCGGCTGTCTGTTGATGTTCATGTATGCCAACGTGGGCCTGCCCCACGCCCACCAGACCTACCTGGTTTGCGTGGCCTATGGCCTGGTGGGGATAGGCGCGGCCGCGTATTCGCCGGCCAAGTATGGCATCGTCACCGAAATGCTGCCCCCCGAAATGCTGGTCAAGGGCAACAGCTGGATCGAGGGCCTGACCGTCATTTCCATCATCCTGGGCACCGTTCTGGGCGGCGTACTGATTTCCCCCACCGCTTCCGAATTGCTGCTCAAGCATCCCGTCGTGGGCCGCCTGGTGCACACACCCGCCGAGGCGGCGATCCTGGTCATCGCCTTTGTCTACCTGCTTGCCGCGCTGTGCAACCTGCTGATTCCCGGCACCAACGTGCGCTACCCGCCCCAGCAGAAGAACCCCGTGCGCCTGACCATCACTTTCGCGAGCTACGTGCGGGTGCTGTGGCGCGACAAGCTCGGGCAGATCTCGCTGGCCGTCACCACCCTGTTCTGGGGCGCGGGCGCCGTGCTGCAGCTCATCGTCATCGAATGGGGCCGCCGACACCTGGGCTACCGGCTCGACGAAGCATCGATACTGATGGGCGTGGCCGCCCTGGGCACCGTGGTCGGCTCCATCCTGGCTGGCCGCATTCCGCTGCGCAAGGCCCTGTCAGTGCTGCCGGTCGGGGCCGCAATGGGGCTCGTGGTGCTGCTCATGCCGCTGGTGCACTCCACCTGGAGCGTCTATGCCCTGTTGTTGCTTACGGGCGCGCTGGCCGGATTTTTCGTGGTGCCCATGAACGCCCTGCTGCAGCACCGGGGCCACGTGCTGTTGTCGGCCGGGCATTCGATCGCGGTGCAGAACTTCAATGAACAGCTCAATATCCTGTTGATGGTGGCCATCTACACGATCCTGCTTTGGCTGGATATGCCCATCAACATGATCATCGTGCTGTTCGGCCTGCTGGTCACCGTGCTGATGCTGATCTTCATTCGCTGGAGCCGGCGCAACCTGGCCGCCGACCCCGCGCTGCATGACCTGATCGGCCAGGAAGGTCATGGCCAGGCCCTGAAAACCCCGCACTAGCCCGGCGCCGGCGCGGCGCCTCAGGCCAGCGCCGCGGCCAGCCGCAGATCCTGCCAGGCTCGCGCTTTCTCGGCGGGGCTGCGCAACAGGTAGGCAGGGTGGTAGCTCACCACCATCGGGATGCTGCGCCCGTCGTCTGTCTTGAATACATGGCCGCGGCCGCGCAGGTTGCCTATGGTGGCATCAGTGCCAAGCAGGGTTTGCGCGGCGAAGCGACCCAGCACCAGGATGCGCTCGGGCTTGAGCAATTCGATCTGCCGCATCAGGTACGGGCTGCAGGCGGCGACCTCTTCCGGCCTGGGATTGCGGTTGCCCGGCGGGCGGCACTTGATCACGTTGGCGATAAAAACGTCTTTCTCGCGGCTCAGCCCCACCGAAGCCAGCATGGCGTCGAGCAGTTGCCCGGAACGGCCCACAAACGGCAGGCCCTGGCGGTCTTCCTGCTCGCCGGGCGCCTCGCCCACCACCATCCAGCGCGCTGGGCGCGCGCCCATGCCGAACACGGCATGGCGCCGGCCGCTGCACAGGCCGCAGGCCGTGCACTGGATGACCTGCTCTCGCAGCGCCTCGAAATCCTGCGCGGGCACCACCGGTTCCGTCCGGGCAGGGGCGACAGGCGGCACGGCAGGCGGCGCAGGACGGGCCAAGGGACGCGGCGCGGCCGACTCTGGCGCCGGGCTGGCGCCCGCCGGTGCGTCCGGCCTGGCGGGCGCCGGCGGCGGTGCATCGCCGCCAGGCGTGGCCGTGGACGGCGCCGCCTGGGGTTGCAAGGCCCGCGCCGGCTCGGCATTGTTACCCCGTGCCGCGTCGCGCGCCTGCGGCGGCGCGGCGGGCAGCCAGGTTTTCTCGATGCCGATCTCGCGCAGCCAGAATTTCTGCAGCGGATTGATACTAGGCGGCGGCGCGCCGGTTTCCGTCTGGCTCATGCCCGGTCTCCCAGGCTTTTCTGCATCACCAGCGCGTCTTCGCGCTTGCCATGGGCGGCGGGATAGTAGCCGCGGCGCATGCCGATGCGGCGAAAGCCCTGGCGTTCATAAAAGGCCAGCGCAGCCTGGTTGGACGGGCGCACTTCCAGCAGCACGGCAGGCAGGCCGCGTTCGCGGGCGCACTGGACGCACCAGTCGAGCAGCATGGCCCCCAGCCCCTGGCGGTGCCGCGACCGGGCTACCGCAATAACCAGCAGGTGCGCCACGTCGGGAGCCAGCATGGCCACACAAAAGCCCGCCAGCTCGCCGTCCAGGCGCAACACCCGGGTTTCGTAGCCCGCAGCCAGCGCGTCGGCGAAATTGCCGCGCGTCCAGGGAAATGCCTGCAACTGGGCTTCCAGCGCGGCCACCTCGTCCAGGTCGGCTTCGGTCATGGGGGCCAGCACGGCGGCGGGCAACGCGGCCGGCGCCGCCTTCGGGTTGCCCCCGTGTCCCTGTTCGCGCTCGGCCGTCGTAAAGGCCACCTTGTCGCGCACGTACAGCGGCGCTGCCAGCTCGGGCGCGACCGCCTCGCCCCGTCGCCACGCCTCGCGCGCCAGGCGTGCGACGGCGTCCGCCCTGGGACGCGCCACGTCCGCGCGCCGCCATCCGGGGGCAACGGCCATTTCGGCGGCGTAGATATCCCAGGCATCGCCCGCCACGCAGACCGGCGCCGGTTCGCCGGCGCCGGGCGATCCGCCCAGGTGGTACATGGCCCAGGCGGCAGCCTGGTGCGCGGCGATCAGCATGGGCGCCTGGCATGTCAGCCAGGGGGGGCCGGCATCGGCGCGGCGTTCGTACACGGCCAGGTAGACCTCGTTCATGCGGGCGTCAAGCGCCACCAGCACCCGCTCGCCCGGTACGGCGTCCACCTGCTCGGCCACCGCAAGATGGGACACCACGGGCAGCACCGGCACCTGAAGGGCCAGGGCCATGCCTTGCGCCACGCCGCAGGCCACGCGCAGCCCGGTGAACCCCCCGGGGCCCTGCCCGAACGCCACCGCGTGCAGGTCCGAAGCTTGCAGACCGGCCTGCGCCAGCAATTCCGCGGCCATGGGCAGCAGGCGTTCGGCGTGCTCCTGGGAGCCCTCGTGTTCCCGCACGCTGACCACCGGGCCGACGGCGGTTTCGCGCAGCAATGCCACCCCGCAACGCGACGAGGAGGTCTCAAGGGCCAGCAGGTTGAATTCCATAGGTTCTGATTGTACGAAACCGGCGCGCGCCCCTGGGGAACCGGGGGATTTCAACTGTACCGCGCAATGTGTAATATCTTGTGAATACCCACTAGCCGCTGGTTCTCGTCACTGTTACATTTCCGGCCATGAACACGCAAAACACCAATCCCATCCGCAAGATCCTCGTCGTCGACGACGATCCGCGCCTGCGCGACCTGCTGCGCCGCTACTTGTCGGAACAAGGGTTCAACGTCTTCGTCGCCGAAGATGCCAAAGAAATGGGCAAACTCTGGCAGCGCGAGCACTTTGACCTGCTGGTGCTCGACTTGATGCTGCCGGGCGAAGATGGCCTGTCCATCTGTCGTCGGCTGCGTGGGGGCCACGACAACACGCCCATCATCATGCTGACGGCCAAGGCCGAAGAAATCGACCGTATCGTCGGCCTGGAAATGGGCGCCGACGATTACCTGTCCAAGCCGTTCAACCCGCGTGAACTGCTGGCCCGCATCAACGCCATCCTGCGCCGCCGCGGCACCGAAGAACACCCCGGCGCCCCCAGCCAGGAAAACGAATCCATCGCCTTTGGGCCGTATGTGCTCAACCTGTCCACCCGCACGCTCACGCGCAACGGTGAACAAGTGCCGATCACCACCGGCGAATTTTCCGTCCTGAAGGTGTTCGCCCGCCACCCCAAGATCCCCCTGTCGCGCGACAAGCTGATGGAGCTGGCCCGCGGCCGCGAATACGAAGCTTTCGATCGCAGCCTGGACGTGCAAATTTCGCGTCTGCGCAAACTGATCGAACCCAACCCGTCCAAGCCGGTATTCATCCAGACGGTATGGGGGCTGGGCTACGTATTCGTCCCGGATGGCGGCGGCTGACCATCCCGCCCGACCGGGGCAAGAGCGCCGTCTCGTGCCCAGCTTGCGCAAGATCTTCCGTAACCTGACGTCGCGCCTCAGGCTGGGCCTGTTCGGGCGCACGTTCCTGCTGCTCGCCGCCCTGATGCTGGTCAGCCTGGGCGCGTGGCTGCAGGTGTTCTTCAGCATGGAGCTCGGGCCGCGCGCCAACCAGATGGCGCAGCGGGTCATCACGGCTGTCAACATCACCCGCACGGCGCTTATTTATTCGAACGACGCCGAGCGCAGCAAGCTGCTGCTGGACCTGGCCACCAACGAAGGCATCCAGGTCTATCCGCGCGAAGTCACCGACTTTACCGAAGCCCTGCCCGACGACAACTACTGGCAGCGGGTCGCGCAGCATATCCGCTCGCGGTTCGGCCCGGAAACCCAGATTTCATGGGGCGTGAATCAGGTGCCGGGCTTCTGGGTCAGTTTCCAGATCAACCAGGACTTGTACTGGCTGGTGTTCGAACGCGAACAAATCGGGCTGACGGGCGGCATCGAATGGCTGGGCTGGGGCGCCACCGCGCTGCTGCTTTCGCTGGTGGGCGCCGCGGTAAGCGTGGGCTTTGTCAACCGGCCGCTGTCACGCCTGGCACGCGCGGCCCAGGTACTTTCGCGCGGCGAAACGCCGGCCCCCCTGCCCGAGCACGGCCCCCTCGAAATCCGCGACCTGAACGCCTCGTTCAACCGCATGGCCAAAGACCTGCGGCAGACCGAAGCCGACCGCGAACTGATGCTGGCCGGCATTTCGCACGACCTGCGCACGCCATTGGCACGCATGCGGCTCGAGATCGAAATGAGCGGCGTGTCCGAAGATGCGCGCCAGGCTATCGACGAAGACCTCGGCCAGATCGACCACAGCATCGGGCAGTTGATGGAATACGCGCGCCCGGCCGGCACCCTGCCGCAGATGGCCACCGACATTTCCGCCGTGCTGGCCGACCTCTACGAACGCGAGCGCAGCCATACGGCATCGATGGGCGGCGAGCTGACCGCGTCCATCGAGCCGGGCCTGCGCGCACGGATCACCGCCCTGGACCTGAAGCGGGTGGTCGGCAACCTGCTCGAAAACGCCAGGCGCTACGGCCGGTCCACCGACGGGCAGGCGCATCTGCGCATGACCCTGCATGCGGAGGGCAGCACGCTGGTCATTGAAGTGTCCGACCGCGGCCCGGGCATTGCCCCCGAAGAAGTCGACCGGCTGCTGCGCCCCTTCTCTCGCGGCGAGGCCGCCCGTACCGGCGTCAGCGGCGCCGGGCTGGGGCTGGCCATTGTCGAGCGCCTGCTCAAGCACGTGGGCGGGTCCCTGAAAATGCTGCCCCGTTCAGGCGGCGGGCTTACCGCCCGGATAGAGATCCCCAAAGCCAAATTTAGGAATTATCAATTAGACACCGATAGCCAATAGCGTACAATTTAGGGTTTGAGGCCATGCCTTAATTTCACCCAACAACTACGGGAGCATTTATGAAAACTGTTGGCGACAAACTCGAACCCTTCAAGGTCACCGGCGTCAAGCCTGGCTTCAACCAGCACGAAGAAAACGGTGTTTCGGCGTTCGAAGACATCACCGAAAGCTCGTTCCCGGGCAAGTGGAAGGTGATCTACTTCTACCCGAAAGACTTCACTTTCGTGTGCCCCACCGAAATCGTCGGCTTCAACAAGCTGGCCAAAGATTTCGAAGACCGCGATGCCGTCCTGCTGGGCGGTTCGACGGACAACGAATTCGTCAAGCTGGCATGGCGCCGCGAGCACCCGGACCTGAACAAGCTGGCTCACTACCAGTTCGGCGACACGACCGGCTCGCTGGTTGACCAGCTGGGCGTGCGCGACAAGAGCGAAGGCGTTGCTTACCGCGCCACGTTCATCGTCGACCCCGACAACACCATCCAGCACGTCTCGGTCAACAACCTGAACGTGGGCCGCAACCCTGAAGAAGTCCTGCGCCTGCTCGACGGTCTGCAAACCGACGAACTGTGCCCGTGCAACCGTTCGGTTGGCGGCGCCACGCTGTAAGACCTCCGGCCCGGCTCGTCCGGGCTTTTCCTGCTCCAGATTATAGGTAAAAACTATGGAATTTCTTTCATCAATCAAAGATCAACTGCCGGATTGGGCCAAAGATATCCGCCTGAATCTGGATGCCGTGATCGCGCGTTCTACCCTTGCCCCCGAAGATGCCGTGGGCGCCGCCCTGTCGGCCGCCTTCGCGGCGCGCAGCCCGGTGCTGATCGAGGCCTTCAAGAGCGGCCTGTCGGATACCGACGCCAACGCCGCGCTCACCGCCTCGGCGCTGATGGGCATGAACAACATGTGGTACCCCTATGTCGAAATGACGGGCGACGCTCAGCTCAAGAGCCTGCCGGCCCAACTGCGCATGAACGCCTACGCCACCCACGGCGGCGTGGACAAGAAGCGGTTTGAGCTGTTCGCGCTGGCTGCGTCCATCATCGGCAAGTGCCACTTCTGCGTGCAGTCGCACTACGAGAACCTGAAGAAAGATGGCCTGACGGTCGAGCAATTGCGCGACGTTGGCCGCATTGCTTCGGTTGTCAACGCAGCCGCGCTGTCGCTGGCCGCCCAAGGCAAGTAAGCAGCCGCGCTGACGCCGCGTGCCCGACGCCAGACGGTGTCAGGCGCCGCGGCGCTGTCACACCTAGGCGTCGCGCGCCACCAGCGCTACAACGGTGGCCGCGATGCCTTCTTTACGCCCCAGATAGCCCAGACCTTCGTTGGTCTTGGCCTTGATGTTGACCGCCGTCGCATCGAGGCCCGCGTCCGCGGCGATATTGGCCGCCATGGCTGCGGCGTGCGGCCCGATTTTCGGGGCCTGCGCGTGCACGGTGGCGTCGATATTGACCGGAATCCAGCCGGCGGCGCGCACCTTGGCCACCGCTTCGCGCAGTAGCACGCGGCTGTCGGCCCCCTTATAGGCCGGATCATTATCCGGAAAATGGCGCCCGATATCGCCCAGCCCGGCCGCCCCGAGCAAGGCGTCGGTCACGGCATGCAGCAGCACATCGGCGTCGGAATGCCCCAGCAGGCCGTGCGTGTGCTCAATGGTGACGCCGCCGATGATCAGCGGCCGGCCCGATACCAGGGCGTGTACGTCGTAGCCTTGCCCGACGCGGAAGGGAAAGTTCATAGCCATTTTTCCATCAGTTCGAAATCGTCGGGCCAGGTGACCTTGAAGTTGCGCATGTCGCCCGGCACCAGCAGCGGCGCATGCCCCGCCGCCTCGATGGCAGAGGCCTCGTCGGTGACCTCGGCGCCGGCCGCCTGCGCCTGCCGCAGGGCGGCGCGCAATACGCCCGCACGGAACATCTGCGGCGTCTGCGCAAGCCAGAGACCGTTGCGATCCAGCGTGGCGGCCACCCGCGCCGCGCCGGAAACCGAGCGTGCCGACTTGACCGTGTCGGCCACGGGCAGCGCCAGCAAACCGCCCACGCCGTCGTCCAGGCAGGCATCGATCAGCCGCGCCAGCGCCGCGGCGGGCAGCCCCGGGCGCGCCGCGTCGTGGACCAGTATCCAGTCGTCATCTCGGGCGCCGCTATCGGCCAGCGCGGCGGCCACCGTGGCGGCTCGCGTCGCGCCGCCGCAAGCCCGCCACGACGTGCGCGGCAGCCCGGCCAGCGCCGGCGCGGCCCGCTCGTCGCCGGCAGACACCGCCACGCGCACCTGCGCGATGCGCGCATCGGCCAGCAGGGCGTGCACCGCGCGCCGCAGCATGGGCTGGCCGGCCAGCAGCCGATATTGCTTGGGAATGTCGGGCGCCCCCGGGCGGCCGGCGCGCTGGCCCACGCCGGCGGCGGGCACAATGGCGATCAAGGAATCTCTCATGGCCCGGTGATTTTATAATCTTCGTCCTGATGCCTGATTCCTCACTCCCCGGCGCGGTTCCGCGCATACCCGCCACCGCCACCACGCTGTCCGCCCTGAAGCCCGGCGCCCGCTATGCGCAGCCGCGCCCCCCCGGTTCGGCCGATGCGTTTTTGCTGACCGACCTGGCCCGCCAGGCAGGCCGTCCGCTGGTCGTGCTGACCGCTGCGCCGCTCGAGGCGCAACGCCTTGCGGATGAAATTCCGCAGTTCGGCCCCGAACTGCGCGTGCGCCAGCTGCCCGACTGGGAAACCCTGCCGTACGACGCGTTCTCGCCTCACCAGGACCTGGTGTCCGCCCGGCTGCAGACCCTGCACGCGCTGATGCAGAAAAGTGTCGACGTGCTGCTGGTTCCGGTTACCACCGCACTCTATCGCATGGCGCCGCCGTCGTTCCTTGCCGCCTATACGTTTTCGTTCAGGCAGAAAGACAGGCTCGATGAAGCCGCGCTGCGGGCGCAGCTGACCCTGGCGAACTACACCCATGTCACGCAGGTGACCGCGCCCGGCGAATTCTGCCTGCGCGGCGGGCTGATCGACCTGTTCCCCATGGGCTCGGCCCTGCCCTACAGGCTCGACTTGTTCGACGATGAAATCGAATCGATCCGCAGTTTCGATGTAGATACCCAGCGCAGCCTGTATCCCGTGCGCGAAGTCGAGTTGCTGCCCGGGCGTGAATTTCCCATGGACGAAGCGGCCCGCAACCGCTTTCGCGCCCGTTTTCGCGAAGTGTTCGAGGGCGATCCGTCGCGCGCCCTGCCATACAAAGACATCGGCAACGGCATTGCTTTCGCCGGCGTCGAATACTACCTGCCGCTGTTTTTCGACGAAACCGCCACGCTGTTCGACTACCTGCCCACGGATTCGATCGCGGTCACGCTGGGCGATATCGACGACGCAGTGCTGCGCTTCACGCAAGACACCGCAAGCCGCTACGCCTTCCTCAAAAGCGACCGCGAACGGCCCGTGCTGCCGCCCGAGGCGCTGTTTCTCGACGCCGAGGCGCTGCACGCGCGCTTCAAGGCATTCGCGCGCCTGGCGCTGACCGACAGCGGACCGCATCCCGACTTCCGCGCCATTCCCGATGTCAGCGTCAGCCGGCGCGCCGAAGACCCTGTCGGCCGCCTGCGCGCCCTGCTGTCGCGCGGCGAATCACGGGTCTTGCTGTGCGCCGACTCTGCCGGCCGCCGCGAAACCCTGGCGCAGATGCTGGCGGAGTTCGACCTGGCGCCCGATGCCCAGCCCGAATCGATCCAGGCCTTCCTGGCATCGCAGGCCATGTTCGCGCTGGGCGTGGCGCCGCTGACCACCGGCTTCGGCATTCCGTCGGCAGAACTTACCTTTCTTACCGAGAACGACCTCTATCCCGGCCACGCGGGCGCGCCGCGCCGCGGCCGCCGCGACCAGGAACGCGCCAGCAACGTCGAAGCCATGGTGCGCGACCTGTCCGAGCTGCGCACGGGCGACCCGGTGGTGCACGCGCAGCACGGCATCGGGCGGTACCAGGGGCTGGTCAACATGGACATGGGCCATGGCGAGATGGAGTTCCTGCATCTCGAATACGCCAACGGCAGCACCTTGTACGTGCCGGTCTCGCAATTGCACGTCATCGCCCGGTATAGCGGCGCCGATCCGGAATCGGCCCCGCTGCATCAGTTGGGCTCGGGCCAATGGGACAAGGCGCGCCGCAAGGCCGCGCAGCAGGTGCGCGATACCGCCGCGGAACTGCTGGCGCTGTACGCGCAACGGGCATCGCGCCAGGGTTACACCTTCAATCTGCCTTTGAACGATTACGCGGCCTTTGCCGAAGGCTTCGGCTTCGAAGAAACCGCCGATCAACGTGCGGCAATCGAGGCCGTCATCGGCGACATGACCTCCGGCCGGCCCATGGACAGGCTGGTTTGCGGCGACGTCGGGTTCGGCAAAACCGAAGTCGCGTTGCGCGCCGCCTTCCTGGCCGTGGCCAATGGCAAGCAGGTGGCGTTGCTGTGCCCCACCACGCTGCTTGCGGAGCAGCACGCCCAGACCTTCTCCGATCGCTTCGCAGACTGGCCGGTGCGGGTGGTGGAGCTGTCGCGGTTCCGCTCGTCCAAAGAAGTGTCCGAAGCGGTGCAAGGCATCAACGATGGCCGCGTCGACATCGTGATAGGCACGCACAAAATCCTGTCCAAGGACGTGCGCTTCAAGCGGCTGGGCCTGGTGATCATCGACGAAGAACACCGCTTCGGCGTACGCCAGAAAGAAACCCTCAAGGCGCTGCGGGCCGAGGTCGACGTGCTGACGCTCACCGCCACGCCCATCCCGCGCACCCTGGGCATGTCGCTGGAAGGCATCCGCGATTTCTCCGTCATCGCCACCGCGCCGCAGAAGCGGCTGGCCATCAAGACCTTCGTGCGACGCGAAGACGGAAGCACCATCCGCGAGGCGTTGCTGCGCGAGCTCAAGCGCGGCGGCCAGGCGTACTTCCTGCACAACGAGGTCGAGACCATCCACAACCGCCGCGCCCGTCTGGAAGAACTGGTGCCCGAGGCGCGCATCGCGGTGGCCCACGGGCAGATGCCCGAACGCGAGCTCGAGCAGGTGATGAAGGGTTTCTATCAGCAACGCTACAACGTGCTGTTGTGCACCACCATCATCGAGACCGGCATCGACGTTCCCTCGGCCAACACCATCGTCATCCATCGCGCAGACCGCTTCGGGCTTGCCCAGCTGCACCAGTTGCGCGGACGGGTCGGCCGCTCGCACCACCAGGCCTACGCGTACCTGCTTACGCCCGGCGAAGATGCCATCACGTCCAACGCCAAGAAGCGGCTCGAAGCCATCCAGGCCATGGAAGAACTGGGCTCGGGCTTCTACCTGGCCATGCACGACCTGGAAATCCGCGGCACCGGCGAAGTGCTGGGCGAATCGCAATCGGGCAACATCCACGAAATCGGCTTCTCGATGTACAGCGAAATGCTCAACGAGGCCGTACGCGCGCTCAAGGCCGGCGAAGAGCCCGATATGGACGCGCCGTTCAACTTTGCCTGCGAGGTCAACCTGCACGCGCCGGCGCTGTTGCCATCGGACTATTGCCCCGACGTGCATGCCCGGCTGGGCATATACAAGCGGCTTGCGCATGCGGCCGACGAAGACGACCTGATACGCATCCAGGAAGAACTGGTGGACCGCTTTGGCAAACTGCCCGAAGCCGCCCAGGTGCTGCTCACGACGCACCGCCTGCGGCTGGCGGCGCAGCCGCTGGGCATCACCAAGATCGACGCCAGCGAGGCGCAGGCCCTGCTGCAGTTCGGCCCCAAGGCCGCCGTCGACCCCCTGCGCATCATCGAACTGGTGCAGAAGCAACGGCATATCAAACTGGGCGGCCAGGACAAGCTGCGCATCGAATTCAAGGCGCCCCAGGTCGCCGCGCGCGCCGATGCCGTCCGCGCGGTGCTGCGCTCTCTGAAGTAATATCCCGGCGATGCCGCCTACCCTGTAGATTCCATGCCTACCCATCATCTCGTTATCCAGTCCCCGGCCCTGAGCGCCGGGCAAACCGAACAACTGGCCGCGCTGGCGCAGGCGCAGGGCGTCATGCAGCTGGGCGCCACGGCCGCCCGCCTGCTCGATGTCGCGCACGACGCAGAGGTACGCACGCAGGTCACCCAATGGGGCGAACAGCATGGCGTGGACACGGCCTTCATCGCGGCCGGCGCGCGGCTGTCGCAATGCAAGGTGCTGGCTATGGACATGGACTCGACGCTGATCAATATCGAGTGCATCGACGAGATCGCGGGCGTGGTCGGCGTCAAGCCGCAGGTCGCCCAGATCACCGAGGCGGCCATGCGCGGCGAGATCAAGGATTTCGCCGAAAGCCTGCGGCGCCGCGTGGCGCTGCTGCAGGGCGCGCCCGCCTCGGCGCTGGAACAGGTCTATGCCGACAAGCTCCGCCTGAATCCCGGCGCGGAAACGCTCATTTCCACCGCGCGCGCGGCGGGCCTGAAAGTCATGCTGGTATCGGGCGGGTTTACCTTCTTTACCGAGCGGCTGCGCGAACGCCTGCAGCTCGACAGCGCCCACGCCAATACCCTGGAAATCCGTGATGGCGTGCTCACGGGCAAGGTGCTGGGCGACATCCTCGACGCGGACGCCAAGCTGGCCCACCTGCGCGCCTTCGCGCAGGTGCACGGCGCAACGCCCGACCAGACCATCGCGCTGGGCGACGGCGCCAACGATCTGAAAATGCTGGGCGCCGCCCGCTATGCGGTGGCTTACCGCGCCAAACCCATCGTGCGCCAGCAGACGCCCTATGCCCTGAATGTATCGGGGTTGGACGCGGTGCTCAATTGGTTCGAAAGCTGAACCGCCGACGCTAAAGGCAGCCAGGCTCCGGCACGACGGTGGTTCGGTAAGGTGTCTGACACCCTATGGGTGCCAGACACCAGCTGCATTATTGGGCGCGCAAGGTGTCTGACTCCCTATGGGTGTCAGACATCAACTGCGTTCGATTGGGCGCACAAGGTGTCTGACACCTATCGGTGTCAGACACCAATCGCGGGCGCGACGATCTTTCGTTGGGTGCCAGACACCCATTTATGGCGCACCCTTTGCCGCGACGCTGGCGCGCGGCCTCAGTACTTGAGGTTTACCGACAACAGCGCGGCGCGGCCGGTGCCCAGCGCCGCATAGTGCGCTCCGTAGGCCCGCGTGTAGTACGTCTTGTCGAACAGGTTCACCACGTTCAACTGCGCGCTCAGGTGCTCGTTGAACCGGTAGGCCGCCATGGCATCGAAGCGCCAGTATGAAGGCACCCATCGTGCCCTGGGGGTGCCGTCGGCGTTTCGGCCCGCATCCGCATTGCCATATACCTTGTCCACATAATATGCCCCGCCGCCCAAGGTCAGCTTCGGCAAGACCTGGTAAGTGGACCACAGGCTGAACGCGTGGCGAGGCGTGTTGGGCAGTTCCTGGCCCACCGCACCGCTTTCGAACGCCCCGCTGACCAGTTCACTATCCATGAAGGTATAGCCGCCGAAAACGTTCCACTTGGGGGTGATACTGCCCGAGAAGCCCAGTTCAATGCCCCGCACCTTCGACTTGCCCACCTGCTCGCTTTCGGTAGCCGACACCATCACATTGGTGTTCTTGCGCACGTCCTGGAACAGCGCCGCGGTCAGCATCAGGCTGTCATCGAACAGCTGCCATTTTGTGCCCACTTCGACGGTGCGGCTCTTCTCCGGCTCCAGGCCGGCGCTGTCCTCAGACACCACATCATTGACGTTGTTGCCCGCGACGGATGACGGCGTCGACGACGTGCCGAACGTGGCGTAGATCGTGCCGTTGGGCAGCGGCTTGTAGGCCAGGCCCAACTGGTAATTGAACAGATTGTCTTCGCGGCTGGCATCGTAGTTGGGCGTGCCTGCCGGCGCGCCACGCCCCGGCGCGATGTTCTTGCCGCTGATCTGGTAATTGTCCCAGCGCAGGCCCACGCTGGCCTGCCACTGCTCGTTGAACTTGATTGTGTCAAAGCCATACACCGCCATGGTGTTGGTGGTGTAGGTTGCGGGGTTGTCGCGGCGCTCCAGGCGCCCCGGGTAGTACGTGTGCGGGTCGGCATCCCACAGCGACGTGCACCAGGCCGTTGCGGCCATGGGCGGCGCCGAGCAATTGGTGCCGTTGCCGGGCTTGCCCAGTTCGTCGTAGCCGTCCTTGTCCTGCACCACGTTGGTGTATTCGAAGCCCACGTCGAAACTGTGCTTCAGGCTGCCCGTTTCGAATTCACCGCTCAAGTCCGTCTGGTTGGTAAACGTCTTGGTGGCGAAGTAGCCCGATTTCAAGGCGCGGTACACCAGTCCGTTCGCCACATTGCCCTTGCTGTCGTCCGGATTGGTGGCGGCAAAGTCCATGGTGGCGCGCGTATATCGCGTCACGTTGCGCAACCGCAGGCGATCCGAAAAATCGTGCTGGATATCGACAGTGCCCGTGTCTTCGCGCTGGCGCATGAAGTCGCGCCCGGTCAGGCCATAGAAGGTCTTGCGGCTGACGCCCCGGGTTTCGGTCACCGGCTGGCCCGACTCCGGATCGTACGGAATCGAGTAATCGGGCATGCTGTCGTCCTGGTAATGCTGGAAGCTCAGCGTAATGCGGGTAGGCGTGCCCAGCCCCAGCATCAGCGACGGCGCCACTCCCCATCGCTCGAAATCCACCGCGCTGTCGCGGCCAGGCACATCGCCCTTGTTGCCCATCAGGTTCAGCCGGAAGGCGGCCTGCTCGCCCAGCCGCCAATTTCCGTCGGCCGTTGCGCGGTAATTGTTGTCGGTGCCGACCTGCACGGAACCTTCGGCAAAGTCATTGGCCCTGGGTTTCTTGGTCACCAGGTTGATGCTGCCGCCCGCGCCGCCACGCCCCGAATACACCGAATCGGGGCCCTTGATGATTTCCACCTGTTCCAGGTTGAATGTATCGCGGGTCTGCGTGCTGGTGTCGCGCACGCCATCGACGAAAATGCTGCCGGCCGAGTTCTGGCCGCGGATAATGGGCAGGTCGCCGCCGGCCCGGCCCCCTTCCCCGGCGCCAAACGTAATGCCGGGCGAGTTGCGCAGCACGTCCTGCAACGTCGTGGCGGCCTGGTCCTGGATCACTTGCTGAGGCACCACCTGCACGGTGCGCGGTGTGTCCACCAGCGGCGCCGTCATCTTGGGCGAGCGCGATACCGGCACATCGTAAGACGACGACTCGCCCTCTACCTGCACCGGCGACAACTGAGGAACTGCGGTTTGCGCGCCCGCGGGCGCAGCCAGGCAGAACGCCGGCGCGACCATCGCCGCGGCCAGCGACGACGCCAGCGACTGCGTGGAATAGGAATCCAAAGATCTCAACGCTCTCTCCAGTTAATAAAAATAGCAATAATTCTTATTAATTAACGGGGCTAGATTCTGAACTTTTCCACTGACAGACGCCTGAACACGGCCCGCCCGACGCGCATTGCCACGGAACGTCGAAACCAGCGATCCACCCGAGGGCAAAAAAAAAACGCCTGCTTGCAGCAGGCGCTTGGGGTGGGGGCGATGCAGGATCAGGTCCGCAAGGACGGATGCCGCTTGAACAGATACCGATAGACAAAACCCGGATATCCCAGCACCAGGTACAGGCTCAGGGTAATGGCGTAGAACTCCCAGCCCTGCGAAAACCGATTGCCAAGTGCGGCTTCAAAGGCAAACCCCAGGGCCAGCACCAGGCCGTAGTAAGCCAGGAGTTCCAGCATGCGCAGCCAGAACGGCTTGGCGCCCTGCTTCCAGGGCAGCACCACCAGCACGCGTTCGGTCAGGAACGGCAGATTCGCGCTGACCAGGGCCAGCGCGATCAGCAGCCAGACGGCAACGGTCTGGCTCATGACGCTACAGGCCCAGGGAGGTCTGGATGGCGTGCACGCACAGCGCCATCAGCCCGCCCGGCAGAATGCCCAGCACCAGGATCAGCGCGCCGTTGATCGACAGCACGCCGCGCGGAGCGCACGGTGCGGACACCGGGCCCACTTCGGCCGCGGGGTCGTCGAAGTACACCACCTTGACCACCCGCAGGTAGTAGAACGCGCCGATCAGCGAAAAGAGCACTGCAATGACCGCCAGCGCAACGTGGCCGGCTTCCACCAGCACCTGCAGCACCGCCAGCTTGGCGTAGAAACCCACCATGGGCGGAATGCCGGTGAGCGAGAACATCAGCAGCAGCAGGATGGCCGCATGCCAGGGGCTGCGGCGATTCAGGCCCTTGAGGTCGTCGATCTGCTCGCACTCGAAGCCCTGCCGCGACAACAGCAGGATCATGCCGAAGGTGCCCAACGTGGTCAGCACGTAGATCAGCATGTAGAACAGGGCCGATCCGTAAGCCTGGGCCGACGCGTCAGGCCGGCCGTCCACGGCGCCGGACATCAGGCCCAGCAGCACGAACCCCACATGCGAGATGGTGGAATACGCCAGCATGCGCTTGAAGTTGGTCTGGGCAATGGCGGTCAGGTTGCCTATGGCCAGGGAAAGCACGGCCAGGATCATCAGCATCGGCTGCCAGTCGGCCGCCAGGTCATGCAGGCCTTCCACCAGCAGGCGCAGCGTAATCGCAAAAGCCGCCAGTTTGGGCGCCGCGCCCAGGATCAGCGTCACGGCAGTGGGCGAACCCTGATAGACGTCGGGCACCCACATATGGAAAGGAACGGCGCCAAGCTTGAACGCCAGCCCCGCCACCAGGAACACCACGCCGAACACCAGCGCCATGTCCTGTTGCTGGCCGGCCGCCACCACTTTGGCGATTTCGGCGATGTCCAGCTGGCCGGTCGCGCCGTACACCATGGACATGCCATACAGCAGGAAACCCGATGCCAGGGCGCCCAGCACGAAGTACTTCATGGCGGCTTCCGTGGCCGTCACGTCGTCGCGCCGCAAGGCGATCAGCGCGTACAGGGCCAACGACATAAGCTCCAGGCCCAGGTACACCGTGATCAGGTTGCCCGCCGAGATCATGACCATCTGGCCCAACAGCGCCATCAGGGTCAGCACGTAGATCTCGCCGCCGCGCAGCATGTCGCGCGACTGGATATACACCCTTCCGTAGATCAGCGTGACCGCCACGGCAATATACGAGGCCACCTTCAGCAGGTGCGACAGGTTGTCGGCAACATACAGGCCGTTGAACGTACGCCCCGCGGCGCCGCTGTTCCACTGCACCAGCGACACCACCGTCAGCACGCCCAGGGTCAGCAAGGTCAGCAGGAAAGCAGGCTTGCGCTCGGGGCTGCTGCTGAACGCGTCGATGAGCAGGATAGCCAGACCGAGAGCCAGCAGCAGGATCTCGGGTGTGGCCAGGGCGAAATCGATGTGAGATTGCATCATGGTTCAGTCTTACAGTTTCGAGACGGCAACGTGTTGCAGCAGGGCCTGAACCGAGGCATGCATGACGTCGGTAAAGGGCTTGGGATAGATCCCCATGTACAACACGGCGATGGCCATCACGCCCAGGATCAGGAATTCGCGGCCGTTCAGGTCGGTAAGCTCGCGCACGTGGTCGTTGGAGATGTCGCCGAACGCCACCCGCTTGACCATCCAGAGCGAATACGACGCGCCCAGGATCAGGGCGGTGGCCGCCAGCAGGCCGATCCAGAAATTGTGTTCCACGGCGCCCATGATGACCATGAACTCGCCCACGAAGCCGCTGGTGGCCGGCAGGCCGCTGTTGGCCATCGAGAACAGCACGAAGAACGTGACAAAGCGCGGCATCACGTTGATGACGCCGCCGTAGTCGGCGATACGTCGCGAATGCATGCGGTCGTACAGCACGCCGATGCACAGGAACATGGCGCCCGACACGAAGCCGTGCGAAATCATCTGGACGATGGCGCCTTCGACGCCGGCCGTATTGAAGATGAAGAAGCCCAGCGTCACGAAGCCCATGTGCGCCACCGACGAATACGCCACCAGCTTTTTCATGTCGTCCTGGACGATCGCCACCAGGCCGATGTAGATGACGGCGATCAGCGACAGGGCGATCATCAGGCCAGCCAGGCTATGCGAGGCGTCGGGCGTGATGGGCAGCGAGAAACGCAGGAAGCCGTAGGCGCCCAGCTTCAGCATGATGGCCGCCAGCACCACCGAGCCGCCGGTGGGCGCTTCGACGTGCGCGTCGGGCAACCATGTATGCACCGGCCACATCGGCACCTTTACCGCGAACGCCGCCAGCAAGGCCAGGAAGATCAGCACCTGGGCCGTGTGGCCGAGCTTGACCTGGTGCCAGGTCAGGATGTCGAACGACCCGCCCGACGCATTCCACAGGTAGATGAAGGCAACCAGGGTCAGCAGCGAGCCCAGCAGCGTGTACAGGAAGAACTTGAAAGCCGCGTACACCCGGTTGGGGCCGCCCCACACACCGATGATGATGTACATGGGGATCAGCGTGGCTTCGAAGAACACGTAGAAGAGCATGCCGTCCAGCGCGGCGAACACACCCACCATCAGGCCGGACAGGATGAGGAAGGCGGCCATGTACTGCGACACGCGGCTGGTGATGACTTCCCAGCCCGCCAGCACCACGATGATGGTGATGAACGCGGTAAGCAGCACGAACCACAGCGAAATGCCGTCGATGCCCAGGTGATAGTTGACGTTGAATGCCTCGATCCAGGGCGCCTTCTCGACGAACTGCATGGCGGCGGTGGAGGCGTCAAAGCCGGTGTACAGCGGAATGGTGACCGCGAAGCCGACCAGCGCGCCCACCAGCGACAGGACGCGCGTCAGCCCGGGACGGTCGTCGCGACCCAGTGCCAGCACCAGCAGGCCGAATACGATCGGTACGAAGATCGCAAGCGTAAGCCAGGGAAAAGTGTTGGATGCCATTTCGCTTGCCATCATTGGGGAATCAGCACAAAGAAAGTAATCAGCGCCATGATGCCGATGATCATCGCGAACGCGTAGTGATAGATGAAGCCCGACTGGAGATGGCGGCTTACCGCGGCCACCCAGCCCACCACGCGGGCACTGCCGTTGACCAGCACGCCGTCGATCAGGCCGCGGTCGCCGCTTTGCCACAGGCCGTGGCCCAGGCAGCGGGCGCCGCGCGCGATGACCTGTTCATTGATCCAGTCGACGTAGTACTTGTTGTCCAGCAGCTTGTAGACACCCGACAGGCCCGACTTGATGGCGGCCGGCACCTTGGGATTGACCAGGTAGCAGTACCAGGAAATGACCGCGCCGGCGACCACCAGCCAGAACGGCAGCGTCTGGAAGGCATGCAGGCCATAGGCCACCCAGCCATGCCAGTTTTCAGCAAGCTCGGCCATGGCCGGATGCTGAGGCAGCACGGTGATCACGCCGTCGAAGAAGCCTCCGAACAGCATGGGGTTGACGGCCCAGGCGCCGATGACGACCGACGGAATGGCCAGCAGCACCAGCGGCAGGGTCACCACCCATGGCGACTCGTGCGGGGCGCCGCCATGATGGCCGTGGTCGTCATGGCCATGGCCCGCATGGCTGTCGTGACCATGGGCATCGAAGCGCTCTTTGCCGTGGAACACCAGAAAATACACACGGAACGAGTACAGCGAGGTGACGAACACCCCGATCAACGTGGCGTAGTAGGCGAAGTTGGCCCCCCACACCCCGGCCGCGCCGGCGGCCTCGATGATGTGTTCCTTGGAATAGAAACCGGAGAAGAACGGCGTTCCGACCAGGGCCAGGGTGCCCAGCAGGAAGGTGATCCAGGTGATGGGCATGTACTTGCGCAGGCCGCCCATGTTGCGGATGTCCTGGTCATGGTGCATGCCGATGATCACCGAGCCTGCGCCCAGGAACAGCAGGGCCTTGAAGAACGCGTGGGTCATCAGGTGGAAAATGGCCACCGAGTAGGCCGAGGCGCCCAGCGCCACGGTCATGTAGCCCAGCTGCGACAGCGTGGAATAAGCCACCACGCGCTTGATGTCGTTCTGGATGATGCCCAGGATGCCCAGGAACAGCGCGCCGATGGCGCCGATCACGATGACGAATGACAAGGCCACATCCGACAGTTCGAACAGCGGCGAGAAGCGGGCCACCATGAAGATGCCCGCCGTCACCATGGTGGCGGCGTGGATCAGCGCCGAGATCGGCGTGGGGCCTTCCATGGAGTCGGGCAGCCAGGCATGCAGCGGCACCTGGGCCGATTTGCCCATGGCGCCGATGAACAGGCAGATGCACGCCACGGTGAGCAACATCCAGTCGGTGCCGGGCAGGGTCTGGCCCGCCAGCTTGTCGGCCTGCGCGAACACGTCGGCGTAGTGCATGGTGCCGGTGTAGGCGAACAGCAGGCCGATGCCGAGCACGAAACCGAAGTCGCCCACGCGGTTGATCAGGAACGCCTTCATGTTGGCGAAGATCGCGGTCGGGCGCGTGTACCAGAAACCGATCAGCAAGTACGACACCAGGCCCACGGCTTCCCAGCCGAAGAAGAGCTGGACCATGTTGTTGGACATGACCAGCATCAGCATCGAGAACGTGAACAGCGATATATACGAAAAGAAGCGCTGGTAGCCCGGGTCGTCGGCCATGTAGCCGATGGTGTAGATGTGCACCATCAGGGACACGGACGTCACCACGACCATCATCATGGCCGACAGCGGATCGATCAGGAAGCCGATCTCGAGGCTGGTCTGGCCGATGAGGCTCCAGGTGTAGACGGTGCCGTCGTAGGTGTGGCCGTTGAGCACATCGCCCAGCACGATGACCGAACCCACCGTGGAAATGAGCACGCCCAGGATGGTGATGATGTGCGAGCCGCGGCGCCCGATGGGCCGGCCCAGGAACCCCGTGCCGAACAGCCCGGCAAGAATCGCGCCGGCCAACGGTGCGAGCGCGATCAGCAAGTACAGGTTTGGTGAGCTAGACATTTTCTTCCAATACCCCGTCAGCCCTTCAGGCGATCGAGATCGTCAACGTTGATCGTGTTCAGGTTGCGGAACAGCAGCACCAGGATCGCCAGACCGATGGCGGCCTCGGCGGCGGCGACGGTCAGGATGAAAAACACGAACACTTGTCCGGCCGTGTCGCCGAACCAGCTGGAAAACGCCACGAAGTTCATGTTGACGGCCAGCAGCACGAGCTCGATGGACATCAGCAGGATGATCAGGTTGCGGCGGTTCAGGAAGATGCCGAAGATGCCGATGGCGAACAGAATCGCACCCAGCACCAGGTAGTGGGCCAGCGTCAACGTCATTGTTTTTCTCCTTGGGCGTCGCCGGGCTGCCCGGCCACGCGGCCCAGGGCGCGATCGCTCTGCGCGGGCATGCTCACCAGGCGGTAGCGGTCTTTTGCGCGCACCCGGACGGCGGCGGCGGGATCGTTGTACTTGGCGTCGCGGCGGCGACGCAGGGTAAGCGCGATGGCCGCCACCATGCCCACCAGCAGCAGTGCGGCGCCCACCTGCACGGCATACACGTACTGGGTGTACATGGCCTCGCCCAGGGCGCGCGTATTGTTGTAGTCGCCTGCCACGGCGGCTTGCGGGCCGGCGCCATACCAGGTGGCGCCCAGCACGAACGACATCTCGACCACCAGCACGGCGCCGATGACCAGCCCCAGGGGCAGATATGTCTTGAGCCCGCGGCGCAGCGAATCGATGCGGATGTCGAGCATCATGACGACGAACAGGAAAAGCACCATCACGGCGCCCACGTAGACCAGCACCAGCAACAGGGCCAGGAACTCGGCGCCCAGCAGCATCCAGAGCATGGCGGCGTTGGCGAACGCCAGGATCAGGTGCAGCACGGCGGTTACGGGGCTGCGCGCCGTGATGACGCGGAAGGCGGCGATCACCAGGACCGCGGCCAGTATGTAGAACAGGACTGTGGTGAATGTCATGGATCAGACCTTGGGCGTCAGCGGTATGGCGCGTCTTCGGCCCGGCGGCGGGCGATTTCGGGTTCGTAGCGGTCGCCTACGGCGAGCAGCATGTCTTTGGTGAAGTAAAGATCGCCGCGCTTTTCGCCGTGGTATTCGTGGATATGCGTTTCCACGATGGAGTCCACGGGGCAGCTTTCTTCACAGAAGCCGCAGAAAATGCACTTGGTGAGATCGATGTCGTAGCGCGTGGTGCGACGGGTGCCGTCGTCGCGCTGGTCCGATTCGATGGTGATGGCCAGCGCCGGGCATACGGCTTCGCACAGCTTGCACGCGATGCAGCGCTCTTCCCCATTGGGATAGCGGCGCAAGGCGTGCAGACCGCGGAACCGCGCCGAGGTCGGCGTCTTTTCCATCGGGTAGCGCAAGGTGACCTTGCGCTTGAAGAAGTACTTGCCCGTCAGGCGCATGCCCTTGAGCAGTTCGGCCAGCATCAGGCTGCCGAAGAAATCTTTGATCGCTTCCATATCCTGCCTCAGCTTGGCGCGTCAGCGCCAAATGTTCCAGGGCGTCTGCATCCAGATCGCCACGACCACCAGCCATACGCCGGTCAGCGGGATGAAAATCTTCCAGCCCAGACGCATGATCTGGTCATAGCGGTAGCGCGGGAACGACGCACGGAACCACACGAAAAGAGAGACCACGCAGAAAGTCTTGATGCCCAGCCAGATCCAGCCCGGAATCCAGTTCAGCGGGGCGATGTCGACGGGCGAAGTCCAGCCGCCCAGGAACATGATCGCCGCCATGCACGACAACAGGATCATGTTGGCGTATTCGCCCAGGAAGAACAGCGCGAATGCCATGCCGGAATATTCGACCATGTGGCCGGCCACGATTTCGGATTCGCCTTCGACCACGTCGAACGGGTGGCGGTTGGTTTCGGCCACGGCCGAAATGACGTAGATCACGAACAGCGGCAGCAGCGGCAGCCAGTTCCACGACAGGAAGGTCAGGCCGCGGTCGGCAAACCAGCCGCGAGTCTGCCCCAGCACGATCTCGGTCATGTTGAGGCTGCCCGAGACAAGCAGCACCGTCACGAGCACGAAGCCGATGGCCAGCTCATAAGAGAGCATCTGCGCCGAGGCCCGCAAGGCGCCAAGGAACGCGTACTTGGAGTTCGATGCCCAGCCGGCCACGATCACGCCATACACGCCCACCGACGTGATGGCCATGATGTACAGCAGGCCGGCGTTGACGTCGGCCAGCACCACTTCGGGGCCGAACGGCACGACGGCCCAGGCGGCCAGCGCCGGCATCAGCGTGACAACCGGGGCCACGACGAACAGGATCTTGTTGGCCTGCGTGGGCACCACGACTTCTTTGGTCAGCAGCTTGAACACGTCGGCGAACGGCTGCAACAGGCCGCGGAAGCCCACGCGGGTGGGCCCCAGGCGTACGTGCATCGCACCGATCATTTTGCGTTCCCAGTACGTGAGATACGCCACGCACAGGATGATGGGCACGGCAATGATGATGATCTTGACGAGGGTCCAGACCACCATCCATGCGGTCGGACCAAGCAAGGCCTGGCCGTGGCTTTGAAGAATATCGAGCCATTCCATGTCAGGCACGCTCCACGCTGATTTCACCGAATGCGCCACCCAGGGCGGCTGTCTGTTCGAAGCCGGCCGATATGCGCACGGCACGGTCGGCCACGGCGTCGTCCTGCACGGCTTCGAGCTCGACCGAGCCCGTGGCGCTGGTCACCCGCACCTTGGCGCCGGCGGCAAGCCCCAGCGCGGCCAGCGTGCCGCCATTCATGCGCGCGGTGGGCGGTTGCGACGCGGGCGTATCCTGCAGCGGGCCGGAACGACGCACGATGGCATCGGTGCGATAGATGGGCACGTCGGCCACGCGCTCGAGGCCCGTGCCCGGGCGGCCCACGCCGGGCGCGCCCTTGACGTCGTTGGACAGCCGGCTTTCGATGCCGCCCGCCAGCGCGGTATCGCGCACCGATTCGGACGTTTCGTCGTCGAAGCCCTGCAGCTGCAGCACATTGCCCAGCACGCGCAGCACCTTCCAGGCCGGACGGGTCTGCCCCAGCGGCGCCACGGTGCCCTTGAAGCTTTGGGCCAGGCCTTGCGCGTTGACAAAGGTACCCGACGTTTCCGTGAACGGCGACACCGGCAGCATGACATCGGCCCAGTCCTGGGCGGCCGACGCGTACGGAGTGAGCGCGACCGCGAACTCGGCGGCGCGCAGCGCAGCCACGGCCTGCGGGCCATTGTCGGCGTCCAGCGCCGGTTCGGCGTGCAGCACGATATAGGCCTTGAGCGGTTCGGCCAGCATGGCGGCGGCAGTCTTGCCGCCCTGCCCTGGCACCGCGCCGGCCAGGTAACCGCCCACGGTGTTGCCGCCGGCGGTCAGGAAGCCGAAACGGGCGCCCGCCAGGTTGGAAATGGCACGCGCGTTCGCGGCCAGCAGCGATGCCTGGGGCGATGCGACGGCCATGTTGCCCACCAGCACCGCGGCATTCGAGCCGGATGCCAGGCTGGCGGCGATGAGCTTCGCGGCGTCATCGGGGGTGATGCCGGCGAATTCGGCGGGAACCGGCTGTTCTTTGGCTTGCGCCAGCGCCACCGCCACCTGGGCCAGCGCTTGCGGCAGGCTGGAGGGAGCCACCGTGATGCGGCCGGCCACGGGCAGCAACGGATCGTCGGCCGCGCTGTCGATCAGCAGGACTTGCGTGCCGCGCTTGGCGGCCTGGCGCAGGCGCTGCGCCATGAGCGGATGATCTTTGCGCAGGAACGAACCCACGACCAGCACGCGGTCGAGGTTGTCGAGCTCGGCTACCGGCATGCCCAGCCAGGGCGCGCCGGACAGCGCGGCGTCAAAGCCGGGATCGGTCTGACGCAGGCGGAAGTCGATGTTTTCGGAGCCCAGGGCGCGCACCAGGCGGCCCAGCAGCGCGAATTCTTCGGTAGTGGCGTACTCGGCGGCCAGGGCGCCGATCTGGCCCGCTCCATGGCTGTCGCGCACGCGCGACAGGCCCTGGGCCACGGCCTGCAGGGCGTCGGCCCAGGAGGCTTCCTGCCACTTGCCGTCGGCGCCCTTGATCATGGGCGCGGCCAGGCGGTCTTCGCTGTTGAGGCCTTCGTACGAGAAGCGGTCGCGGTCGCTGATCCAGCATTCGTTGATGGCTTCGTCTTCGTACGGCACCACGCGCATGACACGGTCGCCCTTGACCTGGATGACCAGGTTGGCGCCCAGGCTGTCGTGCGGGCTGACGCTGCGGCGGCGGGCAAGTTCCCAGGTGCGCGCGGTGTAGCGGAACGGCTTGGACGTCAGCGCCCCCACGGGACAGAGGTCGATCATGTTGCCCGACAGTTCGGACTCGACCGAGCGGCCCACGAAGGTGGTGATTTCGGAATGTTCGCCGCGGCCCAGCATGCCCAGTTCCATGACGCCGGCGATTTCCTGGCCGAAGCGCACGCAACGGGTGCAGTGGATGCAGCGCGTCATTTCTTCGGCCGACACCAGCGGGCCGAGATCTTTGTGGAACACCACGCGCTTTTCCTCGCGATAGCGCGAGGTGGAGCCGCCGTAGCCGACGGCGAGGTCCTGCAGCTGGCATTCGCCGCCCTGATCGCAGATGGGGCAATCGAGCGGGTGATTGATCAGCAGGAACTCCATGACCGACTTCTGGGCGGCCTTGGCTTTTTCAGAGCACGTGTGCACCACCATGCCATTGGTGGCAGGCGTTGCGCACGCGGGCAGCGCCTTGGGCGCCTTTTCCACTTCAACCAGGCACATGCGGCAGTTGGCCGCGATGGACAGTTTCTTGTGGTAGCAGAAATGGGGCACGTACAGGCCCAGCTTCTGGGCCGCATGCATCACCATGCTGCCCTCGGGGACTTCGACCTGATTGCCGTCGACGGTTAATTCAACCATTGCTGTTCCTGAGACCTACAGATATTGCGGGACCACACACGACTTGTGCTCGATGTGGTGCGCGAATTCGTCGCGATAATGCTTCAAGAAGCCGCGCACCGGCATCGCGGCGGCGTCGCCCAGGGCGCAGATGGTGCGGCCCATGATGTTGCCGGCAACGCTGTCGAGCAGGTCGAGGTCTTCGGGACGCCCCTGGCCATGTTCGATGCGGTTGACCATGCGGTACAGCCAACCCGTGCCTTCACGGCACGGCGTGCATTGGCCGCAGCTTTCTTCGTAGTAAAAGTAGGAAAGCCGCAGCAGCGACTTCACCATGCAGCGCGTTTCGTCCATGACGATCACCGCGCCCGACCCCAGCATGGAGCCGGCCTTGGCGATGGCGTCGTAGTCCATGGTGGTGTCCATCATGATATCGGCCGGCAGCACCGGCGCGCTCGAGCCGCCCGGGATCACGCCCTTGAGCTTCTTGCCGCCCCGCATGCCGCCCGCGAGCTCGAGCAGCTTGGCGAACGGCGTGCCCAGCGGGATCTCGTAGTTGCCAGGACGCTCGACATCGCCGGTGATCGAGAAGATCTTGGTGCCGCCGTTGTTGGGCTTGCCCACTTCGAGGTAGGCCTGGCCGCCGTTGCGGATGATCCAGGGCACCGCGGCGAAGGTTTCGGTGTTGTTGATGGTGGTGGGCTTGCCGTACAGGCCGAAGCTGGCCGGGAACGGCGGCTTGAAGCGCGGCTGGCCCTTCTTGCCTTCGAGCGATTCGAGCAGCGCCGTTTCTTCGCCGCAGATGTACGCGCCATAGCCATGGAACGCGTGCAGCTGGAAGCTGAATTCGGAACCCAGGATGTTGTCGCCCAGAAAGCCGGCGGCGCGCGCTTCTTCCAGAGCTTCTTCGAAGCGTTCGTACACTTCGAAGATTTCGCCGTGGATGTAGTTGTAACCGACGCTGATGCCCATGGCGTATGCGGCGATGGCCATGCCTTCGATCACGACATGCGGGTTGAAACGCAGGATGTCGCGGTCTTTGAAGGTGCCGGGTTCGCCTTCGTCGGAGTTGCATACCAGGTACTTCTGCCCTGGAAAGGCACGCGGCATGAAGCTCCATTTGAGGCCGGTGGGAAAGCCCGCGCCGCCGCGGCCACGAAGGCCGGACGCCTTGACTTCGGCGATGACGTCTTCGGGCTTCATGCCGGTAGACAGGATCTTGCGCAGGGCCTCGTAGCCGCCGCGCTTGACGTAGTCTTGCAGGCGCCAGTTCTGGCCGTCGAGATCGGCGAGGATCTGCGGCCCCAGATGACGGCCGTGCAGGCACATCGACGTGGACAGGTCGCTGCCGGGGTTGGGGTCCAGCCCCTGGGCCCATTGCTTGTACAGGTCGGGCGCGCTCATGCCGATTCTCCTTGGGATTGCGCCTTCAGACCCTGGACCAGCGCGTCGAGCTTTTCTTCAGTCATGCGCACGCACATATGCTTGTTGTTCACGATAAGCACGGGAGAATCGCCGCAGGCGCCCATGCACTCGCCCTCGACCAGGGTGAACAGGCCGTCGGGCGTGGTTTCGCGATAGTCGACGCCCAGCTTGCGCTTGAGGTAATCGCCGGCTTTCTCGCCGTCGCGCAAGGCACAGGGCAGGTTCGTGCAGACCGCGATCTTGTGCTTGCCGACCGGCCGGGTGTCGAACATGTTGTAGAAGGTGGCGACCTCTTGCACCGCGATGGGCGGCACGCCGATATAGTTGGCCACGTCTTCGAGGACTTCGGGAGCCAGCCAGCCTTTTTCTTCTTGCGCGATGGCAAGCGCAGCCATGATGGCCGACTGCCGCTGGTCGGCCGGGAACTTGACGAGTTCCCGATCGATTTTCTGGTAGGCCTGTGCGGAAAGCAGCATAGTTTGAATCCGGGTTATGCGGGGCGGTCGGGCTGGTGGATCAGCGGTCGATCTCGCCGAAAACGATGTCCTGCGTACCGATGATGGTTACGGCGTCGGCGATCATGTGGCCGCGCGCCATTTCATCGAGCGATTGCAAGTGGGCGAAACCAGGCGCGCGGATCTTCAGGCGGTACGGTTTGTTGGCGCCGTCGGACACCATGTAGATGCCGAATTCGCCCTTGGGGTGTTCCACGGACGCGTAGGTCTCGCCCGGCGGCACATGGAAACCCTCGGAGAAGAGCTTGAAGTGATGGATGAGCTCTTCCATGTTGGATTTCATGTTGGCGCGGCTGGGCGGCGCAACCTTGTGGTTCTCGATCATGACCGGCCCCGGGTTGTTGCGCAGCCATTCGACGCACTGGCGAATGATGCGGTTGCTTTCGCGCATTTCGGCCACGCGGACCAGGTAGCGGTCGTAGCAGTCGCCGTTGACGCCCACCGGCACGTCGAAGTCGACCAGGTCGTAGACTTCGTAGGGCTGCATCTTGCGCAGGTCCCAGGCCACGCCCGAGCCGCGCAGCATGGGGCCGGTAAAGCCCAAGGCCTTGGCGCGGTCGGGATCGACAACGCCGATGCCCACCAGGCGCTGCTTCCAGATGCGGTTGTCGGTCAGGAGGGTTTCGTATTCGTCGACGCAGCCGGGGAACCGGTTGGTGAAATCTTCGATGAAGTCGAGCAGCGACCCCGAACGCGCGTCGTTCATCTGGCGCAGTTCTTTGTCGCCCCGGTACTTGCTGCCGTCGCCGTATTGCGGCATGGAGTCGGGCAGGTCGCGGTAGACGCCGCCGGGACGGTAGTAGGCCGCGTGCATGCGTGCACCCGAGACGGCTTCGTAGCAATCCATCAGGTCTTCGCGTTCGCGGAAGGCGTACAGGAACACGGCCATGGCGCCCACGTCCAGGGCGTGCGAGCCCAGCGACATCAGGTGGTTGAGCAGGCGCGTGATCTCGTCGAACATGACGCGGATGTACTGCGCGCGCAGCGGCGGCTCGATGCCCAGCAGTTTCTCGATGGCCATGACATACGCGTGCTCGTTGCACATCATGGACACGTAATCGAGGCGGTCCATGTAGGGCAGCGCCTGCAGGTAGGTCTTGTGCTCGGCGAGCTTTTCGGTGGCGCGGTGCAGCAGGCCGATGTGGGGATCGGCGCGCTGGATGACTTCGCCGTCGAGCTCGAGCACCAGGCGCAGCACACCGTGAGCGGCCGGGTGTTGCGGGCCGAAGTTCAGGGTGTAGTTCTTGATTTCTGCCATGATTTAACGCCCCATGCCGTAGGAGTCTTCGCGTACGACACGCGGGGTGATTTCGCGGGGATCGATGGTGACCGGCTGGTAGATGACGCGGCCTTGTTCGGGGTCGTAGCGCATTTCGACGGTGCCCGACAGGGGGAAGTCTTTGCGGAACGGATGGCCGATGAAACCGTAGTCGGTCAGGATGCGGCGCAGGTCGGGGTGGCCTTCGAAGACAATGCCGAACAGGTCGAAGGCTTCGCGCTCGAACCAGTTCACGCCAGGCCAGCACTCGACCAGCGAGGCCACCATGGGGAAGTCGTCGTCAGGCGCCCAGGTGCGCACCCGCAGGCGCCAGTTGTGCTGGACGGACAGCAGATGCACGACCACCGCATAGCGGGTGCGCTGGACGCCCGGCGTCAAGGCATCGGCCGCCGGACGCGCGCCATTGCCCCAGGTAAGGTAGTCGACCCCGCACAGATCGATGCAGGTGTCGAAGCCAAGGCCGGGGTCGGTGCGCAGCTTGTTGCACGCGGCGAGCCATTGGTCGGCCGACACCTCGAGCGTCAGTTCGCCCAGCGCCTCGGTGAGCGCGACATCTGCGCCCAGCGCGGCCTGCAGGTTGTGTTTCAGGGTTTCGAGCCTGGTCATCGTCATGATTGCTTTGGTGAACCGAGATGCTGACAGGTGTGGCCGGCACTACGCGAGGCCGGCCACAACGCCTCAGCGGGCAATGGTGTTGGTCAGGCGGATTTTGTTCTGCATTTGCAGCAACCCGTAGACCAGCGCTTCTGCAGTGGGCGGACAGCCCGGCACATAGACATCGACCGGCACGATGCGATCACAGCCGCGCACGACCGAATACGAATAATGGTAGTAGCCGCCACCGTTGGCGCACGAACCCATGGACACCACCCAACGCGGCTCGGGCATCTGGTCGTACACCTTGCGCAGCGCCGGCGCCATTTTGTTGCACAGCGTGCCGGCCACGATCATCAGGTCGGACTGGCGCGGGCTGGGTCGGAAGATGATGCCGAATTGGTCCAGGTCGTAGCGGGCCGCGCCGGCGTGCATCATTTCGACCGCGCAACAGGCCAGACCGAAGGTCATGGGCCACATCGAACCGGTTTTTGCCCAGTTCAGGAACTTGTCGGCACTGGTAGTGATGAAGCCTTGCTTGAGAATGCCGTCTATAGCCATATTGGTCTCTGATAGCGTGCGTGCAGACCTGGGTTATTCCCAGTCGAGCGCACCCTTTTTCCATTCGTAGATGAAGCCCACCGTCAGGACGGCCAGGAACACCATGACGGTCCAGAAGCCGACGATGCCGACGGTGCCCTGCGCAATGGCCCAGGGGAACAGGAAGGCGATTTCGAGATCGAACAGGATGAAGAGGATGGCCACCAGGTAGTAGCGCACATCGAACTTCATGCGGGCATCGTCGAAGGCGTCGAAACCGCATTCGTAGGCCGAGAGTTTCTCGGCGTACGGACGCCGCGGCCCCAAGAGCGACCCTGCAGTCAGCAGCGCAAACCCGATGAGGGTAGCCACCACGATAAACAGCAGGACGGGAAAATACTGTTGCAAGTTCATTCTGGCGTCCGTCAAATGCGCAAACCTTCAGATTGTAGCATTTGCGAGGTGACTCTCTGCTGAACCCAGCGCACTGAAAACCAGGGCAAATTGACCTTTTGCAGTAACAAAAAAGCCACCCCGAAGGGTGGCTTTTCGCACGCGGCCGAAGGCCGCATGCACGCTAGGTAATCGATGCGAGGCTTGCGCCTCGCAGCCGATTAGAAGCGGTGGCGGATACCGACGCCGACAGCGGTGCTCTTGACGTCGTCCAGGAACGCGTAGTTCTTGGCGTACGAACCGTAGGCGTACAGGTTGGTACGCTTGGACAGGTCGTAGGTGTAGCCCAGCGAGAAGACGTTCATCGTCTCGTCGCCGCCGGTCAGGCGGTCGTTGCTGGGATCAACCATTTGCCACGAACCGAACAGCTTCGACGCGCCGCCGATGGGGGCGGTCAGGCCGACCATGTACGAGTTCGACTTGAAGCCGTCGGCGAACAGGTTGTTGCCCAGACCTTGCTCGTCAGCAACGCCATCACCGTCGAAGTCGGCGAATTGCACGCCGGCCACGCCTTGGCCAGCGAACCAGCCGTCGGTGGTGCGGCCGTAGGCCAGAGCCAGCTTCACGACTTCGAAGTCGTACGAAGCGCCGATCGCGTACATACGCGGGGTGGCGTCAACTTCGTCCTGAGCTTGCTGGTTCGAAGCGTTCAGCTGGTCGTACGACAGAGCGACGTTCAGGGGACCGTTCACGTAGCGCAGGCCGGCGGTGATGGCACGAACGTTGTCGGCGGTACGGAAGCCAACGCGATCGTCGTCGTCGGTGTTGTCGTCAGCGCTGAACGAATAGCCGATGCCGAACTGGAAGCCGCTGTACGACGGGGTTTGGTACATGACCATGTTGTCGTAGCGAACAGTGTTGGCAGCGCTCAGGCCAACGCCGATGTTGGCTTGCGTGAAGCCGGCGCCGAACGGATCGATCGAGCCGAAGTACTTCGACGCGATGTTGGTTTGACGACCGAAGTCCAGACGGCCCCAGCTGTCGCTTTGCAGACCGATGGTGGCTTGACGACCGAACAGGCGGCCGTTCTGAGCGGAGTTACCGTTGCTGGAGCTGAAGCCGCTTTCCAGCTGGAACACGGCTTGCAGGCCGTCACCCAGATCTTCGGTGCCACGCAGGCCCCAGCGCGAACCGTTCTGCACGCCGTTGATCATGCCGACGCGGCTGCCGCTATCCCAGCCGTCGCCCTTGACCTTGTTGTAGCCGATACCGGTATCGATGATGCCGTACAGCGTCACCGAGGTTTCTGCCTGGGCCACACCGGCGAAACCGGCGAGCAGGGCGGCAGCGAGCAGAGTCTTTTTCATTTAAGAAATCTCCGTTGATTTGAGTGACAAGAGCAGCAACGCTTGCATCAGCCTGCCGCCCCCCTAACTCCGCGAAGGGAAGTTGACGCTATTGCATCAAAAATCCCCGACACTGGCTATGGCCGCACCCCTAAAAGTACGACTTCGCCGCCCTGGCTGTTGGTATCTCGCAACATTGGCGGAGCCGGAGCCGAAACACCTACGTGTTTACCCTAGGCGCTCGGAAAGGCGCGTATTTACGGCGTTTGGTGCGCTGAGCGCGCCGGCTGCGACGGCTTTGCACCGACATGGCGCCGTTACTCTGCACAATACTGGATACACGGCGCACCGGGTAGATACATTTGCTGCCCGCCCCGGCGATGGGGCTGAAAGGCATGCCTTGCCAGGGAAATAACGTTGTTATTAAATGAGCACATTGATATTTCCGGCGTGCCCATGGACTCGTCTCGCCCGCAACCTTCGTCCCGTGCGCAACAATTTATCGCGTTGCGGCGCCAGCTGATTCTGGAGGCCGCACAGCGTGTGTTCCAGCGCGATGGCCTGGAACAGACAACCGTGCGCGCCATAGCCAAGGAAGCCGGCTGCACCACCGGCGCCATTTATCCCTGGTTTGACGGCAAGGAAGCCATTTATGCCGAGCTGCTCGATGCGTCGCTGGAACGCCTGCACGCAGCGTTGGCGGGCGCCCTGCCCGGCAATGCGGTGGGCGCGGCCCGGCGGGTGGTCAAGGCGTTTTACGGCTATTACGCCGAGCGTCCGACCGAGTTCGCGCTGGGCATGTACCTGTTCCAGGGGCTGGGGCCGCGAGGCCTGGGCCGCGACATCGACGAACGCCTGAATGCGCGGCTGCGCACGTGCGTGTCGCAGTTGGGGCACGGCTTGCAGGCAACCCGCCAGTGGCCGGATGAAACGGTGGCCATCGAGCAAATGCAGGTCTTCACGTATCTGATGGGGCTGCTGCTGCTGTTCCATACCCGTCGCGTCAAGTCACTGGGGCAGCACGCCGACGACCTGCTGGAACGTTACTGCGCCGACCTGGAGCAAGCCTGACATGACCGCATCGCCCCCTGCCCGTATCTCTGTTGCCGACTTCAGGCGCTTGCTGGCCGAGCAGCACCCCTTTGCGGAAGTGCTGGGCGTACAGATCACCGACATAGGTTTTGGCACGGCCCGCGCCATCCTGCCGGCGCGCGACGCCCATCAACGGTTGGGCGGCATCGTGGCGGGCCCCATGCTGATGGGGCTGGCGGACCTGGCGCTGTACGCCGCGGTGGTGGGCGCTACCGGGCAGCCCAACGCCGTCACCGCCAGCCTGACCATCAACTTCCTGCGCAAGAGCCCCGCAGGCGCCGTGGTTGCGCAAGCCCGGCTGTTGAAGACCGGTCGCCTGGCCGCCGGCGAAGTGATTCTGCATGGCGAGGGCGCCTCGGAGCCGGTGGCGCATATCGTAAGCACGTGGTCGGTGCCGGCGCCATGACGAGCAGGCCATTGCGCGTGGGCGTGGTGGGCCTGGGCACAACGGGCGCAGCGGCGGCGCGCAGCCTGTTGCAAGACGCGCAGCCCGATCTGGCGCTTACCGTGTACGACCGCGACCCGGCCCGCTGCGAACCGTTTCGCGGGGCGGCCACACTGGCGGCATCGGCCCGCGAAGCGCTGCACGAATCGGATCTGGTGGTGCTGGCGCTGCCTGGCGAACGGGAAATCGACCGCACGCTGGATCGATTCAGCGATGGCAGGGTGGGCGCCGATATCCGCGATAAATTGCTGTGGAACCTGCGGCCCCTGCCGCGGGAAGCAGCCGAGCGCCTGGGCCATGCCGCCCGGGACGCAGGCGCCCTGTATATAGCGGGGCCGCCCGAGCCCGCCATGCGCGCCCTGCCCGCCCGACACCGCGGCGCAGACGTGAGCCGGCTGCTGCAGATTATCTGGCGCGCCGTTGCCGGGCCGCGCTGAGCGCGGCCATGCACGCCGCCAGCCATGCCAGGCTGATGGCAATGCCTGCCAGCACGTCGCTCAAGTAATGCACCTGCAGCAGCACCCGGCTGACGCCGATGGCCGCCACGAGCGCGGCCACGCCCGCCACGCAGGGCGCCTGCCAGGGCGCCGGCAGCGCCCGCACGGCCAGGTAGCAGGCAAAGCCGTACACCGCCAGGGCTCCCGAAGTGTGGCCACTGGGAAAGCTCCAGCCATCGGCGCTGGCATAACCATGCAGATGTTCAGGCCGCACGCGCTGGAACAGATGCTTGAGCCCCAGGTTGAGCAGGCCGGCGCCGCCCGTGACTGCCACGCATGCCAGGGCCGTCACCCATTGCCGCTTCCACAGTAGCGACACCGTCATGCCCACGGCAATGATCGTAAGCAGGTTACGGTCGCCCAGGTAGGTGAACCACGACATCGTCCATAACAGGGCCGCCGGCATCGCGAGACTGAGGCCGGAGGCAAGTCGGCTGTCCAGGCGCGCTTCGCCGGGCTGCCCGGCCATGGCGGCGGCAAGGGCCAGGAACACCGCGCCCGACCCTGCCGCCAGGAGCGACCACAGCAAGACGGGTCGAGCCCCGGGGCCGCTGGGGACCTGGCGCGCCGCCAGCCAGGCGCATAGCGCCGCCGCAGCGGGGGCGGCCAGCAGGATCAGAAGAGGATGGACAGCGACCCAGTCGACGAAAGCTTCCATTAGAGCCGTTTGAACAGAATTCGTGGCCGGCGGGCGGCCGCAAGGGTGTTGGGTTCAGGGATCGCGCTGCAGGCGCAGTGCCTGGTCGGCCACGCAGCGGAACTCGCCGGCCCCGTGGGTGTAGTCCCACCGCTGCACTGAACATGCGCCCGGGTCATGGTCGAAGGAATGTTCGATGACATTGACCGAATTGGGAACCCCGCCACGTATGCGCCGCGACACCGCCGTGCCGGCCTGCACCGCCCACGCCTGGCGCGGCGCGGGGCCGGCTGCCCCATGCACCGGCAGGACGTATGGCAGATGAATATGCCCGCCCAGGATCAGGTCGGCGCCCGCATCGACCCAGGCCGGCACGGCGGTTTCGCGGCCAATAAGCAAGTTGGACTGGTCGCTTTCGACGACGGCGCGCACGGGATGATGCAGCAATACCACACGCAGGCTGGCCGGATGCGCCTGGCGCAGGCGCTGCGCCACGCGCCTGGCCTGCGCGCCCGAAACCTGCCCATGCTTGTGGCGGCTGGGCCGCGTGGAATTTACGCCGATGACCAGTAGGCGCTCGGTTTCGACTACCGGTTCGAGGTTCGCCCCCAGCGCCCGCCGAAAGCCCCGGTAAGGGTCGAGCAGGCGCGCCGCCAGGTTGTATAGCGGAATGTCGTGATTGCCCGGCACGGCCAGCACCGGGCATTGCAGATTCTGCACAAAATCGAGGGCCGCCGCGAACTGGGCGCGCCGGGCGCGCTGCGTGACGTCGCCCCCCAGCAGCACCAGTTCGGGCTGCACCTGCCGCGCCAGCGCGAGCAGCGCGCGGACGGCCGTGGCGTCTTCGCAGCCGAAATGGGTATCGGAAACGTGCAACAGCCGCGTCATGCGGATTCGGCGCGCAGCGCTTCGGGGGGCACCAGCAGGCGCAGCGGTTGGGGGGAAACACGGAAGTGCAACGGCGTATCCAGCCAGCAGATTTCACCGTCGAGCGCGACTTTAACCCGCCGGCTGCGGCCGCGAACGCGTACGGTGAGCCTGTCGAAGCCGAAACTGAAGACGTGGTCGGCATCGCCCAGCCGGCTGAACAGTCCACGCAAGAGCAGCCCGTATAAAGCCAGGGTGCCCGCCGGCCTGGCGCCCATCGCCACCAGCCGGCCCTGCGAGAGTTCGTCGGCTTCGGCAATGCCGATCTGCTGCAGCTGCAGGGCGTTGTTGCCCACCACGATGGTGGGGGTGCGCATCTGGCGAACCTGCCCCGCGTGTTCGAGCTGTATCGCCAGCTGGCGATGCGCGCGCGCCAGGGTGACCAGAGCCGACCATAAAGCGACGTATCGCCGGCGGCCATAGCGGCGCTTGTACACCTCGCGGTCTTCCAGCAATTGCGGATACAGCCCCAGGCTGGCGTTGATGAGAAACAGGCGGCTGTTTACCAGCCCCACCTGCACCGGCTCGGGGCGGGCGGCCAGCAGGGCGCGCGCCGCGGCTTCGGTGTCCTGCGAAATGCCATAGGTGCGGCCGAAATAATTGAAGGTGCCCTGCGGCACGATGCCAAACGGCAACCCGGTATCCAGCACGCCCTGGGCCACCGCGCTGAGCGTGCCGTCGCCGCCGACCGCCACCACCGCCCCGCCCTGGTCGCGCGCCCGCCCCACTGCGGTTTGTACCGCCGCGGGCAATTGCCGGCCGTCGTCGACCGCGATGATGTCGTAGCGAACGCCGGCGGCATCGAGCACGCGGCGCAGGGTGGCCTGCGCTTCGCGGGCATCGTCGCGCCCCGAGCCCATGTTCTGCACAATGAAGAACGGACCCGGACCGCTCGCTGGAGTAGAAGTCATGCCACAAAGATAGCTTGCGGCCACGCCGCCGGCAAGCGATACGAGGCCGGCTAAAATGGCGCCCTACCCTTTCCCCTACGCGCAGCACCGTGCCGAATCGCGCCGAGCCCTTCAGTTTCCGAAAAATCGCCGTACCGGCGTTCGGCCCGTCCATTCTCTATGGTGTAAGCAACGGCGCCATCCTGCCCGTGGTGGCCCTGACTGCCCGGGACCTGGGCGCGTCGGTGGCCATGTCGGGGCTGATCGTGGCGCTGATCGGCATCGGTTCGCTGGTAAGCAATATCCCGGCCGCCATCATCACCTCGCGCCACGGCGAGCGGCGGTCCATGGTGGGCGCGGCTGCGCTGAGCGTGCTTGCGCTGCTGCTGTGCATCTTTGCCGTGCACGCGGCGATGCTGGCCGCGGGCGTTTTCCTGATCGGCATGGCGTCGTCGGTGTTCCTGCTGGCGCGGCAGAGCTATATGATCGATGCCGTACCCGTGCACATGCGCGCGCGGGCCTTGTCCACCCTGGCCGGCACCATGCGCATCGGCGTCTTCGTCGGTCCGTTCGCCGGCGCCGCATTGATCCATTTCATGGGCCTGCAGGGCGCTTACTGGGTCGCCGTGGCCGCGATGGCCGGCGCGGGGATGATTGCCCGCTACGCCCCCGACATGACTCCTGTTGAACAACGCGGGACGGCAACGCCCGCCAAGCCGCGCGTGCTCGACGTGGCTCGGGCGCACCGGCGCGTCTTCCTGACGCTGGGCCTGGGCATACTGCTGGTCAGCGCGGTGCGGGCGTCGCGCCAGGTGGTGATTCCGTTGTGGGCCGATCACCTGGGCATCGGCGCGGCGGCCACCTCGGTGATCTACGGCCTGGTGGCCGCCATCGACATGTCGGTGTTCTACCCGGCCGGCACGCTGATGGACAAGCGCGGACGGCTTTGGGTGGCGTTGCCTTGCACCTTGCTGATGGGCATCGCCCTGATAGGAACATCGTTTACCACGGGCGTGGTGGGATTCGTCGTGATATCGATGATGCTGGGCATGGGCAACGGCATCGGTTCGGGCATCGTCATGACGCTGGGAGCCGACTCCGCGCCCAAGACCGGGCGCACCGAGTTCCTGGGCATATGGCGGCTGGTGGCCGACCTGGGCAGCAGCCTGGGGCCGGTGATTCTGTCGGCCGTGGCGGCGCTGGTGTCGCTGGGCGCAGCGGTTGCGGCCATGGGAATGCTGGGCCTGGCGGGTGCGGCGGTGTTCTGGCGCTGGCTGCCGCGCGGCAACCCTTCTGCCGTCGCATCGGGCGAACGGCCATAAGCCGCCGCCCGATGCGCGGTATCAGGCATAGCGGCGGGCGTCTTCCATCAAGCCGGGAGTGCCGATCAGCGCATTGAGCTGATCGAAGTCCAGCATGCGGTCGCGCCAAGGCGCAGTCGTGCCATGCTGGCGCAGGCTGCCATAGTAATTCTGCAGGGTGTGGGCGACGGCGCGCGCCGTCCCCCCGGGAAAGATGACAATGCGAAAACCCCTTGCCGCCAGTGCGTCGGCGCTTTCCACGGGCGTCTGGCCGCCCTCGACCATGTTGGCCAGCAGCGGCACCCGCGACGCGAAGCGCGCGCAGGCGGCGTCCAACTGCCCCGGCGAGCGCAACGCTTCGATGAATATGGCATCCACGCCGCATTCCAGATAGCGCTCGGCGCGCTCGAATGCGGCCTCCAGGCCTTCCACCGCCACCGCGTCGGTGCGGGCCAGGATCAGCGTGGAGTCGGCGTTGCGGGCATCCAGTGCGGCGCGCAGCTTGCCGCACATTTCGGCGGCAGGCACCACTGTCTTGCCCGCCAGATGCCCGCAGCGCTTGGGAAAGCCCTGGTCTTCGAGCTGGATCATGGATGCGCCGGCCCGCTCGAACCCACGCACCGTGCGTTGTACGTTCAGGGCATTGCCGAAGCCGGTGTCTGCATCGACGATGACGGGGCATCGCACCCTTTCGGTGATGCGCGCCAACGTGTCTTCAACCTCGGTATACGTGGTGAGGCCGACGTCGGAACGGCCCAGACGCGAATAGGCGATCGACGCCCCCGACAGGTATAGCGCATCAAAGCCGGCCTGCTCGGCAATAAGGGCCGACAGGGCGTCGTAGACACCGGGGGCGAGCAGGGCCTGTCCGGCAGCCAGGCGGTCTTTCAGAAGGCGATTTTCCATCAGGCTCTCTGGGGGTAACGGGGAAGCGAACCATCGGCCAGCCGGCGCTTCAATTGCGGCAGCAGCCCGCCGGCGCGCACCATGTCGAGCAGGAATCCGGGCACCGGCTCGCACGGCAGAGGGGCGCCGTCGGCCCGCAGGACACGGCAATTGGGCAGGTCGATCTCGATCTGTTCGAAGTCGGCGATTTCGCCGGCGCGTTCGCAGGTAAGCAGCAGCAGCCCGACATTAAACGCGTTGCGGAAATACAGGCCGCTGTAGCTGGGCGCGATGACGGCGTGCACGCCCAGGTGCACCAGCGCCGCGGCGGCCTGTTCGCGCGACGAGCCGATGCCGAAATTGCGTCCCGCCACCAGCACGTCGCCAGGTTGGACGCCCGCAGCAAAGTCGGGCCGCACGCCTTCGAGACAATGGCGCGCAATATCGGCAATGCCGAACTTCATGTAGGCGCCGGGTGCGAGCTGGTCGGTATCGATATCGTCGCCGATGCGCCAGGCTTTATGAATACGGGTCATGACAGGAATTCACGTGGATCGGCGATGCGGCCGGCGACGGCGGATGCGGCCACGGTGTAGGGAGACGCCAGGAACACCCGGGCAGTGGCCGCCCCCATGCGCCCCTTGAAATTGCGTGCGGTGGTGGCAATGACATTTGCCCCTTCGGGAATAGAGCCGCCGTAGCCCGAACACGCCCCGCACGACGTGGGCAAGAGCGTGGCGCCTGCCTTCAGCAGCGCGGGCAATACCCCTTCGGCGTCCGCCGCGGCCTGGTCGCGCTGGCTGGCCGGCGCCACCATCAGGCGAACGCCGGCGGCGATGGTGCGCCCCTGCAAAATGCGGGCGGCGGCCCGCAGGTCATCGAGCTTGGCGCCCGTGCAGGCGCCGATGTAGGCAACCTGCACCGGGGTGTCGCCATATGCCGGCACCGGGGCGGCATTGGCCGGACTATGCGGCGCCGCAACCTGCGGCTCCAGCGCCGCGGCATCGAAATCGTGCCACTGTGCCGGCGCGCCTGGGTCAGACTGCCATCGCTGCGTGTCGACATCGGCAACGCCCGCCTGCCGCAGGTAATGCCGCGTCGTTTCGTCCGGCGCCACCAGCCCCGCCTGCGCGCCCAGCTCGGCCGACATGTTGGACAGCGTCATGCGTTCTTGCATGGATAGCGCGCGGACGGCCTCGCCACAGAATTCCACGGCCTGGTAACGCCCGCCGTTCATGCCCATGCGTCCTATCATGTGCAGCATCATGTCTTTGGCGGTAACGCCGGGATTCAGGCGCCCGTTCCAACGCATCATCAGCGTTTCGGGCACGCGCATCCAGATTTCGCCGCTGGCCACCACGCCCAGCATTTCGGTGCTGCCCACACCGAACATGTAGGCGCCGAACGCGCCGCCGGTGGGCGAATGGGAGTCGCCGCCCACGCAGAACATGCCCGGCCTGATGTGGCCGTGTTCCGGCACCACCACGTGGCAGATGCCCACCGAATCATAGACATGCGGCAACGCCTGTTCGCGCGCCCAGTCGCGGGCAATGCGGACAATGCGGCGCGATTCGTCGTCGGCCTCGGGCACGTAATGGTCCATGACCAGCACAACCCTGGAGCGGTCCCACAGGCCGGTTCCCAGCTCTTCGAGCATGGGCTTGAGGCGGCGCGGCCCGCTGGAATCATGGAACATGGCCAGATCGACCTTGCAGGTCAGGATTTCGCCTACGCGCGCGGTATCGCGGCCGGCCGCGGCGGCCAGCAGTTTCTGGGCCAGGGTCTGGGCTGTCACAGTGAACCTCTTCAAGCGCTTGCGTGCGCAGGCATGGCGGCCGGCAGCCATGTGGGCTGGCCGGGCATATCGTGCGCCTGCATGTTCATGCGGTATTCGTAGCGGTCGGGGCGATACTGCGCATGCAGCCATTCCACCGGCCGGCCGGATTCGTCGCGCACCAGCCGGTGCAGGCTGAGCAAGGCCGCGCCCACCGGCACGTCGAGCAGCTCGGCCACGCCCGGTTCGGCCAACACAGCCGAGATGGCCTGTTCGGCGCCCGCCACCCTGACGTCAAGGTCGCGGAATATGGCAAGCAAAGGCTTGGACGCGAGGTCTTCGCGGCGGATGCGGCGGCCGATATCGTCGGGAACAAATGTGGTCAGGTACGAGAAAGGCAGGCCCTGGTGGCTGCGCACCCGCACGGCCCGCTGCACCAGTGCGCCCGGCGCGACGCCCAGGCGCGCCGCCACCGGGCCGGCGGCCGGCACGGTTTCGAGTTCGAGCAATTGCACCTGGGTCTGCATGCCCATGCTGGCCAGATGGGCCATCAGCCCGTCAATATCGGCCCCCTGCTGGGTGACGGACAGCGCCGAGGGGCGTGCGGCGAAGGTGCCGCGGCCTTGCCGGCGCTCGACCAGCCCTTCGGATTCCAGGCGGTCCAGCGAACGCCTGATCGTCAGGCGCGATACGCCGTATTCGGCGGCCAGGGCGTTTTCGCCCGGCATGGGCACATCGTACGGAAAACCGCCCGCGCGCAACCGCTGCTTCAAGAGCAGGTATACCTTGTGATACAGCGGTAGCGGGCTATCGGACACGGGCGGGCTCCTGTGTGGGCGGTCAGTCGACGGTGGCGCCGGTGAACTTTACGATTTCGGCGTAGCGTTCGATGTCTTCACGTACAAAGGCGTCGAGCTCCTGCGGGGTGCTGCTGACGGCGGACGCGGCTTCGCGCTCGAGCAGCTGGCGGAAGTCCGGCGTATCGACGGCCTTGCGCGCGGCGGCGTTAAGCGTGGCCAGCGTGTCGGCCGGCAGGTTGGCCGGGCCGAAAAGCGCGAACCAGGCGTTGGACTCGAAACCCTTGATGGTATCGCCAATAGGAGGCACGCCGGGAAACTGCGCCAGGGACTCGGGGCTGCTGACGCCCAGCGCCTTCAATGCCCCGCTCTTGATGTGCGGCAGCGCGTTGAGCGAGCTGGCGAACATCATGTCGACCTGGCCGCCCAGCACGTCGTTGACGGCGGGCGACGTGCCCTTATAAGGCACATTGAGAATATCGAGACCGGCCATCATTTTCATGCGCTCGCCCGCCAGGTGCAGCGACGAACCGATGGCCCCCAGCGCCATGGTGTACTTGCCCGGGCTGGCCTTGACCAGCGACACGAACTCTTCCATCGATTTGGCCGGGAAGTCCTTGCGCGTGACCAGCACGCTGGGCACATTGGCCAGCATGCTGATAGGCGTGAAATCGCGCACCGGGTCGAACGGAAGGTTGCGGTACAGGGTGGCATTGATGGAAAAACTGGTGAAGGTCACCAGCAGCGTCCTGCCGTCGGGGTTGCTCTTGGCGACATAGTCGGCGGCGATGTTGCCGCCTGCGCCCGGCTTGTTCTCGACCAGCACCGTGCGCTTGAGGTCTTTCGACATATGTTGCGCAATGCTGCGTGCCACCGTATCGGTGGTGCCGCCGGGGGGCGCTCCCACCACGAGCTTGATGGCGTCGTTCTGGGCCCATGCCGCGCCGGGCGGCAGCGCCATGGATCCAATAACGGCGCACGCCGCAGCGATTCGATGCAGTCCGACCATCGGGATATCTCCTGGTATGTTGTGTTGTATTGATGACAATACAACTATACCTGTTAAACCCGGCCGCCATCAAGCCCCCTGCCGATACGGCCGGGGCGGGCGAGCGGCCATGCGCGGCCTATGCGGACGGACGGACGTAGCGGGAAAAGATCTATTGGCCGGCGTCGCGCGCGCGGTCGGCTTCAAGCCTGGCCAGGCCGAACAACATCAGCACACAGGCCAGCAGCCCGGCGCCCGCCAGGCCCCATCCGGCCAGGTGGCCGAACTGCGGTACCGCCCACACGGGGGCGGCCAGGCCTGCCAACGGCGCCAGCCCAAGACAGCCCCAGAAGACGGCCCGGCCGCTATCGCGGCGCGGCACGGCCTGGTTCACTGCATTCGGGGCGACACGGGCCTTGCCACGGCGCGCCCGTTCGAACTCTACATACACCACTGCCATAAGCCCCTCCTGGCTTATATCCGCATAAGGCAGGCTGCCTTGCACGGTCCGGCTCCGCCTGTGCATCCGGACTGTGCCGCCCGGTACGCTCAGACATCAGCGGTCGTTAGTGAACTGCTGTCAGGTGTATGGATACTCTGATATGGCGCACGGCGCAATCGGGTGTTGCCCCGCCGTCCGTGCGCAGCGCGCGCCCGCGGCTACGAGCCTGTCTGCCAGAACAGGCCGACTTTGCCGCCCGACAGGGAATTGCTGGCCTCGCGGCAGCGGTCGCGCAGGTCTTCACCGAGCGACTGCAGCGACGATGGTGTGAACTGGGCGGAGAATCCCACTGCGCTGATGGCCATCAAGGGGGTGCGATGCTCGTCGAGTATGGGCGAAGACACCGTGGTAATTCCCTTGACGTAGTGCCCTTCGTCCAGCGCGTAGCCGACCTCGCGCACTTTCTCGACGTCGCGCATATAGGCTTCGAAACTGGGCCCATCTTCCCAGCGCAGGCTGCTGATGCGCGACCGCAGTTCGGCGGGGCTGAGCGGGCTGTACGCGGCCATGCAGCGCCCCAGCGCCGCAATATACAGCGGCAGCCGCTGGCCGATGCTCATGTGCACGCGCAGGGCCGATCCGCTGTCGGCCAGGTCCACCATGACCACGCGGTCGTTGGTGGTGCGCTGCCACAGCGTCGTGGTGACGCGGTGACGGCTGGCGATTTCCTGCAGGTGGGGACGCAGCAGCCGCGCATACGAGGCCTGCTCCAGAGAGCCTTTGGCCAGTTCCACCAGCCCCAGGCCTATCCGGTAGGTTTTCGTGTCTTCGTCGAAAGTAACCAGGCCTTCGTGCACCAGGGTTTTCAGCAGATTGAAGCATGTGCTGGAATTCAGTTCGAGATCGCGCGCGATGCGCGTGACTCCCAACGGCGTCGGTACGCTCGCCAGGTGGCGAAGAATTCGCAGGCCGGCGCTGAGCGCGCCCACCTTCTTTTCGGGAGGAGAAGCCGTCATAGACAAGAAGACCGGCCCGCGATACGCCGCGAAATGGGCATGGTGCTGTCGGCCGATCACCGCGTGCTCGATGGCGTCACCGCATTGACGTTCCTGAAGCGGGTTGTGCAGGCCCTGGAACAACCTGCAGGGTTGCTCGCGATATGACCATGCAAACCGCATCCCGCCAGGAATTCGACGTGGCGATCGTTGGCGGCGGCCCCGCAGGATATGTGGCCGCGCTGCGGGCCTCGCAGCTGAAATTGCGCACGGCGCTGGTCGAGCGCGAGCACCTGGGCGGCGTCTGCCTGAACTGGGGCTGCATCCCCACCAAGGCCCTGCTGCACTCTGCAGATACGGTGCGCCGTATCCGCCAGGCCCATGCAGAAGGCATTGTTGCCGAATCGCCGCAAATCGATTTCGCACGCATCATGCAGCGGTCGCGCACCGCGTCGCAACGCCTGAACCGCGGAGTGGCCCATTTGCTGAAAAAGGCCGGCGTCAAAGTCTTCAGCGGCAGCGCGCGCCTGCAGGGAAAGGGCCGCCTGGAAGTCAGCGGGGCCGACGGCCAGGCAGCGCAACAGATCGCGGCGGCGCACATCATTCTGGCAACGGGCGCGCGGCCGCGCGAGTTGCCCGCGCTGCCCTTCGATGGCGAGCGGGTCTGGAGCTACCGCGAAGCCCTGTCCGCCACACAGCTTCCGGCGTCTCTGCTCGTAATAGGTGCCGGGGCTATCGGCCTTGAGTTCGCCAGCTTTTACGCAACCCTGGGGTGCAGCGTAACCGTGGTGGAAGCCGCGCCGCGCGTGCTGCCGTCCGGCGACGAAGAGGTGTCCGACTTCGTCCGGCAGGCCATGGAGCAGGACGGCGTGCGCTTCCTGACGGGCGCGCGGCTGGCCAGTGCCGACGTCACGGCCGGGCACGTGCAGGCGGTGGTGGAATCCGACGCCGGCCAGGCCATCGCCCTGCAGGCAGAGCGCGCGCTGGTGGCGGTGAGCCTGGTCGGCAATACCGAGCATCTGGGCCTGGAACATTGCCGCGCGGTGATCAACCACGGCCTGATCGAAGCCGGCGATTGGGGCGCCACGCAGGAGCCGGGGCTATATGCCATAGGCGACGTCACGGGTCCGCCCATGCTGGCGCACAAGGCAAGCCACGAAGGCATCGCATGTGTCGAACATATCGCGCGCCTGCACGCCGGCCGGCCGCCCCAGGCGCTGCGCGCGCGCGCGCCGGCGATTCCCGCGTGCGTATACAGCCATCCGCAAAGCGCATCGATAGGCCTTACGGAAGCGCAGGCGCGCGCGGCCCATCCGGACGTGAAGGTCGGCAAGTTCCCGCTGCAAGGCAATGGCAAGGCCGTGGCCATAGGCGAGGCCGCCGGCTTCATCAAGACGATCTTCAGCGCCGCTTCCGGTGAGTTGCTGGGCGCGCATCTGGTAGGCCCCGAAGTCACCGAACTGGTGCATGGGTACGCCGTTGCGCAGTCGCTCGAAGCCACCGAAGCCGAGCTGATCGAAACCGTATTTCCCCATCCCACGCTGTCGGAGGCCATGCACGAATCGGTGCTGGCCGCCTATGGCCGGGCGTTGCACATGTAATGCAGTTCCCAATGCAGGAAACCACCCGGGCATGCCCTAAGACACGAACGAACACAAGGAGACAACCATGAAGCGCTTTCAGAAACTGGCTTTGACACTCGCGGCGGCAACCGCCTGGGCCATGCCCGCGGCGGCACAGGAGATTCCCGGGCAAAAACAGATGCGCCTGATCGTGCCCTATTCCGCTGGCGGCACCTCGGATATCCTGGGCCGCAAACTGGCCGAACAACTCAGCGCGCGCCTGCAGCGTCCGGTCATTGTGGAAAACAAGGCCGGGGCGGGCGGCGCCATTGGCACCGAGGCCACCGTGCGCGCCGATGCCGATGGCAGCACCATCCTGCTGCACAGCGGCGCCATCGCGACCGAGCCTGCCATCAAGGCCAAGCTGCCGTACGACGTGACCCGCGACCTTATGTCCATCACGACCGTGGTCCGTGGCCCGTTCGCCCTGCTCGTCAGCAACGATCTGCCGGTGAAAAACGTGGCCGATCTCGTCAAGTACGCCCAGGCCAATCCCGAGAAAGTGAACTTCGGCACGCCCGGAATCGGCACCTCGGTGCACTTTGCCAGCGAACTTTTCAAGTCGGCGGCCAAGGCCCCCGTGACCCATGTGCCATACAAAGGGGCCAGCGCGGCGCTCACCGGCCTGATGGGCGGAGAAGTTCAGATGGTGATCGACCCGCTGTCCACTGCGAAGCGATACGCCGAAGGCGGAAAAGTGAAGGCGCTGGCCATCACCACCGCCCAGCGCTCCGACCTGTGGCCGGGAATGACCACCGTTGCCGAATCTGGCGTGCCGGGCTTCAACGCGGCGGTCTGGTATGGCCTGTACGTGCCGGCCAAGACGCCGGCGGCCACCGTGCAAATGCTCAACAAGGAGTTCGTGGCCATTCTGCAGTCGCCGGAAATGCGCGAATGGCTGACCTCGCAGGGCCTGGAAGCGGTGGGTGACACGCCGCAACAGGCGCAGGATCAACTGGTCGAGGAAATCAAGACCTGGAAAGAACTCGCCAGGACGGCGGGCATTCAACCCCAGTAGGCGACGCCGGGACAGATCGGCAGCTGCGCCGCCCGCGGGCGCGCAGCTTCAATTCGACACGAGACACCACCATGGACTTCAGACTCAACGACGAACAGCGCATGATGATCGAATCCGCCCGCCAGATCGGCGAACGGTTCGGGCTGGAATACTGGCGCAAGCAAGACGGCGAAAAGGCCTTTCCCACTGAATACTGGCGCGCCGTCTGCGAAGCCGGGTTGTCCGGGGTGGCGCTGCCGGAGGAATACGGCGGCAGCGGCCTGGGCATGCTGGAAATGTCGCTGATCGTGGAGGCTCTTGCCGCCACGGGGGGCGGGTCCACCGTGGGCCAGCTGTTCATGATCAACCCCATCTTCGGCGGCGTGTCGATCGCCCGCTTCGGCAACGAGTCCATGCGCCGCGAGCTGCTGCCCAAGCTGATCAGCGGCGAAATCAACTGCTGCATGGCGCTGACCGAGCCCGACGCCGGCACCAACACGCTGGAAATCAAGACCTATGCGGCCGAGGACGGCGACGGCTGGCGCCTGAACGGCCGCAAGATCTGGATCACCGGCGTGGCCTCGGCTTCGAAGATGCTCGTCATCGCCCGCACCAAGAAGCTCGAGCAGGCCCAGTCCCGCACTGACGGCCTGTCGATGTTCATGATAGACGTCGAACGCGAGGGCCTGACTCATACCCCCATTGACAAGCTGGGAACCTGCACGCTGGACTCCAGCAGCGTTTTCTTCGACAACGTGCGCATCGAGCCGCACGAACTGATCGGGACACTGCACCAAGGCTGGCGCGAGTTGCTGGACGTGCTCAACACCGAACGCATGGTAACGACCGCCGGCCTGGTGGGCACGGGCGAACTGGCGATCAGGCTGGCGGTGCAGTATGCCAACGACCGTAGCGTATTTGGCGGCCGCCCGATCAGCTCATACCAGGGCCTGCAGTTTCCCCTGGCCCAATGCCATGTCGAGATCGAGGCCGCGCGCCTGCTGAACTACAAGGCAGCCACGAACTTCGACATGGGCCTGCCCTACAGCAACGAAGCCAACGCGGCCAAGCTGATCGCGGCGCAGACGGTGGGCCGCGCCACAGAGCGCGCCATGCAGACCATGGGCGGCATGGGGTACGCCAAGGAATACCACGTCGAGCGGCTGTGGCGCGACTGCCGGCTGTTCCGCTTTGCGCCCGTATCCGAAGAAATGATCCTGAACTACGTCGCGAACCACGAGCTGCAGATGCCCCGCTCTTACTGAGCGGCGCTGACGCGCCTGCCGCACAATACGGAGACGACCATGGTTTCTATCAGCGCTAGCGTGGCCTGGTGGGCGCAAGCGGAACCCCAGCGGCTGGCGCTGGTGTATCGCGGCCAGCGCATCAGCTATGCCGAACTGAACCTGCGCGCCGGACGGGCGGCCGCCCTGCTGGCTGAGCAGGGCATCCGGCCCGGCCAGGTCGTGGCGCTGCTCATGAAAAACAGCGCTGCCTTTCTTGAACTGAGCCTGGCCATCAGCCGGGCCGGCGCCGTGCTGCTGCCCATCAACTACCGCCTGGGCAAAGACGAGGTCGACTACATCCTCGACAATTCCGGCGCCCGGCGGCTCTTCGCCGACGCCGAGCTACGGGCTTCGGTGCCCGAGCGGTGCCCCGTCACCTGGCTCGACGACGCTGCGCAAGCCGACAGCACCCGCTTGCCGGGAGCGGCCGGCCTGCCGCCCGCGCCCGCCGCGCCCGCCGCAACGCCCGATACGCTGTACCGCCTGATGTACACCAGCGGCACCACCGACCGGCCCAAGGGCGTCATGCACAGCTATGCGAACATGGCGTGGAAATGCCTGGACCACATCACGACGCTGGGCCTGTCGCGCGATGACCGCCTGCTGGTGGTAGGGCCGCTGTATCACGTGGGCGCCTATGATCTGCCCGGCGTTGCGCTATGGATGACCGGAGGCGCACTGGTGCTCGAACGCGAGTTCGATGCCGCGCGCGCGCTGGCCCTGATCGACAGCGAGCGCATCACGGGGGCCTGGATGGCGCCCGTCATGCTCAATCGCTGCCTGGCGTTGCCCGAACGCCAGCAATATGACCTGAGCAGCCTGCGCTGGCTGATCGGCGGCGGCGAGCGCACGCCAGAAGAGCGTATCCGCGAATTCACGCAGCTCTTCACCCATGCCCGGTACATTGACGCCTATGGCCTGACCGAAACCTGCTCGGGCGACACCATGATGGAACCCGGGCGCGAGCTCGAGAAAATCGGCTCCACCGGACGCGCCCTGCCGCATGTGGCCCTGGGCATCTTCGACGACGAGGGCCGGCCACTGCCGCCCGGCCAGCCCGGCGAAATATGCCTGTCCGGCCCCAAGGTATGCCTGGGCTACTGGAACGACCCCGCCAAGACCGCCGCCAGCTTTTTCGGCGCCTGGTTCCGCACCGGCGACGTGGGCTATGTCGATGAAGAGGGTTTTCTGTACCTGACCGACCGCAAGAAAGACATGATCATCAGCGGCGGCGAAAACATCGCCTCGTCGGAGGTCGAGCGCGTACTGTACGAACTGCCGGAAGTAGAAGAAGCCGCAGTGATCGGCCTGCCGGACCCCACATGGGGAGAATGCGTGACGGCGGCGGTCGTGCTTCGGTCCGGCGCCACCCTGACGCTGGACGCCTTGCGCACGCATTGCTCGGCAAGGCTGGGGGGATTCAAGACGCCCAAGAAGCTGGTGCTGTGCGACAGCCTGCCGCGCAACCCATCGGGCAAGGTGCTCAAGCGGGAATTGCGGCGCATGCTGGCAGAGCCGGGGCCGGGCTAGGACGACGCCCCTGGCCGGGCGCCCGGCCAGAGGTGTCCGCTGTGCTACTTCAGCGCCGAATACGCAGTCGGAGCCAGGAACTGGTTCTCGACGCGCTCGACAATGATCTTCTCGGCTTCGCTGGCCGCGCGCGTGGCGATCCAGTCCGGATCGGACTGGAAGGCGTTCCACTTCTGCTCGCGCTCGGCCATGCTTTCCCATTTGAGCAAATAGGTCAGCGACTGGTTGGACGGCCCCACCAGCGTAGTCCAGAAGCCGATCTGTTCAATGCCGTGCTTCTTGAAAAAGCCCAGCGTATGGTTGGTGAAGCGATCGTTCAGCGCCGGCAGGCGGCCCGGCGCGCAATGATAGATGCGCAGTTCGACGATCATGGCGTCTCCCGGGCGGCGGCGGCCGTGGCGCCGATGTAGTCGTGCTCAGACACTTCTTCCTGCCAATTGCTCTTGCCCAGCGAAGTGGCCACATGGATCATGTAAGTATCTGCCGCGGCGCCGTGCCAGTGCCGCTCGTTGGGCGGTATCCACACCACATCGCCCTGGCGGATGGCCTGCGCGGGCTGTCCGTCGGCGCAGATCCAGCCGCGGCCGGCCGTCACCTGCAGAATCTGCCCCAGTTCGTGGGTATGCCAGTACGTGCGCGCGCCCGGCGAAAAAAACACCGAATTGATCGTCACGTTGTCGGTGGTGGGCATGATCGGGTCGCCCCACACGATGCCGGTGAATGTAGAGCTGCGCTGCTCCGAAATCTTGCCTTCCGCCCTGCCATGAAACACCTTCATTGGATAACCTCCTTTCAAGTTTTCAGGCGGACGCCACCGCTCACATCCCCGATGGCATCCACGACACGATTACTGATCTGATCGCCGTATCCCAGCGCCGTGGCCAGGCCGAAGCTCGCCAGCGGCCCCGACGCGTTCAGCGACGCCACGCCCAGCTCGCGAACCAGATCCACATACAGCACGATGTCTTTCGTCATGAGCTTGCTGGTCAAGCCGCCTTCCAGATAATTGCCATCCACAATATGAGGAAACCGGTTGAGCGTGGCGAAATTGATGCCGCTGCTGCTGTTCAAGACGTCCAGCAGGCGATGCAAATCCAGCCCGGCCTTCTTGCCCGCCACCATGACTTCCGCCGTGGCCGCCAGGCTGATGGCATTGAGAAAATTGTTCAGCAGTTTGGTGGCGTGCCCGGCTCCGGTTTCCCCCATGTGCAGCACCTTGCTGCTGATCGGCGCAAATGCCCATTGCAGCGACCGCACGGTGTCGGCATCGCCGCCGACCATGAGCGTCAGCTTGCCCTGCTCTGCCGCGGCCGCCCCGCCCGATACGCCCGCGTCGACAAACTGCACGCCCCTGTCGGCAAACAGGCCCGCCAGGCGCCGGGTGGAACTGGCCGCCGCGGTGCTCAGGTCCACCACTACCTGGCCGGCACGGCACGCAGCAAGTATGCCGTCCGGCCCTTCTACTACCGCTTCGACCACGCGGCTGTCCGGCAGAGAAAGCAGCACCACGTCGGCGGATTCGACCGCTGCGCGCAGCGTCGCCGCCGGCTGCGCCCCCGCTGCGCTCGCCCGGGCGGCGTCCGTGTCGTAGCCGCATACGGCAATTCCGGCATCGACCAGGCGGCGCGCCATGCGTCCGCCCATGTTGCCCAGCCCGATGAACCCCACTCTATCCTGTTGCGCCATGGCGATCTTCCTAGGCCCGTCCAGCTTCCGCCTCATGGGCGTTGATCGCCTGCGTGGCCACGCGGAAAGCGGCCAGCGCCAACGGCACGCCGCAGTACACCGATGCCTGCATCAGCACTGCGCGGATCTCGTCTTTGGTCACGCCGTTCTGCAACGCTCCCTTGACGTGGGAAGCCAGCTCGTGGTGCTGGCTCATGGCGGTCAGCATGGCCAGGTTCAGCATGCTGCGGGTCTTGAACGGCAGGGTGGGATCACCCCATATCTCGCCCCAGCAATACTCAGTGACCAGTTTTTGCATGGGCCGGTTGAAATCGTCCGCCGCAGCCCAGGCTTTTTCGACGTGCGCGGCGCCCAGCACCTTCTTGCGGTTCTCCAGGCCCTTTTCGAACTGATTGGATTGTTCCATGCTGATTCCTTTATATGCTGCGTGGTGTAGCCAGAATACAATAATACAATATCACTATTTTGACGCGGCGGCATGGCGGCTCGCCCGCCACGCCGCACCGGCGGTCACTTCTGGCCTGGCCAGATGGGCTCGGCTATCGCGACATCTTCCGGGAACACCGTCACCGGCACGCCGTTCTGCCACTGGATGACCGTCAGCGTGGCGCCGACGCGATGTCCGGCTTCGTCGAACTTCAGCTCGCCGCCCGGGAAATACGGGGTCTTGCCTTCATCCAGCGTGCGCATCGCCTGCGCCACCGATTCCCGGTCGGCCTTGCCGGCCTTCTCCAGCGCTGCCTTGATGATCCACATGTCGCCATAGGTGGATATCGCGTTCTGGGTCATCCAGGGCTCGTTGTATTCGTCTTTCATGCGCTTGATCAGCGCCTCCTGCCCCTTGGCGCCCCAGTTGGCCACGGCCGACATGACGCCGTTGATCAGCTTCGGGCTCACCGTATTGAGCACGTCAGGCTCGGCAATGGCGATGCCGAACGAGATCACGGGCACGCGCACATTGGTCTCGTTCATTTTTTCGAGAATGAGCTTGGCGTCCGAAATCACGGTGGGCAGGAAGAACACCAGGTCGGGTCGCCGCGAGCGCACGCGCTGGATCAGCGAAGATGCATCCGACAGTGGCGGCGTGAAGGTTTCATCCACGACCAGTTCCAGCTTGTTCTTTTCCAGCAGACCGTCTTTCATGGCCTTTACCGATGACAGCGATGCGGCGGTGTTGTCGGTAAGAATGGCTACCGTCTTGGGACGCTTGCCGGACGCCTTTTCGGCCAGGTCCAGGATCATCGGCAGCGCCAGGTCGGCCTGGCGGCCGGCAGTGGCGGACGTCTGGAAGATGTACTTGAAACCGCGCGCCGTGATCTGGTCGGAATACGACAGAGTCAGCATCGGCAGCTTGGCGCGTTCGGTCACCTCGGTGACGGCCAGCGTGAACGAACTCAGGTAGGCCCCCGTTCCGGCCACCAGGTCCGGAAAGTCTGCCACCATGCGCTGGGCCGCGCTCTTTGCCTTTTCCGTCGAATCGCCCGAATCCACCACCACCAGCTTCAGCTTGGCGCCGCCCAGGGCCTTGATGCCGCCCTGGTCATTGATATCTTTCACGGCCATCTCGGCGCCCATGCGCATCACCTGGCCGGGTCGCGCGTAGATGCCCGACATCGGGGCGATCAGGCCCACGCTGACGGGCGGCGGTTCGGCCGCGATGGCAGGGGCGCCTACCGCCAACAGGCTGGCCATGCCCGCCGCCAGCCCCAGGTTCTTGATCGATCGCATTCTCATGGTTGTCTCCTCTCGTCCGCTTGCGCGGCTGTTCGTATGGGCTTACATGCCGAGGTACGCGCGACGGACACGGTCGTCCGCCTGCAACGTTTCATGGGTGCCTTCCAGTACGACGCGCCCCGTTTCAAGCACGTAGCCGTGGTCGGCGAACTGCAAGGCTTCGGCCACCCTCTGCTCTACCAGCAGGATGGTCAGCCGGGCTTCCCTGCGTATGTCGATCAGGCGCTCGAAGATGAAATCCGCGATCGCCGGCGACAATCCCATCGATGGCTCGTCCAGCATCAGCAGCCGCGGCGAAGACGCCAGGCCGCGCCCGATGGCCACCATTTGCTGTTCCCCGCCCGACAGCGTGCCGGCCAGCTGGCGCGCACGCTGCTTGAGCACAGGAAACCATTCATAGATGCGGGCCAGGTTGTGCGCCCAGTCGCGCCGGCCTGACGCGGTGTAGGCGCCCATTTCCAGGTTTTCGAGCACCGTCATCGATGCGAATACCTGACGTCCTTCCGGCACGTGCGCAATGCCCAGGTGCGCACGCTGCGATACCGGCACGGACAGCAAGTCCCGGCCGTCATAGCGGATGGCGCCCGACATGGTCGATACCGTGCCGGATATGGTCCTGAACAGCGTGCTTTTGCCCGCGCCGTTGGGCCCCACGATGGATACGAAATCGCCTTCGCGTACCGCCACCGACACGCCGTTCAGAACCGGCAACGCCGAATACCCCGCCACCAGGTTGTCGATCTCAAGCAGCATTTTTCTTGCTCCATTTTTTGCCCAGGTAGGCTTCGACGACACGCGTGTCCTGCGTAATGGCCTGCGGATCTCCAACGGCCAGCACTTCGCCGTGGTCCAGCACGACAAACTCGTCAACCAGCCGGACCATCGCCTGCATGGTGTGCTCGATGATGACGATGGTCACGCCTTGCGCGGACAGTTCGCGTATGGCGCGCACCACATCATCGACTTCGCCCTGCCCCAGGCCGGCGAGGGTTTCGTCCAGCAGCAGCAGTTCGGGCTGCCCGGCCATGGCGCGGGCCAGTTCCATCAGGCGCAGCTGGCGCGTCGTCAGCACCGACGCCACCCGGTCGGCGCAGTCGGACAGCCCCACCCGTTCGATGGCCTGCACCGCCAGCGCGTCGGCCTCGGCCTCGTTGCGCGCCTTGACGTACGCGCCGATCTTGACGTTCTGCGCAACCGTCAGCCGCATGAAAGGCCGCATTACCTGGAAAGTGCGCCCCACCCCGGCTGCGCAAAGTACGTGCGGTTTCCGGCCGGCCATGTCGACGCCCTTGAACACCACGCGTCCGGCGTCCGGCTTCAGGAACCCGTTCAACAGATTGAACAGCGTGGTCTTGCCCGCTCCGTTGGGGCCGATGATGCCCAGGATCATTCCCTTGCGCACCTGGAAACTGACGTTGTGCACGGCCTTCAGGCCGCCGAAACTTCGCGACAGGCCCTGCACATCCAGAATCAGCTCTCCGCCTTGCTGCGCCCCCCCGGGGCGCATGCCCGGCGCGATATTGGACACGGACGATACCGCCTCGGCGCTGTCCGGCGGCAGGGCGGCATCGCCGTCCGGCGCTGCGGCCGGCGGCGGCAAGGCGCCGCGGCGCCGCAGCAAGTCGCGCGTTTTCCAGTACACGCCCTCGGGCGCGGCCAGGATGACGGCAATGATGGCAACGCCCAGGATCACGCCCTGGATGCCGGGATAAGCCGCGCCGAGCTCGGCATGCAGTATCTCGCCCAGGGGAATCAGGATGGCCGCCCCGATGATGGGCCCCCATACCGTGCCCACCCCGCCGAACATGGACACCGTCAGCGCCTGGGCCGACACCAGCATGCCGAAGACCGACACCGGCGTCACCACCAGCAGCACGACGGCATAGAAGGCGCCTGTGGCTCCTGCGATGGCTCCGCTGAGCGCAATCGCCTTGAGTTTCCAGCGCAGCGTATCGATGCCCGCCGCCTCGGCCGCCGCTTCGTTCTGCTTGATGGCGATCAGCGCCATGCCAAAACGCGTGCGCTCGACGTAGCGCGTCAGCTGCACGAACAGCAGCAGCATCACCATGGCCACAACGGTATACAGCCAGGGATTGGAAAACTGCATGTAGCGCGCGGGGTTGTCGCGCACCATGGGGAAGGTGACTTCCTGGTAGCCCAGCCACTCGAATACATATAACAGTGCCAGAGGGTAGGCCAGCATCGCCAGCGCGAAATAGTGGCCGCGCAGACGGAACGTGGGTATGCCCACCAGCAGCCCGGCTGCGGCGCCTATCAATGCCGAAACCGGAATCATCAGCCAGGGCGACAGGCCCAGGTATATCTGGCCCAGCACGGCGGCATACGCGCCCAGGCCGAAAAAGGCGGCGTGGCCGAACGACACCAGGCCGGTATAGCCGCTGAGCATGTTCCAGGACAGGCCAAAGCAGGCCCATACCAGCACCAGCGTAAAAATCAGCTGGTGATACGAGTTGTCGACCAGCAGCGCGGCGCCGAGATAAACGGCCGCGGCAGCCAGCATGATCAGTAAGGTGCGCATGGATTTCATCAGGTCCGCTCCGCAACGCGGCCGAAGAACCCTTGCGGCCGAAGGATGACGATCAGCAGAAAGAACACGAAGATCGCGGCGTTCTGCAATTGTGTGGGCAGCACCAGGCTGGACAGTTGCTGCACCAGGCCGATGACCATGCCGCCCCAGAACGCGCCCACGATGCTGCCGATGCCGCCCAGCACCACGCCGGCGTACATCACGATGACAAACTCCAGCCCCACGAAAGGATGGAACGGGTAGTTGGTGGCCAGCAGCCCGCCGGCCAGGGCCGTAATGCAGGTGCCCAGCGCGAAGGCGACGCGATACGCGCCGTCCACGTCGATGCCCATGTACGAAGCGGCTACCGGATTGTCGGCCGCCGCGCGCAATGACTTGCCCAGGCGGCTGTGGCCCACCGCCAGCGCCAGCGCCACGATGGCCGCCGCCGATATCAGCGCGGCAATGCCGCGCCCCTTGTTGACGAAAATGCTGACGAAGTCACCCCACAACGGGCCGATCTCCCAGGCGCTGCTGGACAAGGGCGTGCGCACCGATTCCAGTTCGGGGCCGAACAGCATCATGGCGCCGTTCTGCAGCACCAGCGCGATGCCCAGCGTCAGGATCAGCTGCGCGTAATGGCCTTCGCCTTCCAGGCTGGCTGTCCGCCCGCCCGTCACGCGCGATATCAGCATGCGATGCACCAGATAGCCGACGCAGTACATCACCGGCATCGCCAGCAGCATGGAGATGTAGGGATTCGCCACCGAGCCCGCCATGCCGTGTCCGGCCAGCAGCATGAAGAAGAAATAGGTGATGTACATGCCCAGCATCATGAAATCGCCCTGCGCGAAGTTGATGACGCGCATGATCCCGAAGATCATCGCCAACCCCACACACATCAGGCCATAGATGCCGCCCACCAGCACACCGGCGGCCAGCGATTGCAGGAAGGCTTCCAGATGGATTTGTAGTTCTGTCATGAAGGTTCCTTACGAAAATGGGATCAGGCCGCCGCCGCGCACAGGCGCGGCAACTCGCCGGCATCCGCGACCCGCTCATAGCGATCCACCAGGTCTTCGATGCGGGCCGCCGTGTCGGCGCCAAGCACGGCTTGCGCCGCTTGCCGGAAGCGCTGGCGAATCAGGGCATCGTCCGCCGCCACCACGTCATCCAGCGCGCCGGATATGCGGGAACCGTCTTCCAGCAACAGCGTGACGCGCGCGCCCTGCCTGGCCGGAAACGCCGCGCTGTACTCGGCATCGGCGCACAGTTCGGTTGCGGCGATCAAGCGCGCGATCTCGGGGTCGTCCAGGCGCCGGTAGTTGTCTTCGGCAATCACGCCCGTCGCCAGCGTGGCCGCCACGCCGAACGGAATGCTCATCTTGGCCTGCAGCGCGTGCTCGAAAGGCCCTGTGGCCGCGCACCCCGGATAGCGCACCGCGGCATGCGTGGTTTCGATGCGCACCGATGCAATACGCCGCCACCCGGCCTCGCGCGCGACGCGCAGCGCCGCCTGGCAAGGCGTCTGGGCAAAATTGCAGGCGGGCGCCGGCTTGTTGAACACATGGTCGATTTCCGCCGATCCGTCGGCGAACAAGGCAATGCCGGCCGGCATGGGCGCGCGCGCATACGCCTGGAAAAAACCCGCCTCGCCCTCCAGGATGGAAGCCGAAGCCTGCGCACCGCCGGCGGCCAGTTGCAGGCAAGTCCACGCGTTGCGCACCGCGAAACCCGGATGAAAATACATTTCGCTGCCGCCGGTATGCGCCCATTGATTCAGGCCCGCGCAGCAATTTCCCGCCAGGGCGAGCGCGTACAGGGTGCGAGCTTCATCGAAGCCATGCAGGCGCGCGCCCGCCATGGCGGCGGCAAACGGCCCAACCAGTCCGGTAGGCCGGAACAAGCGCGCCAGGTCCGGGGTGATGACCGCCCGGCCCAGGCGAGCGCCGGTTTCATAGCCCACAATGGCGGCGTCCAGCGCCTGCGCGCCGGATACGCCACGCTGCTGGGCCACCGCAAACACCATGGGCCAGACCACCACCCCCAGGTGGGCCACGCTGCCCGCGTGCATGTCTTCACGCACCAGGCCATGCCCGGCCACCGCATTGGCGAAGGCGGCCGCATCGGGTTGCCGGGGCCCCGCGCGGCCGATCACATGCGCTCCCCCCTGCGCGGCCGGCGCCAGCGCGGCGGCCTGCTCGCTCCAGGGCAAGGGCAGCGCCTCGAATGCGCACGACAAGTAATCCAGCAGGCAGCGCTTGGCATGGGCGAGCGTCGGGGCGCCGAACTGGCGCGCCGCCAGCCCGTCGCGCGCCAGCCTGGCGGCCGCGCTCGAACCGTGCATCGTGTTCTGTTCCATGTGCCGGTCCGCCCTCGCCTCAGTAGCCCATCACCGTCATGGCGCCATCGATCTTGAGCGTGACGCCCGCGACCGACACGGCCTCGTCCGACGCCAGGAACACCGCGGCCGCGCCGATGTCGTCCGCCTCGGCCAGCCGGCGCAGCGGCGTCCGGGCGCGCCGCGCTTCCCAGCCTTGCGCATCGATAACCGAGCTCGCCCCCGGCGTCTCCACCGGCCCGGGAGCCAATGCATTGACGCGTATGCCCCGCGGCCCCAGCTCCACCGCCTGCTGGCGCGTCAGCGTATCCAGCGCGCCCTTGATGCAGCTGTAGACTGCCGCGTTCTTGATGGCCACCGATACGGCCACGGAAGACAGGTTGATGACCGACCCGCCGCCCCGCGCCGCCAGGTGCGGCGTGGCGGCCTGCAGGCACCACAATGCGCCCTTGAGCCCGACGTCGATCATCTTGTCGACCACGGGCTCGGGCATGTCGGTCAGCAAGCCGTAGTAGAAATAGGCGGCGTTGTTGACAAGGATATCCAGCCCGCCGGACTGCGCAGCGTAGCCATCGATAGCGGCTTGCACGGCCGCCCTGTCGGCCACATCGCAAGTCAGCGCACTGGCGCCGGGTACCGCTGCCACGACCTCTTGCAGCAGGGCAGCGTTGTTGTCCAGCATTCCTACGGTGGCGCCCTCACGCGAATACGCCAGCGCGATGGCCTTTCCTATGCCGCCGGCGGCGCCGGTCACCACCGCGATCTTTCCTTCCAGTCTTCCCATGTCGTGCTCCGTGCCCGGTCAGGGCTGCAGGTTGCGTTCCTTGACGATCTTTCCCCACCTGGCGATTTCCTCGCTCAGGTACTGCCCGGCTTGCTGCGGCGAATTGGCCACCACTTCAGTGCCGTCGCGTTCGAAGAAGCGCTGCATCACGGGGCCATTGGCCACCTGGATGGCGGCGCGGCTAAGCGCATCGATGACGGGCGCCGGCGTGCCGGCCGGCGCAGCCAGAATGAACCAGTTGCGCGCCTGGACGCCGGGCAGGGTTTCCGCAACGGTGGGCGTGTCCGGGGCCGTGGACATGCGCCTGGGGCCTGTGGTCGCGATCAGATTCAGGTTGCCTGCGCGCACATGGGGCAGCGACGACGCCGGGTTGTCTATCATCACGTCGACTTCTCCGCTGATCAGGTCTTTGAAAGCGGCTCCCGCGCCCTTGTAGGGCACCTTGGTGAACGTGATGCCCGCCTGCGCGGCAATCATCTCCGTGGCCAGCGCCTGCATGCCGGTAATACCGCTGAGCGCGACGTTGACCTGCTCACCCGCCTTGACCATGCGCACCAGCTCATCGATATTCCTGGCCTTGAAGTTCTTGTTCGTCACCACGACCTGCGGCGCAGCCGCCACGATCGTGATGGGGGTGAAATCCTTGATCGGGTCGTAGGGCGCTTGCGGGTAGAACGCCGGCGTCGTGCCGAATGCGGCCGAACTCAGCAGGAGCGTGTAGCCGTCGGGCGCGGCGCGCGCCACTTCTGCCGCGCCGGTCTGGCCTGTGGCACTGGGCTTGTTTTCCACCACGACAGTCTGGCCCAGCACCTTGCCGAGCTCCTGGGCAAAAGGTCGCGTCAGCGCATCGACGCCGCCGCCGGCGGCGAACGGCACCACAATCCGCAACGGCTTGTCGGGATAATCCGCCCGTGCCGCCGCGGCCATCGCCAGCCCGGCCAGGGCCGCCGCCGCCACGCGAAAGTAATAACGCCGCATCGTCTTCTCTCCTCGTTGTGTGGTTTGCAAGGGCGGCATGCCGCCCCTTCCATCAGCAGTCTCGATCCCGGCCGTGACCTGCCGGCGTTGCCGCCTGCGCCGCCAAAGCCATCACCTGCGCCGCGTCCGGCGCGGTCTCCAGCGTCCACAATGCATCGATCAGCGGCCTGGCGTCCCAGCCGGGCCGGCAGCCCCCCGCCAGCGCCAGCAGCTTGTCTTCAAGCTCGTCGTCCGAAAGCGGCCGGGCCTGCGACCCGCGCGCGGCATCCACGCGGCGCGTCAACTGCCGCCCATCGCGCCATGTCAGTTGCACCTGCGCGGCGTCCACGGAATATCCGGCGTCGTCGCGGAACTCGACCTTGGCGCCCAGATCGCGCAGCATGGGCTCGCCCGCCGCCGCATCGCTGAACTCCTCCAGACCGGCGCGGCCGCGCGCCAGGGTCACAGCCACGGCATGCTGGGCGCTGACTTGCGAAGCGCGCCCCGTCGTCACGCCCGGCCGGTCGGTGCGCTGACGCAACAACGGGTGTCCCGTGAGCGTGATGCGTTCGATACAGGCCAGCCCCGCGTCAGCCACGCGCGCGTCGCCTGCCAGCGCCAGGCAGGCATCGATCACCGGATTCAGCACCACGCCGCACGGGTATGGCTTATAGGTATTGCGCAGCAGCTGCCAATCGAGCCCCAGATCTCGCGTGATGGCGTCCGGCTGCGGCGGCTCGCCCATCACGGACAGGAATCCGCGCGGCCCTTCCAGCGGCGCATCCGGCCCGGCGAAGCCCTGTTGTGCCAACAACGCGGCCAACAGCCCGTTGCGGGCGGCATTGCCCACACTGGCGCTCTTGGACATGGTGCCCAGCGTTTCCACCAGGCCGCCCGCCTGTGCCGACGCGCAGCCCAGCGCCCACACCAGTGCGGTCGCCGACAGGCCCAGGCGCTTGCCGGCCGCCATGGCGGAGCCGAACACACCGCATGTCGACGTAATGTGCCAGCCGCGCGCGTAATGGCCAGGAGACACCGCCAGGCCAATGCGGCACTCCGCCTCGATGCCCAGCACCATGGCCAGCAACAGTTCGTCGCCGCGCATGGGCCGCGCCTGCGCCAGCGCGAACAGCGGCGCGGCAACCGGCGCCGTGGGATGAATAATGGTGGGGGAATGCGTGTCGTCGTAGTCGTACACATTCGCTGCCATGGCGTTCAGGGCCGCGGCATTGAGTACGTCCGTGCGCTCGGCGCGCCCGACCAGAGAGGCCTGCCGCCCGGCCGCGAAACGGCCGTAGACCTGCACGGCGATATCCAGAGTGGGGTCGGCCGCGCCCGCCAGGGCGACAGCAAAATAGTTCAACAGCGCGCGATGAGCCTCGCGGCGCACCGCGCCCGGAATATCTTCCCAGCGGCACGCCCCGACGAACTCCGCCAGCGCGCGCGAAACACCAGCCGATCCGCCTGCCTGCATGTTGCGTTGTCTCCTTGGCCACGTGTACCCCGTGGCGTTTTTGCCGCGCCTGGGCCGGTTTATTTCCACTGGCGCGTTTTCGGTATTATAAACAGATTGTATGATTGAATAATCGTTTTTTTTCAGCCGATACGGTTGGCGCCACGGCGAATCGACGCACCCGGTCGTTCGTCTCTGCCCGACCCCACAGGAAGTACCGCTAAAATGCCCCAAGCCTGTAGACTGATTCCGCCCGCAACATTGCCTCCCATCGCATGAACGCCGCCGAGCTCCCTGCCGATTTCAAAGTTCCCCGCGCCGCATCAGTGCTGCGCCACAGTGTGACCGAGAGCATTCGCAACGCCATCCTGGTGGGCCGCTTTCAGCCAGGCGAACGCCTGCCCGAACGCGAACTCTGCGAAATGACAGGCGTCAGCCGCACGCTGGTGCGCGAAGCCCTGCGCCAGCTTGAATCCGAAGGCCTCATCCACGTCATTCCGCACCGCGGCCCGGTGGTCGACCGCCTGCTGCCCGAGCAGGCCGAAGGCATTTACCAAGTGCGCGAAGAACTCGAAGGCCTGGCCTGCCAGCTGTTTGCCGAGCGCGCCACCGAAGAGCAGCTCAAGGCGTTGCAGGCCGCCTTCCAGGCGCTCAAGCGGGCCTTCTCGCACGGCGGGTCGCTTGAACAGCTGGCGGCCAAGAACCACTTCTACCAACAGCTGCTCGACGGCGCCGGCAATGAAGCGCTGACTACGACATTGCGCCTGCTGAACTCGCGCGTCATGCTGCTGCGATCTACGTCCATGCAGGCGCCGGGCCGCGCCAAGAAAAGCCTGGCCGAACTGGGCGCGCTGCTCGACGCGCTGGCGGCCCGCGACGGCCGGGCTGCGCGCAAGGCCGGCAGCCTGCACGTGCGCAACGCTGCCCGCGTAGCCATCAAGATCCTGCGCGAAACCCAGGCTACAGCCGAATAACGGCTCGCGGCCCCACAGGCCCGGCACGCCCAGCGCTGCCGGGCTTTGCTTTTTTCGCTAATACTATAATACAATCCTACCAACATAGACGGCGGCGCCCATGGTCCGGCAGCCGCCACCAGGAGACAAATCTTGACCCCACAACCTGCCCCATTCGAGGTCTATGCGGTGCGCTATGCGCGCCACGGCGGCCGCAGCCCCGCCGACAACTACCTGGGCAGCGTCGACTTCCACGACGCCGACTCCGATCTCGACTACTACATCTGGGTGGCGCGTCGCGGCGATGAAATCTACGTGGTCGACACCGGCTTCGACGAAGACTCGGCCCGCCAGCGCGGCCGCGAACTATTGCAGCGCCCTGTCGACGGGCTGGCGCTTCTGGGTATTGACGCGGCCCAGGTGCGCAACGTCATCATCACGCATCTGCACTACGACCATGCCGGCACGCTGAACGATTTTCCGGCAGCCACTTTCCATGTGCAGGAAGCAGAGTCCGCCTACGCCACCGGCCGCTGCATGTGTCACGGCACGCTGCGCCACCCCTACTACGTGGAAGACGTCGTGTCGTTCGTGCGCAAGCTGTACGCGGGCCGCGTGACGTTTCACCAGGGGCCGGCCGAACTGGCGCCCGGACTTTCGCTGCACCTGGTGGGCGGCCACACGGCGGGCCTGCAGGTCGTGCGGGTATGGACGCGGCGCGGGTGGGTGGTTCTGGCGTCCGATGCGACTCACCTGTATGGCAACATCGGCCATGGCATTCCCTTTCCTGCCGTTTACAACGTGGGCGACATGCTCGAAGGGCACCGCGCCGTGCAGGAGCTGGCCGACAGCGAGGCCCATATCGTGCCCGGCCACGATCCCCAGGTGATGCTGCGTTACCCCGCGCCCAGCCCCGAGCTGGAAGGCAAGGCGGTACGGCTCGACGTGCCGCCCCGGGCAACCTGAATGAGCGAGCCTTCGTTGCGCGGACGCTGCGCGCTGGTCACCGGATCGACCGCCGGCCTGGGCCTGGCCATTGCCGCAGAGCTGGCAAAGTCCGGAGCGCGCATCATCCTGCACGCGCTGCGTGACGACGACACGGCGCGGCAGGCCCGCGACAGCCTGGCGCGCCAGGGCGCCGACGTGCTTTTCTACGCCGCGGACCTCAACGATGTCGACCAGATCGAAGCCATGGCGGCCAACGCGCAACGAGCCGCGGATGGCGTGGATATCGTCGTCAACAATGCCGTGGTGCGCCACTTCCACCCCGCCCACGCGCTGCCCCGCCGCGATTGGGACGAGGCGCTGGCCGTGAACCTGTCGGCGCCTTTCCACCTTGCCCGCCTGTGCATCCCCGGCATGCGGGCCAAGGGCTGGGGCCGGATCATCAACATCTCGTCGGTGTACGGAGCGGGCGCGACGCCGGACCGGGTGGGCTATATCACCACCAAGACGGCGCTCATCGGCCTGAGCCGTGCCCTGGCGGTAGAAACGGCGCCCCATGGCATTACCTGCAATGCCGTCGCGCCGGGCACCGTTCCCACACCTGCCATTACGGCGCGCATCGCGGCTATCGCCAGCGAGCAAGGCATTACCGAGCAACAGGCGCGCCATGATTACCTGGCCGCCCGCCAGCCTACCGGCCGCTTCGTGGCGATGCAGCACGTCGCCGCGCTGATCGGCTTCTTGTGCAGCGACGCAGGCGCCGATATTACCGGCGCCGTACTCCCTATCGACGGCGGATGGACCGCCACCTGACCCAACCTTCCTACGTGGCTATCATGAACACTGAACGCAAAGACACCCTGGGGTTCATCGGAATCGGCCGCATGGGCGCGCCCATGGCCGCCCGCCTGCTTCGCGCCGGATACGACGTGACCGTGTACGATCCCAGCGGGCCGGCCATGGCGCCGCTGGCGGCCGAAGGCGCGCGCATTGCCGCAAGCCCGCGCGAGGTGGCAGACGCGGCGCACACCGTGCTGCTTTCCCTGCCCCTGCCGCAGGTCGTGATCGATGTCGGCCTGGGAGAAAACGGGCTGGTACATGGCGCAGCGGTCAGGACGGTGATCGACCTGTCCACATCGGGCCCCCAGGCAGCCGAAGAACTGGCCGCCGGCCTGGCGCAACGCGGCATCGCAACGATAGACTGCCCGGTCAGCGGCGGCGTGGCCGGCGCGCAGCGCGGCACCCTGGCCCTGATGGCATCGGGCGCGGACGATGCCTACCAGGCGGCGCTGCCCGTGCTTGAAGTCCTGGGCCGACCGCTGTACGTAGGTGCGCGGCCCGGCATGGCGCAGACGATGAAGGTGATCAACAACCTGATATCAGTCACGGCGCTGGCCATCACCTCCGAAACCCTCGCGCTGGGCGTCAAGGCCGGCCTCGACCCCGACATCATGGTCCAGGTCATCAACGCCGGATCTGGCCGCAGCAACGCATCCGAAGACAAGATCCCCAAGTACGTGCTCAGCCGCAGCTTCGATTTCGGATTTGCCATCGGCCTGTCGGCCAAGGACGTACGGCTTTGCATGGAAACCGGCGAAAGGCTGGGCGTGCCGCTGCGAGTGGGCGACGCCGTGCGCCAGTTGCTCAACGCCACCCGCGACAAGTTCGGCGAACAGGCCGACATGACCGAAATCATGCGCTATATCGAGGCCGATGCGGGCGTGGAAGTGCGAGGCAAAGCGGCCGGCCCGGCCTGAAAGCCGGTACGCGGCCGCTGGGTGCCCGGCAAACCGAGCACGGTCAGTTCTTGGCTTCCTTGCGCTCCTTCACCTGCTGCTGAAGGGTCTGCGCCATCTTCAGGTGCTCCTGCAAGGCCGGCAGCGTCTTCTCGGCAAAGGCCTTGATTTCCGGATCCTTGGCGTCCTTGGCGGCCTCCTCGAAGAGCTTCACCGCATCTTCGTGGGCGGCCACGCCGATGTGATCCACATACATTTCGTCAAAACCGTCGTCGGTCAGACTCAGCGTCTTGAGCTTGGCCTTCATCAGCATGGACGGCTCGGTGGGCGGCGTGTAGCCTTTGCTCTTGGCCAGGGCGGCAAGTTCTTCACTGACCTTGGTGTGGTCCTGGATCATCTTGTCGGCAAACGCCTTCACATCCGGATTCTTGGCCTTTTCCTGGGCCATCTTGCTGCCCTCTATTTCGGCGGCGCCGGACTGCGCGGCGTTTTCAAGAAAATCCTCATCGTCGCCATCGAGCTGGTCCTTGGCGTCCTGCTGCGCCGACGCCTGGTCGGCCCGCTGCTCGGCGGCATTCTGTTGCGCCTGGTCCTGGCGTTCCTGCTGCGCCGCGCCCTGGGTCGCCGGAGCCGGCGTGGTCGGTTGAGGTTGCGCCATGCCGGTGCTGGCCGCCAGCATGCTGCCGGCCGCCATCATGCAAAGTGTCAGTGTGCGTAGTTTCATAAGGCCTCCGTTGCGACGCGTTTCGCGCCTGTGGGTTGTCGGCTTGCGTGGAGCCGGAAGGTGTGCCTGCGGTACAGCAAATGGCGTACCCGCCCCGGGCGTCTTGCCCGGGTCTGCCGGCCAAGACCCGCGGCTGTTGCCGTCCGGCTGCCGCCGGCGGCCGCCCGTCCAGGCGCGCCTTAATGAAAACTCTCGTTAAGATCGGTGACACAGTGGCGGACGACTAAACCGCCCTCCTGGCACATACTTGCCTCCGTACGAAAACCAGAGAGGAGAAAAGCATGTCTAACCAGGACAGCCTGGACCACACTCCCCTTAAGCGGGTCATGGGGCCGAAGCTGCTGTTGCTGTTCATCGTGGGCGATATCCTGGGCACGGGCATATACGCCCTGACCGGTCAAGTGGCCGCCGAAGTAGGCGGCGCGGCGTGGGCGCCGTTCCTGGTGGCGTTTCTGGTGGCCCTGCTGACCGCTTTTTCCTATCTCGAGCTTGTCACCAAATACCCTCGCGCGGCCGGCGCGGCGCTGTACGTGCACAAAGCCTTCGGCGTGCACTTCCTGACGTTCATCGTCTGCTTCACGGTCATGTGTTCCGGCCTTACGTCGGCCGCCACGGCCTCGCGTGCGTTCTCGGCCAACCTGTTCGTGGCGCTCGGCATGGACGCCAGCCCCATGACCGTCACGATGGGCGCGCTGGGTTTCATCCTGCTCGTCATGATCGTCAATTTCCGCGGTGCGTCCGAAAGCGTAAAGACCAACGTCGTGCTGACCCTGGTCGAGCTCAGCGGCCTGCTGCTGGTAATCGTCCTGGGCTTGTATGCCATCAGCGATGGCAAGGCAGATTTCTCGCGCGTGGTGGCCTTTGAAACGCCCGAGAACAAGAGCGTGTTCCTGGCCATCACGTCGGCCACCGCCCTGGCGTTTTTTGCAATGGTGGGGTTCGAAGACTCGGTAAACATGGCCGAGGAAACCCATTCGCCGCACCGCATCTTTCCCAAGGTTATGCTTACGGGCCTGGGCATTACCGCGCTGATCTACGTGCTGGTGTCCATCTGCGCAGTGGCGCTGATTCCCGTCGGCGAGCTTGCCGCCAGCTCCACGCCGCTGGTGCTGGTGGTCCAGCGGGCAGCGCCGAACCTGCCGATGGAAACCGTGATGCCGGTCATCTCGATGTTCGCCGTGGCCAACTCGGCATTGATCAACATGATGATGGCCAGCCGGCTGCTATACGGCATGTCGCGCCAGGGCGTGCTGCCCAAGTTCCTGTCGTACGTGCACGAGCGCACCCGCACGCCGTGGGCATCCATCCTGTTTACCACCGCGCTGGCGCTCGGCCTCATTATTCTGGTGTCGGCCAGCAACTCCCAGGCCATCAGCGCCCTGGGCGGCACCACGGCGCTGCTGTTGCTGGGCGTATTCGCGTTCGTCAACGTCGCCGTACTGGTGCTGCGCCGCGACAAGGTCCAGCACGAGCACTTCCGCACCAACAGCGTGGTGGCGTGCCTGGGGGCTGCCGCCTGCCTGTTCCTGGTAACTCCCATGACGGGCCGCGACACGATTCAGTATCAGGTGGCCGGGTGGCTGCTGGCCCTGGGTGTCGTCATGTGGGGTCTGACCTTGCTGGTGCACCGCAAAGAAGCCCCGCGCCTGGATCCCGAACACCTCACCGACGACTGAGCGGCGGGGCCCTGGCAAAGCATTCGGCCGGCGCCGTGCTTATCGCACCGCGCCGGCCGGCTCTTTCCAGCAGACATTACTTGCTTTTCTGCTGCGCTTCGGGGTTGGCCTCGCTTTCAGCCAGCTTGGTCAGTTTGTCGTCGGTCGATTTTTCTTCCTGCAGCGTCTGGTACAGCAGTTTTTCCGCCTCTTTAAAGCCGGCCCGCCGTGCGAACGTGCACAAGGTGCCATAGCTTGCAATTTCGTAATGCTCCACCTTCTGGGCCGCCGCAATCAACGCGGCGTCCAGGACGGGCCCCTTGTCGATTTCCTCGATAACTTCCTTGCCTTCTTCCACCAGGCCTTCCATGGCCGCGCACTTGATGCGCTTGAGCTTGATGTCGCAAAGCTCTACCACTTGGTCGATGCGTTCAATCTGGCCGTGGGTTTCTTCCAGGTGCAGCTGGAAGGCTTCGGCCAGTTTGGGATTGGTCGCGGCGCGGGCAAGCCTGGGCAGTGCCCGGGCCAGCTGTTTCTCGGCACTGTAGATATCCGACAGTTCGTGAATAAACAGGTCTTGCAGAGTCTTGGCAGCCATGAAGGTCTCCATGAAATACGGTGGATGCGAGACCTTGGTACAGCAAACCCTATACCTGCGGATGTATCACCCCCGTCAAGCCGCTCTTGCTGCATACACCATACGGCCGCCGCCCGGCCGCGACGGCTGCGGCCCCTGCCGTCAGCGCTTTTGCCGGGACTTGGGCTTGGGCTGGGTTCCGTCCACGCCGCTACCCAGATCGGCGCCCGTCATGGGGTCGGCATCAGGCTGCGATGTCGTGCGGGCTGCCATGGCTTGCAAGGCTTCGAGTTCTTCTCGGGAAAGACCGACGTTGGCCAGGCCGTCTCCTCCATCCACCGCGCACTGCTGATCGCGGTCGGAGACCACATCGAAGTTGGCGTCGCTGTTCCACGAGCCGCGCATATCGCCTTCACCCTGGGACATGTCAAAGTAGGTGCGGGCGAAACGCGGGTCTCCGGGCAGCTTGCCCGGCGGAAAGTTGGGCTGCATGGAGTACAGCGCCTTCTCGAATGACAACTGGTGCGCCACTTCGCGCGTCATCAGGAAACCCAGCGCCTCTTTCACGCCGGGGTCGTCGGTGACATTGATCAGCCGTTCGTACACGATCTTGGCGCGTGCTTCGGCTGCAATGTTCGAGCGCAGGTCGGCCGACGGTTCGCCTATGGTGTCGATGTATCCGGCGTTCCAGAGCTGGCCTGCCGAGTTGATCAGGGCAGGCCCGCCGCCGTAAAGCACCTGGGTCACATGCGAGTCGTTACCCGCGCCATGCAGGCTGCGATAAAGGTCTGCCTCGGCGTCGACGCCTTCGGCCAGCTTGCCCTTGGCGCCCTTGTTCAGCATCGCAACCAGGGTGCCGATCACTTCCAGGTGGCTGAGTTCTTCAGTGGCAATATCGAACAACATGTCCTTGCGGCCCGGATCGTCTTCGCCCAGGGCCTGGGTAAAGTAACGACACGCAGCCGCGAGTTCGCCCTGCGGTCCGCCGAACTGCTCGAGCAGCAGATTGGCCAGGCCCGGATTGCTTTCGCGTACCCGTACGGTGTATTGCAAGCGTTTGTTATGCGCAAACATAGGAGTCTCCCGCTGAGTGAGTTGCCCGCAAAGGCGGGCCAGCGGCGCTTCGCAATTGCCATACCCGCGGGGGGCCGGCCAGGGGGCGGCGGCGTTCAGCGGCGGCACAGCATCCGCGCGGCCGTACCATCGCGCCACACATAATGGTGCAGCCAAACCATGAAGACATGGCCGCACGCCATTGCCAGCAGCGCCCACCCCAGCCAGCCGTGCAGCGCGTTGCCCATGGCAACCAGGGCGGGCTGTTCGCGGCCGGTGGCCTCGAACAGGGGCATGCCGAAGACGGCCAGGCCTTTGCCTCGGCCATACGAGCGCGCCAGCGCGAGGACAGGCACCGCCATCATGAGCGCGTACAGACCGGCATGGCCAAGGCGCGCCAGCCTTCCGGCCGCTCCTGCCCCGGCTGGCGGCCTGCGCCGCAGATTCAACAGTGCCCACAAGGCGCGCAATGCGGCCAACACCAGCAGGGTCACGCCCAGAGAAACATGCGATGACCAGAACCATTTCGAAACGGCGGCCTCGCGATCCCAGGCATGCAGGGCCGAGCTGGCGAACTGCCACGCGAACAGCGCAACCATGCTCCAGTGCAGGACGCGGGAGACACGTCCGTAGCCTTGTTGCGAGTCATAACAGGTCGAGGGGGCGGCTGTGCTCATCAAAGTACTCCGGTGAAAGGTAACCGGGACGATGTTGGCCCGGGACGCCGATCAGCGATTTGACTGTCCGCAATCGCGGGAACCGGAAAAGTGCGCAGAGCGCCGGATTGAAACACACTGAAAGGTCCGCATGACGTCGTCCGGCCCGGCCGGTGCACCCTGCCCTGTTAATCGCAGCAAAAGCCCCCCTAAGCCAATCAAGAGTGGCATGGCGGCGGTGATCGTCGGAAAATCAGCCGGTTCGCAACAGAGAGAGCCCCATCCCATGTCCGAATCCATGTCCGCGCCGCCCGCAGGCCCGGAAAAGCACTACCGCGACCAGCTTGCAAAGGGCCAGTTCCAGATCCAGCGTTGCCAGGCCTGCGCGCGCGCCGTCTTCTACCCGCGCATGGTGTGCCCGCACTGCGGCTCCGACCAACTGGCGTGGGCCACGCCATCCGGCAAGGGCACGGTGTATTCCACCACCGTCGTGCGGCGCAGGCCCGAACAGGGCGGCGACTATAACGTCGCGCTTATCGATCTTGAAGAAGGCGTGCGCCTGATGTCCCGCGTGCAAGGCATCGCCCCCGACGCGGTGTCCATCGGCATGGCGGTACAGGCCGACGTCGCCGACATAGACGGCGAGAAGACGGTCGTTTTCAGGCAGGCCGGAGGGTGCGCATGATGGCCCTGACCGATCTGCGCGGCGTTGCCGCCATCGCCGGCGTGGGGCATGCCGGCCTGGGCGAAGCGCACGGCTATACCGACATGGAAATCCTGGTGCAGGCCGCACATCGCGCCGTCGCCGACGCCGGCCTGACCATGCAGGACATCGACGGCCTGGCAACCGCCAGCGTCACCGCCAGCATGTGGGCCATGCCCGTCATCGAACACCTGGGCATACGGCCCAGCTTCATCGACAGCACGATGCTGGGCGGGTCGAGCTTCGTGGCGCACCTGATGCCCGCCCTGCAGGCGCTTGCCAGCGGCCAATGCAACGCGGTGCTGGTCTGCTATGGCAGCACCCAGCGCACCGCCACGCTGAACCGGGCCGAGATCGGCAACGCGCGCCGCAAACTCGACCCTCAACCGTACGAGGCGCCCTACCACGCGTTGAACCCGCTGAGTTCGTATGCACTGGCTGCCGCGCGGCACATGCATCAATACGGCACCACGCGCGAACAACTGGCCGAAGTCGCCGTTGCCGCCCGCAAGTGGGCGCAGTTGAATCCGGAAGCCTTCATGCGCGACCCGCTCAGCATCGAAGACGTACTCAATTCGCGCATGGTGTCCGATCCCCTTACAGTGCGCGACAGCTGCCTGGTAACCGACGGCGCGGGCGCCTACGTGCTGGTGCGCGCCGACCGCGCCCGCGACCTGCCCCACCCGCCCGTCTACGTGCTGGGCGGCGCAACCGCCTGCTGGAACCGGCAGATATCGTCCATGGACGACCTGACCGTCACGGCCGCCACTCAATCCGGCGCCGCCGCCTATGCCATGGCCGGCCTGCGCCCCCAGGACATCGACGTCGTCGAGCTTTACGACGCCTTCACCATCAATCCCATTCTTTTCCTGGAAGACCTGGGCTTTTGCAAGAAGGGTGAAGGCGGCGCCTTTGTGAGCGGCGGCGCCATTGCGCCAGGCGGCCGCCTGCCCGTCAACACCAACGGCGGCGGCCTGTCCTGCGTGCATCCGGGCATGTACGGCATATTCATCACCATCGAAGCGGTGCGCCAGTTGCGTGGCCAATGCGGCGACCGCCAGGTCGCCAATGCCCGGACCGCCCTGGTTCACGGCAATGGCGGCACGCTGTCCAGCCAGTCCACCGCCATTCTGGGAACGGCAGACACTCTGTAAACATCGTGGGCAAACGGCACGACAACACCCCTCCGGCACGGAGCAACTAATTCAGATATTGCTTATTTTTCATCTGTTGCACCCGGACGGAATAAAAGGGCGCAATAACGGCCCGTAAGATGTTCCGAATCGCGCCGCTACGGCCGACACCAAGGAACTCTCATGGGCCTATCTTCCAGGCGGCCGAATCGGCCAGACAGCCGGGCTGCCAAGCGGCCGCCGCGCCGCGTGCCGGCAGCCGGCGCCGCCCTCCCCACGCGCGACCCGGCGGAGGTTTCGGCCGCCGAACTTGCACTGCGCCTGTATATGCAAGAACTACGCGTAAAACCGTACGGGCATGCATCAACGGTGTTATCCGCCGTGCATCGCCTGCGCAAAAGCTAGGCAGCATGGCCGGCCGCGGCCGCACTGGCCGGCGGCGCACGAATGAGGTTTAATCGGGCACAGTTGCATCACCTGGGTTTTTTATGCTGCGCGCCCTGCCTATCACTGCCGATGCCTTTGCTCCTTACGGGTGGATACTGGGCAAGGCGTTCCCTGCCGATCCGGCCATTCCCGCCTATACGCACCCCACCACCGATTTCTGGCACGAACACCTGTTCGATCCCGGACACGGCGGCAAAGCGGAAGTCCTGTGGGTCAACTATCGCAACACCGGGCCTGTTACCCAACTAGAAGTGCATCTGCGCACGCAACAGGCCATCGTGCCGCTTACCGGGCCGGTCGTCCATATCGTGGCACGCGGCACGCCGGCCGGCATGCCCGACCTGGGCACCCTTGCGGCTTTTGCCGTGCAGCCGGGCATGGGCCTATGCATGGCGCCCGGCATCTGGCACGCCACCCGCGTGCCCGACGCACCCGTCACCTGCCTGATGCTGACGCGGCAGTCCACCACGCAAGACCTGGTTGCCCATCTGCGCGACGGCGCCCCCGCCCACGAAAGCGCGCTGGCAAACATCGCGCTCACAAACTGGGAAATCGCGCCCCACGCATAGCGCGGCGCAACTGCGCCCGTTTCAGCCTTCGGCAGCCACCTGCCGCAAGGCCTGCTCGAAAACTTCGGGCGGCTGCCCGCCCGAGACCAGGTATTTGTCGTCGATGATCACCGACGGCACCGAGGTAATACCCAGTTGCCGCCATTTGGCCTGCTCGGCGCGAACCTCGTCGGCGTAGCGCCCGGCTTCCAGCGTCTCGCGGGCGGCATCGCCGTCCAGTCCGGCGTCTTGCGCCGCCTTGACCAGCACGGGCGTCTCGCCGGTATCCAGATTGTCGAAATGGTAGGTTTTCAACAGGCTGCGCTTCAGGGCAAGCTGCTCGGCCTGCCCCAGGGTGCCGGCCCAGTAAAGCAGCCGGTGCGCGTCAAATGTGTTGTAAGAACGGCTGTCGTCCGTCTGGTTCATGGGCATGTCCACGGCAGCCGCACGTTGCGCAATCACCTTGCGGTTCTCTTGCAGGCGCGCATAGTCAAACCCGTACTTTTTCATCAGCCGCTCGCCGGTATTCTGGCCGCCCTTGGGCATATCCGGATTCAGCTCGAACGGCTGCATCGCGATGCGAAACTCGGCCGCGGGCCCGATGCGCTCTATAGCCTCAAGCAGCCCTCCCAGCCCCACCGCGCACCACGGGCACGCCACGTCGGACACAAAATCGATCTTGATACTTTTCATCATCACTCCCCGGCAAAGCGGTGCGACAGCGGCAACGGCGGCTGGCGTCACCCCATCGTTCAGTCCAGTGTACGCCCGCCGCCGCGCACGCCGCAGCGGGTTCCCATGACGTTATGATCAAACCACCCTGGATCCGGAGGCTACGATGATACGGCTCACCCGCGCACCCGACCTGCTGCTGGGGCAGCACTGGGCCAACCTGCTGCAACAGGCCGGCATCGCCTGCCACCTTACCGGCCGATACCTGCAGGGCGGAGCCGGGGAAATCCCCGTGGACCAATGCGGCCCCGACCTATGGCTCGAAAGCGAAGGCGACAAGGCCGCCGCCCTGCGCATCATCGAAGGCCAGGTCGACGACGCCTGGCGCACGCGCCCGCACTGGTTTTGCGGCGACTGCGGCGAATGGCTTGAACCGCAGTTTTCGACCTGCTGGCAATGCGGCGCTTCGCGGCCCGCCGACTCCCAAGGCTGACCTTCGGTCACGGCACGCGTAGCGCCATGAGCGGCCGCCCTCGCACCCGAAGGCGCGTGCTCAGGTCATCATCAGTTCGACCGCAGCCTGATCGACTGGCTCTTGTTCAGTCGACGCGCCTCTTCCTCGGCATAGGCTTCTTCATCAGGCTCATAAGAGCCTTCATACATGCACGCACTGCGATTCCAGGTGCATTCGTTGAACAAGCGCGAGGACGTTCCCGGGCTGCTGGAACAGGCGGCAGTCAATGCCGCCACACACAGCGCCGCACCGCAGCGGAAATACATTCGAAGAGACATGGGTACCTGGTCGACGTAGAGGCACAGCCATTGTGGGTCATGACCGGGTTGCTGGCAACCCGCCCGCGAGCCGCATCCTGGCTCGACCGTCGATCACGCTGATCACCGTACACATGGGGCAAACCACGACCCTGGAGCCCCCCAAACCCGAAACCCCGGCCGCCACCACCGATCAAGGCATGCCGGCAAACCCGCAAGATGCGCCGCAATCCATGCGCGCCCACCCCGACGCCCCGCAACACGACGGCGCGTCGCAAGGCATATAGCAACGTCGAATATCAACCGGGGCGCGGCACTCAGGCGACCGGCTTGGCGACACCGGCGAGCACTGTGCCGGCGAAAGGCAGCGCCGCGGGTGGCTATTTACGCGTGGTGGCTTGCGACCCCACAGGTTCGGACGCCACGCGCGAAGCCGCGGCCGACGGGCGGGCCTGGCTCGCGTCATCCGCCGCCCGGGCCAGCTCGCCGACCTGCTGCTTGATGGTTTTCAGCACCCGCAGCATGGCGGGGTCCGTCGTCAGCTCGGCCGCACGGGCGATGCTCGTGTTGATGTTCTCGAGTAGATAGTTCATCGCTGTGCCCCCCGGGAACACCGGTCCCGACGCAAATCATGCTATATGTTTCTATTATTGAAATTATACTTCACTACCCACATCGACGCGAAGGGTCCTGCGCTCTGCTTGCCGTGTGTACGCGCTTCGCCGCGCGAGTTTCGTTATTTTGACGCTTGCAGTTCGAATGAGCTCGGTCCCTGCAAACCGGACTGCGTATCATCAACCGTACGGGTAGACCCGTGGTTGATCGCGCAAGCAGACTGGGGCAGCATATGCTCCTAAATACGACTGAATTTAACTGAATGTGCATAGGGCAGGTGTACAGGCCAGCGAGTCGGGGCCGTGCCAAGGCCCCCTTCAGACGCTCCCCGTTCCATCCCGCGAGGAGCGAACGTCCATTCCCGGCTCAACGGAGACAGTCCATGAGCAAAACTGCCATAGCCATCGCCACTGTATTGGCCACCGCCCTACTCTTGCCATTTCACGCCTACTCTCATGGCGGCGGGTGCCGTAAAGATTCGCCTCCGGGAAAATGCTGCCACATGGACAGGAAGGCTGGCACCGTACATTGTCATTGAGAATCACGAACGGACAACGCATCGGAAGTTCCACCCGTAGAAGTTGCGCCAGATGACGACGCGCCGATTATCGACCCGGACAACGAAAAGATCGTCACGACGGCAGAAGAACGGCGTCTGCACGAGATATGCACCGATATTCTTCCTGGCGAAAACCTGTCGATGCGAGATACCGAGACCTATTTTTCGGTGATTTTGGACGGAAAATCGAACCGATGGTTGCTCAGGTTCTGGGGAGATAAGCGCCGCCCTTCCATCCAGTTTATCGAACCCATCACCGACGCTCATCAACTCGAAGCCCAACGAGCAGGTTTGGAGCTCGGTCGAAATGGACAGATCCTGCTCAAGAAACCGGAAGATCTGTATCGCCTGGCCGAGATCGTACGTGATGCAGCAGCGTCTGAACGCGATCTATTTGATGTTTGGCGCAGGGCCTACAAGAGGCTTGGCATTTGGTCTGCTTCTGTACCGCCATGCATCGGAGATCGCTCATGGTACGTTGTATGGAACTTTGTTTTCATGGGGGGCCGCAGAACCAGGGCGGCCGCTGACGTCTGCTGAGGACCTGGGTAGGTATCGAAGAGCTGAGCTTCGTCATGTGCTAAAGCTCGTTTGCTTCACCTTGGAATCGTTGATTCGCGTGGTTTCAAAGACTCTGAATGCCTCAGACTTGGGTGTTTCTGCCAACGATGCGCGAAAGAAGTACTACAAGGAGCGAGGTATGTACTCCTAGCCAGTCGTCTGCTCACAAGCTTAAATTATCGTAGCCGTCGAGTGCCGAAATCATCGAACGACACGTCGCGCTTGGACCGGGGCTGTTGCGATGGCACTAAATGCGTTGCGCGCCGCTGAGGACATAACGCGTTTCCACACAGCCTCGGCCGTTAGCGGTTGTTAAACACATACAGTGGCCTTGCCCCGTTTCTCCGGACAGTTTGTTTAACCTCTCAAGCCGCTGCCTCGAATTGCATGGGGCTGACGTAGCCCAACGTTGAGTGTTGGCGTCGGGGATTGTAGAACCGCTCGATGTAATCGAAGACATC